>CAJTPR010000015.1 GCA_910578275.1 uncultured Bacteroidales bacterium | reverse complement strand
CTGCAACCCGCCGCACCCTCCTCCGGCTCAACGACCTTCCTTCAACGCCTCGAAGGCGTTAGTTTTTTTTGTCAAAAAAAAATGCGACCGGGGCACCGATCGCATTCCATGACTACAAGAAGGCTTTTTGTTATCTCTTCGACATTTCTTTCCTGTATTTTATAGGCGTCAGTCCCGTCTGGGCCTTGAACATCTTGCTGAACGAAGGCTGGTCGGGATAATTGAGTTCCTTGGCCACCAACAGGAGATTCTTACGCTGGCCGAGCATCAGGTGCTTGGCTTTCTCACACGCCATGATATGCACCCACTGGTTGGCGGAATAGCCGGTAACGGCCTTGAGTATCGTTGTAAGATACTGCGGAGTGATCTCCAAGGCTTCGGCGTAGTAATTGAGGAACCTTTCGGAGGAAACCTTCTGGTCGAGCAATGCAAGGAAGCGCAAGATGAACATCTCGCGGGAGGTCAGTTTCTCTCCGCTCTGACGCAAGGGAATATGCTGGCTGTATTGGTTGAACAACTCATAGCAGAAAGTCTTCGCCAGCTGGGCTACGATGTGGCTGTTGAAAATGTCCTGGTTGAAGAACGTGGAACCATTGTGTTTTTCCATCTTGTTACACAGGATCTCGAACATTTCCGAAAGATGGCGGGCCTCATCCCCGGACAAGGCCAACACCGCCCGTTGCTGTATATAATAATATAGGTCTATCGGCTGGATGAAAGTGGGCGAAAAGAGGAACGACTTGTTTGCCACTATCACGCTGGCGCGAAAGTCGCGACTTGCCGAAACGCATTCCAGGATAAATCCGGTATCGACGATAAGGACGTCATTCTCGCGAATCTTATATTGCGTGGAATCCATGATAAAACTCGATTCACCCTTGGTACAAAGCAAGCAAAGGGTACGCGTGCCGTCCCACAGTCTCCTGACCTTGGCTATCCGCGAATCAAGTACCAAGGGAGCAAAGCCGTATTGGCTCAAAACGTCGTCCATGTAAAGGAGGCTTTCCGGCAACTTGCTGGATTCCAATTCGGCGAGCTTCACCGCAGTGGGCTTGCGTCCTCTTTTCTTGGACGTTTTGGTTCCCGGAGCCTTCGTTACTGTCTTTTTTGTTGTTTTCTTCACGTATTAGGTTTTTATCCAACGAAAAATCGCTGAAAGGTTGATACTAAACTGCAAATATACAAAATTTGACAGACAAAAATACGCATCGGCCCTTACCGGACCTTGGCTGTTCCTGTCAGAGGCGATGTGATGAAAAACGGAGGACGGACCACATGAAACCAAAAAACGGACATTGGAAATAGGAAAACGACAAAAACGAGCGAGGCGGACCGAATGACCCGCCTCGCTCGTTTCCTTGGAACTTTCTTTCGTGCCGAGTTGCCCTACCAGGGGTCGAACCTGGAGACTTCAGATCCAGAATCTGACGTGTTGCCAATTACACCATAGGGCAAAACAGTTCCTTGCAAAACGGATGCAAAGGTAGAAAAAAAACTTTTATCTTCGCAAATAAAATCTTTTTTAATCTTTAGGCGACACTGCCATGAACAGAAAAACACTCCCGCTATTACGGCGCATGGGGATTCTTTTGGCTTTTCTTCTGGCCGGAAACGGCTTCTCCATGGCGCAAATTCCCGGATTGCGCATCACCAGCCCGTGCGAAGAAGATACGATACGTGGAACCGTGACCCTTGCCTTTTCGGTCAATGACTTCGTATTGGGAACGGGCAACGACGCCGACGGCTCGATACGGATTTCCTTATTGGGCGACAAGAATTCCGATACGGTGACGGAAAGGATCGTCACGAACACCCTCGTGTCGATGGACCTTCCTTCCGACAATTATTACTTGGAATGCAGGCTGGTGGACAAATCGGGGCGACCGTTGGAACCCGACGCGAGCGACGAAGTCTATTTCAGCGTGATACGGCCCGAAGGCAAAATCGTCTTCAGCGAAACTTTCGACAAAGTGCACAGCAGCAACGGGAACACGAGCGGACAAGGCAATATCGACGGAAACATAAACAGGCTCACTTCCCGGGATGGCTGGAAAAGCAAGAACGCCTATGCATCCGAACGAATGCTCAAGATGGGATCGAGCAAAGGTGGCGGCTCGCTTCATCTGCCCGCCTTGGACCTGAGCGCGGACGAGGGGCGGTTCTGCCTTGCCTTCAACGCCCAAGCCTGGAAAGGTGACAAATGGAAAATACGTTTGAACGTGAACGACCGCAAGGAAGAAGTCATCCTCAAGAGCGATGTGGAAAACAGGGACGGTGTCGGCGTGGACATGGAAGAATTCATTTACTTCTTCGACAATGGTACAAAGCAAACCGACATCAGCTTCGACACGACGGCAAGCAGTTCCAACCGTTTCTACATAGACAATATCCGCATTTACCAAAATCCGGACGACCCTGACGTTCCCGGCAATCCGGACGACCCCGATGTTCCCGGCAACCCGGACGACCCTGATGTTCCCAGCAATCCGGACGACCCCGATGTTCCCGGCA
>CAJTPR010000014.1 GCA_910578275.1 uncultured Bacteroidales bacterium | reverse complement strand
GAGCACTACACTGATAATGTAGGGGTCAGCGGTTCAACTCCGCTCAGGACTACCAAGAGAGACGACCCCGATACAGGTCGTTTTTTTTGTATAAGGGGGGATTAGCTCAGTTGGCTAGAGCACTAGCTTTGCAAGCTAGGGGTCAAGGGTTCGAATCCCTTATTCTCCACAAGAAAATGGTCATAAGCCGCCGAAATTCAAGTTTTCAATGAGTTTCGGCGGCTTTTTTATTTCTGATGAAAATCCCCGGGAAGAATCACGAGGAAAAGACGGAGGGCGCTTATGAAAATCTGAAAAGTCCCCTTGGCCGCGTAGGGCTTTCAGGTTTTTGAGTTGCCGTGACGGTAGATGAACCGTGCCAGCCCGAACAGGTGGCGTCGGAAGCCCGGACGGTAGGCTAGCAGGCGGTCGAACCAACCCAGATGCGGGGCGATGCATTTTACGACCAATCCGACATAGACCATGGCGAAAAGCGTTCCTATGCCGATAACGTTCCATTGCCAGTGTCCGAAAAAGAGATAGCAGCAGGCAACGGCGAGTACGACCAGCATCGTATCCACCCCGATCTTGACTTTGGCGAAAGGTCGCTTTGTCACCTGGCTTAGGGCAATGGAAATGCCCTCTCCCGGCATGGTTACGGAACCGCACCGCACCTCGAATGCGATACCGATGCCCATGATCGTGCATCCGGCCAGCTGAGTGGCTGCACGAGCGAGAAAGGTCGCACATTCGATTCTGGTTGTCAATGCCATGTTGAGGTCTATGAGCCATCCGAACACGAATCCGATCACAAGTTGAAAAAGTTGCATGAGGTCGAACTTGCGGCGCAAGATGAGGATTTGGCAAAATACCAAGATGAAATTCATTGCGATCGTATACCCGCCGATTGTCCACTCGGGGACGCGGCTTATCGGACCTGCCAGCGAAAAGACGAACGGCAACGAGGAAATCACACTACTGCCCAACGATGATCTTATACATAGGACGACGCCCAAGGCCATCAGATACAATGAAACCAGGAGCAGGAAGTGTTGCCAGAGAAATGATACCGCGTTCCTTTTCCTGTCGGTCGTCAAAGCCGGATTCATGGGAAACTATTTTCGTGTCCTGCAAAATTCCACGCCGGAGGCTTCTATCTTCTCGCCCAGGGGCGGATTGAGCTTTTTCAGGCGTATCCTTAACTTTTCCACTTCCGGATAATCCCGGAGAATGCGGTCGGCGATACGTCCGGCCACGTGTTCCATGAGTTTGGAGGAAACGGCCATCTCCGATTTCACCTTGCCGTACACTTCGGCGTAATTGATCGTGGCTTCAAGGTCGTCGGTACGTTGCGCCTCGGTGGTGTCGGCGTAGAGATACAAGTCGACGACGAACCACGTGCCGATGGTCCTTTCTTCGGTGAAGCACCCGTGGTGGGCGTAGAACTTCATGCCTTCGATAAAGATGCAGCTGCTGTCCATTTCAAAAGGTGTCTTGGATTTGTTTCCCTTCCAATTTCAACGTTTTCCCGTCATAGGAAGCGAACGTCCGGTAACGGATCCAGTCGCCGGTGTTGAGATAAAAGGAAGGTCTTTCGTCGGCCGGGCTTTCGTGCGCCAGGGAAGTCCGGCAATCGTCCAGGACTTTGACTTCGGGCTTGGTCGGATCCAATTCCGCCAGGACGGGCCAATGGCGGTGGGCGAACACGAAAAAGTCGATATGCCCTTGTTGCAGCCTTTCTTGCATGAATTGCAGGAGATTCCTGTTCTTCCAGCGCTCCCGTTCGATATGCCGGTTCTCATCGGCGGCGATGCCGATATGCCGGCTTTGCCTCGACATGGCACGTGCCATGAGGCAACCCCAGTACGGATGCAGCGCGGCATAGAGGATCCGGCTCGCCTTTGCTTCGAAAACGGCTTTCATCAACTTGTAGCCTTTCTCGTGCGCCCCCAGGCCGTCGCCATGCCCGATGAGGAAACGGGCGTCGCCCACTTGAAGCTCCATGTTGCCGCGATAGACGTGCATGCCTAATTCCTGCTGGAAATAAGTGTTGTTCCAGGTGTCATGGTTGCCGCCGAAGAAATGCACGGGAATGCCGTTGTCGGTAAGTTCGGCTATCTTGGCGAGGAAACGTACGAATCCCTTGGGCACGACATGGCGGTATTCGAACCAGTAGTCGAAGATGTCGCCGAGCAGGAAGAGGGCGGCCATTTCGTCTTTGTGCGCGTCTATCCATGCCGTCACGGCGGTTTCGCGCTGCCGGCTTTCGGCATTGTCGGGTGCGCCCAAATGAAAGTCGGAAAGGAAAAAGATTTTTTTTCCTGCCTGCAATTCAAGTTCCAGAAAAGTATTGTTCCTGCCCATCTTATTCGTTCAAAAGTTCTTTCCGTTCGAGATGGTTTCCGGCGCGGGCGATATGGAAAAGCAGACGCTCCACGTGACTGTTGCCGGGGAGGTTCCTGTTCATCTCCTGGGCGCATTTGCCCAGGAAATCCAGGTCTTGACGGTTTTCCAGGTCGAACAATGTTTTTCCCCCTGCTGTCCGGTTGATGACGAATACGGGCAGGAGCGTATGCGTGTATCGGAGGCAGAGCCGTTCGGCCTCCTGGCGCAGGCCGGCCGTCAAGTCTTCTATGGCCGAGACGCAGGCCTTGTGCAAGGAATCGACGTTTGCACATACGTAACGTTCCTCCATCCAATGATTCTCGATGGAATCGATACGGCGTTCGGTCCGCGCTACTTGCTGCTGGTAGGCGATCGATGCACGATTGACCGGCGAAGGCGCGTTTTCTTCCATTCGGGCACGGGAAACGAGCGCGTCGTAATCCAGATGCAGGACGAACGATTCTTCGGCCAAAGGGAGTAATGTCAAAGGCTTGGAAGACGTGGGCGTGAGAATGGCGAAGATATGCGGTTCTTGTACGGGAAGACGCAAGGAGACCTTGCCGTCAGCCTTGGGATAAAGCGAGTCGATGAATACCGCGCCTTTGTCCGCGTCGATTTCAAACAAGGCCAACGCGTGCCCCCGGGCGTCGGGAACGTGCAGTTCCATCACCGCATGCGGTTTGCGTGCGCAACCGCCCAGGCAGGCTCCCGCCGCGATCCATAAGGCAAGGAGGAAGATTCGTGCCACTATCGTTCCTGTTTTGCGCTTTCCTTTGCCCAAGTGTCTTTCAGGTTCACCGTACGGTTGAATATCAAGCGGTTCTCCTTGACACTGTCGGGATCAACGCTGAAATAGCCCATGCGTTCGAACTGGAAATGGGACAAAGGCTTGTTTTCGAAGCCTTGCAGGAACGCTTCGGCCTTGCAGGAAGGCAATACGTGCAACGAGTCGGGGTTGAGATGGTCGAGGAACGTCTGGCCCTCTTCGGTCTCGTCCGGGGCAGGAACATTGAAAAGGCGGTCGAAGACACGCACTTCCGCATCGCGTGCGTGCGGTGCGGAAACCCAGTGGATCGTGCTTTTCACCTTGCGACCGTCAGGCGAATTGCCGCCGCGCGAGGCGGGGTCGTAGGTGCAATGTATTTCGGAAATCCGGCCTTCGGCATCTTTTTCCACATGCGTGCATTTGACGAAATAGGCGTAACGCAGGCGTACCTCCGTACCGGGCGAAAGCCGGAAGAACTTCTTGGGCGGGTTTTCCATGAAGTCTTCCCGTTCGATATACAGTTCGCGCGAGAACTTGACCTTGCGCGTACCCATGCTTTCGTCTTCGGGGTTGTTCACCGCTTCCAGTTCCTCGACCTGTCCTTCGGGATAGTTGTCGATGACCAGTTTCACGGGGTTCATCACCACCATGACCCTTTGCGCCTTCTTGTTCAGGTCTTCGCGCACGCACCATTCCAAAAGCGACACGTCGATGACGTTGTCGCGTTTGGCCACGCCGATCTTTTCGGCGAACAGGCGGATGGATTCGGGCGTGTAGCCCCTGCGCCGCAAGCCGCAGATGGTGGGCATGCGGGGATCGTCCCAGCCGGAAACGTGTCTTTCCTGCACCAACTGCAACAACTTGCGTTTGCTCATGACCGTGTAGCTGAGGTTGAGTCGTGCGAATTCGATCTGCCGGGGCGCATGGATGCCCAAGGTCTTGATGAACCAGTCGTAGAGCGGGCGATGCACCTCGAATTCGAGCGTGCAGATGGAGTGGGTGATGCCCTCGATCGAGTCGCTCTCGCCATGGGCGAAGTCGTACATGGGGTAGACGCACCATCGGTTGCCCGTGCGGTGGTGTGTCTGGTGCAGGATGCGGTACATGACCGGATCGCGCATGTGCATGTTGGGCGAAGACAGGTCTATCTTTGCCCGGAGCGTCTTGGCCCCGTTGGGAAATTCGCCGTTTTTCATGCGTTCGAACAGTTCCAGGTTCTCTTCCACGCCGCGGTCGCGGTAAGGACTCGGCTTGGCCGGCTGGGTGGGCGTTCCACGATACAGCGAGGCTTCTTCCTGGCTCAGGTCGTCCACGTATGCCTTGCCTTCCTTGATGAGGCGTACCGCCCATTCGTACAATTGCCCGAAATAGTCGGAGGCGTAGTATTCCCCGTCCCAGTCGAAGCCCAGCCACTTGATGTCTTCCTTTATCGAATCCACGTATTCCACGTCTTCCTTGGCAGGGTTGGTGTCGTCGAAACGGAGGTTGGTCTTGCCGTGATATTTTTTCCCGATGCCGAAGTTCAGGCAGATGGATTTGGCATGTCCGATATGCAGGTATCCGTTCGGTTCGGGCGGAAAGCGGGTATGGACGCGCCCGCCGTTCTTTCCCTCGGCAATATCGTTTTCGATGATTTCCTCGATAAAGTTCAACGTCTTCTTTTCCGGTTCGCTTCCGGATTCGATTTTATCTTCGGTCATTTGGAAAATGTTTAAGGTCTTGCCCGGACAACAGGCAACCTACAAAGATAAAGCAAAGTGCGAAAGCGTGCAAATCAGCGGGTACCGCGCGGATTCCCCTGTTCGCCCAGGGCTACCGTGCAACCCGCCGCCTCGATGGTACGGGTGATGTTTTCCAGCGTGTCCTGCAAGGGTTCGGAAATACAGATCTTGTTGTCGTAAAGGGAGTAGTCTTTGCGATGCACGACAGGCGTGATGTTGGGCATGATGACGTTGGCGGCCGTGTAGAGCGCTTCCTTGCGGCCGTCGGGATGTAGCGTGCCCATGGCCGTGGTGGCGGCCATGTTGATGTGCGGCATGAGCAGGCGCAAGACGGCCAGCGCGTTCAATCCCGTTTCGTATCGTTCCTCCCGTGACGGGATTTGGTGGCGGAACGCCCAAAGCGGCGTTTGCTCGTGTTCCAGGTACGGCCCCATGCCGACCATGTCCACATGCATGTCTCGCAGGAAAAGCAGGTCGCGGGCCACTTGTCCGGTGCTTTGGAAAGGCAGGCCGGTCATGATGCCGCTGCCTACGAGATAGCCCGTTTCGCGCAGGCGTCTCAAGCAGTCGGCACGTTCCTCGAAACGGTGGTCGGCGGGGTGCAGGCGGGCGTAGAGTACGGGACTTGATGTCTCGATGCGCAAGAGGTAGCGAAGCGCGCCCGCCGCTTTCCAACGGGCATAGGTTTCCATGCTTTGTTCGCCCAGCGAAAGGGTGATGCCCAGTTCGCCATGGCTCCGATGCATGATTTCCTTGACCAGTTGTTCGATGAGGCTCGTGAAGGCTTCGCTCCGGCGTTCTCCCGACTGCAAGACGATGGAGCCGAAACCTTGCTTGTAGGCGAAGTCGGCCGCCTGCAACACTTCGTCGGGGCGCATCGAATAGCGTGGCACGGCACTGTCCCTGCGGATGCCGCAATAATGGCAGTTCTTGGTGCAGATATTGGAAAATTCGATGAGCCCGCGCAGATAGACCTTGTCTCCCAGATGGCGTATCTTGGTCTGGTGCGCCGCTTCCCGCAAGGCGGCGGCTTCCTTTCCGCGCAGTGACAGCAAGCGTGTCACGTCCATTTCGGTATCGACGGGAAATTCCATGAGCAAACGCGATTATTCGTTGGAGCCGAGGATGGTGATGCTTCCGCTTTGTTGTTTTTTCTTTCCGTAGGCGTCGCGGAAGGAGATGAAGTAGAAATAGGGCC
>CAJTPR010000013.1 GCA_910578275.1 uncultured Bacteroidales bacterium | reverse complement strand
CGTGCGGTTGATACCTGTCCGGCAGGTTACCGTGCGTCGTTGGTTTTGCGTCGGGGGCTTCGGGGAAGGGCGCAAGAAGGGCAGGCCGATCGTCGCCGCGTCCTTTCCTTGTCGAAGGGCCGCCGTCGGGTTCGTTCCGGGTGGTATTACGAATTATCCAAGGTTATACGAAGTACGTCCATTGAAAAGCGAGATTCGCTTTCATCTCCGGTATCCCGCTTTCTTCTTGTACCAGAAGAAGCAGTCGGTCTGCTTGTCGCGCCGGAGGGGATCGTGTTCCGAAAAAACGGGTTTGAGCGTGTAGGGATCCAGGCCCGTGTAATAGGTTTCGGTGGCCAACGTCATCGGCGTGGGCGTGAAGAGCTGCACCTGCTCCAGCTTGTATCCGAGATGACGGGTCTTTTCCTGCAAGGCCTGCATGTCCTGTTGCGTGCAACCCGGATGCGCCGATATGAAATAAGGAACCAACTGCTGGTCGAGCCCGCAGCGACGGCAATGCTCGTCGAAAAACCGTTTGAATTCCTCGAACTGCGAGAACGGCATCTTGCGCATCCTTTCCAAGACGGAAGCCTGCGTATGTTCGGGCGCCACTTTCAAACGACCCGAAACGCCTTTTTCTATGACCCATCGGGCGTATTCCCGGGCGTGGTTGGTCGAAGCCTGCTCCTTGCCGCCCGTCTTGAGATAGGGTACCAGCATGTCGTAGCGTATGCCGCTGCCGATGAAGACGTGCCTGATGCCCGGCAAGGCGGCTACTTTCTTGTAAAGTTCCAGCAGCCGTCGATGATCGTGATCCAGATTGGGACAGATGGAAGGATAGAGACAGGAGGGTCTGGCGCATTTGGCGCATTTTGACGCGTCTTTTCCCTTCATGCCGTACATGTTCGCGCTCGGCCCGCCCAAATCGCTCAGATTGCCCTTGAAATACGGCATCCGGGCCAGTTGCCTTATCTCTTTGAGAACGGATTTTTCGCTGCGGCTGCGCACCTGCTTCCCCTGATGCGCCGAAATCGTGCAGAACGCGCAGCCGCCGAAACAGCCCCGATGCAGGTTCACCGAATTGCGGATCATCGTGAACGCCGGTATTTCCCCTCTGTTCTTGTAGCGGGGGTGCGGCAAACGCGTATAAGGAAGGTCGAAGCTCCGGTCTATCTCATGTCCCTCGGGATCGGACGGAAACGGCGGGTTGACCACGACCCGGCCCCAAGCCGTCTTTTGGACGATACGACCGCAGCGCATGCGGTTGGAAGCCGTTTCCACCAAGGCGAAATTCCTGGCCTGGCAACGCTTGTCTTTCAGGCATTCTTCATGGGAGGCCAGGCAGATGTCGGCTTCCGGGACGGGACTGGGGGGCAAAGGATCGCCGGTCAGGTAGGAAACCTGCGGGATATGGCGGCAATGCGCCACATCGGCATCCCGTTCCAATTGGCGGGCTATCTCCACCACCGGCTGTTCGCCCATGCCGTAAACCAGCAAGTCGGCGCCGCTTTCCACCAAGAACGAGGGGCGCAGCCTGTCTTGCCAGTAATCGTAGTGCGTGATACGCCGCATGGAGGCCTCTATGCCGCCCGCCACCACCGGCACGTCGGGATATATCTGTTTGAGGATCTTCGTATATACGATGGTAGGGTAATCGGGCCTGAACCCGGCTTTCCCGCCGGGAGTATAGGCATCGTCGCTCCTTAGCCGCTTGCGGGCGGTATAATGGTTCACCATCGAATCCATGCTACCCGCCGAAACACCGAAAAAAAGCCGGGGTTTGCCCAGTTTCCTGAAGTCGCGCAAGTCGTCGCGCCAATTGGGCTGCGGCAGGACGGCCACCTTGTAGCCCGCCTGTTCCAATATGCGGCCGATGACGGCGATGCCGAACGAAGGATGGTCCACGTAGGCGTCTCCGCTCACCAGGATTATATCGGCCTGCTCCCAACCGCGTTTCTCCATTTCCTTCTTGGAAACAGGAAGCCACGATTCCAACGGCAGGGCGTCGGGATCGATCTTGGGAAGATTGTCGGAATCTTTTGTCTTCAAGGCGCAGGGAAACAAAAACGGGCATCCCTCCGGACGCCCGTTTTTTTATCAAAACAAAAAACTTTGACCGATTAATTTTCGGCAGGTACGACCGAAACGTAAGGACGTCCCGTTTCCCTTTTGCGTTTGAACGCCACCGTACCGTTCACCAAGGCGAACAGCGTGTGATCCTTGCCCATGCCTACATTGAGGCCGGGATGATACTTGGTGCCGCGTTGACGTATGATGATGTTGCCGGCGGTTACGGCCTGTCCGCCGAAGATTTTAACGCCCAAGCGTTTGCTTTCTGATTCACGACCGTTATCGGAACTACCGACACCTTTTTTGTGTGCCATTGTCTTATCTTGTTAAAATTTCTAACTCCGTTTGCTGGAACCGGGAACTAAGCGATCTTCTCGATCTGGATCTGGGTCAAGGAAGCGCGGAAACCGGTCCTCTTCTGATAGCCTTTCCTTCTCTTCTTCTTGAAGATGATGACCTTGTCGCCTTTCACATGGCTCAATACCTTGGCGGTTACCTTGGCACCGGAAACGACGGGAGTGCCTACTTCAACTTGTCCGTTGTTGTCCTTCAACAATACCTTTTCGAACTCGAGCTTGTCGCCTTCCTTGGCATCCAGATGATTGACGATGACCTTCTGGTTTTCCTCAACCTTGATCTGTTGGCCGGCTATGTCCACAATAGCGTACATGACTGAATGTTTTTCTCAATTAGGGGCACAAAGATAGTCAAGTTTTTTGAAACGACCTACTTTTTACATGGCAAAAAATCCATGAAAACCATAATATTTTGACAATCAATAATTTTGTTTATCAACACCTGTTGATAGATTGTTGATAAGTTGAGTCGGCACGATTTTTTAGTAACTTCGCCTCGATTTTCAAAAACGGAATTTTTCGCCATGACAAGCAAGGATACCATCATCGGAATAGGCAGCGACCATGCCGGATTCGAACTCAAGGAACACATAAAGGAAGTTTTTGGCAAGGAGGGCTACCGTTTCAAGGATTTCGGCACGCACTCGGCCCAGAGCGCGGACTATCCCGATTTCGCCCACGCCTTGGCACAGGAAGTGCAAGAGGGGCTTTTGCAGACAGGTATCCTGGTCTGCGGTTCGGGCATCGGTGTCTCGATAACCGCCAACAAGCATCCGCACGTGCGCTGCGCCTTGTGCTGGAACCGGGAAATCGCCCGCCTGTCGAGGCAGCACAACAATGCCAACGTGCTGGCCTTGCCGGGACGGTTCATCGAAAAACAGGAAGCCGAAGCGGCGGTAAGGATGTTCTTCCAGACCGGATTCGAAGGGGGAAGGCATCAAAGGAGAATCGACAAGATAGACCTATAACATCCAAACACGCATCCGATGGATTTCTACAGGCAGGTTTTTCTACGGAGGGTTTCCGAAAACATGCGGAAAAAGGACGAGTCGCCCCTTTTCGAGGCGGTGAGCGAACATTATGAGAAAAACGCCGAGGATGCCAAGAACTACTTTTCGCGCTACCACTCGTTGAAGGAGCGCATCGCCTTTTACAAGAACAAGGTAATGGCCGACCTGCCCAATTACCTCATCAGTTTGGAATCCAACCTTTCCGCCGCGGGCGTCAAGGTGCTGTATGCCGAAAGGGCCGAAGACGTGGTACGCGAGATACGGAATATCGTCGAACCTTCCCGGAAAATCTTCATGAGCAAGAACGATTGCCTCGACCAGATGGGCATCGCACGCTTGCTCAAAGGCGAAAAGATGAACCTCCGGCAGATTCGTCCCGGTAATTTTCCCTATTCCATCCTGCCCGAAACTTCCGGCAAGGTGGTGCGCCGTTGGCAGGAGGAGTTGAACCTGGAAGGACTCGGAGAGGACGCCGACAAGGGAAAGAACATCGGCACCGAACAGGTCATAGCCCTGAACAAGAAAAAACTGCTGAACGAGATGTTTTCCGGTTCGGTGGCCCTTACCGGTGCCGATTTCCTGGTGTGCGACCCGGGTTGCGTGGTGCTGGTGGAGAACGACGGCACGCAGACGCTTCCCGTTTCTTTCTGCAAGACTCATATCGTGGTGGCGGGCATCGACAGCCTGATCCCTTCGCTCAACGAGCTGGAATATTTTTCGTGCATGCTTTCTTCCCACGCGCACGGCCAACCTTACGCCTGGAACCAGCTTTTGTTGCGCGGCCCGCGCCGTCAGGGCGAAGTGGACGGTCCCGACGAGTTCTATCTTATCTTGGTGGACGACGGACGCACCCGGATATTGAAGAAGAAACACCGGCGCAGTATTTTCAACTGTATCCGTTGCCAGGCCTGCACGGCACTTTGCCCGGTATTCAAGTATGTGAATTCTTTCGACGGAATGCCGCTCGTGGGGCCGTTGAATTGCGTGGCCGATCCCATCAAGAACGGTTTCAAGGAAAGCGGTTTTTTGGCGTTCGCCTGTACGCTTTGCGGCAAATGCAGCGAGGTATGCCCTTCCGGCATCAACTTCCAGGAACTGATCCTGTTCAACCGCAAGGAAGCGGTGGAAAGCAATGCCGTCTTTTCAATCGAAAGGAAACAGATGAAGGTATTGAAGCGCATGCTGCTCAAGACCGGCGCGCTTCAATCGCCCTACAACCGTTTCATGCTCAAGCTCCATTTCAAGAAGCAATTCGGACAGCAAAGGGAATTCCCCGATTTCAGCCAAAAGAGTTTTCGTCTTCTTTGGACGGAAAAAAACAAGGAAAATTAAAAAACCATAGTCATGAATTTGGAAAACGTTCAAAAAGAGGTGGCGGGCATCCTTTCCGAACCCGTTCCCTTCCAGGAAAAGGAGATGTGCGTCAAATTGCTTTCTTTCATAGACTTGACAACGCTCGACGGCACCGACACCCGACAACGTGTGGAGGATTTGTGCCAAAAGGCGAAAGAATACGGCACGGCGGCGGTGTGCGTTTATCCTTATTACGCCTCGCTGGTAAAGAAAAACCTGGCCGGCACCCGGATTCAGACCGCTTGCGTGGCCGGCGGATTTCCGGCCTCCCAACTGCCGCTCAAGACCAAGTTGTTCGAAATAGAACAGACCTTGAAAGACGGCGCGGACGAGATAGACATGGTCATTTCACAAGGTGCCTTTCTGGAAGGCGACTACCAGCGTGTGGGCGATGAGGTAAGGGCCATCAAGGATCTCTGTGGCAAGGCGCACCTGAAAGTGATTCTGGAAACAGGCAACTTGCAAACTCCCGACAATATCGAAAAGGCCTCTTGCATCGCCATCGACAACGGTGCGGACTTCATCAAGACTTCCACGGGGAAAACCTCGGTCTCGGCTACCACGGAGGCTTTTTACGTCATGTTGAAAGTCATTGGACGCTATGCTTCCCAAGGCCGTATCGTGGGTATCAAGCCCGCCGGGGGCATTTCGTCGGTAGAGGGTGCCATCCCCTATTTCAAACTCGTTTGGCATATCCTGGGAGAAAAATGGATGCGGCCGGAGTTGTTCAGGGTGGGAGCGAGCCGTTTGGCCGATGCCTTGTTTGCCCGGACAAAATAAGACGGGCGGCCGTCGTGCCGGAATATCCTCGGCTGCGTCACGCACCGCGAACACGCTTCTTTGCGTCGAGGATTCCCTGCCTATTATCCGTTTCGTTTTTCGCCTTGCGGGCAGATACGTTCCTTTAACCAGGAAAGCCTCGGAATTTTCTCCGGGGCTTTTTTTTCGGCCATCTGCCGACGGGAGCATACCCTTGCTTGTTCATCCACTTGAGAGGACAAGCGCGGTGCGATGGGATTCCTTCTTGTTTCCTCGGCCGCTTTGTTTTCCCGGCTGACGGCCGGCCGTTTTTTCCTCGCTTCCGGCAGGCCGTCCAAACTTTTCCAAGACTTTCGTATTGGATAAAAAAAAGCCTCGAGAGTATTCCCGAGGCTTTTTCCGAACTTTCAAGTTCCCTTTTATTTGGTGGCGATGACGCAAACGCGGCTCACGCTCCAGAAGTTCTTGGGATTGGTGATTTCGATCTTGATGTTCTTTTTGTCCTTGTTGTCGATCTTGTAGCTTCCCATGGGATGGCTGCTCAACAATTCGGCCTTGCCCGAATTGGTCGGGATGACGCGAAGTTCTTCATAATCGGAAACCGTGGTGAGGTTGGACAACTTCACGTCCGGATTCACGCTGTTCTTGACCGTGATTTGTTTCGCCTTCAACTGCTTGGCGGGAGCGGCGATATAATAGACGGTCTTGCTTTGGCCCAAACGGTTGTTCAAGTCGGAAATCGTGGCATCCTTTTCGTCCATCTTGGCAAGGAACTGCTGTTCGTTGGCCTTGAGTTCCTCGTTGATGGCCTGCAAGGCGGCGTAGGCTTCCTTGAGGGAGGTGAGTTCCTGTTGCAGGCTTTCGATACGGGCTTCGCTTTCAGACAATTGTTGTTTGAGGCGGGCTATCGTCTTTTCAAGTCCTTTGTTCAATTCGGCAAGACGGGCGTTTTCCTTTTCGAGCGCCTCGATCCTTTCGGCATCTTGAGGATTGCTCATCACCTGCGGACGGGCCGCTTCCTTGAGCGTGGCGTTTTCGGACTGGAGTTTCTTGTTGTCGGAACGAGCCTTTACCAGCTGACGGCGCAGGCTTTCCATATTCTGCAACTTCTGACGGTTGTTTTCCATCAATTTGCCGATTTCCACGATGTCGGCGATAATGCGTTGCTGTACGTCGGGATTTTCTTCGGCTTCCTGGCTGTTTCGGTTGATCATTTTCTCGCGAACCTTGATAGCCTGCAAGTTGGCATCGATTTCGGCATATGCGTTCATGAATTGTATCTGTACCGAATCCGACTTGATGATTTCATTGTTGAGCCTTTCGTTTTCCGCTTCCAGTCTCTTTTCTCTCGGAGTCTTGCAGGATGTGGCGAGCAAGAACAATCCGCACAAGGAAGCAAGGGCGATAACGGAACTGCGTTTAAACATCATGGTTGTATGATTTTTAGTTTTTAATCCATCAGCGTGTATGCCAAAGTCCACACGCACAGTTCACAAAGTTAAGTTAATTTTTTGAATTCACACATTTGTCATAATCAAACGGCAAGAAAGCAAAAAATACATTTTTCAATCGACCTCGTCCGATTCCTATGGCTTTTGCCCACCCCTTGTTACCAATTTCGGATTCCCTTGAAATCAAATAAGGTCGAAAAAGAAATGCGTTCTGCCTGCTTGAATTTATGCTGTCTCAAGGGAAACTTCACGAATTCGGTTTTCTGCGGAAAAGTACGAGCAATCATCTTTTGCCGCTGTATTCAGGCATTTCTAAAATTTGTCAAGCCCCGCGATAAGTCCGAACTTTGCAGAATAGAACCGCTGTCTGGTTGAATGTGTCGGCGATTCCTCCCGGCTTTAATCGAATTTGGATTATACTGAATTCGTCATACCACCCGGAACGAATCCGCCAGCAGCCCTTCGGCAAGGAAAGAACGCGGTGACGATCGGCCTGCTTGCCCTTGCACCCTCCCCTAAGCCTCCGACGCAAAACCAACGACGCACGGCAACAACCTGCCGGACAGGCATCAACCGCATCA
>CAJTPR010000012.1 GCA_910578275.1 uncultured Bacteroidales bacterium | reverse complement strand
GGCTTGCGCCTGGCACGGGAAAGGCGGGATTCTTGTTTCAGCCGCCACAAGAAAAGTTTTTATAAAAATAAATATTAATTTTATTATATATTTTAATAATACACAAAATATAAAATATTAATTAACACGCATTAACATTTTAAAATATTAATATATGTTAATATATCCTAAAAATTACAAATTACCATTCATACATAATAAAATTTATCCTATATTTGATTCTTCACATGAGAACGCCATGAAACCATTGGGACATCAATAGATTTCACAACAAGAACCAACCGTTATGAAAAATGAAAAAGACAAACGGAAACTTTCTGCGACGGACAGTTCCGAAAAAAGAAACTTTTCCTTCGAGAATGACGTCGTCATTTATTGCAAACGCCTGTACAAGTTCTTATACGACATCTGCCACGACGAGGAGCTGAGCAAGGATTTGCTTCAAGACACGATGATACAAGCCCAGCATCATTTCATGCGTGGTTTTTATGAAGACAAGTTTCTGATATGGTGCTGGCTGCGCACCATCGCGCAAAACGCCTTGATGAAACATTACCGGCTTCAAAGCAGCCATCGGATAAAAAGCGAGGAATACCGTCAGCAAATCTGCGAGAATCTCGGCTGGAACGTCCCTTTCAGCCAGCCGATGGACGAAGAAAATCCGGCACTTGCCATCAGGGAACAGACCAAAGAACAAGTCGGTGCCAACATAAGCCTGCTGTTCAATTCCCATTTCCGCTTTTTCAATCTCTCCAACGAGGAATGGCGGCTCATCAACGAACGTCATCTGCAAATGAAATCGTTCAAGGAACTTTCATTTTCTTCCGGCCGTTCCCTCTCGACGACGATGAGCCGCTATTACACGGCGATGAAAAAGGTGCAACGCCAACTCATCGGCTGGGAAAAAGAGGGACTTCTCGAAAAAGGGATGGACCTTTGCACGCTCAAGAGCATCAAGAAAGCGGAATTGGCCGCCGCAAGGAAAGCTGCCAGGGAAAAGGCCAAACGTGAAGCCCTCAAGGAAACCGCGAAGAAAAACCGGGCGCAAAGAACAAAAAGGAACGCTTGAGGTAATCCGGACGCGAAAGACGGACTTGTCCCGGATTTTGACGAGACGGTCGAAACCCGGCGGGAAACCGACGACCGGCTACCACTTGTACAACTTGGCCTTGCCGGGATTCTTCACCGCCTTGGGCAACTTGCCGCACAACAGATACCTTTTCCCGTCCCACTCCACATAGTCGCCATTGAAAAAGGGCGATCCGGGAGCGGTTTCCCCGTCGCAAAAGCCCACTGCCGCCATGGCGAAATCGGGATATACGAGCAATACGGCAGGTATGCCCAATATGTGGTTGCATATCTGGCAAAGCAGCATCGAACGATCCAGGATGTCACCCGAACCCTTTTTCCAGAACATCGTTTCAGGATAAAGGCAACGGGCGGTCATCTTGGCCGACTGCTTCGATTGGCTGCTCAATGCCCGATTGAGCAAGGCGTTCAAGGACAAGACCTTGATTTCCTGCCTTTCACGTTCAGAAAGCCGTTCTTTCAAGTTGGCATCCTGTTTCTTGCCCACCACGCTGTCCAATTCGGGCAAAAGCTTGTACAGGAATGTCTTGTTCATCAATTGACTGAACCGGGCGTCGGCATACAGTGGCAACGGTCCGGCAGGCATGTCGGATTGCATCTGCGCCAAGCGTTCATCGAACGTATAGCCTTGGAATTTTCCATACAAGGGTGCAAATCCCGTCGACTCGGGTTCCATCCTGATGGAAAAGGGATGCCGGGCGTTGGCATGGGCCTTTTCATAGACCCGTACCTTGCATTGGGCGATTTTCTTGCCAGGATCCACGTCCATGAGGTAATAACGGTTGTTTCCCAACGAGACATGGGCACGGCCGGGCACCTCCTCGAAAAAGGGCAACAGCACCGCCAGACGGCTTCCACCCTCGCCTTGGAATTGCCCTATACGGGCGTCGTAACCTGTCTGGTTGAGCAAAAAGACGGCAAAAAGCAGGTTCTCGCCATTCTTGCCTTTATTGAAAAGCAGGTCCGAAAACCGCCTTACAAGCAGATAATATTGATAATCGTTCAAGAGGAGTTCGTCCTTGTACTGATAAAGCTGCAGGAGGACCGGATCGAATTCCTGGGAAGAAAGATATTGCCAGAACTTGGAAACGCCTTTCTCAAGTCCTTTTCCGATTTTGATGTTCCGCAACGCGGGGTTATAATATACCTTGATTTCCTTCCCGTAAAACTTGAAAGTGACAAATTGCTGCTTGGACACCAGGTTGGAAACGGCCTCGTCTCCCGCCCCCCTGTAATAATTTTCCGGAACCGGCGCCGAAATGCTTTCCAAGGGTTCGATCACCTCCTCCACCTGCACGACCAACGGCCCTGACGTTTCCTTGCCCGCCTCGTTTCCCCGGATTTTCGACGTATGGAAGGCACCCTCCAACAAAGGCGACCTTCCCTCGCCGATTCCCAACGGGTACTCCTGCCATGCCGAACGCAAGTAATCGGAAAAATCCTGATTGTCCTGCCGCCGTATTTCGGCAAATTCACCCACGGTGTTGGCGGTTATGTTCTCGTTGAACCACGAAGAGACGCTCTCCTTCACCTGCCGGAAATTCTCCTTCAACGATTCGGCGGCATCCTTCACGCTCCGCTTCGCCTCGTCGTAGATGTCCGTCGCTTCCCGGGCCACGTCTCCGGCGGCGTCCTTCAATTCATCCTTTATATGTTCCCTGTCGTTCTTGCCGCGCTCCCTGCGATCCTCCCGCCTTTCCTTGCGGGCGGCCTTTTCGTCCCGTACCGTATCGGTCTGCGCCACGGCAAAAAAGGACAAGGCGAACGACAAACCGGTCAACAGAATTATCTTTTTCATGTCCGTTCTATTTTACCAATTCACGAAAGCACGCTGATAGATGTCGTCCACCAGCTCTTCCACTATTTCCTCTATCAAGCCCGACTCGACCGATGCCAGGCTCAAGTTGGAATCATAGTCACGATAGCGGGAAAACGACTGGGTGAAATTGGTCTTGGCGTCGAAACGATTCACATAGCGCACCTGCACGGTAATGGTCAGACGGTTCATCGCCGCCTGATCGTTGCTCTGGATCGAAACGGGATTGATCGCATATCCGGTGATCTCGCCCGAAAACTGCAAGTCCGCGAAACCGTCAACCAACGAAAGGTTGCTTTGCGAAATGAGATAGTCCTTGAGCCTGTCCGTAAAGACCGAACTCAATGTGGGCTGCACCGAAGGCGCCCGGTTCCGGAAATAGCCGATACCCATGGTCTTGGCTTCCGGCGGAATGGAAGCCCCCGAAAGGGAATACACCTTGCAGCCGGCCAAAGTCGCCAGGCAAACGAACAGAACCGACAGACAAGCCCTTTTCATGTTCAATTGTCAACAAGGATATTATACTCTTTTATCTTCCTGTAGATAGTCCTTTCGGAAATTCCCAGTTCGGCCGAAGCCTTGCGGCGGTTGCCGCGATACTTGAGCAACGCCTGCTCTATCATCTTCTTCTCCCGTTTTTCCAGACTGAGGTCTTCCTCGTGCACGGGTATGGGATCATTGATGATTTCGGCATGGGGGAGATGGGAGACCGGATCCTGCTTGAAAGGCATTTCCTCGGCCGGCACGGAAACCGAATAGGCGGGAAACGGCTCGGTGGGGAGAATGGTGAAAGCCTCCTGCTTGGGCTCCCCTCCGCCACCTCCTATCCGGGAGAGAGCCTGCTTGAGTTGTTGTATGTCCTTTTGCATGTCGAACAACACGCTGTAAAGAATCTCGCGGTCCGACATTCCTGCCTGGTTGCCCCTTCCGCCCAGCAACACCGGCAAACGATTCGCCTCGATGTTCGGCAAGGAACGCTTCAAGGCCTCGGCCGTAAGCGTGCGGTCTTTTTCCACGATAGTCACCTGCTCGCTCACGTTCTTCAGTTCCCTTATGTTTCCCGGCCAAGGATACGTCAAGAGCAATTGACGCGCCTCCTCGCCAAGCTGCAAGGGCGGAATCCTGTATTTTTCGCTGATGTCGGCCGAAAACTTGCGAAAAAGCAGTTCGATGTCCTCGGGACGTTGCTTCAAGGAGGGAACCTGGATCGTGATGGCGTTGAGACGGTAATACAAGTCTTCACGGAACTTGCCCAACTGGATCTGCTCGGGAACGTTCACGTTGGTGGCGGCCACCACGCGGACGTCGGTTTTTTGGGCTTTCGACGAACCCACTTTCAGGAATTCGCCTGTTTCCAGCACGCGCAACAACCGCACCTGCGTGCTTAACGGAAGTTCCGCCACCTCGTCCATGAAGATGGTTCCCTTGTCGGCTTCCTCGAAATAACCCTTCCGGGCGTCACGGGCATCGGTAAAGGAGCCTTTCTCATGTCCGAACAGTTCGGAATCTATCGTACCCTCCGGAATCGCGCCGCAGTTGATGGCCACGTAACTGTTGTGCTTGCGCGCGCTCAGTTCATGGATGATCTTCGGGAAAAACTCCTTTCCCACCCCGCTTTCGCCCAGCACCAGCACGCTCAAGTCCGTATTCGCCACCTGCATGGCCACGTCGATGGCGCGGTTGAGCAAGGGCGAATTTCCGATGATTCCGAAACGTTGCTTGATGCCTTGGATATCCATGACGGGGATTTCTTATTTCATGTTGGTGAAGACGTTCTGCACGTCGTCGTCCTCCTCTATCTTGTCAACGAGTTTCTGCACGTCTTCCTGTTCGGCTTCCGACAATTCCTTGGTGTCGGTGGGAATACGGTCGAAACGTGCGCTCACCAGTTCGAAGCCGTTGTTCTCGATATATTTCTGGATGTCGCCGTAAGCCTCGAAAGGAGCGTAGATCGTGATGTTTCCCGTTTCCTCGTCGATAAAGACCTCTTCCATCCCGCAATCGATCAGTTCCAATTCCAAATCGTCCATCCCCACGCCTTCCTTGGGCTTGATATTGAACACGCACTTGTGCTCGAACATGAACGACAGGCAGCCTGTGACCCCCAATGCGCAACCGGCCTTGGTAAAATAGGAACGGATATTGGCCACCGTCCGCTGATGGTTGTCCGTGGCCGTTTCGATCAGGATGCCGATACCGTGGGGCCCGTATCCCTCATAGACGATTTCCTTGTAATCCTTCTGGTCTTTTTCGGTGGCACGCTTGATCGCCCTTTCTATGTTGTCCTTGGGCATGTTTTCCGACTTGGCGGTCTGGATGATGGCACGCAGGCGGGGATTGGTGCCCGGGTCGCTGCCGCTTTTGGCGGCGATGGTGATTTCCTTGCCCAAGCGGGTGAACGTGCGGGCCATGTTGCCCCATCTCTTGAATTTACGCGCCTTGCGGTACTCGAATGCTCTTCCCATTCTATTTGCGGTATTAAAGTATTATTGAACCTTTTTATCTGCGTCGTTGACCGGACTGCTGCCGCGCGATTTCCTGCTGGCGTCTGGCCATTTCTTCCAAACGCTGCTGGAATTTCGACTTCTTGACCGGTTTCTTCTTGTTCTCCTGTATCCTGGCAAGCACTTTCTTGTCGTCGATCACCCGACGGATGATGAACATCTGCAAGAACGTGATAAACATCGACAGGCAGTAGTAATAGTTGAGGCCCGAAGCGTAACTGTTCAGGAAGCAAAGCAACATGACCGGCATGAAATACATCATGAACTTCATTCCCGGCATCTGGTTGGATTGCGCCTGCTGCTTCATCGTCATGTGGGTGTAAAGCAGGTTGGTCGCGGCCATGAGCAAGGCGAACAGGCTGACATGGTTCCCGTAGAAAGGTATATTGAACGAAAAGTCCCATACGCTGTCGTAGGCCGAAAGGTCGTCGGCCCAAAGGAAAGACTTCTGCCTCAATTCGATGGACGCGGGCAAGAAACGGAACATGGCCAACACGATCGGGAATTGTAACAGCATGGGAATGCAGCCCGAAAGCGGACTGATTCCGGCTTTCTTGTACAGGCTCATCACCGCCCGCTGCTTGTCCATGGCCTGTTCGGGCTTGGGATACTTCTTGTTTATCTCGCTTACTTCCGGCTGTATCACGCGCATCTTCGCCGAAGAGACATACGATTTGAACGTGAGCGGGAAGATGACGATTTTCAACAAAATGGTAAGGATAAGGATGATAAGGCCGTAATGCAAGCCTTTGGATTCCAGAAAGTCGAAAACGGGAATAACGGCCACGCGATTGATCCACTGCATGAGGAAAAAACTCCATCCCAACGGAATCTGACGTTCCAGGTCCAAATCGAATTCACGCAACGTACGATACTTGTTCGGACCGGCGTAAATCCGCATTCCTATGCTCTGTTCCTCACCGTCGTAAGGCAATCCGACAAGCGCCTCCAAGTCTTTGAGATAACCCTCGGGCGCGTTTTTCCTGGTATAGTTGCGGATGTCGGCGCTGGGAAAATCCTCATCGGCGACAAGGCTCACGCTGAAGAACTGCTGCTTGAACGAAATCCATTTGCTGGGCGTGGTAAGCGACTCGTCGTCATCCCGGGTCTCCTTCAAATAGCGGACCTTGTCGTTGACAGGCTTGTAGTAGACGGCCGTATTCATGCTCTCCATCTGCAAGGCCTTTTCGAACCGTTCCAGACGGGCGTTCCACACCAGATCGACAAACGTTGTATTGGCGGCGATCACGTCCTGGAGGCCGACGAAGTTCACCCGGAATCCCATCATATAACTGTCTCCGTAGATGGTATAGACGAATTCAAGGTACCTGTCTCCCGCAGGAGCCGTTCCCGGATCGGCCTGCAAGCGCATTCTCACTTGCAGGCTGTCGCCACCCGAAACTTTCCGCCGGCCGGGGGCGAGACATTCGAAATAGAGCCGGTCGGTACGGACATTGCGGTTGTTAGCGAAGAACTGCAGGTAGAAGTCGGAAAGGGCCTCGTTGAAAAGAACCAGTTCTTCCTTCCTGTAAGTCAGGTAGTCTTTCAATGTGATTCCCGCCGGACGACCGCCACGGTTGAGGAAATCCACCTTGAAAACCTCGTTCTCCACCACAAGATGCTCGTCCGTGCCCTGCATCCGCATCGAAAACGGATTGGCCTTGTCCATGCCCGAGGCTTGTGCCGACGCGGCCGGAACGTTTCCGTTCCGCGCCGTGTCGGACACCACGGTATCGGCCGGCACCTCCGTCCCGGAATCAAGGACCTGCCCGGCAAGTCCTTCCTTGCGCTGTTTGTCCATCTTGGAGGTCTGCCAGTACGAAAAGCCCAGCAAGACCGCGAACATCAGCACCAGGCCGATGATACTCTGTTTGCTCATTAGCGTGTTTGAATGGATGAAACCTTAGGCCTTGTAGCAAGCCATCTTTTCCGTTTCGAAGGAGGCGATGTATTCGGCGTGTCCCTTGACGATGCTCTCGCCGTGGCGGATAAATACTTCCGCGCTGTCGGCGAACATGCCGGGATTGCGGTTGGCATCCGACAAGACCAGGTTGCCCATGATCGTGTAGCCGGCCATTTCCACCAGACGACGCGCCTGGAAATCCACCAATTCCTCGTTGCCCGCCCCCTTGACAATTTCCACCGCCTTGTCCAACCGGGCATGCATTTCATTCAACTTCGAACGCAAGGCGGCCCATTCGGGCTTCAATTCCTCGGCCTGGTAGGTTTCAATCAGCTTGGAGGCGTTTCCGTTCAAGATATGACGGATGGCCGCCACCACCTGCAACTGCGAGGTTCCTTCGTAAATGGTGAGGATACGCGCGTCGCGGTACATGCGTTCCACGGGAAAATCCTTCATGAAACCCGTTCCGCCGTGCACCTGGACGGCATCGTAGGCGTTCTGGTTCGCATATTCGCTCGCGAACATCTTCAAAATCGGCGTGAGCATGTCGGCATTCCGCTGATAAAGCTTCATCTCGGCACGCTGTTCGGGCGTGAGTTTCACACCTTCGTTCACCAGCGAAGCATACGACTTGCTCAAATCCACCGCACGCGAAGTCTCGTAAAGGATCGAGCGGGAAGCGTCCAGCTTGGCCTTCATCAAGGCCAGCATCTGGTAAACGGCGGGAAATTGAATGATCTTCTTGCCGAACTGCTCCCTTTCGTTGGCATATTTGAGGGCGGCACGATATGCGGCTTCCGAAAGCCCTACCGACTGGGCACCTACGCCAAGACGCGCGCCGTTCATCAACGACATCACATACTTGATAAGACCCAATTTCCTTTCACCCACCAATTTGGCGGGCGCGTTGGTGAACACCAGCTCGCAGGTGGGCGAACCCTTGATACCCATCTTGTTTTCAATACGCCTTACCCTCACTCCGCCCCAAGTGCGGTCGTGCACGAAATAGGAAAGGCCGCGACCGTCGTTGGTGCCTTCTTCCGAACGGGCCAACACCAGCTTGATGTCGGCATCGCCGTTGGTGATGAAGCGTTTCACGCCGTTGAGCATCCACATGCCTTTGGCCTCGTCGTAGGAGGCCTTCAGCTGCACGGCCTGCAAGTCCGAACCCGCATCGGGCTCGGTAAGGTCCATGCTGCAAGTCTTGCCTTTGTGGATCAGCGGAAGAAATTCGGCCTTTATCTCGTCGGAGGCGAATTCGGCGATGGTCTCGGCGCAGTCTTGCAGTCCCCAGATATTGGCAAAACCCGCATCTCCGCGCGAAACGATTTCGGCGGCCATCACGTAAGGCACGATCGAAAAGTTCAATCCGTCGTACTTGCGCGGCAGAGCCAGACCGTACACGCCGGCACGGGTCAGCACGTCATGATTCTGCCAGGTTCCCCGGGCATATTCCACATGGCCGTCCACGACCTTGGGGCCTTCATGGTCAACCTCCTCCGCGTTCGCGTCCAAGACGTTGGCGGAGATGTCGCCGATGATTTCCATCACCCTCTCGTAACTGTCCATCGCATCTTCGAAATCCTGCGGGGCGTAGTCGTATTTATCCTTGTCGGCGTAGTCGTTCTCTTTCATGTCCACGCATTTTTTCATGTGCGGATGATTCAGGTGGAACTTCAACGCCTCGTTGTCGCTATAGAAATTCATGTCTTTATCTTATTTTGAATTTTCCTTGTAATACTTGATCATTTTGGGAAGCACGTCGGTCACCGAACCTTCAACCACGTAATCGGCGATGGCGTTCAACGGCGCATCGGGATCGGTGTTGATGCTGATGATCTTGCCCGACTGGTCCATGCCCGCACGATGCTGCACCGCGCCCGAAATACCGCAAGCGATATACAACTTGGGGCGGACCGTCACGCCCGTCTGGCCGATCTGACGCTCATGTTCGATGAATCCGCTATCCACCGCCGCGCGGGTGGCGCCCACTTCGCCGCCCAACACTTCCGCCAGCTCGTAGAGCAACTTGAAGTTCTCGCGGCTGCCCATGCCGTAGCCGCCGGCCACGATGATCTGGGCGCCCTTGATGTTGACCTTCTGAGCCTCGATGGCACGGTCGATGATCTGGCAGGCGAAATCGGCGGGATCCACGTACTTGGACACGTCCAGGTTACGTATCTCTCCCTTGTAGTCGGCCTTGCGGATTTCCTTCTTCATGACCCCTTCGCGAACCGTGGCCATCTGAGGACGGGTCTTGGGATTCACGATCGTGGCGATGATGTTTCCGCCGAATGCGGGACGAATCTGATAAAGCAGGTTCTTGTACACGGTTCCCGTCTTGGCTTCCTCATGGTCGCCGATTTCAAGGCTCGTGCAGTCGGCGGTAAGCCCGCACAAAAGACTGGAAGCCACGCGGGGAGCCATGTCCCTGCCCACGGAAGTGGCGCCGAACAAAAGGATCTCGGGCTGGAGTTCCTTGGCAAGGTTCACCACGATCGAAGTATGAGGCAAGGTGGTATAAGGAAACAGGCGGAAATCGTCGGCATAATGGATCATGTCCACGCCATAGGGGTAGAGCGTCTTGCCCAGGTCCATCACGTTATGGCCGATGACGATGGCTTCCAGTTTCTTGCCAAGCGTATCTGCCAGACGACGACCCTTGGAGAGCAATTCCAAGCTTACGTCGGCGATGCCGCGCTCTTCGGTTACTTCACAATATACGAATACGTTGTTCATTTCTTTCTCGTTTAATAAGCCTAATTACGCCACGATGTGCGCGGCAATCAATTCTTTCATCAACTCGTCGATGGCACCCTCCGAGGCGTCCATCACCTTGGCATCCTTGTGCACGAGCACCACGTTGTCGATCTTTTTCACCTTAGTGGGCGAACCCGCCAGCCCCAGACGGCCCGGATCGGCCTCCAGGTCGGCAGCCGTCCATTCCAGGATCTGCAAACGCTTGTCGGCAGCCACCTTGGCCTTGCGCCTTTCGTCGGCAGCGGCCAATTCGCTTGGCGTGGCGGCATATTTGTACCGCATCACACGGATGGCATGACGGGGACGGCAATCCATCGCCGAACCGCAAACCGTCACCAGGCAAGGCAACGGAGCCTTCACGGTCTCGATACCCCTTTCCAGCCTGCGACGGATAGTCACCGACTTGGTGTCGATGGACGAAAGCCCTTCGGCGTAGGTGATCTGGGGAAGTCCCAGTTTCTCGGCGGTCTGCGGACCCACCTGGGCGGTATCGCCGTCGATGGCCTGACGTCCGCACAAGACCACGTCGAACGGAGCCAGCTTGCGCAATGCCATCGACAAGGTATATGAGGTGGCCAACGTGTCGGCTCCCGCAAATTTCATGTCGCTCACCACGCAACCCCCATCGGCGCCACGATACATCGATTCGCGTACGATTTCGGCGGCACGGCCGGGTCCCATCGTCAAGACGATGATCTCGGCACCCTCTATCTTTTCCTTCATCTGGATAGCCATTTCCAAGGCATTGAGGTCTTCCGGGTTGTAAATGGCCGGAAGCGCTGCCCTGTTGATGGTCCCGTCTTCCTTCATGGCGTCCTTGCCAACATTGCGCGTGTCGGGCACTTGTTTGGCCAAGACTACGATTCTAAAACTCATATCGGTTCATTTAACGGTTATACTTGTCCTGTCCGCCCTTTGCGGGCATATAAATGCAAAGGTAACAAAAATCGCAAAATTGCTTATCTTCGATTCTCGTAATCCATCTATCCGACGAGTTCATGAAAAATATGGAGAAAAGTCCTTCCCGGACATGGAGACCCGCCTGCGTGCTGAGCATCGCCGGCTCCGACAGCGGCGGAGGTGCCGGTCTGCAAGCCGACCTCAAGACCGTTTCCGCATTGGGCGGATACGCGGCTTCGGCCGTAAGCGCCCTCACCGTGCAAAACACCCTCGGCGTACAAGAGGTGATTCCCGTACCGGCAAGGACGATCTGCGCCCAAGTACGTTCGGTATTGGATGACATCCATCCGGATGCCGTGAAAATCAGCATGATCCCAATTCCCGAAGCGGCGGAACCCTTGGCCGGAATCCTCAAAGGACATGCCTGCCGGAATATCGTGCTCGATCCCGTGATGGTCTCCACTTCCGGACATTCCTTGGTGGATGACGTTTGCATGAAAGGCATCGTCAGGCATCTTTTCCCTTTGTCCCGGATCGTCACGCCCAACCTGGAGGAAGTACGCGTCCTTACGGGCGTATGCCCCAGACGGAAACAAGACTACGAGCGCGCAGCGAAGATGCTCCTGGACATGGGACCCGAGGCCGTCTTGATCAAAGGAGGCCATGCGGGCGCAGGCCGCAGGTCTTCCGACTACCTGCTATGCTCCGATACCCCGTACGCGCCCGTCCTCGTCTCCTCTCCCCGTATTCCCAGCAAGAACCTGCACGGGACCGGCTGCACGCTCTCGGCGGCCATCGCGTTTTTCCTGGCTTCCGGTGCGGAATTGACCGATGCCGTAAGTTCGGCCAAAGAGTACGTCTATCATGCCATCAAAACGGGCAGGAACATGCAAGTCGGCCAAGGAAACGGCCCCTTGAACCACTTTTTCGACCCCAAGCCCCTGAAAAGAAAAAAATAAAAAGACATTCCGATGCACATTTCCTTCAATCAGACCACATTGGACGTACAAGACGGAATCACCGTAGGAGAACTGCTGCGCCAGAAGAACCTCGACAAGCAAGGCGGAACGGCCTTGGCACTTAACAATCGCGTGGTCCCTAAAGAAAAATGGGAGCATACCGTCTTACGAGAAAACGATATGCTCCTGCTCATCGGAGCCTCTTACGGAGGCTGATCCTCCGGCTATTTCACTACGGCTTTCAACACCGCGTTTTCCCCGTCATCCCGCATCAGGCGGAAAACGTAAATCCCTGCGGCATATCCGTTCATGTCCACTTGCGTGGTTCCTGCAGGAAGTTCCTGCTCGAACAAGACCTTCCCTGCCAAGTCCGTCGCCTGCAACCTGCAGCTCCGATCCACTTCCAGCATGAAATATCCGTCGGAAGAAGGATTGGGGCTCAGACGACATGCACCCTGCCAGGCCGGCTCGTTGGCCACATCCGTACGGATCGTGAAATAATACACCACCATGGGCGATTCTCCGGTCTCGTAAATCGAACGCAATCCTGCCTCATGCCTTCCCTTGGGCACATCCTTGCAGACGTATTCGGTCTCGTAAGAACTTACGCGAGCCACTTCCACGCTGTCCAGATACACCACGAAACCCTTGGGGCTCGAAGCCTCGGTACTGTTGGGCGCGTCCTTGCGCCACATTATCGTAGCCTCGTTGTTGTTCACGCGCACGCCCCTCAGATAGGGCTGGTAATATTTTTCCTGGATATGAACGGCTATGGCCGTGTCATGCGTCATGTTCAAATCGACATAAGCCGTATCATAGCCTCTGGTATGGAAACGCAACTCATACGCGCCATGCCTCAAGTTGATGCTTTTCGTGGAAGACGCCGAGACCTGTACCGATCCCAGACGCTCACCTTGCCGATAGATATGCATGTTGATGCTACGCTTGGAAGCGCAATCCACCGACACATCCAATACCGACACCGTCTTCCGCAATTCATACAAGCCGCCTTCCAAGCGCACGGGAATCCAACTTACGGTAGTGTACCTGTTGCCGTTGCTTCCATATACCTTATGCCAGCGGGCATTCTCCTTCTCCGGCTTGCAAACCACCCATATCTCGTATTCCCCGTCTTCCAGCGAATCAAGTCGCGCGTTGAACGACAAGATTTCGTCCGATTGGCCCAACCTGCTTATCTCCACCGGCTTTTCATCCGAAATGACCTTCAGCATCTCACCATCCCGCCAAGCGGCCAAGGCCACGGTTCCCCTGAACATGCTCATGGCCTGATTACGCAATCTGTAGACCCGCACTTCCATAGGGGTTTTCCCTATCGAATACACGCTGTCGACCTTCTGTTGAAACGCTTCGATGACATTACTGGCGCGCAACAGGTATTCGTCCTGGCAACGGGCTTGTCCGACAGGAGCCATGTTGTGAATGATGCCTTGCATGGAAGTATAACCGCCGCCTGTCCCTGCACCGATTCCGTCCGTATGCTCCGGATCCAGATGACGGACGGTGAAATAACCATTGTACGAACCGCCCCAACCCCAATTCACATGAAAATAATCGGCCGAATCATAACCGTCGAATACGAAGGCATGGCCGCCGCCATCCCCTTGGCCGGAATAATACAAAGGCTGGTCGTTGTCCAGATTGTCCTTGATCACGGCTATCCATTGGTCGTCATTGTCGTACCAGCTTCTTTCACGGTAATTCAAGATGGAATCGAATCCCATGTACTTAACCACGCCGTCTACCGTCTGAGGACGATAGGCACCGCTGGCATCGCTCCCGTAACCCATCTGCACCGCATGCCCCATGTCGCGCATGATCGTGGCTATCGCCGTGCGTTGTTCTTCCGTATAGGAAGAAACGTTCCCGTTATAATCGTTCAGGATGTTCGCCCAATCATACGTATTCTTGGAAAAATCCATCGAACGGGTCTCCCCCTTGTCCGAATACGTTATGGAACCCTGCCCCTTTTCGGGATAGCCGTAATAACGGGCAATGCTGACCAGCGCCGTGGCCACGCAACCCGTCATGGAGCGCCGTCCCGTCCTGGAATCGACAGGACACAAGTCATTGTACGGAACGCTCTGGTTATAGTTTATGTCTCCCAAAAGCGGTTCCTTGGCGACACCCGCCTTGACGGCGTCGTTTTTCCTGACGTCCACCCTGTCCGAAGACGCCGCGGACTTGACGCCTTCCTCGTAGAAGTCCAGCCAATACCGTAAGTTGTCAGGCAGGTTTTCCATATCGAAACTCCCGGACAAGGAGTATCCCAAAACCGTCTGCGTGGCATTGTCGTCGCCAGCCACTATCACGAAACCCTGGTTTTTCCCCGCATTGAAGATGTAATAGGGCACAAAACCGCCGGATTTGCGATTTTGAGGATAAACACAATAAAGTTCAGGCAACGACTTGGCAGACGAAGCCCGCGCATGCACGCCATAGAACTTGGCGGCCTTTTTTTGCGCCGTTTCGAAATCGACGGGACCCGCTTTCAGTCCTGTCAGGCACAGGACAAACAGAATCAACGTCCCTATTGCTTTTTTTCTCATTTCTTATTTCAATTTTAAAGGATTATTTACGATAGTCATAGAAACCGACACCTGTCTTGCGTCCAAGCAAGCCGGCACGTACCATCTTGCGAAGGAGCGGATGCGGACGATATTTCGGATCGCCGAATTCGTCGAAAAGCACTTCCATTATCGACAGGCAGACATCCAAACCGATCAAATCCGCCAATTCCAAAGGTCCCATCGGGTGGTTGGCGCCCAATTTCATCGCCGTGTCGATCTCTTCTCGCGAAGCCACATGGTCGGCCAATATGCCGACGCCTTCGTTGATCATGGGAATCAGGATACGGTTCACGACGAATCCCGGCGCCTCGTTCACGCTCACGGGCGTTTTTCCTATCGACTTGCAAAGTTCCACGATCCGGGCATGTACGTTTTCGTCGGTAAGCTGTCCCTTGATTACTTCCACCAACTTCATCACGGGAACAGGATTGAAGAAATGCATGCCGATGACCCTTTCCGGATGCCGGGAAACAGTGGCCACCTGCGTGATGGACAAGGAAGACGTGTTGGTAGCCAATATGGCATCGGGACGGCAAACGGCCTCCAGCTCCTTGAAGATTCCGAGCTTGACGTCCATGTCTTCGGCAACGGCCTCGATGAACAAATCATGCTCCTTGCAATCCTGATAGTCCAACGTTGTGGAGATGCGCCTCATGGCTTCCTCTTTGCCGGATTGTTCCATCTTGCCTTTTTCGACCAGACGGTTCAAACTCTTTTCTATCGTTTGCATGGCGCGATTCACCGAGTGGTCAGAACGGCCTTTCATCAATACGTCATAACCTGCCTGGGCAAGGGTCTGAACGATACCATGTCCCATGGTGCCCGTTCCGATAACGCAAATTTTCATTTTATCTGTTTTTCTGATTGATTATCCCTTTCTATTATTCGCCTTTGAATTCCGGCGCACGGCGTTCGAGAAAGGCACGCATGCCTTCTTTTTGATCCCTGGTCGAAAAGCAAAGTCCGAAAAGATTCGCTTCCAAGGCGATGCCCGTATCCAAGTCGGCTTCATACCCTTGATTGACGGCCTCCTTGGCGTAAGTCACTGCCAACGGCGCTTTCCCGGCTATCTTTTCGGCCATCGCCATGGCGGTGTCCATCAGTTCTTCGGGCTCGACCACCTTGTTGAACAATCCTGTCCGCCAAGCCTCCATGGCATCCACGGGCTCGCCCGTAAAAATCATTTCCTTCGCCCTTCCCATTCCTACGATTCGTGCCAGCCGCTGCGTGCCGGAAAAGCCGGGAGTTATGCCGAGATTCGTCTCGGGTTGCCCCACTTTCGCCTTGCTGGAACCGATACGTATGTCGCAAGCCATCGCCAGTTCGCAACCACCCCCCAAGGCATAGCCGTTCACGGCGGCTATGACAGGCTTGCCCAAGGTTTCTATGCGACGGAAAACCGCCGAACCGAACGCACCGAACGACTTGCCTTCGGCCGCGTTCATCGTCGCCATTTGCGAGATGTCGGCACCGGCGGCAAAAGCCTTTCCGGCACCTGTAATGATGATGACCTTTACTTGGCAATCACCGGCGGCGGCCGCCATAGCCGAATCCAATTCCGAAAGCAATTCCGAATTAAGGGAATTCAGTTCTTGGGGACGATGCAACGTGATGACACGTACGTTTCCTTTGTCTTCTACAAGAAGGGTATGATAGTCCATGGCCTTATCTGCTTGATAAGGCAAATATAACAAAAAAAGAAAGGGACACGTAATATTACGTGTCCCTTTCTTTTGTCGGGATGACAGGATTTGAACCTGCGACAACACGCCCCCCAGACGTGTACTCTACCAAGCTGAGCTACATCCCGTTTAAAAAAGCCCCGGGTTCTCCCGGGGCTTGGTAAGGGCGGCGACGACCTACTCTCC
>CAJTPR010000011.1 GCA_910578275.1 uncultured Bacteroidales bacterium | reverse complement strand
TAGCTGTATTACCATCTTTCCGTGAGCTGCCGTTAATTCCAATTACTTTCATAGTCCTTTGTACTGTTCCATTTCAATGCAATTCCAAGTTTCGCCCAAGCAAGAATAGCTTTCTGTTGTTGGAACAATCACGTGCTTGAATCCTCTACTTTTTCTTGATAATACGCTTGCCAAAATAGAAAGCGGAGTCATGATTCACCAAAAACAATTACCACAGGAAATCGCCATCTACAATCTTACGACGGGGAAACTGACGAAATTTCGTTGAATTCGGCCATAGCTCAAAAATCCCCATATCACAAAGTAATCCCCTTCCGAACCCGCAACGGCAGCCCTTGGATGGTCCGGTGATATGCGTGCTCGATGAGTTCGTATTGCAGTGCGTCGGGAACATCACCGCAAAAGTCCACGCTTATCCAATGCTTCTTGTTCATGTGGAAACCGGGACGGATGCCGGAATAGCGATCCTGCAACTGCAACGAATACGCCGGATCCACCTTGAGATTATAGAAATTCCCTTTCGAAGAAAGAAGCAACAGGCAAAACTGCTTGCCTCCTATCTCGAAGGCGAGGCAATCGGGACCGTAGGGCAAACGCTCCGTGACGAAAGGCAAGGAAAGCGCCTTTTCACGCACCTCTTCGATATTCATGACAAACAGGTTCAAGCCCTAAAGAAGGAACGAAACGTCGCCCGGTTCGATTTCCCGGGTTTCCGCCCCGGCCTTGAAAAGCCGCATCTTGCGCGAACCGACCAGTTGCATCTTGTCGTTTTCCACCAACAAGTACGTGGCCTCGCGCAATCCCGCCACATAGACATCGGGATTGACCACGAGGAATTCCTTGATCCGGTCTTCACGCGTTTCACCGCCGTGACCCGCCGGATTGGCATCCAAGTAATGCGGATTTATCTGGAACGGCACCAAGCCGAGCGCGTTGAACGATTCAGGCTCTATGATCGGCATGTCGTTGGTCGTCTTGATCGTGGGGCAAGCCACGTTCGAACCCGCGCTCCAACCCATGTAAGGACAACCTTGTGAGACTTTTTCGCGGATGGCTTCCATCAAGCCCGTCCTGTGCATCTCATGCACGAGATGAAACGTGTTTCCGCCACCCACTACGATACATTCGGCTTGCTGCACCGCCGTCACCGGATAAGGCGTCCGGTGCGTGGATTCCAATCTCACGCCCATCTCCGCGAACACGTCCGCCACCTTCTTCGCGTAAGCGTCGTAGCCGGGCGCCACACCCGCATAAGGCACAAACAATACGCGCTTGATGCCGAAACGCTTGAAAAATTCGGCAATGGCTTGCCTGGGCCAGCCCAGATAGGCTTCGCCCGCATTGGTCGAGTTGCTGACCAGCATAAGATGACGGTTCATGCGCGTACGTTTTTTTTACGGGTTTATCGGTTTCTTTCCAAGATTTCCAGCATCTGTATGGCCGCTTTCGAAATGATCGTGCCGGGGCCGAATATGGCGCAAGCACCGTGTTCAAACAGGAATTCGTAGTCCTGATAAGGAATCACGCCGCCCACCACGACCAAGATGTCAGGACGACCCAGTTTCTTGAGTTCCTCCACCAATTGCGGCACCAACGTCTTGTGACCGGCGGCCAACGAGGAAACGCCCACGATGTGCACGTCGTTCTCCACGGCCTCCTTGGCGGCTTCCGCCGGCGTCTGGAACAACGGTCCCATGTCCACGTCGAAACCCAGGTCGGCATAACCCGAGGCCAGCACCTTGGCCCCCCTGTCGTGTCCGTCCTGCCCCATCTTGGCGATCATGATGCGCGGACGACGACCTTCTTTCCTTGCGAAAGCATGCGCTTTCTGCAACGCCTCTTCAAACAAGGCGTCTTTCTTGATTTCCGATGAATACACGCCTGATATGGTTCTGATTACGGCCTTGTATCGACCAAATACCTTTTCCAATGCATACGAGATTTCGCCCAACGAAGCCCGTTTGCGGGCCGCATCGATCGAAAGTTCCAACAAATTGCCTTTTCCCGTCTCGGCACAGCGGGTAAGCGCGTCCAATGCCGCATCCACCTCGGCCTGGTCGCGGTTGGCCCGCAACTTCTTCAGGCGGGCGATCTGCGCCTCGCGTACCGTGGTGTTGTCCACTTCCAAGGTCTCGATGGGATCCTCCTTTTCCAAACGGTATTTGTTCACGCCAAGGATGGTATCCGCCTTGGAATCGATACGCGCCTGCTTGCGGGCGGCCGCTTCCTCGATGCGCATCTTGGGAATGCCGGCCTCCACGGCGGCGGCCATGCCTCCGTATTTCTCCACTTCCTGGATCAGTTCCCAGGCCCGGTGCGCCAGTTCGTGCGTGAGCGTTTCCACATAATACGAACCCGCCCAGGGATCGATTTCCTTGCAGACCTTCGTTTCCTCCTGGATATAAATCTGCGTGTTGCGGGCGATACGTGCCGAAAAGTCGGTAGGCAGCGCGATGGCCTCGTCCAAGGCGTTGGTATGCAACGACTGGGTATGCCCCAAGGCCGCACCCATGGCTTCCACGCAAGTGCGCGTGACGTTGTTGAACGGATCCTGTTCGGTAAGCGACCAGCCGGAAGTCTGCGAATGGGTACGCAAGCTCATCGACTTGGGATTCTTGGGATTGAACTGCTTCACCAGCTTGGCCCACAACATACGGGCAGCACGCATCTTGGCGATTTCCATGAAATGGTTCATGCCCACGCCCCAGAAAAACGAAAGACGAGGCGCGAAATCGTCGATGCTCATGCCCGCGCCGATGCCGGCACGGATATATTCAAGACCGTCGGCCAGCGTGTAGGCCAGCTCGATGTCGGCCGTGGCGCCCGCCTCCTGTATATGGTAGCCCGAAATACTGATGGAGTTGAACTTGGGCATGTTCTTGGACGTGAATTCGAAAATGTCCGCGATGATCTTCATCGAAGGCTTGGGCGGATAGATGTAGGTGTTGCGCACCATGAACTCCTTGAGGATGTCGTTCTGGATCGTCCCGCTGAGCTGTTCCATCTTCACGCCCTGCTCCTCGGCGGCCACGATATAGAACGCCAGGATAGGCAAGACGGCTCCGTTCATCGTCATGGAAACCGACATCTTGTCCAACGGAATCTGGTTGAAGAGGATTTCCATGTCCAAGATGGAATCGACCGCCACGCCGGCCTTGCCCACGTCGCCCAAGACACGCTCGTTGTCGGAGTCGTAGCCACGGTGCGTGGCCAAGTCGAAGGCGATGCTCAACCCTTTCTGTCCTGCCGCCAGGTTACGACGGTAAAAGGCGTTGGATTCCTCGGCAGTGGAGAAGCCCGCATACTGACGGATCGTCCAAGGACGTTGCGTGTACATCGTGCTGTACGGCCCGCGCAAAAACGGAGGAAGACCGGCGGCATAGCCCAGATGCTCCATGCCTTGCAGGTCTTCCTTGGTATAATAAGGCTTCACAGGTATCTGTTCCGGCGTTTCCCAGACTTGGCCGCCGTTCTTTTCCCGGTCCGCTTTTCCTGCCGGAGCAGCGGCCTTGATATTCACGTTCTGATAATTCGGTTTCATCCGTTTGCTTTTTAGTGAAGGAACCCCGTCCCGTCCATACCTTATTCCTCGCGTTCCAAGCCTGCAAAAATACAAAATTAACGCGTATTGGCCTTAGGCTTGAAAAGCGTCACGGCAAGCAGCACGCAGACGAAACACAGAAGCGAACTGCCTATGCTCAGGTAAAGCGTATAGAATATGTTCTTGAAACTGGACGCGTCGAGGAAGAAATACGCCAGATGGAACAGGAATACCGTCCAAAGCGCGTAACCGACAAAGCCGCCCCAGCCCATCTGGCCCGGAAGGGGCGTACCGCTCAAATCGTTGTCCCTGCCCGTGTCATGCCTGTTGTCCAAGCGCATGTAAACGACCCTGACAAAAGCCATGAACGTAGCCGAGGCCGCGTTCAGCCCCGGCACCTGGCAAATCAAGTCCACGCAAAGGCCGGCCAGGAATCCTGCCAGCAACACCACCGAAGCCGATGTCTGGAAAGGCAGCAGCAGGATGGCCACGGGATAGACCATGCAATGCAGGTTGGCAGGCAGGTCGATATGTTCCAGCACCAAACCCTGCAGAAGAATCAGAAACACGAACCTCGTCAGATTTTTCCAGAAACTTGTCTGCATGCGTCAATCTCTTCTTTATAGAGGTTCTTCACCACATAGACAAGGCCTATGCGGCGATAATCCTCGCTGAAACGAATCTTGAGCCGGTAGAAGTCTTCGCCTTCTCCGGCTATCTCGGAAACGAATCCCACCGGAATGCCTCCCGGATAAACGAGCGAAAGGCCGCTGGTGACGACCCTGTCGCCCACCCGCACTTCCACGTGCGAGGGAATGTCGCTCAACGAGGCCTCGTCGCAACGCCGTCCCGGCCAGGTCAACGAACCGGAATGCCCCGTGGCGGCAAGGCGTACGCTCACCATGCTTTGCCTGTGCAAGACCGAGATGACGGAACTGAAATGACGGGAAACCCTGTCGACGATACCCACGATGCCGTTGGGCGAAATGACGGCCATGCCCGGAGCGACGCCGTCCGACTCTCCGGCATCCAAGACGAAATAATTGTCGGCCAAGTTGATGTGTCCGTCCACGACACGGGCGGGCAAGAAAACATACATCTGCCCGAAAACGCTGTCGGTTCCGGTGGAGTCCGGGAAATGGACGGTTTGCAGTCCGGCCGTCTCCAAACTGGCGCGAAGCCAGGCGTTTTCCCGTTGCAGACGCTGGTTCTCGTCGCGCAGTTCCCGCCGGGTCCGGTATTCGCCCGAAGACATGAAACTACCCCTTACGCCCGTGCAGAAATCATACAGGCGCGACTGCTGTTGCTGATGATAACGGAAGAACAAGACAAGCGAAACGGCCTCCAATATCAGGAACAGGAGCACGTAAAAGTTGCGTTTCAGCAATTGAAAGATGTTCTTCACCTTCTGCTCCCCGTAACGATGCTACTTGATAAGGAAAGTGAACTTGTCGAAGTTTTTGAGCGCGATGCCCGTGCCGCGCGCCACCGCCCGCAAGGGATCCTCGGCCAGATGCACGGGAAGTTTGGTCTTGGCGGCCAAACGCTTGTCCAAGCCGCGAAGCAACGAACCCCCGCCGGCCAGGTAGATACCCGTCTTGAAAATGTCCGCCGACAATTCGGGAGGCGTCATCTCCAAGGCATTGAGGACGGCGGCCTCGATCTTGAGGATGGAACGGTCCAACGCCTGGGCTATCTCGGCATAATTCACCACGATTTCCTTGGGAATGCCCGTGAGCATGTCGCGTCCTTGGACGGCGAAGTCTTCGGGCGGCGTGTCCAGTTCGGGAAGGGCCGCGCCTACTTCTATCTTGATGCGCTCGGACGTATAGTCGCCGATACTGATGTTATGGCGCTTGCGCATGTATTCCTTGATGTCCTGGTTGAAATCATCGCCGGCGATGCGGATCGACTTGTTGCTGACGATACCGCCCAAGGCGATGACCGCGATCTCGCTGGTTCCGCCGCCTATGTCCACTACCATGTTGCCATGAGGTTCAAGCACGTTCAGGCCGATTCCGATGGCGGCGGCCATGGGTTCGTGGATAAGGCGCACCTCGCGGGCTCCGGCCTGTTCGGCCGAATCCCTGACGGCGCGTTCTTCCACCTCGGTGATGCCCGAAGGAATACAGATGACCATCTTCAACGCCGGCGGAAACACCGACTTGGGCGCGGGAATCTTCTTGATGAGCTCGCGCATGAGGCTTTCGGTGGCTTGAAAGTCGGCTATCACGCCGTCTTTCATCGGACGGACGGTACGGATGTTGTCGGGCGTCTTGCCGTGCATCATCATGGCGTACTTGCCCACCGCCAGCACCTTGCCGCTGTTTCGTTCCAAGGCGATGACCGAAGGTTCGTCCACCACCACCTTGTCGTTGTATATGATGATCGTATTGGCCGTTCCCAGGTCAATCGCGATTTCACGGTTCATGAATGAAAAAAGGCTCATTTCTTATCTCTGTGATTTAGAGCAAACTAAAATTATCGCATATGCAAAATACGCATACATACGAATTTCAAAAGTAACATGTTTTCAACAATATTGCAACTCCCCGCCCCTCGTTCCCGGCAAGGGAAACCCGTCCGGTGAGGCCCTATCGGCTACGTCTTCCCTATGCGGCAGGACCACGTGCCGATTCCCGGAATCAGTCGGCAATGTCTTTCTTGCGCGTGAAACGCAAGGCTTTCACCAGCCAGTCCGGCAACGGCTTGTTGGCGTTGAAACGTTGCAGGTTCAGGAACAGGCCCCATCTTTTCAAGATCGGCACGCGGCAAGTCTCCACGTACTCGATCAGGGTTCCCGACGGATCTTCGTTATAGGCGAAATGTCCCGCCGCGTCCCCCATGCCGAAATCGGGATCCTGGCGGATGCTGTCGACGGTGAAGGCGCTGCCCGCCTCCCGCGCCCGATCGCGCATGGCCGCCATGTGGCGGATGTCATAGCAGATCTGTATGAAGCCCAATTCACCCCAGAAACGGTTTTCGAATATTTTCCTTGCAGGCCGCGGCATGTCAAAGGCCTGTATCAATTCGATCTCGGACGGGCCCAAAAGACGGGAAAAACCGCCTGTGCGAGGTGCCGAATGAGCCAGCAGCACCCTGCGGAACCTGACGCCGGGAGCCCCCATCTTGCCCAAGTCGGGAAACGGTTCCGTCTGGTCGGAATAAACCTTGTCGTAGCCGAGCATCTCCTTGTAGAACGTCACGGCGGAATCCATGTCCGCGCATCCCACGATCGCCCCGTAGACGCCGCCCGTAGGCTTGCCCTGGTTCATGAACCACGAGGCGGGATTGGCCACCTCCACGAGTTGGAAGAGGTTCCCGTCCGGATCCCAGAGGTAGAAATAATCGCGATGCAAGGCGTCCCGATACATCTCGCTCACGCGCGCCCCCATTTCGATATACCGCTTGTGCGTGGAAACGGCATCCTTGCATTTGATCTTGCAGGCGAACACGCCGTAGTCGCCGGGAAGCAACGTGAATTCGGCCGCACGAGGCTCGAAATCACGATGCTGCCAGATCTCGAAACCACCGCCGCCTTGCAGGTTCATGGCCAGCACGGCACGCCGGTTGCGCGGCTTGCCCCCCGTGTAGGGAAGCATGTACCGGGCCGGGGCCCGTTCGTCGAATATGATGGCGTCCGTGCCGAAGAAACGGTTGTACCAACGCCATGAAGCGGCCACGTCCCGCACGCCGATGCCGATTTGCTGTATGCCTGAAACGATAGGCCCGGTCCCGGCCGCCGTTTCCGTATTCTTTTTTTTCATTTCCTGAATCTTAATTCGGTTTTACCTTGCTCGCCAACTTGTAGTACAAGGCAGGGACATAGCGACGGAAATACACCATCAGCACGTCCATGCGGCAAACATATGTTTCTTTCTTGTTCCGTTCCACGGCACGCATGATCCGGCGCGCGCATTCCTCGGCACTGATGCCGTTGGCCTGGGCGTGGTCCATCACGCCGTATTCGCTGCCGTCGGCTTTCAACGCATGCAAGGAGACATTGGTGAGGATCCTTCCCGGACAGACTACCGTCACCTTGATGCCGTCCGAGCCGTTTTCGGCGCGCAAGGTCTCGTAAAAGCCATGCATGGCATGCTTCGCCGCCGAATAGGCCGAACGCTGCGGAAAGCCGAACACGCCTACGATGCTGCTGACGGCCACCACATGCCCTTTCTTGCGCGCCAGCATCGACGGCAGCACCGCCTTGACCAGCTGCACGCCGCTTAAATAATCCACTTGCATGATTTTCCGGTCCACTTCCAAGGGCGTCTCGACCACCAACGAACGCTGGCTGATGCCCCCGTTGTTGACCAGCACGTCCACGTGGCCGAACTTTTCAAGCACGTTGCGCGAGGCCGTCTCCAAAGACTGCGGGTCGGCCAAGTCCAGGCACTCGACATGGCATTTGCCGGGATCGGCGCACAAGTTCCGCACGCGCTCCAGTTCGGCGCGGTTGCGCGAGGAAAGCACCATCGTGGCACCTTTTGCCGACCATGCCTTCGCCAACGCCTCCCCGATGCCCGAGGAAGCGCCTGTTATCCATACTACGGGTGATTCTTCCAATTTTCCGATATTGTTTGCCGGACGAATCCGGCGTTTTCCATTCCGTCAATGCAGGCGCGATTCCTGGTTCAACCATGAAACGGCCTTGGCCAAAAGCGCGTGCTTCTCGTTGGGAAGCCGTTCGTCCAGCACCTCGTCCAACAGGCGATGCAGGCATTTTCCCAACGCGCCGCCCGTCTGGTATCCCACCGCGATCAAGTCGCTGCCCTTGACCGCGAGGTCTTTCATGCTGAAGCACGCATCCTGCGCCAGCACTTGCTGCAAACCGGCCCGCAAGGAGTCGACATAGGCTTCCCTTTCCGGCCAGAACGCGGGGTTCTGGCCGGCCGCGTCGCAGGTCTTCATCAAAAGCAGGCGTTCGAACTGCTCCAGTCCCAGCCGGTTGAGCCAACGCCTGATGCTGCGCGTGTTCCCTTCCACCCGCGCGTCATGCACTTCCACGAGGGTACGCACGTCCATGGCCGTCTTCGTGTCGAAACGCAAGCGTTTCATCACTTTCGTGCAAAGTTCGCGGCTTATCTCGCCATGACCGTAGAAATGGCCTATCCCCTCGGCATCCATCGTAAAGGCGCGCGGCTTCCCCATGTCGTGGAAAAGGATCGTGAACTTGAGCACGATATCTTCCGCATGGCAGGCTTCCATCGCCTTCATCGTATGTTCCCACACGTCGTAGGAATGATGGAAATTATGTTGGTCGAACCCGATCATGGGCTCCAATTCAGGCATGATCCGGCAGAACACGTCGGCATATTCGCGCAACAAGGCCGCCACGCGCACGCCCGGCGCGTGCATGAACCGGTAAAGCTCCGAGGTGACGCGCTCCACCGCTACCTTTTCGAGCAGCGGAACCGAATCGTGGAGAGCCTGCCGCAGGCCGTCTTCCATGGAAAAGTCCAGTATGGCGGCGAACCGCAAGGCGCGCAGAATGCGCAAAGGGTCTTCCCGCAAACGTTCATGCGCCGAACCGGCACAGCGCAGCAGCCTGGCCTGCAAGTCGCCCATGCCGCCGAAAGGATCGACGAGCCCATCTTCTTGCGACCACGCCATGGAATTGATCGTGAAATCACGCAAGCCCAGATCCTCTTGCAGGGACGGTATTTCCTTGGCCGTCCTCTTTCCCGGCCTGCCACCGTGCAAGGCGGCGAAATCCGACTTTTGCCTGAAAACGGTTATCTCGTAAGGGCGGCCGCCGTCGATGACCGTCAACGTGCCGTGCTTGAGACCCGTGGCCGCCACGTAATAGCCCTTTTGTTCGAACAAAGGCCGTACGCGCGACAGGGATGCGGAGGTGCAGATGTCCCAGTCGTGCGGCCTGACGCCCAGCAAGCAATCGCGCACGCAACCGCCCACGATATAGGCAGGATGATTCGCGGCACGGAGTATTTCCAATATACGGGTGACCGGAGCAGGCACGTCTTGCTTGAACCAGGCGCGAAAACCAAGAGCCTCCGGGTTCGCGCCCGGAACAATAACGGCGTTTGACGCGCCTGAAGTCATGCTCGTTTTCGTTCTCATCTCAAACAACGGCCCTTCCACTCAAGGGCGGAATGCAAATTTAACGACAATTATCCATAGTATCGAAAGACAAGGCATCATACAGGAGAAATACGCATACGGCACGACCTGGAAGCTGCCGGCTTGACGAAAGGCCCTCGGATTTGTCCGTCATGCCTTTTTTTTCGTTCCTTTGCAACCGGATACAAGGGGGTGCTTGCCGGAATGAGACCGAAAGAAAGGAAGGCAGGTTGAGATCATACCCATGGAACCTGCACGGATAATGCCGACGGAGGGATAAATCTTGTTTTCTGTCACCTACGGTCCTCCCTGTCGCTCCCTGTTTCCTGACATCGAATCCAAAGCCCGGGAATGGAAAACCTATTGGAATATTTCGGAGTCTTGAGCGGCTTGCTTTACCTGTTCTTGGAAATCAGGCAGCACCGCGCCATGTGGATTGTCGGCTTCCTGACTTCCCTGACCTACGTCTTTGTCTTCTTCTTTTCCAAGATATATGCGGACATGGGGCTGCACATCTATTACACGGCCATCAGCGTCTATGGTTTCCGGCAATGGACCGGAAGCAGGAACCGCATGGGGAACGAGGCCCCCGCCTCCCGGCAGGAAGAAATCATCTATGACAGGCTCACACCCCGTCTTCTGGCAAGCGTCTTGTCTGCCATTGCCGCCCTGTTCATGCTGCTCTACACCGCCTTGCGCCATTTCACCGACTCGCCGATACCGGCCGGCGACGCGTTCACGACGGCTGTGGGGATCGTCGCCACATGGATGCTGGCCCGGCGCTTCATCGAACACTGGATCTTCTGGATCATCGTCAACTTCGTTTCCGCCTATCTTTATTGCCGGCGCGGGCTTTATCCCACCCTGTTTCTCTATATTTGCTACGCCATACTGGCGGCTATCGGGTTATATACATGGAAAAGGAAAGGAATCAAGAAGAAATGACGGCACCTTACGATTGCGTGATCATGGCAAACGGCAGCTTCCCGCAAACGGCCGTTCCGATGCGACGGCTGCGCCAAGCTTCGGTGGTCATTGCCTGCGACGGCGCCATTGCCGCCTTGGACAAGGCCGGCATTACCCCGACAGCCATCGTCGGCGACCTCGACAGCCTTCCTTCCTGCTTCCGGAAACGCTACGCCGACCGCATCCACTTGATGGAAGACCAAGAGATAAACGACCTCACCAAAGCCATCCTGTTCGCCCGCAAGGCCGGTCATCAGGAAGTGCTGATACTGGGCGCGACCGGCTTGCGGGAAGACCACACGTTGGGAAACCTCTCCCTTCTCATGGAACACGCGCCTCTTTTCCGACGCATCGAGATGCTTTCGGACTTCGGCCTTTTCACCCCGCTCCTCCAAACCGCCACGCTCGACAGCGAGCCGGGCATGCAGGTATCGCTTTTTGCGCTTTCTTCTTCCGGCACGATTTCCACCTCCGGCCTGCGCTGGCCCATCCGAAACCGGCAATTGACAGCCTGGTGGCAAGGAACGCTGAACGAAGCCACCGGCAACCGGTTCACCGTCGAACTTTCACCGGAAGCCCGCGTGCTTGCCTATCGCACCTTGGGCGTTCCGGAAAAAAAGAAAAGTTAACCTCCCTTTCCAAAGGAATCGCACCGGCGGGTATCATCTCCCCTGCCGGGACGACGGCACTTGCCCGTCGACGTCCCCCGGAACCATCTTGCCGGATACGGAACATCCCGTATCCTGTCAACCGGTATCATTTCATTCACACGATGTGCAAAAAAACACGAACGGAAAGCAACAAAGAGGATACACGTTCAAGACAAGCATCATCAACCCGCATGGAAATGAAAAACATATTTCTTCTGCCGTACCCGCTTTCGATCTGCCGGCCGGTACCGCTTGCCCGAAAGACAAAGCGGGCGATTCATCCGCACGCTACCTCCTGAACGGAACCGATCCATGGACGGCTGTACGGTACCTGAACCATATCGGCCACGATTCCGCCTCCGCCTTGGATCCGGACAGTCGGGTTCTCCAGCCGCATCGTCCCGGCTCGTGCCTCGATTCCATCCGCCACGAAACGGGCAGACGATTCGGGACTTTTGCCATCCGGCGGCCTCAAAATGAATTTGGGGCATTACCCGTCGCTTCGTATATTTGCAGTTTGCACGTCCTGCACGGACGTTTTCGCCAAACCAATGCCAAATGGACAATATGTTAGAAAAACTCGACGCGCTCGAGGCCAGGTTCAAGGATATAGAAGAGGAGATGAACCGTCCTGACGTGATGCAGGACATGAAGCGGTACATCAAGCTGAGCAAGGACTACAAGGACCTGCAACCCGTGGTCGCCGCCCACAAGGAATATCGCAACCTGCTTTCCAACATCGCTTCGGCCAAAGACGTGCTCAATACCGAGAAAGACGAGGAATTCCGCGAAATGGCCAAGGACGAGCTCAACGCCTACCTGCGCCAGAAAGATGAGATCGAAGAAAAAATACGCATCCTGCTCATCCCCGCCGATCCCCAGGATTCGAAGAACGCCATCGTCGAGATACGCGCCGGAACAGGCGGAGACGAAGCGGCCATCTTTGCCGGCGACCTCTACCGCATGTACACCCGCTATTGCGACGCCAAAGGCTGGAAAGTCGAAACGGTGGACTATACCGAAGGCACGGCGGGAGGCTACAAGGAAGTCATCTTCAACGTGTCGGGCGAGGGCGTCTACGGCATCCTCAAATACGAGTCGGGCGTGCATCGCGTGCAACGTGTCCCTGCCACCGAAACGATGGGCCGCGTGCACACCTCCGCCGCTTCGGTGGCCGTGCTTCCCGAAGCCGACGAGTTCGACGTGGAACTGAAAGCCTCCGACATACGCAAGGACACCTACTGTTCGTCGGGTCCCGGCGGGCAGTCGGTAAACACCACCTATTCGGCCGTGCGCCTCACGCATATCCCCACCGGCATCGTGGTGGCCATACAGGACGAGAAATCGCAGATAAAGAACTACGAAAAGGCGCTGCGCGTGCTGCGTACCCGCATCTACGAAATCGAATACCAGAAATACCTCGACGACATTTCCTCCAAGCGCAAGACCATGGTCTCCACGGGCGACAGGTCGGCCAAGATCCGCACCTACAACTACCCGCAGAGCCGCGTCACCGACCACCGCATCAATTTCACCACCCATGCCTTGGGCACTTTCATGGACGGCGACATCCAAGAAATCATCGACGCGCTGCAATTGGCCGAAAACGCCGAGAAAATGAAAGAATCCGTAGGTTAAAGATCCCAAGATGAACCGCGAACAACTCATACGCCAGATCAAGGAAAAGAAATCCTTCCTTTGCGTGGGGCTCGACCCCGACATGGAAAAGATGCCCGATTGCGTGAAAGGGGAAGACGATCCCGTCTTTGCCTTCAACCGGCAGGTCATCGACGCCACGTTGCCTTACGCCGTGGCCTACAAGCCCAATACCGCCTTTTACGAAGCCTATGGCCTGAAAGGCATGCTGAGCCTGAAAAAGACCATCGACTACCTGCGCGACAAGGAAGTGTTCACGATTGCCGACGCCAAACGCGGCGACATCGGAAACACTTCCGCCCGCTATGCCAAGGCTTTCCTAGGCAAGGACGGCGACTTCGACTTCGACGCCGTCACCGTGGCCCCTTACATGGGTTCCGACTCCGTGCGGCCTTTCCTGAAAGAAGACGGAAAATGGGTCGTGCTGCTGGCATTGACCTCCAATGCCGGTTCGTCCGATTTCCAGACGGCCGAAGGCTGCACGCCGCCTCTTTACCAAAGGGTGCTGGAAACGTCCAGGCAATGGGGAACGCCCGAAAACATGATGTACGTGGTAGGCGCGACCAAGGCCGGCATGCTGCGGGAAATCAGGCGTATCGTCCCTGAACATTTCCTGCTGGTTCCGGGCATCGGCGCGCAAGGCGGCGACCTGGACGACGTATGCGAAAACGGCCTGATTCCCGACGAAGCCGGCTTGCTGGTAAACGCCTCGCGCAGCATCATCTACGCTTCCTCGGCACGGGACTTCGCCGCCGCCGCCGCACAAGAAGCCGCACGCATGCAACAACAGATGAGCCGCCATGTATAAGCCTGTCCGCCACCTTTTGACAGCCTGCCTGCTGGCAGGCTGCTCCCTCTCGCTCCCGGCGCAGACCGAGGTCTATTCCTGGCTGTTCAAGAACGGCGGCGGCGAATGGACCGGCATGGCCGCGAGCGAATCGAAGAACCGCGACGCCAAGCCTTTCGTGGGCTGGATGCCGTTGCCCAAGAACGATTCGACGGGAAAAGGCATGCTGTTCTCGGGCTCGCACACCGGGGCGGGCGAATTCCTGTTCATCTTCAAGCCTTTCGGCGGCCTCAGGCCCAATTCGCTGTACCGGATTTCCTCCGTGTCTTCGTTCACGCTGGCCGGCACCAACGACATCGAACCCGGCAAGTTGCACCTCAAGATCGGGGGAACGCCCATCCGCCCGAAAGTCAATTCGGGACGTCCCAATTTCTCCAAAGGGGAAGGCGCGCTTTCAGGACACGACCTTTCTTGCGTGGGTTCCATCCACGTCAGCAAGAACGACACCGCCCGCAGGTTCTTCGCCCAAAACTACGATGCGCCCGTCATCGCCGCCACAAACCACACCGGCACGCTCTATCTGGTCATCGGCGTGGAAACCCGTCCGAACGCCTATACGCCCGACATCTACTTGAACACGCTGCGCGTGTGGTTCGACTACGTGGGCGAGGACAGCGCGCTGCTGGCCACCGACTACCGCATTTATTTCAACGAGACCGACAAACCGAACGCCTATACGTTCGAAGTGGTTCCCGAAGTGGACGTCCTTAGCTACAACATATACACCAAGGACGGACACCTGGTGCTGGTGGAAGAGGAATCCGACTGCCTGCCCTCCTGCCCCAACCTCATAGACGCCGCCATGTTGCCGCCCGACGACTACCTGGTGGAATTCGTCTTGCCCAACGACCGCCGTGTGGTGCGGTTGCTCCATATTCACGACTAAACCATTAGCACGATACGATCATGAAAAAAGTTGTTTTGATCAGGCATGGCGAAAGCGCCTGGAACAAGGAAAACCGTTTTACCGGATGGACCGATGTCGATTTGAGCCCCAAGGGCGTGGAAGAAGCCCGTCAGGCGGGAGAATTGCTCAAGAAGGAAGGATTCCGTTTCGACATGGCCTACACCTCGTATCTTACCCGCGCCATCAAGACGCTGAACACGGTACTGGAAGAAATGAACCAGCTCTGGATTCCCGTGGAAAAGACTTGGCGGCTCAATGAAAAGCACTACGGCATGCTGCAAGGCCTGAACAAGGCCGAGACGGCACAAAAATACGGCGAGGAACAAGTCAAGATCTGGCGCCGCAGCTATGACGTGGCCCCCGACCCGATGGCGGAATCCGATCCGCGCAGTCCGTTCCAGGACGCCCGCTACGCCGGCGTGGACAAGCGATGCCTGCCGCTCACCGAATCTTTGAAAGACACGGTGAACCGCATCGTTCCTTATTGGACGGAGACCATCGTCCCCTCGATGAAGGACCGCGACCAGGTCATCATCGCCGCGCACGGCAATTCGCTCCGCGGCATCATCAAATACATCAAGGGCATTTCCGACACCGACATCATCGCCCTCAACCTGCCCACCGCCGTTCCCTACTTGTTCGAATTCGACGACGACATGAACCTGAAAGGTGACCGTTTCCTGGGCGATCCGGAAAAGATCAAGGCCTTGATGGAAGCGGTGGCCAACCAAGGCAAGACAAAATAAGAATCAACAAAACGGAAATCCAAAGGCCATGTACAGAACACACAACAACGGCCAACTGAGGCTATGCGACGCGGGCAAGGACGTCTGCCTGTGCGGCTGGGTACAACGCTCCCGCGACCTGGGCGGAATGACGTTCGTCGACCTGCGCGACCGCTACGGCATCACCCAGATCGTCTTCAACATGGAGACCGACGCGGGGCTCTGCGCGCAAGCCCGTTCGATAGGAAGGGAATTCGTCATCCAGGTCAAAGGACAAGTGGCCGAACGCAGTAACAAGAACGCCAAGATTCCCACCGGCGAGATTGAAATCATCGCCAAGGAACTCCACGTGCTCAATGCGGCCAAGACGCCCCCGTTCACGATCGAAGACCACAGCGACGGCGGAGACGAATTGCGGATGAAGTACCGCTATCTCGACCTGAGGCGCGACTGCGTGCGGAAGAACATCGCCCTGCGCCACCGCCTGGGCATCGAGATCCGCAAGTACATGGACAATCTGGGTTTCATGGAAATAGAAACCCCGTTCCTCATCAAATCGACGCCCGAGGGGGCGCGCGACTTCGTGGTGCCGTCCCGCATGAACCCGGGAGAGTTCTACGCCTTGCCCCAGTCGCCGCAGCAATACAAGCAATTGTTGATGGTGGCGGGATTCGACCGTTACTTCCAGATCGTGCGCTGCTTCCGCGACGAGGACCTGCGCGCCGACCGCCAGCCCGAATTCACGCAACTCGACTGTGAAATGTCGTTCGTGGAACAGGAAGACGTGTTGCAGACGTTCGAAGGCCTTGTCCGCCACTTGTTCAAGACGGAAAAAGGCATCGAACTCCCGCCCCTGCCGCGCATGACCTGGCAAACGGCCATGGACAAGTACGGTTCGGACAAGCCCGACATACGGTTCGGCATGGAATTCAACGCCCTCAAGGACGTTTTCCCGCAAGGCAAGTTCGGCGTTTTCGACCAAAGCGAGTGGATCGGCGGCATCCGCGTACCCGGCGCGGCCGAATACACCCGCAAGCAACTGGACGAACTGACAGAATTCGTCAAACGTCCCCAGATAGGCGCAGGCGGACTGGTTTACGTCAAATGCAACGCCGACGGCAGTTTCAAGTCGTCGGTAGACAAGTTCTATTCCGCCGACGAACTGGCCAAGGTGGCGCAAGCCTGCCAGGCCACGGCGGGCGACCTCATACTGATACTTTCAGGCAAGGCGCTCAAGACCAAGACCGCCCTCGGACAGTTGCGGCTCGAAATGGGCAACCGCCTGGGTCTGAGGGATCCGTTCGACTACAAAGTGTTGTGGGTCGTCGATTTTCCGTTGTTGGAGTGGGACGAGGAAGCGGGACGATTCTTCGCCATGCACCATCCTTTCACCGCGCCCAAGCCCGAAGACGAGGCCTTGCTGGAAAGCGAACCGGGCAAAGTCCGGGCCAACGCCTACGACATGGTCATCAACGGCGTGGAAGTGGGCGGCGGCTCGATCCGTATCCACGACCACGACCTGCAAAAACGCATGTTCAACGCCCTGGGATTCAGTGACGAGGAAGCGCAGAACCAATTCGGCTTCCTGATGAACGCCTTTGAATTCGGTGCGCCTCCGCACGGCGGGCTGGCTTTCGGATTCGACCGTCTTTGCGCTCTTTTCGGCGGCTCCGACAGCATCCGCGACTATATCGCCTTCCCCAAGAACAATTCGGGACGGGACGTGATGAGCGAGTCGCCCTCACCCATCAGCAAGGCGCAGATGGACGAACTCTTCCTCGAATCGACGGCTTCCGACGACTTGAAAAAATAGCCGGGCATGAAAAAAACCGCATCCTTGCCCGTAATGTTCCTCCTGGTCTTCGCGGCCTGCGCGCAAGCCCCGGAGGGATATTACGAGCCGGCGTTTTCCAAAAGCCGTTACGAACTCAAAGAGGCCCTCTTCGGCATCATTTCCGAACACAAGACGCTCAAGTACGCCGAACTCTGGGACGCCTACCTGCAGACCGACGCGGACGCGAACAGCAATATCCTGGACATGTACAACGACTGCGACTTCAAGTTCAAGGAAGACCAATGCGGCACCGGCAGTTCGGGCAACCTGCAGGACCAGTGCAAATGCTACAACCGCGAACACTCCATGCCTAAAAGCTGGTTCCACGACGACAAGGAAAAAACGCCGATGTACACCGACCTCTTCCATCTCTATCCCGTATCGGGCTACGTGAACTCGCGGCGCAACAACAATCCTTTCGGCGAAGTGGAAAAGCCCGCCTACACCTCCACGGCAGGCAGCAAACTGGGGCCATGTTCGTTTCCCGGCTACACGGGCACGGCCTTCGAACCCTTGGACAAGTACAAGGGCGACATGGCGCGCACCTACTTCTACATGGCCACCTGCTACCATGACCGCGTGGATACCTGGACTTCGGACATGCTCGACTCGAACAATCTGGACGTTTTCACCCGCTGGAGCAAGGAACTGCTTCTGAAATGGCACCGCCTGGATCCGGTGAGCGAAAAGGAAATCAGGCGGAACGAAGTCGTCTACGGCATACAGGGCAACCGCAACCCCTTCATCGACCATCCCGAACTGGCGGAGAAGATATGGGGGGATGACACCGGACCGTGGAACGGCACGGACACGATGCCCGTTCCGCCCGATACGACGGGCTTGCAGGACTATCTGCAGAACCATTGCAAGATAAGCGTCAGCGGGCGTTTCCTGCAAGTGGACCACGAAACAGGGACCATGGAAGCCGTGGAAATCTTCGACATCTCCGGCAAGCGCATCTGCGCCACTTTCGTCCGGCAGAGCCGTTTCGGCTACACGCTGCCTTGCGCGGGGATTTACATCGTCCGTGTCTCCATCGACAAGAGACGCCGGTTCTCGCTAAAAGTGGCCGTGCTGTAAACGGAAAAGAAATTTGCGTATATTTGCGGGGCTTTAAGGAGACGGGCGCGGGTGAACCGTACTCGGCTCCTGACAGTTCCTGCCGATTTTAAGAAAACAAAACAACAAAAGGATAAAAAGAAAAAGTTCTATCATCATGAAAAAACTGATTGCATCCCTTTTCGTAGGAGCCACGCTTGTTTGGGGTTCCGCCTTGATGGCCCAGGAATCCGAAGCCGTTCAAGCCGACACGCAGGCCGTACAAACCGAAGAAGTCGTTGAACAGGAAACGGTAACCGAAAACGTGGAAATGGCACCCGCTGCCGCCCAGACCACGCAAAGGTCGTTTCATCAGGCGCTCAAGCAGAAATTCATCGAAGGCGGCGCAGGCTGGATGACCCCTGTCCTCTTGGTTTTCATCCTCGGTCTGGCCTTGGTGTTCGAACGTATCATTTATTTGAACCTTGCCACCACCAATACCGAAAAACTCCTCAACAATGTCGAGGAAGCCTTGAAAAAAGGCGGTATCGTGGCTGCCAAGGAAGTATGCCGCAACACCCGCGGTCCTGTCGCCAGCATCTTCTACCAAGGGCTGGAACGTGCCGATGAAGGCATCGACATGATCGAAAAATCGGTCACCTCCTACGGTGGCGTCCAAGTAGGCCGTCTGGAAAAGAACCTTTCGTGGATCGCCTTCGTCATCGCCGTGGCGCCCATGTTGGGATTCTTGGGTACGGTAGTCGGCATGGTACAGGCGTTCGACGACATCGAAGCCGCCGGTGACATTTCTCCGACCGTCGTAGCCGGTGGTATGAAAGTGGCCTTGTTGACGACCGTGTTCGGTCTTATCGTCGCCATCGTCATCCAAACATTCTACAATTACCTCAGCTCCAAGATCGACGGCATCGTGAACAAGATGGAAGATGCTTCCATTTCGTTCATGGACTTGATTGTCAAGTACAACCACCAGAAATAACACAGAGGAGGCACTAACATCATGGATACATTGATCAACATCGGGATGTTCGTGGTCTATGCGCTGCTGGTTCTCGGAATCCTGGCAGCCGTGGGCTTCTCCATCTACCAGTTCGCCGGCAACTTCAAGCAGAACAAGACCACGCTTTACGGCCTTGTCGGATTGGTTGTCATCTTCGTGGTCTCCTACCTCGTTTCTTCCGGCACCGACATCAGCGCGGCCGTGTTCGAAAAAGTAGGCGGCAATTACGAATCGTCCAAGATGATCGGCGCGGGCATGTACATGTTCTACATCCTTTTCGGCGTGACGTTGCTTACGCTCATCGTCACCGAAATAGCCCGACCGTTTAAAAAGTAACACTCATGGCTAAGAAATCACCCACCATCAATGGGGGATCCATGTCCGATATTTCGTTCTTGTTGTTGACATTCTTCTTGTTGACATCATCGATCAATACGGACTTGGGGATTGCTCGAAAACTGCCGCCTCCCCTGCCACCGGATGCACCCAAACCCGAAATCCACGACCGCAACGTTTTCAAGGTGGCGGTCAATTTCAGGGATGAGTTGCAGGTGCAGGGCGCACGCGTGGACATTGCCGACTTGCGCGACATGGCCAAGGAGTTTTTGGCGAATCCGGTAAACGACCCCAAGAAATCAGAGAAGAAGATAGAGGAAATCGAACTGCTGGGTTCCGTTCCCGTTTCAAAAGGTGTCGTGTCGTTGCGTAACGACCGCGGTACGTCCTACGAGATGTACGTGAAAGTGCAAAACGAACTTACGGCGGCTTTCCACGAATTGAGGAACGAACTTTCGCAGGAAAGGTTCGGCGTCAAGTTCGACGACCTGAAAAGGGACGCCCAGATTGAAGCCATCCAGAAAGCGGTTCCCCTTACCATTTCAGAGGCAGAACCCACCAGTGCTGCCGTAAATACAGGAAACTAATGGGAAAGTTCAATAAAAACGCCAAGAAAGGGACGCCGGAAATCAACACCGGAAGCATGAGCGACATCATCTTCATGCTGCTGTTCTTCTTTATGGTCATCACCACCATGCGTGAAAGCACGTTGTTCGTGCGCATCAACCCGCCTACCGCGACCGAAGTCCAGAAACTGGAAAAGAAATCGTTGGTAAGTTTCATATACATCGGACCTCCCATGGACGCGCAGAAGTTCGGTACCGAACCGCGTATCCAGCTCAACGACCAGATTTCGGGCGTGCGCGACATCGCCCAGTTCATCGAAGTGGAACGTCAGGCCAGGGATGAAGTGGATCGTCCTTTGATGACCACCTCCATCAAGGCCGACAAATCGGTCAAGATGGGAATCCTCACCGACGTGAAACAGGAACTGCGCAAGATGAACGCCCTGAAAATCAACTACTCTACAGCCAAGGGCAGGGAAAAGGAAAACTAAGGAAACTTTCTCCCGCTTGAAAAAATCCGGTTCGGTTCCGAGCCGGATTTTTTTTTGCCCGAAACCCATCCCGCACGCTTAAAAGACGCAAAGGTCCCTGAAAAGAAAATCTTCATGAATCCGGAAGAACCGGTCACGATCCGGGCGTATTCACCGGCCGACAAGGATTCGTTGCTGGAACTGATCAAACTGAACATTCCCCATGCCTTTGCGGCGGAAGAAGCGGATGAATTCAGCAGGTATCTTGACCAAGACGTGGAACTTTACTATGTCTTGCGGGTAAAAGGCGACATCGTCGGATGCGGCGGAATAAATTTCGCGCAAGACAAGACCATCGGGAAAATGAGTTGGGACATCATACATCCTCATTTCCAAAGGAAATCACTGGGCGCAAGGCTATGGAAACACCGGCTCGAAGTATTGCGATCCATCGACAGCGTCAAGAAAATAACCGTAAGGACCTCGCAGACGGCTTTCAAGTTTTACGAGAGGCAAGGATTCGTCCTGCGTGAAACAAAAAAAGACTATTGGGCCAAAGGCTTCGACCTGTACTACATGGAATACGACAGCATCTGATCGCCGTCATACGAATTCCCTTTCCCGGCCATCGGGCGGTCAATCCCCGTCGGGCTTGCCGATAAGCGGCAATACGCCTTGGGAGCGGAGGTCGGTTTGCGCCGTACGTTCGAATACCGCCAGTCCGAAGACGGGTGCCATCGCCAGCAGATGGTCGAAGACGTCGGCTTGCACCGACTCATAGCTCACCCATACCGAAGTACGTGTAAAGCAATATACCTGAATGGGCAGACCGTAATCGCTCATGGCCAATTGGCGCACCATCAACGTATATTTCGGATCGGTTTCGATCTGGGGATGATGCCGTAGATAGAACTCGACGTAGCGGCGAAACAGGAAAACGTTCGTCAATCCGCCGAAAGGCTTACGGGAATCCTCGCCTTCCGACTTGGCCTGCCCGGCATTCACGGTGGCAAGATAAGGTTTGATGAAAGCCTCCAAGGCCCTTGCCTTTCCCAATGCCTCGAAGAAGTCGGGCGTACAGAAACGAATGGTCGTGACGTCGATGTTCAACGCGCGTTGTATCCGGCGATGTCCCGAATCGGACATGCTCCGCCAATTCTGCACCGAATCGGAAATGAGGTTGTAGGCGGGAATCGTGGTGATCGTCAAATCGAAATTGCGCACCTTGACGGTGGTAAGCGTGATGTCGATGACCGTACCGTCGGCTCCGAACTTGGACATCGTGATCCAGTCGCCGATGCGCACGATGTCGTTGTAGGAAAGTTGCGCGCCCGCCACCAAGCCCAGGATACTATCCTTGAAAATCAGCATGAGCACGGCCGAAGCCGCACCCAGACCGCCGATAAAGACAAGCGGAGACTTGTCGAGCAAGATGGAAAGAAACACGATGCCGCCCAGGAAATAGAGGATGATCGTGGCGAACTGCACGACTCCCTTGAACGATCGTTGCCGGTTTTGCCCGTATTCGGACTGATAGTCCACCATGCACCAAAGGATGCCCGTTATCACCCGGACAAGGAAAAAAAGGATACCTGCCACGAGCAGTTTCCGAAGCGGGCCTATCCAAGCGGGAAATTCCTCGAAGATAGCCGGAACGGCGGCATTGAAAATCAGGCACAATACCAGATAAGACGTGTAACGCACCACATGCCGCCGCAACAGGAGCTCGCCCACCTTGTTCTTGTACCTTGAGGAAACCATGCGCAACACGCGCGAAAGGATCGCCCGTGTGAGCCAATACAAGCCCCATGCGAAAAGCACCACGCAAAGCAATATGGCCAAGGTGGAAACGAAACGTACGGCTCCCGTGTGCCATCCCGCCTCCGCGAGCGATTGGCCGAGACGAGCGATAAGGTCTATGAACGATTTAAGTATCATGGTATCGATGTAATAATCCAACGACCAAAGTTACGCATTTTGCGGTTGTGCGTTTTTCAAACGGCCGGTCGGCCAAACAAGAAACGGCGGTATCACCCCATGATCTCTCCTTGCGTGCCGGCGTATTGATTCCGAAGACTCGCCCCGGTTCCGGATCGACGGCCGAGCATCCCGTCGCAAACGCGCCCGGCGGACAACGTGTCGCGCCCTATTCACGGAAGAATGATGTACCTTTGCACGGAAATGCGCTAAGATGAACCTGAAATCACACCTGACCCATCCCGTCTTCGAACTTATCCGGAAAACGGCCGATCGCCGCCAGACGGAGGCTTTCGTGGTAGGCGGCTTCGTCCGTGACTTGCTGCTCGGCCGCCCTTCTCCCGACCTGGATTGCGTGGTGAAAGGCAACGGCATCGAACTGTGCCGCGAACTATGCGCCGAAATCGGCAAGAGGACGGGAGAAACACCCGTCCTGCACGAATTCGGCCAGTTCGGCACTTGCAAGTTCGAATACGACGGCCTGGAAATGGAGTTCGTGGGCGCACGCAAGGAAACCTACAAGCCCGGCTCGCGCAAGCCCGTGGTGGAAGAAGGCACGATGGAAGAAGACCGGATGCGACGCGACTTCAGCATCAACGCCATGGCCGTCTCGCTCAACAAGGCATCCTTCGGCGAACTTTCCGACCCGTTCAACGGACTGGAAGACCTCCGAAACCAGTTGGTCCGCTCCCACCGCGACCCCGACCTGAGCTTCGAGGAAGATCCCTTGCGCATGCTTCGCGCCATCCGGTTCGCCTCCCAGCTCTTCTTCGACATCGAAGCCGGGACATTCGCCGCCATCATGCGTCAAAAGGAACACATCGGGGAACTTTCGGCCGAACGCGTCACCGAAGAACTCGACAAGATCATACTCTCGCCCAAACCCTCCTACGGGTTCAAGTTATTGGACGCGGCAGGACTGCTCGAAATCATCTTCCCCGAACTTTGCCGGCTCAAAGGTGTGGAGAAACGCAACGGCAAGGCGCACAAGGACAACTTCGAACATACGTTGGAAGTGCTCGACCACGTGGCCTACGCCAAGGGAGGGCTTTGGTTGCGCTGGGCGGCGCTGCTGCACGACATCGCCAAGCCCAAGACCAAACGTTTCGAGGAACCGCGCGGCTGGACGTTCCACGGCCACGAATTCGTGGGCGCGAAGATGGTGCCCGGCATCTTCAGACGTTTCAAGTTGCCGATGGACGAGAACATGCAATTCGTCAAGAAGATGGTGGAACTGCACCTGCGCCCCATCATCCTTGCCGAAGACATCGTGACCGACTCGGCGGTGCGCCGCCTGTTGTTCGAGGCCGGCGAGGACATCGGCAGCCTCATGACGCTTGCCAAGGCCGACATCACGTCCAAGAACCGCGAAAAGGTGCAGCGTTACCGAAACAATTTCGCCATCGTGGAACGCAAGCTCGAGGAATTGGAGGAAAAAGACCGCATCCGCAACTTCCAGCCCCCCGTCTCGGGCAACGACATCATGGAATATTTCAACATTCCGCCCTGTGAGGAAATCGGCATCATCAAGACCCGGATCAAGGACGCCATTCTGGACGGCATCATCGAGAACGACCGCGGGCAGGCATGGGAACTGATGATCGAGACAGGCAAAGGACTCGGTTTGTCATGCCCAAGATCCTGAAAGTCATCGAAGGTCCCACGGCGGTGGGGAAGACTTCCCTTGCCATAAAATGGGCCCTGGAGGCGGGAAGCGAAATCGTCTCGGCCGATTCCCGCCAGTTCTACAAGGAACTGGACATCGGCGTGGCCCGTCCTTCCCCGGAGGAACTGGCCGCCGTCCCCCACCATTTCATCGCCGACAAAAGCATTTTCGGTTACTATAGCGTATCGCACTACGAACAGGAAGCCTTGGCCTTGCTCGAAGAACTTTTCAAACGCCACGACACGGTAATCCTGGCAGGCGGTTCAGGCCTTTACGTGAACGCGCTCTGCAAGGGCATCGACGACTTGCCCGACCCCGACCCCGCCTTGCGCCAAAGACTCAAGGACATCGAATCCGGCGAAGGCTTGGGCGCCTTGCAGGAAATGCTCCGGAAACTCGACCCCGTGTTCCACGGGAAAGTGGACCTGCGCAATCCCGTCCGGTTGCGCCGCGCCCTGGAGGTATGCATCACCACCGGAAAGCCCTACTCTACCTTGCGCACGGAAAAGGCCAAAGAACGGCCTTTCGTCATGGAACGCTACGCGCTGAACCGGCCCAAGGAAACCTTGCACGAACGCATCGACCGCCGCGTGGAAGCGATGATGCAGGCAGGACTCGAGCAGGAAGCCCGCGCCCTGTATCCGCATCGGGAACTGAACGCCCTGCAGACCGTGGGCTATCGCGAACTTTTCGCGCATTTCGACGGGAAATCCAGCCTCGAACAAGCCATCGCCGACATCAAGACCCATACGCGCCGTTACGCCAAACGCCAGCTGACCTGGCTGCGCAGGCAAACGGAAATCGTCTGGCTGGAAGCCTGACCGAACCGCAAAAATTACTACCTTTGCACGTTGAAACAGGGGTGCCGAAAGGCTGAGAACAGACCCATATAACCTGATGCGGGTAATGCCGCCGTAGGGAATTCGTTTTCTTGCTATTCTGTCTTTTTTCACCCCGCTTGTCCAGATTTTTGAATTTGCCATGTTCGGCATCGCGGTAATCACGTTTCCCGAACGTCTGCCCATGGAAGCGCAGGCGTTACGCCTTGTCGGCCAGATGCCGGCCGTCCTCGCCTTGCATTTGCGCAAACCCGGCTGGAGCGAGGAAGCGACACGACGGCTTTTGGATGAATTGCCCGAAGAAACGAGGAAGAAGATCCGCCTTCACGACCATTTCGAACTGGCCGGGGAATACGGACTGCAAGGCGTTCACCTGAACCGCCGCCATCCCCGGGCACCGCAAGAGGCCTGTTCCTTGAGCGCAAGCTGCCACAGCCTCGAAGAGGTCCAGACGCGCAAGGCGCAGTGCCGTTACGTGTTCCTCAGCCCGATCTTCGACAGCGTTTCAAAACAAGGCTACGCAAGCGGTTTTTCCTCCGAAGAACTGCATACGGCGGCTAAAGACGGCATCATCGACCGAAAAGTGTTCGCCTTGGGAGGCGTGCGGAGCGGACATGTCCCGTTTTTGAAGGAAATCGGATTCGGCGGAGCGGGCATGATAGGCGAAATCTGGCAAGGCTACGCGGAACGGCCCGATACGAGGCGATTGGCAACCACGATGCGAAATATCATGAAACAATGCATGTAGGCAAAGGTAACAGAAGACTGCCCTTGTTGCAGTTCATCACCCACAAGACAGACCGTTTCGGCCTCGTGGATTCGGCCAGGCAGGCGCTTGGACTGGGCGTACGCTGGATACAGTTCCGTTGCAAGGAAGAGCTGCCCCCTGCCCTGGTCCGGGACATGGCCTTACAGGTACGGCGACTTTGCCAACGGCACGACGCACTCTTTTTCATCGACGACCGCGTGGAACTGGCCGCCGAACTGGAAGCCGACGGCGTGCATCTGGGCAAGGACGACATGCCTTTGGCCCAGGCGCGGAAGATGCTGGGAGAAGACGTCCTTATCGGAGGAACCGCCAACACGCTGCAAGACATGATGGACGTGGCCGCACAAGGGGGCGACTACATCGGACTGGGACCGTTCCGATTCACCGCCACCAAGAAGAAACTGAGCCCCGTCATCGGATTGGAGGGCTACCGACGCCTGATGCGGGAAGCACGCCGCAACGGCCTTTGCTTGCCCGTATTCGCCATCGGCGGCATCCGCTCCCACGACGCGCAAGCACTGAAGGCCTGCGGCATCGACGGCATCGCGACAAGTTCCGCCTTGCTGGACACGGAAGACCCCGGCAAGGAAGCCGGAACGTTCCTGCGTTATTTCAATTAAAAAGCAAAACGACACGAATATGAAGAATCTCGTCATCGCCGGCAAGGAATTTTCCTCCCGGCTCATCATGGGAACCGGCAAATACAGTTCCAACCAAATGATGGAAGACGCCATCAAGGCTTCGGGGACGCAGATGGTGACCGCCGCGCTCAAGCGCATCGACACCTGCGACGAACACGACGACATGATGGCCCACATCAGGAACTGCGGTGTCACGTTCCTGCCCAACACATCGGGCGCCCGCACGGCCAAGGAAGCCGTCTTGGCGGCCCAATTGGCCAGGGAGGCACTGGAAACGGACTGGGTGAAGCTCGAAATCCATCCCGACCCCAAATACCTCCTCCCCGATCCGGTGGAAACGCTCAAGGCCGCCGAAGAGCTGGCAAGGCAAGGTTTCGTCGTATTGCCTTACGTGCAGGCCGATCCTGTATTGTGCAAGTTGCTGGAAGAAGCCGGCGCGGCCACCGTCATGCCCTTGGCCGCGCCCATTGGCTCCAACCTGGGCATCCGCAACCGCGACATGCTGCAAATCATCATCCGCCAAAGCCGTGTTCCTGTCATCGTGGATGCGGGCATAGGCCTGCCCTCGCATGCCTCGGAGGCCATGGAACTGGGCGCGGACGCGGTGATGCTGAACACGGCAGCCGCCGTGGCGGGCAACCCGGTGCAGATGGCCAGATCGTTCAAGCTGGCCGTGGAAGCGGGCCGCATGGCATTCGAATCCCGTCCCGCCCAGGCGACATCCACCGCCTCGGCAAGCAGTCCGCTCACTTCATTCCTGAGTCAGAATCTCTAATCCGTCAATAAAGCCATCATGGAAAAAAAGAAAGACACACATAAGAACGCCGAGACGAAACCTGCAAGCAAACTCGTTTCCCGCCGCCCTTTCCCGGGCTCGGAAAAGGTCTACCTGCCCGGCAGCCTTTTTCCCATCCAGGTTCCCATGCGCAGGATCAACCTCGTGGATACCGTGACGATCGCCGGCGGTCAACGCGAGCAGACGCCCAACGCGCCCGTTTACGTGTACGACACCAGCGGACCCTATACCGACCCCAAGGCGGAAATCGACCTGCACAAGGGCCTGCCAGACGTTCGTTCAGCCTGGATCGAACGCAGGGGCGATGCCGAACGGCTACCGCGAATGACCAGCGAATACGGCAACGCGCGGCAAAACGACAAGAGCCTCGACCACCTGCGTTTCGAGCATCTGCGCAAACCCTACCGCGCCAAGGCGGGCAGGCAGCTCACGCAGATGTACTACGCCAGAAAAGGCATCATCACCGAAGAGATGGAATATGTGGCCATACGCGAGAACCAGAACGCGGAAGCGGCCGGAATCCGGTCGCATATCACGCCTGAATTCGTGCGCGAGGAAATCGCCAAGGGACGCGCCATGATTCCGGCCAACATCAACCATCTGGAATGCGAACCGATGATCATCGGACGCAACTTCCTGACCAAGATCAACACCAACATAGGCAATTCGGCCACCTCCTCGGGCATCGAGGAAGAAGTGGAAAAGGCCGTTTGGAGCTGCCGCTGGGGCGGGGACACGCTCATGGACCTTTCCACCGGAAGCCATATCCACGAAACCCGGGAATGGATTATCCGCAACTGCCCCGTTCCCGTAGGCACGGTGCCCGTCTACCAGGCATTGGAAAAGGTCGGCGGAAAGGCCGAGGCCCTTACATGGGAACTTTTCCGCGACACGCTTGTGGAGCAATGCGAACAAGGGGTGGACTATTTCACGATTCATGCCGGATTGCTGCTCGAACATATCCCCCATGCCAAGAAACGACTTACGGGCATCGTCAGCCGCGGCGGTTCGATCATGGCCAAATGGTGCCAATACCATCAGCGGGAAAATTTCATCTACACCCATTTCGACGAGATATGCCGAATCGTGGCACGATACGACACCGCCCTCTCGCTGGGCGACGGGCTGCGTCCGGGCAGCATCCACGACGCCAACGACGCGGCACAGTTCGGTGAACTGGAAACGATCGGCAAGCTGGCGCAAAGAGCATGGGAACACAACGTGCAGGTGCTTATAGAAGGCCCCGGCCACGTGCCCATGCACAAGATCAAGGAAAACATGGACAAGCAACTGGTGGATTGCAAGGAGGCTCCGTTCTACACGCTCGGGCCGCTGGTTACCGACATCGCCCCCGGATACGACCATATCACTTCCGCCATCGGCGCCTCGCTTATCGGCTGGTACGGAACGGCCATGCTTTGCTACGTGACCCCCAAGGAACATCTGGGCTTGCCCGAAAAGGAAGACGTGCGCACGGGCATCATCACCTACAAGATCGCCGCCCACGCCGCCGACCTTGCCAAGCGGCATCCCGGGGCCGAAATCCGCGACGACGCCATGAGCAAGGCCCGTTACGAATTCCGTTGGAAAGACCAGTTCAACCTTGCCCTCGATCCCGACCGCGCCGTGGAATATTTCAACAACAGGGAGGGTGCCAGCGCCGACGGTTCGCGATTCTGCACGATGTGCGGCCCCAACTTCTGCGCCATGCGTATCAGCCAGGATCTGGACAAAGGCCATTGCCTGGACGAATACGACATCGCCAAATAATCGAAAGGAGAAGAAATGTTTTTTTCCGAAATATTGAAAGAATACGATTGGGACAGGATGGGAGACGAAATCCACGCCAAGACCGGACTTGACGTGGAACGCGCCTTGACAAAGGCACAGTCGCCCGGAGAGGAAATCGACCTGGAGGATTTCAAGGCTCTCGTCAGCCCTGCCGCCGACAAGCCCGGATACCTGGAAGCCATGGCCGGTCTCAGCCGCCAGGCCACGCAAAGGAAGTTCGGCAAGACCATCCAGTTCTACATTCCGCTCTATCTGAGCAACGAGTGTTCCAACCACTGCATCTACTGCGGATTCAACCACGAAAACAAGTTCGCACGTGTCACGCTCGACGACGAACAGATCATGGAAGAATGCGCCGTGTTGAAGAAAATGGGTTACGAACACATACTGTTGCTTACCGGCGAATCGCCAGGGAAAGCGGGCATCGACTACCTGGAACACGCCATGCAGCTGATTTCACCGCACTTCGCGCAGATTTCGCTGGAAGTGCAACCCATGGACACGCCCCAATACGAGCGCTTGCGCAAGAGCGGGCTCCACGCGGTTTATGTCTACCAGGAAACCTACAACAGGAATACCTACGGCGACTACCATCCCGCCGGCATGAAGCGCGACTATGCATGGCGGCTCGACAGCCAGGACAGGCTCGGCCTTGCCAACGTCAACAAGATAGGCATCGGCGCCTTGCTCGGTCTGGAAGACTGGCGCACGGAGGCCTTTTGCATGGCCATGCACCTCAAGCACCTGCAAAAGAACTACTGGCGTTCCAAGTACTGCGTCTCCTTTCCGCGCATGCGTCCGCACGAAGGGGAAGGATTCCAGGCGCGCCACATGCTGGACGACCGCGAATTGGCGCAGATGATCTGGGCTTTCCGCCTGTTGGACGACGAGGTGGAGATGTCGCTCACCACACGCGAAAGCCCGGATTTCCGCAACCACATGGTCTCGTTGGGCATCACCTCCATCAGTGCCGGTTCACAGACAGACCCGGGCGGCTACGCGCACCCGGATACCGAAACGGCGCAATTCGAGATCAACGACGACCGTTCTCCCGCGGAAATGAAGAAAATGATCGAGGAACAGGGCTACGAAGTAGTCTGGAAAGACTGGGACAAGGTGTATGACGCCCGATAAGCTCGAAAGACGCTATGCCCGGCATCTGGCCTTGCCGGGCTTCACCGCCGGACATCAGGCGCGATTGGGCGGCAAAACCGCCCTCGTCGTCGGATTGGGCGGCCTGGGCGGACATATCGCCTCCTTGTTGTGCGCCGCCGGTATCGGCAAACTGGTACTGGTGGACGGCGACACGGTTTCGGAACACAACCTGCAACGCCAGATCCTCTATCGGGAGAACCAAGTGGGATTGCCCAAAGCCGAATGCGCGAAAAAAAGCCTCGAAGCCTTGAACGCCGAAACGGAAATAGAAATCCATCCCGTCTTCTTCCACGACGCGAACGCCCTTTCGATAGCCAAGGGCTGCCACCTGATCGTGGACGGCAGCGACAACGCCGAGGCCCGTTACCTGATGAACGACGTGGCGGTGGGATTGGACATCCCGTTCGTTTACGGCAGCATTTGCGAATATTCGGGTCAGGCGGCCGTGTTCAACGCCGACGAGGAATCGGCCACCTATCGCTGCCTCTTTCCCGAAGAAGGCCTCATGCCCGGCCAAGGACCCAAGGGTGTCATCGCCCCGCTTCCCGCCTTCGTGGCGGCCGTGCAAGCCGAGGAATGCGTCAAATTGCTCTGCGGCTTCGAAGCCGCCCTGAAAAACCGGCTTTTCACATGCAACCTGCAAGACATGGACACCGCCCGCATGGAAATCCCCGCTAGCGGAGAAGGCCGGAAGATTTCGTTGGAAAGGTTCGGGAATTTGGACAGGTAAATCCTTTTACATCAACTTCGACAGTATGTCGTCTATCGACAGGCCTTCGGCCTCGGCCTTGTAGTTCTTCACCACGCGGTGACGCAAGGCAGGCAGCGCGACGGCTTTCACGTCTTCCTTGTCGGGACTGAACTTCCCGTGCAAGGCGGCATGGCACTTGGCCGCGACGATCAGGTATTGGGAGGCGCGCGGTCCGGCACCCCATGAAACGTATTTCTTCGTGATCGGAGGCGCGTCGGGCAGGTTCGGGCGCGTGGAGGCTACCAGCCTTACCGCATATTCATAAAGCGGATCGGGCACGGGTATCTGCCGGACAAGGTGTTGGAACATCTTGATTTCCTGTTCTCCCATCAAAGTGTCCAAACGGATTTCCCGGTCCAACGTGGTCGCCTTGACGATGCCGATCTCGTCTTCCAATGCCGGATAATCGAGGTTTATCTGAAACATGAAACGGTCCAACTGGGCTTCGGGCAACGGATAAGTTCCCTCTTGCTCGATGGGGTTCTGCGTGGCCAACACGAAGAAAGGTTCGGGCAGCCGATACGTGTTGCCGCCCACGGTCACGCTTTTCTCCTGCATGGCTTCCAACAAGGCCGCCTGGGTCTTGGGCGGGGTCCGGTTGATCTCGTCCGCCAGCACGATATGGGCGAACACCGGCCCTTTGACGAACTTGTAGTTACGGTCGCGATCGAGGATTTCGGAACCGGTAATGTCGGATGGCATCAGGTCGGGCGTGAACTGGATACGCGAAAAGCTCAAGTCCATGACACGGGACAAGGTCTGTACCAAAAGCGTCTTGGCCAATCCGGGAACGCCCACCAACAACGCATGGCCGCGACTGAAAACGGAAATCAGTATGGCCTCCACCACCTCGTCCTGCCCCACGACCTGACGGGCTATTTCCTTGCGCAACAAGGAATATCGCTGCGCCAACGCCTCCAATGCCGCTACCGGATCCTTGCTGCCGCCTATAAGTTCTTCCATCGGTACGTGAATTTGCAGTTTTTATAACGATCCATGACCCGCACGTAAGTGTCGGCTATCTTGTTCGCCATCCAGTTCCGCATGGCTTCCGCCTTGGTTTTGGCCAAGGCCATGTCGTATATCATGTCGTAGTCGTCCTGGATGTCCGCCCGATGGGGTGAAATACGGCGTTTCACGTAAAAGATGCGGAAAGCAGGCTGGTTGTCCTGGGTCTGATACAAGAGCGCGTTGGTGTTCTCCCCCTCCTGCAGGTTCTGCACGGAAAGGAACACCATCGGTTCCAGCTCCTCGGCCGTGTAAGCGGGCTTGTGCGTCATCGGGCTCAAGTAGACCCCGTCGCCCTGCGCGCCCGCGTCGTCCGAAAAAAGTCCGACGGCTTCCCTGAACGTGAACGTGCCGTTGCGGATCAGTTCCGCCACCGAGTCCAGTTCCTGCTGCGCCCTGACCAGATCCATGTCGGAAGCCTCGGGACGGATAAGGATATGGCGGACCTTGACCATCTCGCCCTTGCGGTCGAGCACTTCCAGGATATGGAATCCGAACTGGCTCTCGAACACGGGAGAAAGTACACCCGTCTGCAGACTGAACGCCATCGACTCGAACTCGCTCGTCCAGTCACCCCTTCCGCCATAGCCGAGATCGCCGCCGCGCTTGGCCGAACCGGGATCTTGCGAATACAAGGCCGCCAACGACTTGAACTGCTCTCCCTTTTCGATACGGGCCCGGATTTCATCCAGCCTTTGCCGTGCCCGCTGGCGTTCCGCAAGGCTCACCAAGGGTTTCTTGGTGATGTACAACAATTCGAACTTGAGCGGGATAAACGGAATGCTGTCGCGATTCAACGCATTGTAGAAACGTTTCACTTCGCTGGGGGTCACCTTGACGTCTTCGGTGATCTTGCCTTCCATACGCATGGAGACGATGCCTTTGCGAATCATCTCGCGATATTCCTCCTTTATCTGAAGTATGGTCTTGCCGTAAAATTCCTCCAATTTCTCGCGCGAACCGATTTGTTCGATGAAATAGCGCAGACGCGCCTCCAGTTCCTGTTCCACCTCGGCCTCGCCCACCTGGATACTGTCTTCGTCGGCCTGCAATTCGTAAAGCGACGAGACCATGAGCGATTCCAACGCCTCGCAACGGGAATTTTCCGTGACCGGCATGCCGCCGGCCCGCATGTTCTCCAACGAACGTTCCACGTCCGAGAGTTTCACTTTCTTGGTTCCGATCACGGCGGCGATCTCATCCACCGTCAAACCGCCTTCGTCTGTCCCGGAAGCCGCCTGACCGGCACCGGATACGGATTTTTCACCCGAAGCCTGCATGCCGAACCGCAACAAGGACGAATCCACCACCGGGGCGACCCTGTCCTCTTTCCGTCCCCTCTTCCGGAACGGATTTTCCGTCGTATCGCCCGCCATGTCGCCCATGACCGGTTCTTTCCCGGAAAGGCCGGCTACGGAGAGCATGCCGGACAAGCATATCAACAGCAAGCGTTTCCTCGTTTTCATCTTCTACTTCAAATAATATTCTATCATGCCTGTACGACGGGCTTCTTCCAACAAGTCCTCTTCCATGGCCGTCTGCACTTCTTTCTTGCGCTGGTTGAGAATGATGGCGCGAATCCTCTCTTTTTCGAACGAAATGGGCGAAATCATGTCGCGTACCTTGAAATCCGCGATGCTGACATAATACCAATGCTGGCCGGTATTCACCTCTATGTCACGGTTGTTCCGCAAGAATTCCTCCTGGTTGTAGGTTTGGATCGGCACCTCCCTGAGCAAGTCGTTGAAGAAAATCCAACGCTCGTCGTCCAGGAAATAGTTTTCCGCGCTCCTACGACACAAATCGGCCAATGTCAACAAGTTGCTTTCCGTAAACGGTTCGGCGAAAAGTTCGCGCCTGATATGCTGCGCGTCCCTGGAGGTCTTTTCCACTTTCACGAAACGGGCCCGGACAATATTGCTCTTGAGCACGAACTGCGACCGGTTGGCCTTGTAATATTCCTCTATTTCCTTGTCGGAGACCACCGTGTCGAGCAACTGCCTGGTCACCTTGTCCTCATAGAGGAAAATCAGCAATGATTCACGATACTGGGATATTTGGGACTCGATGTCCGCCTCCAAGGCCTCGTCCAGGTTCTGCCTGGCCTTTTCCAGCAAGACCTGCCGGGCCACCCAGGCCGATATTTTCTTCTGCGCCACGTCGGCACTGTCGGTAGGCAATATCTGCCCGGGCATCATCCGAGCCAGTTCCCTGGCCGAAAGATAAACCTCGCCCACGCGCGCCACCGCATCCAGAGGCGCACGCTTCTCCGTCCAATGGCAGGAAACGGCCAACAACGCCAGCAAGGGCGCCAAGAAAAGGATTTTCCTACCTCGAAAGCAAGCTGTCGAACACATCCCTGTTGATCGTTACCTTGTACTTGTCGCGCAACTCCTTGATCCACGATTCCTCCAAGTAGCCCTGATAGTCGGTAATCACCGTCCCTCTCACTTCCTCCAGTCCGTATTGCCTGGAAGGTATCACGTCATGTATCCATACGAACGCCTTGGAATCGGTGTTGGACAGGAGTCCCTTGGAAAGTCCGGGAGTCCATTCCACCCTGTCCACGAAATAGTTCTTGCCGCTCAGGTATTGGGCCGAATCCACGCGTATGTCCTTGTCGCCGAAAATGCGGACCGCTTCTTTTTTCGTTTTCTCGTAAGACCAGCCGCCCTTGTAGGCCTTTTGCATGAACTTGCCCACTTCCCGCGTGTCTACCCGGGCCACATTGTAGGTGAACACGGTGGCCACGGCCTTTTGCGGCGTAAGATACTTGGACTTGTGCTTTTCATAATAATCGGAAAGCCCCGCCGTGTCATCGACGGCTTTTCCCCACACCCTGCGATTGTTGATGTCGAAAAGGTATATACCGTCCTTGTATTCGGACATCATGGCGGCAAAATCGGGGTATTTGGTCTCCAGCATTGCAAATTCATGGGCGAGAGCCTGTACGCCGACAAACCTGTCCAACATCGCCTCCGCCCATTCTTTCACGTTCACGACCACGTCCCGACGGGTTTGCTGCCTGGCCGCTTTCATGAAACTCCATACCGGAATCCGCGTCCCCTCATAAGTCATGAGCGTCTTGCCGAACAATCTGGGATTGCTCGTCGAATCCTTGGGCAGCCTGTCGCCGGATACCGTATCGGGCAACGACCTGAGAAGTTCCTTCCATACATCCTGGTTCACTTTCCATTTGCTTTGCGCCAGCAATTCCTTTTCCTTGGCCCTGATGGGAAGTTCCCCACGCTCCTGGTCGTTGTCGAAGCTATAGACGATCACCGAACGCATGTTCTCGTAGGAATCGAGCCCCGCCTTTTCGTCCAGACGCACGATATGCCACCCCACACGGGAGCGGAACGGCTTCGAATATTGCCCGTTTGCCAAAGGAAACAACTGTTCGACCACCTCGGGCAGCATCCTGTCCAACTTGGTCAGGTTCACCACCCCGCCGCGAGGAGCCGAAGAGCGGTCTTCCGAATACTGTCTGGCCATTTCCGCGAAGTCTGCCCCTTCCTGCAGACGAGCATAGGCTTCTTCCATCTTCCGCATGGCCCGCATGGAAGTGTCGCCTGGTTGCGACAAGGCCATGATATGCGAGAACTTCACCTTGCCCAAGGCGGGATGCTTGTCCAGCATCTGGATCAGATGGTAACCGTAACGGGTCCTCACCGGCATGGAAATCTCACCGACCTTGAGGCCGTACAAGGCCTTTTCGAAAGGATAGACCATGCTCATGCCCGTGATATAGGGCAAGCGGCCTTCATACCCCGTCTTTTGCGGCAATATGTCGCCCTTGGGGCGACGATATTCCGAGGAATAACGAATGACCATGTCCTGGAAACCGGCACCCGCCATGAGCTTGTCGCGGACTTGCATGCATTTCTTGTAGGCGGCGAGCGTGTCGGAGGGCGTGGGATATTTGTCCATTCCGACGAGGATATGACGTGCCCCCACGTTGTAGCGCAAGTGGTCGTAGGCTTCCTCGTACAATTTTTCGGCCATCTGCTCGTCTTGCAGGTATTGTTTGGCGAACTGCGCCCGATAGTTGGCCAACTCGTCCTGCAATACCTTGATGGTATCGTAGCCCAGATCCTTGGCCGATTCCACCTTCAACCTGAAATTGACGTAGAGTTGCAGGTAGTTCTCCAAGTCCGCCTTGTCGGGATCGGTTTTCTTGCCATGCGCGGCGTTCTGCATGTAGTTCTTCAGGAATTCCCCCCGCGTGGTGGTGTCCCTGCCGACGACGAGCAAGACGGAATTGTCGTCTATCTGCTGGGCTTCCAAGCCCGCCAAGACCAACGGGAACATGATGCAAAACAAAAACAGTCTTTTCATCTTGTATGTTTATGATGGTTTCTTTATCCTTTTCAAGAGGCCTCCCGCTCCTACCGGGGCGAATAATTGGGCGCTTCCTGGGTTATGGTGATATCGTGAGGATGACCTTCGCTTACCGAAGCCGGCGTAATCTTGATGAATTTGGCTTTCTGCAACGTCTTGATGTCCTTCGAGCCCGTATAGCCCATTCCAGCCCGGAGGCCGCCCGTGAGCTGGTGCAGCACTTCGGCCAGGGTGCCCTTGTAGGGCACACGCCCCACGATGCCTTCGGGCACAAGTTTCTTTATATCGTCTTCCATATCCTGGAAATAGCGATCCTTCGAACCGTCGTGCATGGCTTCCAACGACCCCATTCCGCGATAAGACTTGAACTTGCGGCCCTCGAAGATGATCGTGGCTCCCGGCGATTCTTCCGTACCGGCGAAAAGCGAGCCGGCCATGACGCTGGAAGCGCCGCCGGCCAAGGCTTTCACCACGTCGCCCGAATAGCGTATGCCGCCGTCGGCGATCAAGGGAATCTTGTATTTCCTGAGCGCCAAGGAGACGTTGTGCACGGCGCTGAGCTGGGGCACGCCGATGCCCGCTACCACGCGCGTGGTGCAGATCGAGCCCGGCCCGATACCCACCTTTACCGCGTCGGCGCCCGCTTCGGCCAACGCCACGGCGGCTTCGGCGGTGGCGATGTTGCCCACGACCAAGTCCACCTTCGCGCCGAATTTCTTCTTGAAGGCCTTGGCCGCTTCGATGACGTGTACCGAATGCCCGTGGGCGGTATCGATGACGATGGCGTCCACGCCGGCGTCCACCAAGGCTTCCGCCCGCTCCGTCATGTTGGCGGTGATGCCGATGCCCGCCGCCACCCGGAGCCTTCCGTCTCCGTCCTTGCAGGCGACAGGCTTGGACTTGACATTCATGATGTCGCGATAGGTTATGAGCCCTACCAGCTTGCCCGCCTTGTCCACGACGGGCAATTTCTCGATACGATGCTCCTGCAGGATCTCGGCCGCCTTGTCGAACGTTATCTTGCCGGTGGCCGCCACCACCTGGCGCGTCATCACCTCGGTAATCTTCCGTTCGTAATTCTTTTCGAATCGCAAGTCCCGGTTGGTGACGATGCCCACCAGCTTGCGCCCCTTGTCCGTCACCGGAACGCCGCCCACATGGTAGTTCTTCATCAAGTCCAAGGCGTCTTGCACGATGGCGGTGTCGGGCAACGTGATCGGATCGGTGATCATGCCGTTCTCGGCCCGTTTCACCTTCCGGACTTCCTCCGCCTGACGTTCGATGCTCATGTTCTTGTGCAACACGCCGATGCCGCCCTCCTGCGCCATGGCGATGGCCAAGGAGGCGTTGGTGACGGTATCCATCGCCGCCGAAACGAACGGGATATTGAGTTTTATGTTGCGTGAAAAGAAAGTGCTTATATCGACTTCTCGCGGCAACACGTCCGATTCGGCGGGAAGCAACAAAACGTCGTCATAGGTCAAACATTCCTCTACGATAAATTTGCCGGAAGCAGTCTGCATGGTTTTGATATTTTGATGTTTTCAGCCCAAACAAGGCATAAGTGGCAAAGTTAAAAAAAATATGCCAAAGATTCTTGGCACGTTTGCGCGCCGTTCCGGCAAACCGTACCGAAGGACATTCATGCGTCTTGTTCGCGGTTTTGCGTACTTTTGCGGCGAATCCGCGACCGGTCGCGACGGTCTTCAAGCCGTCATGCCGGCCATGAAAGCGATCCGTGTCATGATGGTCCTCCAATGTGCGATATTGTTCGGTTGCCTGGCCTTGGGCGAGCTTTTCATCTACCTCACGGGCATCCCCCTTCCGGGAAGCATCGTGGGAATGCTCCTGTTGACGCTTTTCTTGAAATTGAAATGGATAAGGCTCGAATGGATAAAAGGCCTGAGCGACTTCCTGATTTCCAACATGGGTTTCTTCTTCGTTCCCGCCGGCGTGGGGCTGATGCTTTGCCTGGACATCGTCAAAGCCGGATTCTGGCCTATCGTCGTCGCCACCGTAGCCAGCACCGTCCTGGTACTGGCCGTGACGGGCTGGAGCCATCAGTTTCTCAGGAAAAACCTGAAATCACCCCGAAAAGGTCATGGAATATCTGGAAAATAAGTTTTTCCTTTTGGCCGTCACGTTCATCGTCTTCCTGCTGGCCAAGATACTGCAGAAGAAAACAGGCTGGATCCTGCTCAATCCTATCCTGGTCTGTATCGTCGTCATCATCCTGTTCTTGAAATTCAGCGGCATGGATTACGCCGTCTACCAGCAAGCCGGCGCCGTCATCGACTTCTGGCTCAAACCGGCCATCGTCGCCCTGGGCGTGCCTCTCTACCTGCAACTGGAATCCATCCGCAAGCAAATCCTGCCCATCCTCCTGAGCCAGTTGGCAGGCTGCACGGTCGGCATCATATCGGTATCGCTCGTGGCCAAGTATCTGGGCGCCTCACAGGAAGTCATCGTTTCGTTGGCGGCCAAATCGGTCACCACGCCCATAGCCATCGAAGTTACCAGGACCTTGGGCGGCATTCCGGCCTTGTCGGCGGCCATCGTGATCTGCGTGGGGCTGTTCGGCGCGGCAGCAGGATTCAAGGTGTTGACATGGGCCCGGGTAGACAGTCCCATGGCGCAAGGACTTTCGATGGGAACGGCCTCACACGCCGTGGGTACGTCCGCCGCCATGGAAAAAAGTCCCAAGTACGGCGCGTTCGCCAGCCTCGGACTCACGTTGAACGGCATTCTCACCGCCTTGCTCGCCCCGCTGCTGCTCAAATGGATCGGAATCCTCTGATCCGCCGATGCGCGGCCTCCGGTTCCCGTTCCATCTGCGCACGCGACTTGCTCCGGGTAACCAGGAACACCCCGGCGAAAACCAAAACGGAAGCCGCGCCCTTGAGCCAGCCGAACGTGTCCTGCCCCAGGATCAAGGCCAGGCACGAGGCCGTCACGGGCTGGACATAGTTGTAGACGCTCAACACCGTGGGGCGAAGGTTCTTCTGCGCTATCGGAATCAACAGATAGCTCAGTCCCGTAGCCATGAACACGACATATCCCAGAAGCACGTAGATGCCGGACGGAATGGAGGCATAGTCTATTCCCGCGGCGTAACGGAAAAGGAACGGCACGGAAAACAAGGCAGAGAAAAAGAACATCCAGCGCATGACCGTGACAGGCCGGTATCGCGCCACCACATGGCGGAACGCGGTAAGGTAGATGGCGTAGAATACCCCGCTGGCCAGGCAAAGCAAGATACCCAAGACACTGTTCTTCCCGCTTTCGGCAACCGACCCGCCCGCAACGTATTTGCCGGCTATCATGATGAGCGCGCCGCACAAACCGAGGAAAACGCCTCCGGCTTTCATCCACGAAACGGGCTCCCGCAAGAAAAGGGCGGCCAAAAGCATCGTGAAGATGGGCGTGAACGTCACCACGATGGCCGTTTCCACGGCAGAAGCGTATTCCAACCCGACCACATACAGCATCTGGTTGAGCAAGACACCGAAAACCGAGGCACCCGCCAACTTGCCCAAATCGCGCAAAGGCACTTTTTCCCATTTGACGAACAAGGCGACGGTCCAAAAGAACAACAAGGCACCCGTGGTCCTGAAAAAGGCCAAGGCGAAAGAGGGAACGTACTCGGGCATGACGAGCTTGGAAACAGGGATATTGATCCCGAAGACGACGTTGCTCGCCAAGATGGCCGCATGCCCCCTGAATGCACCTTTGTTCTCGTCCATGAATCCCATGACATGATCGGCTAAAACGTCGCGAAAGTACGCAATTTTATAGCACGTAAGGCATATTCCGCCTTGATGCGGTGCTTGCAGGCAAGGTCGACGAAACCGGACGACGGACCCAGCAAACGAATTCAAGACATCTCCCGGCTTGTCCGTCTTTCATACGAGATCCGCCACCGGAAACGGCGATTCTTCGTTCCGGAAGAACCAGCAAGTCATGGAAACGACCGGGCGACGAGGTCAGGCACCCGCCCCGGATGCCTGACGGGCATAGGGGAACCTTGTCCGCCCGATGGCGCAAGCAGGGTTTTCCCGGCCATGGCGGAAGTTTTCCCGGCCAGGAGACCCGCACCCGCGTAACGGCGGACACGGCATCCTTCATCACGGCAAATCCCTTGCCGCGCCTACGTTCCGTATCCGGTCCGGTCGATACAACGATAGTGCAACGCCTCGGCCACGTGACCGGCCGCGATTTCTTCCTCGCCGGCAAGGTCGGCGATGGTACGCGCCACCTTGAGGATACGATGATAGGTACGGGCGGAAAGGCCGTGCTGCCGCATGGCCTCCTTGAGCAATTCGGACGATTCATGGTCCAACGTGCAATATCTTCCGATTTGCCGCGCCTGCATCTGCGCGTTGCAAAACAGGTCCTGCCCTGAAAAACGGGACTGCTGCATCTTTCTGGCCTGCAATACCCGCCGGCGGACCACCGCGCTCGGTTCGCCTCCGCCGGCGGACGAAAGTTCCTTGTAGGGAACGGGCGAAACCTGGACATGCAGGTCCATGCGATCCAGCAGCGGGCCGGAAACCTTGTTCAAGTAGCGCTCTATCGCACCCTGCTTGCAGGTGCATGTCTTGTGCGAAGATCCGTAATAGCCGCACGGACAAGGATTCATCGAAGCCACCAGCATGAAACCTGCCGGATATTCCACGCGCATCTTGGCACGACAGATACTTATCTTCCTGTCTTCCAAAGGTTGACGTAACACCTCGAGCGTGGAACGGGTAAATTCGGGCAATTCGTCCAGGAAAAGCACCCCGTTGTGCGCCAACGAAATCTCCCCCGGCTGCGGGAACGAACCTCCGCCCACCAGGGCGGCGTAACTGACGGTATGATGCGGGTCCCGGAACGGCCGGGAGCGAATCAGGCGGTCGGATGCCACCAATTTGCCCGCCACCGAATAAATCTTGGTGGTTTCCAAGGCTTCTTCCACGGTCAACGGCGGCAGGATACCCGGCAAACGCCTCGCCAGCATGGTCTTACCCGAACCCGGGGGGCCTACCAACAGGATATTGTGCCCGCCCGCCGCGGTGATTTCCAGCGCCCGTTTGCAGAAGGCCTGCCCTTTCACCTCGCGGAAATCGGGCTCGGACGCACGCCCCGCCGCGTCCTGTCCGTCCATCGCCGCCGGAACGGAGACCGTCAACGAATCCTCTCCTTTGAAGAACGCCACCACCTGACGCAGGTTTTCCGCCCCGTATACGGGAATACCGGCAACCATCGCCGCTTCCTGAACGTTTCCCGAAGGCAGGATGATTCCCTTGAATCCGCGCCGCTTGGCTTCCAAGGCAAACGGCAGCGCCCCTTTTATCGGCCGAAGGTTCCCGTCGAGCGACAGTTCTCCCATCATCATGTAATTTTCCACGCCCGCCGTCAGGCTTCCGGCATTTTCCAGCTGACCGGAAGCGGCTAGGATGCCCATGGCCAGCGTAAGGTCGTAGGCTGCTCCTTCCTTGCGCAAGTCGGCAGGTGCCATGTTGATGACGATTTTCCTTACCGGAACCTTGCCGCCGCAATGCACTATCGCCGTGGCGATGCGATAATGGCTTTCCTTGACGGCGCTGTCGGGCAAGCCCACCAGCATGAAGTTCACCCCCGGCTCCACGCTGGTTTCCACGCGGATGGTCAAGGCGTCTATGCCCGCTATCGCCGCCCCGTAAGTCTTTGCAATCATGACATGCTTTTCCCTTATAATCCACGAAACGCGATCTTATCGAAGCCGGCGCACGCGATTTCTTCCGGGGCAACAGCAAAAATACCTGTATGACTTGCAATTAAAATACTTTTCAACATGAATCGATTTTTCAATAAAAATTTTTTTTCGTTTTTCGACTCCGATTCAAAAAAATGATATACCTTTGCAATGTACTACAACAATAGTACAGTAGGTACACAAGACAGAAAACCACGTACGAATACCTGAAAACAAGACTGTTAAAAACAATTAAAACCATTGCCATGATTCAAATCAACAATCTCAGCTTCCAATACGGCAAGAAACAAGCCGTCTTTGAACAACTGGACATGGAGATGAAGGCCGGTTACATCTACGGGCTTCTCGGCGAAAACGGCGTGGGCAAGACCACCTTGCTCCGCCTTTTGGCCGGATTACGGTTTCCCACCCGGGGCAGCATCCGGGTAGCGGGTTTCGAGCCCGCGGCGAGAAAAAAGGAATTCCTTTCGCAAGTTTGCTACTTGCCCGACGTCGTGCACGCGGTTCCGTTGAGCCTCAACGCCTATGCCGCCCAGATGGCGCCTTTCTATCCTGACTTCGACCACGAACAATTCGCCCGCTACATCAGCGAATTCAACATCAATCCCGACAAAAAGCTCTCGCAGTCGTCGCATGGACAACAAAAAAAGGCGATGATGTGTTTCGCCCTTGCATGCAACACCAAGTTGATCCTGCTCGACGAACCCACCAACGGCATGGACATTCCCTCCAAGGGTATCTTCCGTCGTCTCATCGCCCAAGCCGCCACGGACGAAAAATGCTTTGTGATCTCCACCCACCAGGTACGCGACCTCGAGAACCTCATCGATCCCATCATCATCTTGGAACACAACCAAGTGCTCCTCAACAACACCGTCGAGGAAATCACCGGGAAACTCTGGTTCGGACGCGTTCCCGAAAAATCCGACCACGACCTCTATCGCGAAGAATGCGTGGGCGGCTACGCCATCGTAGGATACAACGACAAGGGCGAAAGCAGCCGCTTGGACGTGGAAATGCTGTTCAATGCGGCCATACGGAACAAGGGGCTGTTCAAACGCATGTTCATCGACGAAATACAAAAAACCCATTCGAGTTTCGCGGACGAAATCAAGCGAAAACTTCCGGATATTCCCGAAAAACTTTGATCACATAACGAAAAACCACATGACATCATGAAAACGAGCATTTCTCCTGAACATATCTGGCGTTTGATGAAAAACAACGCGGCACAAAACGCCAAGCAACTGAAAGTCGTCTTCCTGCTGGTGCCGATCCTTTACGGCTTGCACGTGTTGTTCGGCGGCATGGAAGGCTTGCGGAACGTGTCCGAGTCCATCCTGACGTATATCGGAATCGTAAGCGTCTTGACGCCCTTTGGGCTTTACAAGAATCTTTTCCATCCGATAAAAGGCACCGGATACGGCATGTTGCCCGCCTCGCAAGAGGAAAAATACCTGTCGTCGTTTGCCATCTGCGTGCTGGCCCTACCATTGGCATTGATTCTCCTTGCCTGGATCCTGAGCCTGATCGGAGCAGCCCTGACCGGCGCAAGTTCCGTCATTCTCGACCTGCCCGGCCTCTTTTGGTCGAATCGGACAGTGGCGGATGAATGGAACTTCGGCTTTTTCGCTTCCTTTTATTGGAAAATCGTCGCCATGCAAAGCATTGCCTTCTGGGGCATCTATTTCTTCAAGACCCGCAAGGCGGGCAAGACCATCCTTACATTCTGTTGCGTCTGCCTGGGTCTGGCCACACTCCTTTCCATCAGCGCATGCTCCTTTTCCGCCAATTACTACTATGACGGCCTGCGTATCTACATGAAAGACGTAAGCCGGCACTTCACTATCGTCACCAGCATCTTCTTCGACATCCTCGTCCCTGTCGGCCTTTGGACATGGGCGTACCTGAAGATGAAAAGGCAACAATTCTAAATCCCGCACTCATGGAATTCAGAGCAGACAAGGCCATATACGAGCAAATCGCCGAATATATGTGCGAAAAGATACTCAAGGACGAATGGCTGCCCGAAACCCGCGTCCCGTCCGTACGAGAACTGGGCGTGACCCTCACGGTGAACCCCAACACCGTGATGCGCGCCTACGAACATCTGGAAAGGAACGGCATCATCTACGGCAAACGAGGCATAGGTTTCCTGGTGAGCGGGCAAAGCAAGGAAAAAGCCTCCGGACTCATGCGCGAGGATTTCCTGAAAACCGTTCCCGCGTTCATTTCGCGCATGAAATTGCTCGGCCTCGATTTCAAGGACCTTGAAAGACACATATAGACATATTTTTGTCTTTCAATGAAAAGCATGGCATTTCAAAAAAAACGGCAAACAACGTACATGAATTTTGTCGTCAGGATTGAATTGTTATATTATATTTGAGTCAAAATGGACAAACCATGAAAATATTCCATAAATACTTGATTCTGTCGATTTTGTTATTTTTCACAGCGAAAATTCAAATGGTTTCCGCACAGACAGGGACGGTTCGCGGCCAAGTAACGGACAAGGAGAGCGACGAAGGCATCCTCTTCGCCAACGTGGTGCTTGTAAACGCCAAGGACAGCACGCAGATGATGGGGATGCCTTCCTCCGACAGCGGTTCTTTCGTATTCAGGCGCGTGCCCGCCGGACGTTATTTCGTGCAGGCGGCCGTGCTGGGCTACCATCGCGCCAATTCGGAAGTTTTTTCCATCGACGGCGCGCATCGGCAAATAGACCTCGGAAAGATAGGAATGACGTCTTCCACCGTGCAACTGGAAAAGGTAGTGATCCGGGCAAAACGCCCCGTCATGGAAATGGAAGCGGGAAAAATCACGATGAACGTCTCGCAAAGTCTCGTCACGCAGGCCGACAACGCCTTTGAAATGCTCAAGAAGTTTCCGGGCGTGACCATCGACAAGGACGACAATATCTCGCTCAACGGCAAGGGCGGTGTCCTGGTCACCGTGGACGACCGCCCCACCCATCTCGACGGACAGACGTTGGCCAACTACCTGCGCGGCATGCCGGCCAACACGATCGAAAAGATAGAGGTCATGACCAACCCCTCTTCCAAATACGATGCCGAAGGCACGGGCGGCATCATCAACCTCAAGACCAACCGTTTGATGAACAGCGGATTCTCAGGTTCGCTCAACGGAGGCATGCACATTTTGAACACCTTGGGAGGCAACGGGGGGCTGGACCTCAATTACCGGCACAAGAAATTCACCATCTATGCCAACGGCAGCGTATACGGCGGGGAAAACAAGAGCAGCCATGACCAATACACCCAATACGCCGACGGCAGCCGGCGGGAAAATATCCGGAACGGGAAAAACGCCAACTCGAACAACCGGTACCTCGGATTTTTCGGCAAAGGCGGCATCGACCTTTACCTTTCCAAAGCGGACGTGATGAGCCTTGCCTACAAAGGCTACCGTTCCAACGGGAAAAACACCAGTCGCGACTACGAAGCGCTCTATCCGCATCACGACCTTTTCCCGGATTCGGTTTCCCGCTCATGGGAACAAGCCGGTCGCAACGACTGGAAATTGCAAAACCACAGCGTGAACTTCAACTACGAGCACACGTTCGACACCGTCTACGAACGCAAGTTGAACTTGAACCTGGAATATGTGCGGAGCACGCGGGAGGTCGAATACGGAACCTTGGTGGAATATTTCACGGGGCGTTTTTCCGGCTCGCCCCTGCAAAGCGAACAAAACGACCTCGTGTGGCCGTTCAAGTCGGACATCTACAGCCTGAAACTGGACTACGAGCATCCGTTCAACATGCAGACACGCCTGGAAGCGGGTATCAAGTTCAGTTACGTGGACAACGACAGCCGCCAAGCCCAACGGTTCCATACGATCCAGGGTGCCGATTCCTCCCGCAGGCACGTCTCCAACCATTATCTCTACGATGAAATGATCGGTGCCGCCTATATCCTGCTGAACCACACGTTCAAGAGCAAGACGGCCCTGCAAGTGGGACTGCGTGCCGAATACACCTATACGAAAGGGGACAACAAGTCGATGGATTCGGTAAACAAGAACCACTATATAAGGCCTTTCCCCAACATCACCATCAGCCAGCCCATCGGAAACAAGAACAAACTGAGCCTGTCGTACCGTTACCGGCTGTCGCGTCCCGACTATTCCTCGCTCAATCCGTTCGTGATGGACGGCGGAACCGGAAAATACGAATGCGGGAACCCGTTCCTCAAGCCGGAATATTCGCACAACCTCGACCTCAGTTATTCTTTCAACTACAAATTCTTCGCCACGGTAAGCTACGTGCATTCCGACGGTACGCCGAGCCAGCTCGACACGTATGTGAAGGACGGTGACAGTTACCTGGTTTACAGGCGTCCGGAAAACGCAGGCAAGAGCGACCGGCTTGACTTGAATCTCTCCACCCAACTCACATTCTTCAAGATCTGGCGGCTCAACGTGTTCCTCAACGGCAGTTACGGCAAGTCGCGCATACCCTACGAAGGCAAGGACCGGACTAACCGGAATTTCAACGCGGGCTATTGGATCAATACCGAAGTGGATGCCGCCTCATTCCTCACCTTGTCGGCTTACAGTTACGGCCAGTTGCCCTCCAAGTCGGACTTTTCGAGAAGAAACGGCCATTGCGGCATCGGCCTAGGCCTCAAGGCGTTTTTCCTGGAAAAGACCTTGAATATTTCGGCTTCCTTCGAGGCAGACCTGACATCCTACAGCGGGAAATCGACCTACCCGACGGCAGAGGGCAACACGATCTCCTATTGGAATTACCATTGGAGCAGGTATTATGGCCGCATCGGCCTTTCCTGGCGGTTCGGGAGCAACATGAACGGTCGCGGACCGCGCCAGCAGGAAAGTTCGGAAGAGGCATCCCGCCTGGGCAACGGAAGCGGTGGACAGAGAAACTAAGCGGAATGCCGGAACCTTGCCGTGCCCGGACAAAAAAACGGGACGGTTGAAAGCCGCCACGTGATAAAAAAAATGTAACTTCGCATGTTAACAAAGTTCCGAGGTCTGCCTCGGGATCCAAATAATCCTTCAAAATGAAAAAGACACTTTTCCGTCTTTTGGCCCTGCCTGTGTTGGCGGCGGCCTTGTTGCTGGCTTCCTGCCAGGGCAAGTACAAGTATGAGACCGTTCCCGGCGATCCCATGAAAACCCGGATCTACACCTTGGATAACGGGTTGAAAGTCTATTTGTCGGTGAACAAGGACGCTCCGCGCCTGCAAACCATCGTGGCCGTGAACGCGGGAGGCAAGAACGACCCGGCCGAGACCACGGGCCTGGCGCACTACTTCGAACACCTCATGTTCAAGGGCACCCGGCAGTTCGGAACCACGAACTACGAAGAGGAAAAGACATATCTGGATCAAATCGAAGCCTTGTTCGAGACTTACCGGCAAACTACCGACGAAGCCCGGCGCAAGGCCATCTACCGCCAAATCGACAGCGTTTCGCAGATTGCCGCCCGATACGCCATTCCCAACGAATACGACAAGTTGATGGCCGCCATCGGCGCGCAAGGCACGAATGCCTTCACCAGCAACGACATCACGGCCTACGTGGAAGACATTCCCTCCAACCAGATCGAGAATTGGGCGAAGATCCAGGCCGACCGTTTCCAAAATCCGGTAATCCGTCTGTTCCATACCGAATTGGAAACCGTCTACGAGGAATACAACCGGGGAAAGGCCAGCGACATGAGGCAAATCTGGGAAAAGATATTCAAGCTCCTCTACCCGCACCATCCCTACGGCACGCAGACGGTCATCGGCACGCCCGAACAACTCAAGAACCCCTCCATCACCAACATCAAGAACTTCTTCAATACCTATTACGTTCCTAACAACATGGCCGTGGTCATGGTAGGCGACCTCGATCCCGACAAGACCATCGCCATCATCGACAAATACTTCGGCAAGATGGAACGCAAGGACGTTCCCGAACTCGAATACGAAGAAGAAAAACCGCTGCCGGAAAACATCGCCGACACGGTCATCGGCAAGGAAGCCGCCGCCGTGGTACTCGCTTGGCGCATGCCCTCGCCCCGCGACCCGGAAGTCTACATGACCGAGCTGGTAAGCAACATCCTGACCAACGGCAAGACCGGACTTTTCGACTTGAACCTGAACCAGCAGCAAAAAGTGCTCGTAGCCCAGGCTTTCTACCAGAATCTGGCCGATTACGGCATGTTGGCCGCATACGGCATGCCGCGTCAAGGGCAGACGCTTGCCGAAGTGGAAGCGCTCATGGCCGGAGAAATCGAGAAACTCAAGACGGGCGACTTCTCGGAAGAGATGCTCCAGGCCGTGGTGGACAACTTCAGTGTTCAACAATACCAGGATCTGCGCGACAACGAGAGCCGCGCCATGACGATGATGAACGCCTTCAACTGCCATGAAGACTGGGCCGACGTGGTGAACAACATCGAACGTCTTTCCAAGGTGACCAAGCAAGACGTGATCGACTTTGCCAACAAATACCTCAACAACTATGCCGTCGTCTACAAGCTGGAGGGCGAGGCCGACTACCCGAAGATCGACAAGCCCCAAATCACGCCGCTGACGATCAATCGCGACACGGCCAGCGAATACCTGTACGATATCCAGATGTCGAACGTGGCCCAGATCGCCCCCGTCTTCCCCGACTTCAAGAAGGATATGACCATCAGCACATATCAAGATCGCGTGGAATTGCTCTACAAGCATAACGAAAGCGACCCCTTGTTCAGCCTCTACTATGTTTACGAAATGGGACGCTACAACGACAAGACCATCGACCTCGCGTTCGCATACCTGCCTTACCTGGGCACCGACAAATATTCCGCCGAAGAACTCCAGAACGAATTCTACAAACTGGCCGCCGACTACAACGTGGTTTCCACATCCGATCGCGTCTATGTCTTCCTCACCGGCATCGACAAGAATTTCGAAGCATCCTTGAAATTGTTCGAACACGTGCTCACGTCCGCCGTTGCCGATCCCGAACGCTACGCCAACATGGCTTCCGACGAAATCAAGCTCATGGAGGATGCCAAGAAGAGCCAGCAGAACAACCTGCGTCGTCTGATGAACTACGCTTTCTTCGGCCCTGAGAACCCCTCCACTTTCATCCTGACCGAAAAGGAAATCATGGAAATGAATCCTTCGACGCTGGTTGAAAACTTCAAAAAGCTGCGGGATTACGAACACACCATCATGTATTTCGGACCGCAATCCTTGCAGAGCCTCGTAAAGACGCTGCAGCCCATACATGAGTTGCCCGAGACGTTCAAACCCATGCCGGAAGCCAAGGATTTCAACATCCGTGAAAACAACGGCAACGTTTTCGTGGCTCATTACGACGCGCCCCAGGTAAACATGGGCACGGTAATGAAAGGCGCCGGATTCGACATCGACGTGATGGCGCAATCGAACATGTACAACAGTTATTTCAGCGGCGACATGAGTTCCATCGTGTTCCAGGAAATGCGCGAAGCCCGCGCGCTGGCCTATACGGCCTTCGCCTACTACGCGGCCCCGTCCCGCCCCGACAAGACGTTCACGTTCCAGTCGTTTATCGGCACGCAGACCGACAAGCTCAAGGATGCCGTTTCGGCTTTCAACGAAATCATCCAGAACATGCCGCTTTCCCCGCAATACTTCGAAATCTCCAAGGCCGGCAAGCTGGAAGCCCTTCGTACCAACCGTGTCTTGCGTGAAGGCATCTTCTTCACCTACCTCCAGTCCAAGAAACTCGGATTGGAAAAGGCCCTCGACGAGTATCTGTACGAGAAAATGGCGACCTACACGCTCGAAGACGTGCAGGCGTTCCAGGAAAAGTACATCAAGGATCATCCGTTCGACTACGTGGTTCTCGGAAACAAGGCTGTCCTCGATTTCAATTACCTCAAATCGCTGGGCAACGTCAAGATGCTCGAAACCAAAGACATCTTCGGTTATTAGCCGATTTTCCCTTTCATGGAAAAGCGCGTGCGGAAGCACGCGCTTTTTTTTCGCGTTTCCCGTTCGCCGTTTTTTTTGCTACCTTGCAGAATATTTCTCACGTCCATGAAGCATAAGATTTTCCTGGCCGTTTTGTCAGGCTTCCTGCTGGCACCGCTGGCCGCACAAGACATGGCCGTTCAGCGCCAATGGGGCAAGGTTCTCGGCTACGCGAACACGGATCGGGATTTCCTGATTTACGACGCCACCTGCCCGCAAGCCGGACAGCCCGCCATCTATATTGTCGGAAAGGCCGAGGAAGGCTCCGCTTTTGAACTCAAACAGGGAGAAAACACCTATTTCCACGCCAAAGACGAAACCACCGATGCCTTTCTGGCCTGCCTGTCGTCGGATGGAGAACTGCTGTGGAGCACCTACCTTCCTGCCATGGAGGATGGCTATTACAACGCTTTCGCCACAGCCATTGAATATACTTCCGAAAATACCTTGATCGTTACAGGAAACACCTATGCGATACAAGGAGACATAGCCGGCACGCGGAACCGGATTCCCGACTGTCCCGGCAAGTCATTCATTCTCGAATTGGATACCAACGGCCGTTTGCTCAGACAAAAGACACTCATTGCACAATTCTCCGAAATCATCCTACCCCCTCCGCATATTATCAAACTCGCCGACAAGTCGTACGTCACCTCGAACAATTACCTGTTCGGAGGCATCGGCTTGGTCAATCAGACAGAAGAGGATAAGGTAAAAGAATACTTTTATTCATACTTTTTCTCGTACGGATTGTCAAACTGGGACGAAGAGGGCGTCTATAATGCAAGGAATTACCTTGTGTTTGAGTCCCTCCAGCCGTATTACTATGCCTACTACATGTGCACGCCCGACAAATGGAACGTCTTCTGCAAATATCCGAAAGACAATCAAGAAAGCCTGCTTTTAACCCGTATCGAATTCAAAAAGAAGAAATCCGTCAACCATGCCGACAAAGCCTATCGCATGGAACTACTGGCAAGAGGCACTGATTTGCTCTACGCGCCCGATCTTGCCGAAACATGGGAAATCACTTCTTCAAACCCTGATTCACATCACAACCAGACGCCGCCCCGACATTACGCCTATCCCGTAGGCACCTATAAAAGGAAGACAGGAACGGCCGTCTTTCCCGGAACGGTTCAAAACATACGTGCCTGCAACGGCAGGTTTCTGGTACAGGGCATCCACTGCCGCGACTACGACAACGGATTTTTCAAAAAAGACGGAAAAAACTACACCTATAGCCACGACACGACCCATTTGATTCCAAAACCAAGCCAAGGGTTTTATCAAGAACGGAAAAAGGAACTTACTGCCGTTCCCTACATGCTTCTCTACGACTCGGTCACCTTTTTCGACACCGACCTGACCAATGCCGACGAAGACAATGGACTCTATGACTTCCGACCTCCTCTCTGGGGCTCTTATCTGAATGCGGAATGGCTCTATGAAGACATGTTTCACCTATTCGACAGCGGACAGATGAAAGACCTGTACCAACCTTATGAACCTGTATTGCTTTCTTCCGGCAACCAGTTCTTTCTGATAGGCAACGCCAAACATATCGACCTTGACCTGATTGACCATCCCGCCATGACAGAGGAAATCCATCACCATCAAGGCGTTATTTTGGCTTTTTCCACCGGCTGTCCAGGCCGACGAACCGCATTCAAGGACGTGCCTCACCTTTGTCCCGGCGACTCGGTGGAGCTGTCGATGCCCGCCGGATATGCCGGTTTCAGATTCCGTTTCGACAGCCTTTTCCTGGCCGACACCTCCATTGTGCTGAACACCGACAGCACGCAGGCCTGGGTGAAAAAGCCCGGTCGTTATACGGCTATTTTAGACGGCAGCCTGGCAGGCTGCCCCGATGCCGTCGTCGATACCGTGGAAATCTCTTTCAGTCCCTATCCCGAACCCCTCAGCGCCTTGCCGGATGACACCCTTGCTTCATGCGCCGCACACAAGCCCTTGTTACAGGCCGTCAAACAGCCCGATACCACCTTTTCCTGCCTTTGGTACGACGGCGACACCGCACTGTCCAAACGCGCCGCCTTCGCCGGCGACAGCATCCTTGTCGCCCATGTGCAGGTAAACGGATACTGTTCCTCGTTTTCCGACACGGCCGTTATCCGTTTCCTGCCTCCTTTCGTAAACCTAGGCAGCGACACGATCCTATGCGACCGCGCGGACGAAATGCCAGACACCGCCGTGATACTCCGCCTGGATGCCGGACAGGATTATTTTCCCGCCGCCGACTGGTTCTTCCGGTGGCAGGTCGACGACAAGGAGGCCGGAAACGAAGACTCCCTGCGTTTGACGGCCGCCGACCTGGATTCCATCGGATTCGACCGTTACCAGGCTATCGTTTCCGTTTCCGTCTTCGTCTCCCTCTCCGACACGGCCACGGCCGGCTGTACGGCTTCCGATACCCTTGTCGTGAAGCGATTCGAACTTCCCGGCGCGGAAGAAGGCAACCTCTTCCTGCCGCGAGACACCATCCTCTGCGCCCATCTCGACCTCGACC
>CAJTPR010000010.1 GCA_910578275.1 uncultured Bacteroidales bacterium | reverse complement strand
TTCTCGGCGGTCACGTAGTTGTCACGCCGCTGCATTTCGTGGTAAATGGTGTTCAAGGAAGCGTTTATATCATCCAGCATACGGTTTATGCGGCTGGCTTCCGAAGTACGTCCGGTAGCCTTGTCCATTTTGCCGTCCCAAATAGAGGGTAACACGTCCAACTTGGTGTTAAAACGGCTTGCCACGCCGTCCACTGTGATACGGGCGAAAAGGGGGTACGCACCGTTGGCTTTCTGCTTGTCTTTCTTTGCGTAAAAGCAAATGTTGAATGTCGATTTCATAACTCACTTTTTAAGTTGCAAAACTATTGTAATTCTCTAAAAATGAGTTCTATACAGACAAGTCAAATAACGACAGGACTTCGCCAATTTCGGACAATTTGTACCCCCTTTCCGTTTTTGTTTGTCGGGGGTACGAGTTAGGTTACGGACTTTGTCTTTCAGGGGCGAAAAGGTGTACTTTAAGGCAGATACAAGGGAATAAAAAAAGTCCCACAAATCATTGGATTTATGGGACTTGTCTGCTTGCTGTCCGGTGGTGCCCGGTTAGTTCCGCGGAGAGACAGGGATTCGAACCCTGGAAGCGCTTTTGGCGCTTACACACTTTCCAGGCGTGCGCCTTCGACCACTCGGCCACCTCTCCAACAATCGTGTCCTGGATTCAACCCTTTGCCCGGACACGGAGGCAAAGAGGGCGCAAAGTTACGAATTATTTCAATACGAACGACAAGCAATTGAGCCTCGGCATAGATGAGCCTCGGCTGGCCTGTACATCCGTTTTGCAACGTCTGCCACTGGAATACGCGACAGTTCCCTACGCCTTGACGGCATCGAGCCCGACGGATCTCGTGTCCGATACGTTTTTTGCCTTGATACGGGCATAGGTGGCCGGTCTCGCTTGCCAAGAGGCCGTGCGACTCATTCCGGCAACGCGAAGTTTTCCTCCCGTCGTCCGTGGGCGTCGGCGTAGATTTTCCGGAGGTCGCCGAGCAGGTTTTCCAAGGGTTGTTCCGTGTCCAAGGGTTCGGGAAGCACGGTGCAGGTCTTGGTCTTGTAGTCCACGATGCCCGCGTAGAGCGGCACTCCGGCACGTTTGGCAATGTGGTAGAAACCTTTTTTCCAGCGTCCGGTGCGTTTTCGCGTTCCTTCGGGCGTGATGATCAAGGCCAGTCTCCGGTGTGTGGCAAGCAGGTTTACGGCGTAATCCGCCACGTGCCGGGCTTGTTCGCGGTCGATGGGCATGCCGCCGAGCGCCTTGAGCAGAGACCCGAACGGAAAGACGAAGAACTCCTTCTTGATGAAGAAGCGGGCGGGCAGTTTCTTGGTCCAGAAGGCGAGTTTGCCGATGAGGGCGTCGAGCCAGGAAGTATGCGGGGCTACGATAAGGACGTACTTTTGTTCGGACGGGATGAAGTCGTTTACTTTCCAGCCTCCCAGACGCAGCAAAAAAGTGGCGAATCTTTTCATGTGGATTAGAATGGATATCCGATACCGAAATTGAAAATCAGGTCCTTGAATTTGAAATCCTTGATTACCCAGCAGTCTTTCGTACCCGCCAGGGCGGGGTCGCGCAAGGGGATGCCCACGTCCATGCGGATAAGGAAGAACTTGAAGTCGTAGCGCAGGCCCACGCCGGTGCCCACGGCGAATTCCTTGTAGAAGCGTTTGGGCGAGAACTTTCCTTTGGGATAGATGTCGTTGGTGCGGAAAAGCCAGATGTTGCCCGCGTCGATGAAGACGGCACCGAGCAAGCCGCCCACGATAGGGAAGCGTTGCTCGATGTTGAAGACCATCAGCAGGTCTCCCAGTCGTTCAAAGTCTGGGGAGCCCTCCGGGTGCGCGTAACCGCCGGGGCCCAGCTGGTAGAGCGGCCAGGCACGCAGGCTGTTGTTGCCGCCGGCGAAGAACGCCTTTTCGTAAGGCATCGACTTGGAGTTGCCGTAACTGTAACCTACGCCCAAGTCGGCCCGGAGCACAAGGCTCGTCTTTTCGCCGAAAGTGAAATGGTGGCTGTAGTCCACTTCCACGCGCGTGTATTGCGAGAACGGCAGGTTGAACAACTTGTATCCCTCCTCTTGCGGCTGTTTGCCGTGGATGCCGTAGGCGATGCCGTACAGCAGGCTTCCGGCCACTTCCAATTCCACCCGCAGGCGGTTGAAGTCGCGCACTTCCCCTTGTTTCTGGTCGCTGTAGGTGAACATGTAGCGGGGCGTGAGGATGAAGTGGTCGGAATATTGGTAGTAGAGCCGGTAATTGTTCTTGTCGCGATAGTCTTCCAGCGATTGCTTGAACCGTTCGGAGAGCTTGCCCATCTGGATCGTGCTTATTTCGACGGGATTGAGCACGTGTTCCCCTGCCTTGTGCCGCCAGCGGTAACCGAACGTGGCATTGAACATGCCTCTGGCGTAGTCGCGTTTCAACTGGTAGCTGTAACTGAGCGCGATGATGCTGGATGGACGGAAATATTGGGAAAAACGGTCGAGGCTGACAGGTAGCAGGAATCGGGGAAATTCGAGGCTGGCTTCCGCCTTCACTTCAAAGGTGTTCAGGAACGTCTTGTTCTTTTGCTTGTCGGCCGTTACCTGGAACTCGTAGACGCCGCGCAGTTTCACGTTCAGGATTTCCCCGCCTCCGAACGTGTTGCGGTTCTGGAAGCCGACCACGGCGGCGATGCCCTGGATACCCGAACTGGTGGTGAGCTGCCCCTCCACGCTGAATCCGAAACGGCTGCCTTGGATGATATGGATGTTGCAGTCCAGTTTGTTGTTCTGGAAATAGGACAAGCTCGTATCGTAGGGTTTCTCGGTGAAGTTGATGCTGTTGTACTGGAATACCCGCAAGTCGCCCAGGTTGTTGTATGTCTGGCTTACGTTACGCAACGAATACCGGTCGCCGCTCCGTATGAAATTCTTCTGAAGCAGGGGCTTGTACTTGATGACGGGCTTGCCTTGGTTGATGAAATAGTAGGTGGGTTGGGGAATGCCTTTGCGGCGTTCGCGTCGTGTCGGATTCTGGAAGGCGACGGTGTCGAAAGGCAGGTTGCGTTCGCTTATGCGGGAACGTGACTGGGGAAATATATATACCTTGTCTATGTCGTATTTCTTGTGAGGCAGCAGGATGGGTTCGCCCGTGACGCTGTCGTTCCAATTGGAGTTCATTTTCTTCACGAGCAAGAGCACGTCCATCTGTTTGGATGCAAGCGCGCTGTCGATCGTATAGGCGATGAAGTCCTTTGAAAAGGCCCAGTATCCCGCGTTCTGCAAATGCTCGCTGATCCGCGTCCGCTCCGCGTCGAGCGTGTTCACCATGTATTGCATCCCGGGTTTGAGCAAGGTTTCCTTGTTCCAGTTCGTGAACTGGTTTTTCAGGCTGTCGTCCGATACCGACAGTTCGATGTCCCGGATACGGTAAGGCTCGTCCAGGGTCAGGCGGTAGGTGACCACGACCTTCCTTTTTTCCTTTCCGTTCCTTTTGATTTCCGTTGTCAGTCCGGGATAGAAATAGCCCTTGCCGGCGGCATGGGCGAGAATGCGACGGCAGGAGGCGTCGATGGTGGAAGAATCGAAGATGACGGGCGGTTCGCCCATGTCGCGCAACTTGTTGTTCCACCAGTTATGCTTGTCGGGTTTTGCCCCGTTGTAGATGCCCAGACGGATTCGCGCTCCCAGGATCTTGCTGTTGGGTTCCTGGATCAGCATGTTGGTCATGTCCGTTTTTGACACTTGGCCGCCACGGGACACTTTCACCTTGTTTCTGGTCAGCAGGCTTTGGTCTTCGCCCAGATAGCGTACGTTGTTGCAAGAAAAGGCCGTGAAGGCGATACAGGCGAGCAGGCACGTCCGCAAGGCGAAACGGGAAAGGCGAGGAAGACGGTCGGACAAGCTGGGATTCAATGTCTTTTGTTTTGGAAGCATAAGTAAAAGGGTGACCGTGAATGAAGGCGGCCACCCTTTGTCATGCAGGTTCGGTCGGAGATTTACAACCTTTCCAGTTGAACGGTGAAGTGGCGCATCAGTTCGGCTTCCCAGGTGATGCGTACGCCGCGCTTGATTTCCTTGCGACGGTCGAACACGTTCTTCAGGGCCACGGCGATCACGTCCATGTGGTTGTTGGTGTAGACGCGGCGCGGGATGCAGAGACGCAACAAGTCGAGGCCGCCGAAGCGGTTTTCGCGCGTTACGGGGTCGCGGTCGGCCAGGATGTAGCCGATTTCGCAACCGCGGATACCGGCTTCCAGGTACAATTCCACGGTCAAGGTCTGGGCGGGAAATTCTTCCTTGGGCACTTCGGTCAGGATGCGGTCGGCATCCACGAACAAGGCGTGACCGCCAACGGGACGCTGATAGGGAATGCCGAATTCGTCGAGGCGTTTGGCCAGGTATTCCACTTGACGGATACGGGTGTCGAGGTTGTCGAATTCGGTGTTTTCGTCCAGTCCGACGGCCAAGGCGTCCATGTCACGACCGTTCATGCCGCCGTAGGTAAGGTATCCTTCGAAAGGAATGCAGAAACGTTTTGCGCCTTCGTACCAGTCTTCGTGGCGGGTGGCGATGAAACCGCCCATGTTCACGATACCGTCTTTCTTGGCCGACATGGTCATGCCGTCGGCAAGGGAGAACATTTCCTTTACGATTTCCTTGATGGTCTTTTTCCCGTAGCCTTCTTCACGCATCTTGATGAAATAGGCGTTTTCGGCGAAACGGGCGGAGTCGAGGATGACGCGTTTCTTGTACTTGTCGGCGATGGCCCTTACTTCACGCAGGTTCTGCATCGAGACGGGTTGTCCGCCGGCGGTGTTGTTGGTGACGGTGACGATGATGAAAGGAATCTTGTCGGCGTTTTCGGCCAAGGCCTTTTCCAGTTTCTTGGGATCCACGTTGCCCTTGAAAGGGATTTCAAGCTGGGTGTTCTTGGCTTCGTCGATGGTGCAGTCGAGGGCCGTGGCCTTGCGGCTTTCGATGTGCCCCTTGGTGGTGTCGAAGTGCGAGTTGCCGGGGATGATGCTGCCGGCGGAAACCAGGTGGCTGAAAAGCACGTTCTCGGCGGCACGTCCCTGGTGGGTGGGGATGACGTAGTCGAAGCCCGTGATGCGGGTGATGGTTTCCTTGAGGCGGTAGAAGGACGATGCGCCGGCGTAGCTTTCGTCGCCCATCATCATGGCGGCCCACTGGCGGTCGCTCATCGCGCCCGTTCCCGAGTCGGTGATGCAGTCGATGTAAACTTGTTCGGACTTGAGCTGGAACACGTTGTAATGAGCCTCTTTAAGCCATTGCTCGCGTTCGGCGCGCGTGCTTTTCCTGATGGGCTCCACCATCTTGATCTTCCAAGATTCTGCGAAAGGTAATTCCATGATAATTAAATTTTTATTTGTTTTTGTGATTTTCAAAAAAATATGCGTCCGTCATCGTCTCGCGGCGGACAGGCACAAACATGCAAAGATAGGGAATTATTATTTCTTTGTCTACCTTTGACGCCCAAAAATGAGCGGACATGAGAGTCAAGAGCAGAAGGATCCTTATCATCTATACAGGCGGAACGATAGGCATGGTACGTGATACGGCCACGGGTGCCTTGTCGCCTTTCAAGTTCGAGAAATTGGCGGAAGCCGTTCCCGGACTCAAGGAACTGGACGTCGAGACGGAGGTATGTTGTTTTGACAGGTTGATAGATTCGTCGGACATGGGGCCGGAAGGCTGGGTGAATATCGGCCAGGTCATACATGGGAACTACGGCGAATACGACGGTTTCGTCGTCTTGCACGGCACGGACACGATGGCGTATACGGCTTCGGCCTTGAGTTTCATGCTCGAGAATCTCGGCAAGCCGGTGGTGCTTACCGGTTCGCAGTTGCCCGTGGGGGTGTTGCGCAGCGACGGCAAGTCGAATCTGGTGAACGCCATAGAAATGGCTTCCGCCGTGGACGAGAAGGGACGTCCTATGGTGAAGGAGGTGTGCGTCTGCTTCGGCGACACGCTCTATCGGGGCAACAGGGTGACCAAGTTCAGCGCGGAAAACTTCGACGCTTTCATTTCGGCCAACCTCCCCGTGCTGGCCAAGGCCGGCGTGCACGTGAAGTGGAGCCGGGGGGCGGATGTTTCCCGGGACGAGGACGCTTCCGCGCCTTTCAGGCTCCAGGAAAAGCTGGACAGCCGGGTCCTCATACTCAAGATACATCCCGGATTGACTCCGAAGACGATACTTTCCTTATTGGAAAACAATGATTTGAAAGGGCTTGTTTTGGAGACTTACGGATCGGGCAACGCGCCTACCTCCAAGGAATTCATCCAGGCCTTGGGTACGGCGGCCAAGAGGAAGATGCCTGTGGTGAACGTTACCCAGTGCGCCGAGGGCAGCGTGGAGATGGGCAAATACGCTGCAAGCACCCAGTTGTTGGAGGCAGGCGTGGTTTCGGGTCGCGACATGACTTGCGAGGCGGCGGTGACCAAGATGATGTACCTGCTGGGCAAGGGAGCGGATTATGCCGAGACCTGCCGTCTTTTGGGAGAACCCTTGCGGGGCGAGATGTCGGGCAGCTGATCCGGAAGCTTATCGGCATGAATCCGTGCCTTTTCACATACGAATAATGAAGAAAAATCATATCTTTGCACCTATTTTGAAAACCCAAATTCTTTAAAATCATGCAAAACAAAGGGGTTATAAGGTTTTTTGCCATAGCGTTCGCTATCATTTGCCTTTTCCAGCTCTCGTTCACGTTTTTTGCCCGCAAGGTGGATCGGCGGGCCGACGCTTTCGCCAAGGTAAACACCGACATCGAGGCGAAGGCCTTGGCCGGGGAAAACCAGACGCGCGAACGTTTCGTGTTCGACTCCATCTACAACGTGAAGCACCAGTACTTCCTCGATTCGGTAGGAAACGACGTGGTGTACAACATCTTGCTCCGCAAGTACACTTACAAGGAATGCAAGGCGCGTGAGCTGAACCTCGGTCTGGACCTTCGCGGAGGCATGAACGTCACCATGGAAGTATCCACGGTCGACGTGGTGCGCGCCTTGGCCGGATTCAGCACGGATTCCTTTTTCAACAAGGTGGTGGATGAAGCCGTCATCATCAACCGCATCGAACCCAATACCAATTTCGTGGACGTTTTCGCCCGCGTCTGGAACGAAAAGGATCCCGACGCGCAGATGGCGGCCATCTTCAGTTTTGAGATGAAGGACGTGAACGCCAGTTCCACCAATGCGCAGGTGGTTTCGGCCATCCGCAAGGAAACCGCCGGCGCGTTCGACCGTACCTACCAGATCTTGCGTACGCGTATCGACCGCTTCGGCGTGGCTCAGCCCAATGTGCAGAAATTGGCGCAGACCGACCGTATCCTCGTGGAATTGCCGGGCGTGAAGGATCCCGCCCGTGTCCGCAAGCTTTTGCAGGGAACGGCCCAATTGGAGTTCTGGGAAACCTACGAATTCAGCGAACTCATGCCTTCCTTGCAAGAGGCCAACGACTACCTGCTTTCGGTCAAGAAGCTGCAGGAAGGCGGCGAAGAATCCAAGGCCGGTGAGGAAATCGCGGCTTCGGAAGCCGACAGCAACGACCTTCTGGCCAAGATAGCCCGAAGCAACGAAAACGCTGTCGACCAAAACCTGGACGAGGCCCGCTATGCGGAGCAGAATCCCTTGTTCTCCGTCTTGATGCCCGCTTTCTACCAAGGTGACATCCAGCGTCAGGGACCTGTCGTGGGCTATGCCCGTCAAAAGGACATGGACAAGGTGAACGCGATGCTGGCCCGATGCAAGGGCAAGTTCCCGCGCAATGCCAAGTTCGTGTGGTCGGTAAAACCGGTCCAGGACAATACCGACATCTATTCCTTGGTTGCCTTGAAAGTGAACACGCGCGACGGCCGTGCGCCCCTTGGCGGCGACGTGGTTACCGACGCCCGTCAGGATTTCGGTCAGAACGGCGGTGTGGAAATCAGCATGAGCATGAATACCGAAGGCGCCCGCATATGGAAGAACCTTACGGGTAACAATATCGGCCGTTCCATCGCCATCGTGCTGGACGACGTGGCTTATTCGTGGCCTACCGTGAACGGCGAGATCGCCGGAGGCCGTTCGCAGATCACGGGCGGTTTCACCGTGGAGGAAGGACAGGACTTGGCCAACGTGCTCAAGGCCGGCAAGCTTCCCGCTCCGGCCAACATCGTGCAGGAAGCCGTGGTCGGACCTTCGTTGGGTCAGGAGTCCATCTCGCACAGCATGATCTCGTTCTTGCTCGCTTTCGTGATGATCCTCATCTATATGTACGTTTTCTACAACAAGGCCGGCTGGGTCGCCAACTTTGCCTTGCTCATCAATATGTTCTTCATCTTCGGTATCCTTACGTCCTTGGGTGCGGTATTGACCCTTTCGGGTATCGCCGGTATCGTGCTTACGTTGGGTATGGCCGTGGATGCCAACGTCATCATCTACGAACGTATCAAGGAAGAACTCAGGGCGGGCAAGTCGTTGCGCATGGCCATTCATGACGGTTACAAGAACGCCTATTCGGCCATCATCGACGGCAACGTGACCACGTTGATTACCGGTGTCATCCTGCTTTACTTCGGTACGGGTCCCATCCAGGGTTTCGCCACGACCTTGTGCATCGGTATCCTTACTTCCATGTTCACGGCCATCTTCATCTCCCGTTTGATATTCTCCCGTTGGCTGGATCGTGACGCGAAGATCTCGTTCAGCCATAAGTATTCCGAGAACTTCCTTTCCAACGTCCATTTCAACTTCATCGGAAAGAGCAAGTATTCGTTCATCGTGTCGGGAATCGTGGTGCTCATCTGCATCGTTTCGCTTTCCGTGCGCGGATTGAGCCTCGGTATCGATTTTACCGGCGGCCGTACCTACGTGGTGCGTTTCGACCAAGTGGTGAGCGCCAACGACCTTCGCGGCAGCCTTACCGCCGCTTTCGACGGGGATGCGCCCGAAGTGAAGACTTTCGGTGCTTCCAACCAGGTGAAGGTGACTACCAAGTACCGTATCACCGAGACCGGCCAGGAGGTGGATGCCGACGTGGAACAGCGTTTGTACGAAGGTTGCAAGGATTACTTCGTCAACCCGATCGATTTCCAGTTGTTCAATGAAGACAAGTCCGTCGGCCAGATCAGTTCCGAAATCGTGGGGGCGGCCGTGGCTACCGACATCACGCGTTCCGCGTTCATAGCCGTCGCCATCGCGTTGATATTCATCTTCGGTTATATCGCCGTCCGGTTCAAGCGTTGGCAGTTCGGTTTGGGCGGTCTCGTGGCTTTGGTGCACAACGTTCTCATAACCATTGGTCTGTTCTCGTTGTTCTATGGTGTCTTGCCGTTCTCCCTCGACATCGACCAGGCCTTTATCGCCGCCATCCTGACCCTTATCGGCTACTCCATCAACGATACGGTGATCGTGTTCGACCGTATCCGCGAGAACATGGCGCTTTATCCCAAGCATGCGCTCCTGGACAACATGAACTCGGCCATCAACAGCACCTTGCCGCGTACCATCAATACTTCCTGCACCACTTTGGTGACGTTGTTGATGATTTTCATCTTCGGCGGGGAAGTGATTCGCGGTTTCGTGTTCTGTATCCTTTGCGGCGTGGTCATCGGTACGTATTCGTCCATTTTCATCGCTTCGCCCATTTCCTACCGTTTGTTGCTTCGCAAGCAGAACAAGGACATGGCGGCCGCCAAGGCCAAAGGTATCTATACCAGTGCCAAGGCTTGATGCCTGTCGACAGGCAATGGGCTCTTGAACGAAGGGGCGGTCCGGCCGGACCGCCCCTTCGTGTTTTTTATTCTTCGCAGGCCGGTGCTTCCGGTTTCGTGCCATGTATCCGGGGCAAGTCTTTTCGTGGCAATCCCCATGAAGGCCGGATATTTTATTCCTTTGTCTCATAGCGAACTATGAAACATGGTTTCGATAAAACCGAAATTTCGGATTCTATAGGACAGACAACCATGTTTAATTTCTTAAATTTGCCCGTGATGAAAGAATCCGACAATCCGATTTCCATTCTTTTGGCCGAAGACGACCCCAACCTGGGCGCGTTTCTGCAGACATACCTTACAAGCAAGGGATATGCTACCCATTTGTGCCGCGACGGCCAGTCGGCCTATGACGCCTTCATGCAGGGCGGATTCAATTTCCTGATTACCGACATCATGATGCCTGTAAAGGACGGGTTTTCGTTGGCCAAGGACGTGCGCAAGGTGGATTCCCGGATTCCTATCCTCTTCCTGACCGCCAAGACCTTGGAGGCCGACCGCTTGAAAGGATTCCAGATGGGCGGCGACGACTATCTGACCAAGCCTTTCAGCATGGACGAGTTGCTGCTTCGTATCCGCGCCATCGTGCGCAGGACGATGGAAAAGCCCAAGGACGAGGAGCAGCCTTCTTATCAGCTCGGACCGGCCGTTTTCGATGTCATAGGCCAGAAACTGGTGGGGGAAAACGGCCAGGAAGTGCTCCTTACCGGCAAGGAAACGGAATTGCTCAAGGTGCTTTGCCTGCATGAGAACGAGGTGGTGGAGCGCAAGGAGGTCTTGCAGAAGGTGTGGAAAGTGGACAATTATTTCAATGCGCGCAGCATGGACGTGTATATCACCAAATTGCGCAAGGCCTTGAAGCAGGTCTGCCAGGCGGGGATTATCAATGCCCATGGCGTGGGCTACAAATTGGTGGTGTGATGGCAAGAAAGGGATTTTTCCGGTTTTTCCTCGAAGGGGCGGCGATGACCGCGGGCTTGTTCCTGTCGGTGCTATTGTATTCCTGTCGTGACGAATACCGGCACTTCGACCGAGGTGAGGTCTATTTGCGGTTTTCGCAAGACACGATACGGTTCGATACGATTCTCACCACGCAAGCCAGCGTGACGAAAGTGGTGACGGTGCGCAATCCTTCCTCCAAGGCCGTCACGATAGGCCGGGTCTATCTGGCGGGAGGAACCTCGTCCCGTTTCCGTTTCAACTTGAACGGCGACACGGCCTTGAACCAACGGAATATCGTGCTGGGCGGCAAGGACAGCTTGTATCTTTTTGTCCAGACCGTCATTGATTATCGTGACCAGGACAATCCATTCGAGGTGACGGATTACCTGAAATTCGAGTTGAACGACATGAAACCCCAGCAGGTAGTCTTGCAGGCATGGGGGCAGGACGCTCATTACTGGCAGGGGAACTTGTCGGCGCGCGTGCCTTACGAGGACCCCTTGCAGGGCAGTTTCTATAAGGAGGATTCCCTGTCGTTCCGCTATTTCATGTGGAACGAGACCGATTATCCGATAGCGGACAGGAAACCCTATGTGATTTATGGTTATTTGGCGGTACCCGAGGGCAAGACCTTGGAGATTCCGGCCGGTACGCGTGTCTATCTTGCGGCCAATTCGGGCATCTGGCTGCGGCCCGGTTCCCGCTTGAAGATTGCCGGAACGCGGCAAGAGCCGGTAACGTTCACCTCTTTGCGCCAAGACGGCAACTATCGCCATATGGCGGGTCAATGGGGGCGGATATGGTTGGATTCCGCAAGCGGCCCTCACTCCGTCGGACATGCGTTGATCCGCAACGGACAGACTTCGTTTTGGGCGGAACCGGGAATCGAATTGGAGATTCTCGATACGCGCATCGAGAACATGAGCCGTCATGGCATCTTGACCAAGGACGCGCATGTGCAGGGCGTCAACCTTTGCATCTCCGAAAGCCAGGTGAACCTGTGCCTGAGCCGGGGAGGTGACTATGAATTCACGCATTGCACGTTCGTCAACGATTTTTACGGAGGCATGGCGGGCGTCTACAACCGTTGCCTGTATCTGAGCGACCACGACGGCAAGGAGGACGGGGCTTCGGCGACAGGGCGGCTGGAAAGGGCGCGTTTCAACAACAGTATCTTTCATGGACGGAACAGCCTCCAGGTAAAAACGGACTTCAAGGATTCAGCCAGCCGTTCCGCCTTTCGTTTCACGCGTTGCCTGATAAGCCAGAAACCTGTGCCGACGGAATCCAATTACGACAGTTGCCTTTGGAACGAAGATCCGTTTTTCGTGAACGCGGACGCCTATGATTTCGAAATAGACACGGTCGTTTCTCCCGCCGTGGGCAGGGGGGATCCCTCGTTCGTGCAGGGAAAGGCCGTCACGGACTTGAAGGGTCGCTTGCGTTCCTTGCCGCCCACGTTGGGTGCCTATGAGTTTTATCCGGAAGAAACGCCTCTTTTGCGGTTCCGTAAAGGGGGAAAGCGTTGAAAACGGCCATAAGGCGTTTACAGGGGCGAAGTTTCCTATATTGGCGCGAATGATGTAATTTTACACTTTTGAACGCCTTGCCGCCTTGTCTGGCGACAGGGGCTTGAACGGAAAAAAAACGATATGTCTGATATGATCAAACAACGGACGCTCAAGGAACCGGTCACCGTATCGGGTGTGGGACTTCATACGGGAAAGATGGCGAAAGTCACGATCAAGCCGGCTCCGGTAAACACGTGGTTCGTATTCAAGCGGGTGGATTTGCCGCAACAGCCGGAAATAAAGGCTTTGGCGGAAAACGTGGGCGACACCTCCAGGGGGACGACCTTGGTGCAAGACGGTGTCATGGTGGCCACGGTGGAGCATGTGTTGTCGGCCTTGACAGGCTTGGAAATAGACAATGCCTGCATCGAGACCGATTCGCCGGAAATGCCCATATTGGACGGTAGCGCGCGTATCATTACCGAAGCGATCCTGTCGGCGGGAATCTGCGAACAGGAGGCGGAAAGGGTATATTACAGGCCATCCAGGCCGTTCTTTTTCAAGAATGCGGAAAAGGGCGTGGAAATCACGGTTCTCCCTTCGGAAAAAAGGTCCTACGAGGTCAAGATCGACTACGGTTCTTCGGTCATCGTGCCGCAGTTCGCCGCCATCGACTGTTTCGGACGGCATTATGCCGAGGAGGTCGCCTCATGCCGCACTTTCGTTTTCCTGCGTGAACTGGAGGCCCTGTACCAGCATAACCTCATTCGCGGCGGGGACTTGAGCAACGCGATCGTTTTCGTGGACAGGCTTATCGAAAAGTCCGAAATGGAACGTTTGGCCAAATTGCTCAACAAGCCTGCGATCGAGGTTCGTTCGGAAGGGACGCTCAATAACGTGGAACTTCGATTCAAGAATGAGCCTGCCCGGCACAAGATGCTTGACCTCATAGGTGATTTCGCCCTCTTGGGCTGTTACATGAAGGCGGATGTGACCGCCTTGCGGCCGGGACATCAAAGCAATACGGAATTCGTGAAAATCATACGTAAACAAATGCAAAAAGACATGGCACCTGAAGCTTTGCCGCCGTTCGACATAACGGCTACCCCTCCTTACGATATCAACGCTATCAAGAAAATCCTCCCTCATCGCCCACCGTTCTTGTTGGTGGACAAGATCGTCTATATGGACAAGGACCAGGTGGTGGGCGTGAAGAACGTGACGATGAACGAACCGTTCTTCACGGGACACTTTCCCGATGAGCCGGTGATGCCGGGCGTGTTGATCATGGAAGCCATGGCGCAGACGGGCGGCATCTATATGCTTACCCAATATCCGGATCCCGAAAACTATCTCACGTATTTCCTGAAGATGGACAACGTGAAGTTCCGCCACAAGGTGGTGCCCGGCGATACGATCGTTTTCAAGTTGACCCCGATTTCACCGCTTCGCAGGGGATTGTGCAATATGCGCGGCTGGGCCTATGTGGGTGACAAGATCGTGGCCGAAGCCGACTTGTTGGCTCAATTGGCTCGCAAGCCGGATGCTCCCGCCTTGCCTTCCAAGTAGGGGAGGAATCAGATTTTTTCCAAGCACTCCATCGGAATCCATGCGCGGGAGCCGTTCTTGATACGGATCTTGCCATAGGTTCCGATGCGGTCTTCAATAAGGACCTTGCTGCCTTCGTGCAGCATGAACTTTGTCTGGCTGCGTTCTTCGGGCGAGGTCTTGGCTTCCACCGAAAGGCACATCACGATGGCGTATTCCTTTTTCGCTTGCCGGTAGTCGTTCACCGCGGCGAGGCTGCCGACGGTCAAGAGCAAGAGACAAAAGACGAAGCCGAAGAATCCTGTTTTCTTTTGCAGGTAGTTTCGTCCCAGGAGATACAGGCACGACGAGGCCAGAATCAAGAAAAACAATCCAAGCAGTATGATCGCCCAGGCGGTAGGCGAGAATGCTTCCGTCAGCTTGTTCCACCATGCGGTGGCGAAGAACCGGGGCATCTGCTCGAACCGGTCGGCGATCTTGCTTTCCGCCAAGGCAAGGTTCGTTTGAATCGGTGTTTTGGTGCGTGTGCGCAGGGCCGCCCTCTCGTAGTAGAGGATAGCCTGCGGGTAGTTACCCGAACGGTAGTATGCGTTGCCGAGATTGAAAAACACTTCCCAGGATTCGAATCCGCTTTGCAAGGCGGCGACATATTGCTCTATCGCCAAGGCGTATTGCCCGTCCGCATAGGCTTCGTTGCCCTTTTCAAAGGCTTCTTGATAGGGAGTGGCGGCTTTGATCGGCAACAGGCTTGCCAAGGAAAGGCAGGTTGCCAGCAAAAGTCTCGTATATCGTTTCATGATCTTGCTATTCGGCCTATTTCAAGGCTCCGATTATCCGGTAAATGATATTTTCCGCTTCGGCATAGACGGCCTTCATGCCCGTCAATCCCGTGGGGTGGGGTGAGAACCGCTCGAATTCGCAGTGCTCCAATGTCTTGATGAACTGCTCGGTGAGTTCGTCGCTCACTTGCCGTTCTTTTAATCCGCCGCGGGCGTTTTCCAGCGACAAGCCGGCTTGCGGGATATTGAGCTTGTTGGAAAGGAACCCCCACAGCGCTTGGGATATTTCGATGTAGAAATCGTCCTTGTGTTTTTCGTCCAGCAGGAAAACCGCTTTGCGCAGGCAACGTTTGGCTTCCTTGGCCGCTTTGCGGTTCTTGCGTCCTGCGATGTCCGCGTTGCGTTTGATACGCTTGCGGTAAATCGCCCAGAAAATGACCGCCACCAGGCATTCGCCGGCAAGGATGAGCCAGAAGAGGGGAGAGAACAAGAACTGTTTTCCGGCTTTCGTCCATTTTCCTGTCCGGGTACGGATGTATTCGATGTCGCCCGAAGCGGAGGACGATGTCTTGGCCGGGGATGCGTCCGTTTGCGGCGAATCCTTTCCTTGAGCCACATTCAGCATGATTTCGGGGAATGTCCTTTCCACGTACTTTTCCGTTTGCGGGTTGAAGAACGCGTAACGGAAGGAATTGATCTTGTACACGCCCCGGTTTCGCGGCACGACGATATACTCGAATGTGGCCGAGCCGTTCACGCCTGAGGCTGAAACTTGCTTCTCGTGCGAGATCTTGGGTTCGTACACTTCAAAATCGGGCGGAAACTGGATTTGCGGCGCATGGATCATCTCGATGTTGCCTTTGCCCTCTACGGTAAAGGTGAACGTGACGGCCTCGTTGGCCTTGATTTCTTGTTTGTCGTCGTAGTGGAAACGGAGCTTGTAGTCTCCCACCAGCCCGTCGAAACTCGCCGGCCGCCCTTCGGAGGGCAGGGGCCTGGCATGGATTTTCAGCGGTTTCGACCTCAAGTTCTTCTTTACGGTCTGGGTGGGCGCGAAAAATGCGTCGTCGAAGATGTCGAAGATGCTGCCCGAGCGGCGCTGCGGGGCCTGTACCTGCGCCAAGGCCTCTATTTCCATGGGCTCCAATGTATGAGGGCCTGCCTCTTGGGCGAAAATGGCTACTTTGCGGACATCGGCGTACACGTACAGGCGGTTGTCGATGACCTCCTGTTCTTGTTCGTCGGCGTCGATCTTGAGCTCTTCCGTCCAGAAACCTTTGTTCGAGGGTGTCTTGTAGATGCTGAACTGTTCCACGGGAATGGAAGTGTAGATGCGATAGGTAAGCAGCACTTGTTCGCCCGCATAGGGATTTTTCTTGTTTACGGAAGCTGTCACGAACAAGTCCTTGTCGCTGACCTTGGCAGGCGTGGGATCGGACGGTTGTTGCCGTTGCCGGGCATGGGGATTCCCCGGGTCCTGCCTGCGTGAGCCGGCTTGCCCGGCGGGAGCGGCTTGGGTGACTTCCAGGTCGAAGGGTTCCGATTGGTATTTCTTTCCGTCCACGATGATGCTCGCCCGTCCGAAATGATAGGAACCGGGCTGGGGGGCTCGTAACTGGTAGGTGTAGGAAAGCGTGAAACTCTGCGATTGCTTTCCGTTGACGAACTGGAAACTGCTCGATTGCGACTGGGCCGGGCCGAAAAGCAGGTCCAAGCCCTTGAATGCGGGGGCTTGGAACGACTTGGAGCCGCGCACGTTGATGGAGTATGAAATCTCGAAGGCTTCTCCCGCCCTCACCGAGGCGGGGGCTCTCAGGCTCAATGCCGGTTCTTGCGCTTGCACGAAAGCGGTCATGCACAAGAAGAGAGGCAACATCCGGAGTTTATGTAAAAGGTCGTTTTTCATTGTTCCTGTTGTTGGCCACGGAAAATCCGGGCGTTTCTTGGGGCTACCAGTCTTTTTCGACAGGCGAGCCTTTGCCTTGGTCCTTGCTTCTCTTTATCTTTTCCAGGGTGTTCTTTTCTTGGTTTTCCAAGGCTCGCAGCATGCGTTCGGCTTCTTGTCTCTTGGCTTTTTGCCGGGGCGTCAATGACTGCTGTTGTTGATCTTGCTGTTGTTGCCGGTCCTGTTGCCGGTTATCCTGCCGCTGTTCTTTTTGCCGGTCTTGATTCTGCTGGTCCTTGTCTTGCCCCTGCTGCTTGTCTTGATCTTGCTGCTTATCCTGGTCTTTTTTATCTTGATCTTGTTTGTCTTGCCGTTGCCGGTCCTGCTGTTGCCGGAGCATCTGCAAGGCATAGGCCAGGTTGTAGCGGGTATCGGTTCGGCCGGGTTCATTTTTGAGCGACTGTATATAGGAGTCCACTGCTTTCTGGTAGTCTTTTTGCTGCATGAACGTGTTGCCGAGATTGTGGAACGCGGCCGATTTTTCGGTTTTGCCCGCCGCAGGGTTCCCGGTCACCGAAACGTAGTCTTCCATGGCTTGCTCGTAGTTCTTCTGCTCGTATCGGGCGTTTCCCAGGTTGTATCTGGCCTTGAGATAGGTGCTGTCCTTGTTCAAGGCTTTCAGGTAGGAAATCTCCGCCTCGTGGAAGTTCCCTTCCTTGTATTGCCTGTTGCCTTGGTTGGTGGGGACGGCCGTCTGCGCATGCAGTGTCGTGCCTGCGGAAAAAAGCAGGAGGAATGCCGCCAGGCCGGAAAGTGCCGGAATGCGGCCTTTCTTTCCGTCTTTCGTCCCGAAGATGCGCTTGCGGTTCAATACGGGATTTTTCTTTTCAAAGATGAATATCTCCAATAAGAGGAGCAAGGTCGCCAAGGCCAGAAAATAAACGTATCGGGTTTCGTAGTCGGATATGTTGCGGCTTTCGAACGAAACCTTGTCCAGTTCCGCCAATTTGGAAAAGACCGTTTCCACGCCCGAGGAAATGTTGTTGGCTTCCACATGGAAACCGTTCCCCGCCTTGGCGATTTCCTCCATCATGGCGCGGTTCATGCGCGTTATCACCACGCTTCCGTCGGCGTTTTTCTTGTAGGAGACGACTTGGCCGTTCTTGTATTCGGGAATGGGCGCCCCTTGCGGTGACCCCATGCCCACCGTGCTGACCACGATGCCTTTTTTTGCCGCTTCCTGTGCGGCGGCTATCGCGTCGTCCTCATGGTTTTCCCCGTCGCTGATGACGATGACGGCCTTGTTGTGCGCGTTTTCATATTTCGGGTCGAAATTCCGGGCGCAGAGGTCGATGGCCGACCCGATGGCCGTTCCCTGGCGGCTGAGGTCGGATGTCTGGATGTTGCTGATGAACAATTTGGCCGCTCCGTAGTCGGTGGTGAGCGGAAGTTGCAGGTAGGCGTCTCCGGCAAATACCACCAATCCGATACGGTCGGATTCCATCTTGTCCAATATCCTGATGACCGCTTGCTTGGCACGCATGAGGCGGGAAGGTTGTATGTCATTGCTGTTCATGCTGTTGGAGATGTCCAACGCGATCATGACGTCCACGCCCTTGCGTTCGGCCTTCTTTACCGAAGTGCCCAGCTGGGGGTTGGACAGGCAGAACACCAGCAAGGCGTAGGAGAGCATGCAGAGGTAGAACTTGAGGTGCTGCTTTCCGACCGAGTACTGCGGTATCTGACGGCGGATTCCGGGATATTTCCCTGCTTCGTCCAGCCGTTTCCGCTTGCGGTGCATGTTCAGGTAGAATGCGGCGGCGAAGGGAACGACGAGCAACAGCAGGTAGAGTATTTTCGGATTTTCAATGATAAACATCACGGCATGGTTTTAAAGATGAACAAACGGCCCGCCAGTTCGATGAGCAGCAACAGCAACGCGGCCAGAAGGAACGGCTTGTATTCCTCGGAACGATGTTCGTACGAGAGTACCTCGATTTCGGTCTTTTCCAGCTTGTCTATCTCGTCGAATATTTCCTTGAGCTTGTTTTTGGATGTGGCGCGAAAATAAGTCCCGCCCGTTTCCTGGGCGATGCCTGAAAGCAGGTTTTCGTCTATTTCCACTTTCACGTTCTGGTATTGTATGCCGAATGGCGTACGGTAGGGATAAGGCGCGAGGCCTTTGGTGCCGACCCCGATCGTATAGACGCGTATGCCGTAGGTCTTGGCCAGGTCGGACGCGGTCAGCGGGTCGATCGAACCGGCGTTGTTCACACCGTCGGTAAGCAGGATGATGACCTTGCTCTTGGCCTTGCTTTGCCGTATACGGTTGATGCTTACCGCCAATCCGTCGCCAAGTGCCGTTCCGTCGGGGATAAGGCCGCTTTTGAGTTGCTTGATCCGGTTTTCAAGGATGCCGTGGTCGATGGTGAGCGGACACTGGGTATAGGCCTCTCCGCTGAAAGCCACTATGGCGATACGGTCGTTTTCACGGGCGCGGATAAAGTCCTCGGCCAATTGTTTGGAGGCTTCCAGGCGATTGGGAGAGAAATCCTCTGCGAGCATGCTGCCGGAGATGTCCATCGCCATGACGATGTCCACCCCTTCTATGTTTTTGCTGCTGCTCTTGCTTTTGGCTTGCGGCCGGGCCAGTGCCACGATCATCAGGGCCAAGGCGAGCAGCCGGCAGACGTGCAGCAAAGGATAAAGTCGTTGACGGAGGCTTTTTTTCAAGACGGGAACGAAGCCCGAATCGGCGTAGTGGAGTTCGGGACGGGTCTTCTTGTCGCGGGCGAACAGCCACCAGCCTGCCAGAGGAAGCAGCAGGAGCCCCCATAGGACGAACGGATATGCGAAAACGAGATTTTCCATGGCTATTTTTGTTCTTCGGAGGGAACGTGCGCCTTTTCGGTTTCCGACGATTTCCTGTATTCGAGGAATGCGGCTACTTTTTTCAGGCTGTCTTCATGCTCGTCGGGCTGCGGCCGTACTTTGGCGAATTTCACCAGCACCGAACGGTCCAGGACGGAGAGCAGGGCCCGGAGATGTTCCGGTGTGCCGTGCAAATGTTCCTTCAACGCTTCCGAAAGTTCTTCGTTGGTCATCTCGACGGCTGCGATTTTCATGCCTTCGGCCAGGTACAGGCGCAGTATGTCCGTCAGTTCCGTATAGTATTCCTTGACCTGGCCTTGCTGCCAAAGTCGTTTCTCCTGCAGCTTCCGTAGGTTTCCGATGGCTTGGTCGATGGGGGGCACGGGAGGTCTCTGAGGCGCGAAAACCGGTTTCCCCTGCTTGTATCTTTTCCACAGGTAGAGGCCGGCCAGGAGCAATGCCGCCGTGCCCGGCAGGATCCATATCCAGTAGCCGTACCGGTCGAGATATTCTTTGAACAATTCCTTGCGGCTTACCTCGAACGTGGCACGTATGCCTTGGATGGGTTGCAGCGTATCCACCACGGGGGCGAAGAACCGCACGCTTCCCGTGTCGGTGGAAATGACACGGAGGCTGTCATCGCGTACGAACTCGAACCGGAAGGCGGGCATGGCGAACCTGCCTTCCTTGTAGGCCGAAAAACGATAGGAAACCGTGCGGGTGAAAAGTCCCGATGCGGCATCGGTGACGGTCTCGGTGCGCAGGCTGTCTTCGGGGAGCAATGGCAGGTCTTCGGAAATTTGTTCCTGCAATACGGGAAAGTTCACCTTGTCGGGCGCGTCGCTGCGACAAACCAGTTTCAGTTCGAGCGCGTCGCCGATCCAGCCGGAAGTGTCGAATCTCGCCCATGCCTGCACCGTCTCCTGCCCGCGAGCGAAGAAAGGCGAGGCGAACCCCGTCAGGCATACGACGAAAAGCGTTATTTTCTTGTGTATTGCTTTCATAACTTGCTGAACATGTTGATGAGGGGCTTCACGTAGTCTTCGCCCGTGCACAGCGAAACGTGCGTGATGCCGTACTTGGCCATGATCGCGTTCCGGCGACGATCTTCATCCTTGCGATATTCCTCGAAGGCTTTCCGGTTTCCGGACGCGGAACTGTCGATCATGAAGCTTTTGCCGCTTTCGTTGTCCCTTATGCGCAACAATCCCCAGTCGGGCAGGGTCTTTTCCAAGGGGTCGAAGACGTGGATGGCGATGAGTTCGTGCGCCTTGCAGGCGATCTTGACGGCCTCCTCGTAGTGTGAATCCATGAAGTCGGAAAGCAGGAATGCGGTGCTCTTGCGTTTCTGGACGTTGCGCAGGAAGCGCAAGGCCGCGCTGATGTCCGTTCCGGCATGGACCGGTTCGAAGTCGAGCATTTCTCGGATGATGCGCAGCAGGTGCGTCCGGCCTTTTTGGGGCGGAATGTATTTCTCGACTTCCGAACTGAAGAAGACGGCGCCCACCTTGTCGTTGTTCTGTGCGGCCGAGAAAGCCAGTATCGCGGCGATTTCGCAGATGGTTTCACGTTTTTGCGCCGCGCTGCCGAAAAGACCCGACGCGCTCACGTCGATGAGCAGCATCACGGTAAGTTCCCGTTCTTCCTCGAAAACCTTCACGTAAGGTTTGTGGAAGCGTGCGGTGACGTTCCAGTCGATAAAACGGATATCGTCTCCGTACTGGTATTCCCTCACTTCGCTGAAAGCCATCCCGCGTCCCTTGAACGCGCTATGATACTGGCCGGAAAATATCTGCCGCGACAAGGCTTTCGTCTTGATCTCGATTTTCCGTACTTTCCTTAATAACTCGGACGTTTCCATCGTTCAGATGTTTTTTGATGTTCGACCGATCAGGGTACTTCTACCGTATTGAGTATTTCATTGAGGATGTTCTCGGTCGTGACGTTTTCGGCTTCGGCCTCGTAGCTGAGCCCGATACGGTGCCGCATCACGTCGAAGCATACGGCGCGTATGTCCTCGGGAATCACGTAGCCGCGTCGTTTGATGAAGGCGTAGGCCTTGGCGGCCAACGCGAGATTGATGCTGGCCCGGGGCGAGGCTCCGAACGAGATCATGCTGCGGTATTTTTCCAGTTTGTATTGTTCGGGGAAACGGGTGGCGAACACGATGTCGGTGATGTAGTTCTCGATTTTCTCGTCCACGTAGACTTCACGCGTAAGTTCGCGCGCCTTGACGAGGTCTTCGATGCCTACCACCTTGTTGATGGAGGGGTATTGGTTGGTGATGTTCTGCCGGATGATGAGCTTTTCTTCTTCCTTCTTGGGGTATCCTACCACCAGTTTCAGCATGAAACGGTCGACCTGCGCCTCGGGCAGGGGATAGGTTCCTTCTTGTTCTATCGGGTTCTGCGTGGCCAATACCAGAAACGGATCTTTCATCTTGTAGGTTTCTTCTCCGATGGTCACCTGACGTTCCTGCATGGCCTCCAGCAACGCGCTCTGCACCTTGGCCGGGGCGCGGTTTATCTCGTCGGCCAGCACGAAGTTGGCGAAGACGGGACCTTTGCGCGTGACGAAGTTTTCGTCTTTCTGGCTGTAGATCTGCGTGCCGATGAGGTCGGCAGGCAACAGGTCGGGTGTGAACTGGATGCGGCTGAAGTCCGCATCCACGGCGGTGGCGAGGGTCTTGATGGCAAGGGTCTTGGCCAGTCCCGGCACGCCTTCGAGCAGGACGTGGCCGTTGGCCAGAAGGCCGATCAGAAGCCGTTCCACCATGTCTTTCTGCCCCACGATGTTTTTCTTCATTTCCATGGAAAGCAAGTCCACGAAGGCGCTTGCCTGCTGGATTTTTTCGTTGATTTCTCGGATGTCGACAGGTTGATCCATGATATGCGTTTTTAGATGAACGTTTAATCTAAGCCGAGCGCAGAGACCGAATTGATTCGGGCTCTGCCGAGGCGGGTTAAAGGTCGGCGGAAGCCACCGTTTAATCTAAGCCGAGCGCAGAGACCGAATCAATTCGGGCTCTGCCGAGGCGGGTCAAAGGTCGGCGGAAGCCACCGTTTAATCTAAGCCGAGCGCAGAGACCGAATTGGTTCGGGCTATGCCGAGGCGGGTTAAAGGTCGGCGGAAGCCACCGTTTAATCCAAGCCGGGTGCAGAGACCGAATTGGTTCGGGCTATGCCGAGGCGGGTCAAAGGTCGGCGGAAGCCACCGTTCGATCCAAGCCGGGCGCGGCGAAAACATAGGCGTGAAGCCGTCGCGCGACCAAGGTCCGGTTGTCGGCTGGCGGGGCAAATATAGGCATAAAGCCATTCGGCGAACGGCTTTATGTGTTAAAAATTGTTAAAAGATAAAGACAGGGGGTGAAAAAAGGATTTATTTGATCCGTAAGGCCCGCAGCGCGTTCAATACGGCCATGACCGTCACGCCCACGTCGGCGAAGACGGCCTCCCACATGCCGGCCACGCCGGCCGCCCCGAGCACGAGCATGGCGAGTTTGATGCCTATGGCAAGGACGATGTTCTGCTTGACGATGGCCAACGTGGCCCGGGATATTTTCACGCCGAGCGCCACTTTCAAGGGATTGTCGTCCAGCAATACCACGTCGGCCGCCTCGATCGCCGCCTGGCTTCCGGCGGCCCCCATGGCGATGCCCACGTCGGCGGTTTTCAGCACGGGCGCGTCGTTGATGCCGTCGCCCACGAAGGCAAGTGTCCGGCCGGGACGTTGCCGTTTTGCCGCTGCGGTCACGTATTCGACCTTTTCGGCCGGGAGCAGGCGGGCATGGTATTCCGTTATGCCGAGCGAACCGGCCACCTTCCGCGCCACCTCCGGGCGGTCGCCGGTAAGCATGACGATGTGCTCGATTCCCGCCTTGCGCAACAATCCGACGGCCTGCGCGGATTCTTCCTTGACGGAATCGGATATGACGATATGTCCCATGTAGCGGCCGTCGACGGCCACTTGCACGATCGTTCCTTCCTCCAGGCCGTTTTGATGAGTTTCCGGGTGTACGCCGGCTCGTTTCATCAGTTTTTCGTTGCCAGCATACACCGTCTTTCCCGCCACGACGGCCCGTATGCCTTCTCCGGCGAAATTCGACGTTTCGCTCGTACGGGACGGGTCGACGGGCTTGCCGTATGCCTTTCGCAGCGAAAGCGCCACCGGATGGTCTGAATGGATTTCGGCCGTCGCGGCCAAGGCCAGGAGTTCTTCCGGCGCGATGCCTTGCGGATAGACGGCCGTCACGCTGAAATCACCTTTGGTCAGCGTGCCGGTCTTGTCGAAGACCACGGTTTTCAACCTCGCCAGCATTTCAAGATAGTGCGAGCCTTTTACGAGGATGCCGTGACGGGATGCCCCGCCGATGCCCGCGAAGAACGAGAGCGGTACGGATACGACCAACGCGCACGGGCAGGAAATGACAAGGAATATGAGGGCGCGCTCGATCCAGGTCGTCCATGCCCCGCCCGCAAGCAAAGGCGGAACCGTGGCCAGAAGCACGGCGGCTGCGGTGACCAAAGGCGTGTAGGTCTTGGCGAAGCGGGTTATGAATTTCTCGGTCTTGGCCTTGCCTGTTTCGGCATTTTCCACGAGCCGGAGGATCTTGGCCACGGTCGATTCCCCGTAAGTTCCCGAAGTCCGTATGCGCAGCAGCCCCGTCATGTCGAGGCATCCGCTCGCCACCAGGTCGTTTTCTCCCACTTCACGCGGCATGCTTTCACCGGTAAGGGCGCTCGTGTCGAGCGAGGCATGGCCGCTTTCCACCGTCCCGTCCAGCGGGATCTTCTCGCCCGGCCTTACCACGATGATGCTGCCCGCGGGCACGTCTTCGGGCTTGACTGCCGTCAGGCTTCCGTCGGCGTTTTCGATATTGGCGTGGTCGGGACGTATGTCCATGAGCGAAGCGATGGATCGGCGGCTGCGCTCCACGGCGATGTCCTGGAAAAGTTCCCCGACCTGATAAAAAAGCATGACGGCCACGGCTTCGGGATATTCGCCGAGGATTCCCGCGCCGATGGTGGCCACGGACATGAGGAAGTGCTCGTCGAATATGTCGCCGCGGACGATGTTGCGCAGGGCCTTCCACAGCACGTCGGCTCCGGCCACCAGGTAGGCGAGGGCGAACAGCGCGATTTCCAGCCATCGGGGGCCGGGTGCCAGAAACGCCCCGGCGGCGAGCACGAGGCAGATCGCGATTCGATACAGGATGTTCCTTTGTTCTTGATTCATGGCTGCTTCCTTTTGACCATGAACACAAAAGTAGCGGGCTTCGCTTGCAAGTCGGTTGCAAAATAGGCTCGGTGGAAATGTGTCAAAAACCGTACCTTTGCTCCCTTATGGCGTATAGGATACCTGAAGATACCAAACGAGCCATCGTGGAGGCCGCCCGCATAGACGAAGTGGTGGGGGAATTCGTTTCGCTCAAGAAGCGGGGCGCGAATTATCTCGGCTTGTGCCCGTTTCATCAGGAAAAGACGCCTTCGTTCATCGTTTCGCCCGCCAAGGGCATTTTCAAGTGTTTCGGCTGCGGGAAGGGCGGGGATTCGGTGAGCTTCCTCATGGAACACGAGCATTTCGACTACGTGGAGGCGCTCCGATACCTGGCGCGGAAGTACAATATCGAGATCGAGGAACAGGAACTCACGCCCGAACAGGTCAAGGCGGCCAACGACAAGGAATCGCTGTATCAGGTTACGGCGCATGCCGCCGGATATTTCGTGAAGAACCTCTGGGAAAGCGAGGAGGGACGAGATGTCGGACTTTCGTATTTCCGGGAAAGACGGTTTTCCGACGCCATCATCAGGCAGTTCCAATTGGGTTACGGCGGCCAAGGTTGGGATTCGTTCACGCAGGAGGCGCTCAAGGGCGGCTATGAAAAGAAATATCTCGTACAAAGCGGCCTTACCATAGAAAAGGAAGACACGGGCAAGATGTACGATCGTTTCCGGGGTCGCGTCATTTTCCCGATCCACAGCCTTTCGGGGCGTGTGCTGGGTTTCGGCGGACGGATCCTGGTCAACGACAAGACGAAGGCCAAGTACGTCAATTCGCCCGAATCCGACATCTACCACAAAAGCAATGTCTTGTATGCCATCCCGTTCGCCAAGCGGGAAATCGTGGCCAAGGACATGGCCTATATGGTGGAGGGCTATGCCGATGTGATTTCCATGCACCAGGCGGGCATCACCAACGTGGTTTCCTCGTCGGGCACCTCGCTTACCGAAGACCAGATAAGGCTCATCTCGCATTTCACCAAGAACCTCACGTTGCTTTACGACGGCGACCCGGCCGGAATCAAGGCCTCCTTGCGCGGCATCGACATGGTGCTGGCCAAGGACATGAACGTACGCGTGGTGCTGTTGCCCGACGGGCAGGATCCGGACGACTTCGCCAAGGCGCATTCCACCGAGGAAATATTGAAATACCTGGAAGATAACGCGGCCGATTTCATCACGTTCAAGACCCGTCTGCTTCTGGACGAGGCGGGAAACGATCCGATCCGGCGGGCCGGACTCATCGACAATATCCTCACCAGCATTTCGGTGATTCCCGATGAGATAAAACGCGCCGTATACATCCAGGAATGCGCCCGGATGCTCGGTATCGCGGAAGACGACCTGCATCACAAGCTCAACCGGATGTTCCGCGCCGATTTCCAGAAGCGCATGGGCAAGGAGGCGGCCGGACAACCGCCCCTGGCCGAGGTTCCGGCGCCAGCGAAGAGCGAGGAGGAACTCCACGAATCCGAAGCGAAAGTATGGCAGGACACGTTGGAACGCGAATTGTTGCGCCTGATGGTGAATTTCGGCCGTTCGAACACCGAACAGACCTACTTGGACGAGGAAGGACGGCAGGAGAAGCAGTTGCTTAGCGTGTGCGCCTATATCGTCATGGAATTGCAACAAGATGAACTTTCGTTCGCCGATCCGGTCCACAACCGGCTTTTCTCTATCTTTGCGGAGCATTTGGAAAGGGAAGAGATTCCGACGGTGGAAAGCCTCTTGTTGAGCGAAGACCCCGAATTGCGGGGATTGGTGGCCGACTTGGCTTCCAATCGTTTTGAAATCAGCAAGGTGTGGGAATGCCGGAACATAGTTGTCCGTACCGTGCAGAATCATGGGGCCGTATTGAACTCGGCCGTAAGCAAGGCCGTGTTGAACTTCAAGCTCAAGACGGTGAACGACATGATCGGGGAGATCGCGGAAAAGATAAAGGAGGAAAAGGATGAGAACCGCCTGATGGAGTGGATCGGGCGAAAAAAACAATTGGATATCCTCAAAAGCAAGCTTTCATGCATGCTTCACAGGGTGATCTGCTAAGTTATGCGGCACAAGTTAGTCATAGACATAGGAAACACGTTGACCAAACTGGGCGTGTTCGACGGAAAGCGGCTCGTCCATACCAAATGGTACGAGGCGGTCACGTTGCCCGACATAGAACTGGTGCGCAAGGAATATCCTTGCCTGGAGGCGGCCATCGTGTGCACGGTGGCGCGAGAACCGGTCTTCCTTGCCAAGTCGCTGGCCCGTTTCCCGTATTTCATCGACTGGCAGTCGTACAGGCCCGACTTGAAGATTCCCGTGAGCCTGCGGTACAAGAATCCCGAAACCTTGGGGCGGGACCGGATCGCGGTCGCTTCGGCGGTCGCATCCCTCTATCCGGGCGAGAACGTGCTTTGCATCGTGTTCGGCTCGTGCGTCACCTACAACGTGGTGGACGCGAACGCCTGTTTCCTCGGCGGGGCCATTTCCCCGGGACTGAACATGCGCCTTCGGGCCATGCACCGCTTCACCGAGGCGCTTCCGATGGTGGATATTCGCCAAGACCGGGATACGGAATGTATAGATAACACGCAGACAGCTCTTTATAGCGGTGCCTTGGACGGACTTCGCTACGAGGTACAAGGCTATGCGGAACGATACCGGAAACGGTTCCCCGACCTGAAGATCGTGTTGACCGGAGGCAATGCCGCTTATTTTGAAAAGTCCTTGAATTATCGGATATTTGCCCACCAAAATCTGGTCCTGAGGGGCTTGAACGAAATATTGGATTTGAATGGCAGTTAACAAGGCAAGCATCCTGAAAGGCGTCCTTTTCCTCGCCTTGTCGTCTTTTTCGGGGCTGCCAATGTCTTTGCATGCGCAAGCCGGCATGCTTTCACCCTATTCCGCTTTCGGCGCGGGGCATATGCAGCCTTACCTCAATGTGCGCAACATGTCGATGGGGGGCATCGCCGTGGGGCTGTCGGCTCCAGGAGACATGAATCCGTTCAATCCCGCCACCTATCGGACCGGGGTGGATACGCTCAGTGTCCGCTTCGATATCGGTTTTAATTTGGGAATGAACCAGTTGAAGCAGGATTTGCCGGACGGAAAGGTTTCCAACCAAAGCACGGCGGGCGGTTTGAGCAACCTTGAATTCTATTTCCCCGTATGCAAGTGCTACAAGATGGCCGTTTATTTGTTGCCCGTCACCGACATGAACTATCGTTCCTCGTACTTTTCCGACTCGGTTCCGCACGTAGGGGTGACCCAGTTGCTGCACAAGGGCAGCGGCGGCTTGTCGAAGGCCGGTTGGGGGCATTCCTTGGGCTGGGGGCCGGTCTCGGTAGGCGTGAACTTGAGCTATGTGTTCGGAAAGTTGTCCAAGAACGCCACGCTTTCCTACTTGGACGACAGCCTGGCCACCCATGCGGGCAAGGCGGATTTTTTTACCGAGACCAAGCTCAACGGTTTCGCCGCCGATTTCGGAATCACCTATGCGGCAAGGCTCTTCCGTGATCGCTACCTGACCGTCGGGGCTTCATACAGTTTGTCCACGTTGTTGTACGGCAAGCGTACGACGATGGCACAAGGCGTGTTTTCCTCCGTCAGCGACACGGCCTTCCTGCCTTCCGCCGCCCGGAAAGGCAAGGTCGTGCTTCCGTCCGTGATCCGGGCGGGCATTTCCTACGAACAGCGCGGCCAGTTCGTCGTAGGCGCGGACTTCTCCTATACATGGTGGAAGGAGTTCGAGGACTACGGGAAAAAATACGACTATCTGGAAAATGCGTTTTCGGTGAATGTCGGGGCGGAGCTGAAGAACGATCCGCAGGCCGCCTCCAAGGCTCGCCGGGTCGCTTATAGGATAGGCGGTTTCTACGAGCAGCAATGCATCTCTTACGACGGGCATCGTTTGCAGGCGTTCGGCGTAAGCCTGGGCGTGGGCATACCGGTGCGCAAGTCGCGCTCGCTCATCAACGTGGGGCTGCAATATGGCCGCACGGGTTCGTTGAACCTCGGACAGATAAAGGAAGATTACCTGCGTATCGGCGTAAGTTTCTCTTCGGTCGAGACCTGGTTCGTGAAGCCCAAGTACGATTAACCTGGAAAAAACAATAAGGAGATACTTGAAATGAAAAAGATTTTTGTTGCAGCATTGGCTCTGGCATGTATTTCGTCCGCGTATGCGCAGAAATACGGTGCCACGCCCGAAGACAGCGTAAGCTGCCTGCAGAACCTGTCGGTCTATCAAGAATTTTTCAAGCAAAAGAACTATGTCGACGCCTACGGAGCATGGAAAAAGGTGTTGGAACTTTGTCCGGCCTCATCCAAGAATAATTTCATCCGGGGCAATACGATCCTCAAGAACGTGATCGCCAAGGAAAAGGATGCGACGTTACGGGCCAAGTACGTGGACGAACTGCTCGCCTTGTGGGACATGCGTCGTCAATATTTCGGGGAAACGGGTTATTGCCTGGGCATGAAGGCCGCCGACATGCGCGCCTATCGTCCCAAGAATATCAAGGAAGCGCTGGAAGTCTACGAAGAGTCGATGCAATACGTGGAAGAATCGGCCAAGGTGCGGAATTTCGAGAACATACCCGAAATGTTTTTCGCTGCCTGCTGCGACGCGTTCAAGGCCGGCTTGATGGACAAGGAGACGCTCATCAACAATTACGACCGTGCCGTTACGGCCTTGGAAACCATCGCTTCCTTGAATCCGGGCAACGACAAGGTGGGCGAACGCGAAGCGGGCATCAATACCTTGTTTGAACCCTTTGCCGTTTGCCAGGACTTGATTCCCATTTATACCAAGAAGTTCGAGACCGCCGCTTCGGACGTCAATTTCCTCAAGAAGGCCACGCGCATGCTCAACTTGCGTTCCTGCACCGATTCGGAAATCTTCTTCAAGATGACGGAGGCGCTCTACGGTTTGGAACCCACGCCGCAAAGCGCCTATATGATGGCCAAGATGTGCTACTCCAAAAACGATTACGCCAAGGCCGTATCCTACCTGACCGAAGACGTGGTCGCGCAGCTGGAATCCGAATCCGACAAGGAAAACGCCTATTTGCTGTTGGGCGACGCCGCGATGAAGCTGAACCGCTATTCCGAAGGCCGCAACGCCTGCAACAAGGCCTTGGGCATCAATCCCAATAGCGGCAAGGCATATATCCTGCTGGGCAGCCTTTACGCGGCAGGCGCCGGCAGTTGTCCCGGCGACGGCACGCCCGTCGCCGCCCGTGCTCCCTATTGGGCCGCGGTGGACATGTTCGTCAAGGCCCGTAATGTCGATCCTTCGATGACGGAGACCACCAACAAGCTCATTGCCACCTATTCGGCACATTTTCCCTCATCTGACGACCTGTTCACCTACGGCCTCGTGGAGGGAAACACGTATACCATTTCCTGCTGGTTCAGCCATACCACCACGATTCGAGCCAGCCGGTAGGACTTATTTCGAGAGACGATGAAAAAGAATGTTCTCCTTGTCCTGTTATCGGGTGTGGTCGCCGCTTTCCTGCTTGGCTCGTGCAAGGGCAGGAAAGCGGTCTTCATGCCGTTCGACGACATAACGGCCGCTCCCGGACAGACGGTTTACGGTTCGACCACCTTGGCTACCGAAGCCGGCAAGGCGCAAGTGTTCATGGAATATCCGGTCATGCACAACTATACCGGAAAAGAAAGAGGCACGGAGCCCCGGCAGGTGTTTCCCCGGGGGATAAAGTCCACTTTCTATGACGAGAGCGGGCAGGCCGTGGACGTGCTGATGTTTGCCGATTCGGCAATCAACTTGCAGGAAGTGAAGTTGATGAAGTTCTTTGGCAATGTGCAGGTGTACGATTATCGTTCTTCGGACACGATTTATACCGAAGCCCTTTTCTGGAATCAGGAGACGAAAAAGATCTATTCGGACGTGGGCGTGCGCAAGGTCAGTCCCGGGCTGGTGCTGGAGGGAGACGGTTTCGATTCGGACGAACGCATGCAGAACGTCGTCTTGAGGCGTCCCAGAGGCGTGATACGCTGATATTTGCGCGCTCGAACGGTGTTGATAAAAAATATGAGGAAAATGTTTTCTGAAACCCGCGGAATTTTTACATTTGCAGCACTGAATTCGAAGCTTGGATAAACGATGAGAATACGGAACATTGTATGTCTGTCGGCATTTTTGTGCGTAGTATTATTCTCCTGTTTGCGGGCCCAGAGTTCGTATATCGACCTGACGTTGGTCGGTTCGGCCGACTACAACAAGCCGTTGGCCACCTTTTCCCATGATGCTTTCGAACAGGCTTTCAGGGTGACGTCCGATGACGAAAACGTGCTGGAACCTGATCTTGAAAAGGCCTTGGTCGCATTCGTCGACTTGTTGGAACCCGAACAGTCGTATATCATCCAGCACGAACCTACGTATTACTTCGTTTTCCAGTACAGCAAGGATAGGGGTACCTATCTGGTGATGAACAACAGTATCGGGGAGAAGAACGAAGCCATCTTTTCCGATACGGTGGAAGAAGCCCGGGAGGAAATGCTCAAGTTGTTGCGGGTATTTTACTCGGACACGCCCGTCTTCAATGTCACCGAGTACCGGTATTGATCCGCTCGCTTGTCCGATCCGGTATTTTTTTCAGTAATTCTCGTATCCGTTTTGACATGAATGAACAAGAATCGGTCGTGGTGTGTCCGGCCGGATCGCAAGATGCGGCGCAGATAGGCAAGGTCGTGGTCATGGCCATTGGCGCGGACTTGGCCATGGAGTTCCTGGCTCGTCCTCGCTCCGGCAAGACATTGGCGGACGTGGAGGCCTTTTTCGGTCACTTGGCGGCATTGCCGACATCCCAATACAGTTACGTGAATACGATCAAGGCCGTGGACGCTCAAGGAGACGCGATGGGGTACCTGGTTTGTTATGACGGGGGAAAGTTGGAAGAGTTACGGCGTGATTTCTTCCGTGTGGCGCGGGAGGAATTGTCCCTTTGCCTTTCCTCCGGAGATGTGGCGGACGAGACTGTTCCCGGCGAATTGTATATCGACAGTCTGGGCGTATTGCCTGCCTATCGGGGCCGGGGCGTGGCGAAAGCCTTGCTGCGTGCGGCCGTCGAAAAGGCGGGCAGGATGGGATTGCGTGCCGGTCTGCTCGTGGACAAGGAAAACATGACGGCACGGCGGCTTTACGATTCGGCGGGTTTCCGAAAGGTGGGCGAGACCCCTTTTGCCGGTATGATGATGGATCATCTCCAATACGGAAGATGAGAATCAGGAAATATGAACCCTCCGACCTGGAACCCATGGCACGATTGTTTTATGAGACAGTCCACGCCGTGAACAGGAAGGATTATACGGCGCGGCAGTTGGAAGCCTGGGCGCCGGGGAACGTGGATCTTGATGCGTGGAATACTTCTTTTCGGGGACATCTCGCGTATGTCGCGACAATAAATGGTTTGATTGCGGGCTTTGGAGATATTGACGGGACAGGATATTTGGACAGGCTGTTCGTTCATAAGGATTTTCAGCGTAGAGGCGTGGCTGCTGCCCTATGCGGCCGGCTTGAAAGCGAAGCCGGGGCGAAATGTATCACGGTCCGATCTTCGGTAACGGCAAGGCCATTCTTTGAAAAGCGGGGGTATGAGATAATCAAGGCGCAAGAAGTGGAAAGGCGAGGGGTATGGCTGAAAACCTTCATGATGATGAAGAGCTTGTGAAATATTAGGCTATTGCGGTCTTTCCGGATTTCTTTTTCCGGCTTCGGTTAATCAACAATCAAAGGTTGGAAACTATCCGTATCTGGCGGCGGGAGCCGATGCTTTTTTCTTATTTTCGCGTAACTTATAAGGATAGGAGCATGGGGCGGATCTTGGCCATCGATTACGGGAAAAAACGCTGCGGGATCGCGGTAAGCGACCCGTTGCAGATTATCGCGACGGGATTGCAGACCGTGGCGACGGCCGACTTGTGGGCATTCCTGCAAGAATATATCGCCAAGGAGGAAGTGGAATGCCTGGTTGTGGGCGAACCCATGCAGATGGATTACACGCCTTCGGAAAGCGAACGCTACATCGCCCCTTTCGTGGGAAGGTTCAGGAAAGCGTATCCGCATATCCCGTTGGAGCGGGTGGACGAGCGTTTCACCTCGCGTATCGCCCGGCAAGCCATACTGGACATGGGCGCACGCAGGAAGCAACGTCAGGACAAGGCGACGATCGACAAGGTGAGCGCGACCCTGATCCTGCAAACATACATGCAATTCAAGAAATCATGATATATCCCATTGTAGCTTACGGCGATCCGGTACTTCGTCGTCAAACGGAAGAAATCGGCGTCGATTATCCCGGCCTGGAAGCCTTGGTCGAAGACATGTTCCAGACCATGGAGGAAGCCAACGGAGTAGGTCTGGCCGCTCCCCAGATAGGCCTTTCCATCAAGTTGATCGTCGTGGATGCCACGCCGTTCGCCGAGGAAGACGCCAAGGCCGCCGGTTTCAGGAAAGCCCTGCTGAATCCTGAAATCTACGAGGAGGAAGGTGAGAAATGGGCGTTCAACGAGGGCTGCCTGAGTTTCCCCGGCCTGCACGAGGATGTGGAACGCCATGCACGCATAAGAATCCGGTACATGGACTTGTCGGGACAAATGCACGACGAGACCCATGACGGATACGTGGCGCGCGTGTTGCAGCACGAGTGCGACCACTTGAACGGCAAGGTGTTCGTGGATCATCTCAATCCGCTTCGCAAGACGATGTTGCGCCGCAAGTTGGACGGCATCGCCAAAGGAGCCGTCTCGCACGACTACCGGATGAAGTTCGCCGTAAAACCCAAACATCGTTAGGATCATGAGAAAACTTGTCTTGATGACGGGGTGCTTGTTCTTGTCTTGCTTCGGATTTTGCCTGGGGCAGAACACGGCACGCTACGATGAACCCGAACAAGGTTTTTACGATGCGGTGCGTCTGTATCAAAACGCGAAGTACGGGGCCGCCAAGCGGGCTTTCGGCGTGGTGAGACGCAAGGTGGATCCCGCCTGTGACGTGTATTTCGCTTCCGAAATCATGTATTACCGGGCCATGTGCGACGTGCTGCTCTTTCACAAGAACGGCGCCATGGCCTTGCGCGATTTCGTGGAAACCTATCCCAACAGCAATCGGGTAAATACCGCCTACCTGCAGCTTGCCAACTTCGAATACGATTATAAACGCTACCAGTCGGCATACGAGTATTACAAGATGGTGGATCCCGTCGAGGCCGACCTCAGGGGCGAGGAAGCCGACCGTTATTACTTCCGGAGCGGGTATTCGGCTTTCGTGCAGAAGAAATACGCCGAGGCGAAGTTGGCGTTCTTGCCGCTCAAGGACCGCGAAAACCGTTACAGGGTCGTGGCCACGTATTACTATGCCTACATCCTTTACACGGAGGGAATGTACAAGAACGCCCTGGAGGCTTTCGGACAGATAGAAGACGATCCTACGTTCGCCCCTATCGTGCCCTTGTTCCAATTGCAGATCTATCATGCCTTGGGAAATACGGAGAAAGTGCTTGAAATGGGGCCGGAGTTGATGCAAAACGCGAGCAACCCGCAACGGGCGGCGGAAATCGGGCGGCTTTTGGGCGAAGCCTGTTACAAGGAAGGCCGTTACAAGGAGGCTTTGCCTTATCTGACTTCGTTTTTCAGGAATTCGTCGGTGGTTCCCGATGCCGACGGCCGCTACATATTGGGCTATTGTTACTACAAGAACCTCTATTACGACTCGGCGGCCTATTATTTTCAAGGTGTCCTGCCGCTCGATCCGGGCGAGGCCTTGAAGCAGGCCACGCTCTACCATCTGGCGTATTGCTATGCCATGCAGGGCAAGAAGAAGTTCGCCATGGACGCCTTTGCCGATGCGGCGAAGATCAAGGGAGAGAACGAGGTCTTGCGGGAGGACGCGATGTATCATCAGGTGCAGTTGGCCTATGAGCTCGGCCTTACGCCTTACCATGAGTCGCTGAAGGTCTTTGAAGACTTTCTGGAAACCTATCCCCGGTCGCCCTACGCCAAGCGGGTCCACTCGTATCTGTTGAGCATCTACATGACCACCAAGAACTACGACATGGCCTTGGCTTCATTGGAAAAGATCGGTCAACGCACGCCTCGTTTGCAGGAAGCCGAACAGCGCCTGTATTTCAACAAGGGCGTGGAATCGTTCAAACGCAGGGCCTACGGCACGGCCTTGTCGTTCTTCGAGCGTTGCGTGTCGAACGCCTACGACGAGAACCTGACCGCCCGAGCCTGGTTCTGGCAGGGTGAATGCCAGTTCGTGGCGGGAAATTTCGAGGCGGCGCGCAAGGCCTACCAGCGTTTCCTTTCCCAGCCATCGGCCAATAGACAGCCCGAATACGGACAGGCCTTGTACGGAATGGGGTATACGGGTATGGAAATGGTGAATTATCCGCTTGCCATCCGATATTTCGAGGATTATCTGAAGGAACCGGCCACGCCCGGGAATGCTTCCTGGCGTGCCGACGCCTATGCCCGTCTGGGTGATTGCCGGTATATGCAGGAAGAATACGAGCCGGCGGTAGCGGCCTACACTTCCGCCTTGCAACTGGGTTTCGAGCCTGCCGACTATGCTTGGTTGCAGATTGCCCTATGCCAGGGGGCGCGCGGCTTGTACGCCTCCAAGGCCGACTATCTGCTCAAGATGACAGGGCAATTCACCCAATCCTCGTATATGCCGCGCATATACGGTGAATTGGCCTCCACGTACATGATGATGGGCGATGCCGACAAGTCGTTGCTCTATTATCGTCGCTTGCGCGACCAGTATCCGCGTTCGCCCTTGGCCCTTTCGGCCTGGTCGAAGATGGGGCTGATCTATTTCAACCGGGGTGAGAACGAGGAGGCGTTGCGGTGTTTCAAGCACGTGGTGGAAACCAATTCCTCTTCGGAAGAAGGGCGTCAGGCATTGGTCGGCATCCGCAACATCTATATGGGCATGAACCAGATCGACAAGTTCTTCGCCTATGTGGGCAAGTTGCCCAACATGAAGATGAATGAAGCCGAACAGGATTCGCTGACGTATCTTTCGGCCGAAAATTTCTTCTTGGAAGAAGATTACGTGCAGGCGTTCAACGGGTTCAAGAAATACGTGGATACGTATCCCGAGGGATTGTTCGCCGTGGAAGCCTGGCGTAACGCCGCCGTGTGCGCCGAAAAGAACAATGACCGTGAAAACGCCAAGGTGGCTTATACGAAGATTTCTCAACTTCCGGTTCCGGATGCGGAGGCTGCCACGCGCAAGCTGGCGGAGATGTATTATGCTGACAAGGATTACAAGCCGGCGTTGGGTTATTTCCGCAAGTTGGACGAGATGGCGGGCGACCAGGCCGTGCGTGTGGCCGCCAAGGTCGGGAAAATGCGTTGCCTGCGGGCGTTGGGTCAAAGCAAGGATCTGGTCGAGGCTGCCTTGGACGTGTTGCGTCAGGACGGAGTTTCGACACAGGAGGCCGAGGAGGCGCGTTATTTCATCGCCCGGACGGCACCGTCGATAGGGGAGAACGAACTGGCCATGCAGCAATACGAAGTGCTTGCCGGTTCGCAGAACTCCGATTATTCGTCCCTTGCCAGATATGTCTTGCTGGAACAACGGGTCAAGGCCGGTTTCCATGAGGAAGCCGAGCGCATGATTTTCGATTACATCAGCCAGGCGTCCATGAACGAGTATTATCTGGTCAAGACTTACCTGCTTTGGGCCGACATCTACGTCAAGAGGGGAAATATCCTGCAGGCCAAGCAGACCTTGCAGAGCATCATCGACAATTACGAGGGCGAGGACTTGAAAGCCGTAGCCAAGGAAAAGATGGAAATGATCGAACAAAAGGAGAATGCCGACTTGGAAAGCGAGCAGGAATTTCGTTCGGCGCGTTACGACGACCAGGAGGAAATCATATTGCCCGCCATGTAGGTTCGATTGGAAAATGAAACGGAAAGGAAACATGAAAATAAAATCCATTTGGGTCGCCGGCCTCTTGACGTTGGCCGTCATGGGCGCCACGCGGGCGCAAGACAACGGCGGCACGCAAGGCGGCTATAACGAGAACGTGGTGGTCGTCGCCCCTTATCAACCCTCCTTGGGACCCGTCGAAAAGCCTGTTTTCACGCCGCATACGATCGACACGACGTTGCGTGCGCCTTCGTCCGACATACAGATCATCTCGCGCCCTTTTGCCACGTCCTATCCGACGGAAAACATCAAGCCGGCGAAGGTCTTGGGCGAACCGATACCCAAGTTGTTCCACAACAGCGTCAAGGTGGGCTTCGGCAATCACCTTTCTCCGTTGGTGGATGCCAATTTCGCCATGGGACGTAACCGTCAATACGAAGTGGCCGCGGCCTACCGGCACCATTCCGCGTATGGCAAGATAAAGGATTACAGCCGGTACAAGACCAACCATTCGCTGAACGAAGCCGACGTGGTAGGTCGTATTTTCGGGAAAAAGGTCATTTCCTCCTTGGAGGTGGGTTACAAGCAGAAGGCGGTGAATTGCTACGGCTTGCGTGATTCGGTGGAGCGTTTCGTCATCGACAACATACAGGGCGATGAATTCAAGACGTACAGCAAGCAGCCCAAACGTTGGTTCCAGAACGCCCGTGGCATATTGACGTTTACCGACAACGCCGGTTCCTACGACGATTTGCGTTTCGACGCTTCCTTGGATTACAACTTGAACCTGACCAATTGGCGTTCGATTGAAAATACCTTCATCGTGGACGGAGGTATTTCCAAAGTGGTGGTGGAAAACCGTCGTTCGGCGGACATGTTCAGCATCGGCGGCCGTTTCCGTTTCGAGGACAACACGTACCGGGACGGTGTGAAGGACAGCTATTGGTACGGGGAGTTCAACGAGAAGTTCCACAAGGGCAATGAACTGCGCAACGCCTATCATGTCAGCTTCCAGCCTACGATGCGGTTCAAGTACGAGTTCGTGGAACTGGATGCCGATCTGGTGTTCCATGTATTCGGGCATGGCGGGGGCGACGGCGTGGCCAAAGGGGCCAGGTTCCAGTTCAATCCGGTGGTGGACCTCAAGTTGCATATCATCCCCAAGGCGTTCACGTTCTTCATCGGTACCGGCGGCGGACTGGAGCGTAACACGGTAGACAGGATTTCCGAAGTGAACCCGTATTTGCATTGGCTGCGTTATTCGGATTTACGCTTCACGCGCGACAAGTTCAACGCCTATGCGGGGCTGGCCGGGAATTTCAGCCGCCATGTAGATTACAGGCTGAAGGTTTCGGCGCATTTCATGCAGGACGTGCTTAGTTTCGATTATTTCCGCTACGACTATTCGCACTATTTCAACTATTACGGATACAACGACTTCAGGCCGCTTTACAGCGGAGATGTGTTCAACCTGCGCGTACGCGGTGACCTGAATTTCCGTTGGGGTGAGAAGATATTGGCGCACGTGGATGCCGAATATTCGCACTACGACAAGAAACTCTACTACATGCCCGAATTCACGGCGCATCTGGATTTCCGCTACAATATCGTGAACCGCGTATGGGTTTACACCACGATGACGGGCTACACCAACATGAAGGCAAGGGACAGGCGGGGCAAGGACGTGACGCTCAAGGGCTGCTTCGATTGGAGCATAGGCGCGGAATATCGCTTCATCAAGCGGATGACGGCTTTCGTGGACCTCAACAACCTTATCGCCCAACGCTATTACCGTTGGTATGACGTGCCTTCATACCGATTCAACTTCATGGTCGGCCTAAGCATCGATTTCTAGTCATGGAAGTGGTTCGTGGACTGGAGAATTGGAAACCGGCAACCAATCCGGTGGTCACGGTAGGGTCGTTCGACGGCGTGCATCTTGCCCACAAGTCCATCATAGGTTTGCTCAAGCACGAGGCCGAACTGATAAGGGGACACAGCGTGCTGGTCACGTTTTCTCCCCATCCGCGCCTGGTCCTGCATTCGCTCGATGCCTATGCGAGGCGTTTCGGACTGCTTTCCACCGATGCCGAAAAGACAAGCCTTCTGGCCAAGGCGGGGCTGGACATATTGCTCGTCATCGACTTTGACGAGGCTTTCTCGAAATTGCCGTATTCGGACTTTATCGAAAAGGTGCTGGTGGAAAAGATCGGCGTCCGGAAAATGGTGGTGGGCTATAACCACAATTTCGGGCACGACAGGGAAGGCAGTTACGAGCAGATGTCGGAATATGGCAAAAGGCATGGTTTCGAAGTGGACAGGTTTCCCGAACAGGTCGTGCACCGGCAGCATGTCAGTTCCACGCGTATCCGTCAGTTGCTGGAAGAAGGGGATGTGGCGCAGGCCAACGACTTGCTCGGCTATTGCTACGGGGTTCGCGGTGTTTTCCGCAATGGCGCCTGCCAGGTGTCCGATCCGCACAAGCTTTTGCCCGGATCAGGCGCGTACTTGGTAAAAGTGAAGAACGGGAGAAAATACAATTTCACCGTAGGCAGGCTGGACGAGGGATTGACTTTTCCCGACTTGCATACGTTGGCCGAAGGCGAGGAAATCAGTTTGAACTTCATAAAACGCCTGCATCTGCGCGAGGAATGATCCGCGCGGAGCCGGCATGGAATTCAGGAGAACGGGGTTTCTCCGTAAAATCGAATCGGGATGTTGCAGGAAAACTATCGGAAAGTGGCCGCGACCGTTCAACCGGGCGTGCGACTGGTGGCCGTGTCGAAATACAAGACCGTGGAAGAGATCAAGGCGGTCTATGATGCCGGTCAACGTGTATTCGGCGAGAACAAGGCGCAGGAAATGCGTGCCAAGCACGAACAGTTGCCTGCGGACGTGGAGTGGCATTTCATCGGGCATCTGCAACGCAACAAGATCAAGTATATCGTCGATTACGTGAGTCTCGTCCATAGCATCGACAGTCTCGACTTGCTCAAAGACGTGAATGCCGCCGCCTCGGCCAAAGGCAGGGTGGTGCCATGCTTGTTGCAATTCCATATCGCCGAGGAAGAAACCAAGTTCGGCCTGGACTTGGCCGAAGCCGAGGCCTTGTTGCGGTCGGCCGAATACAAGGCCATGCGGAACGTGCGTGTCGACGGAGTGATGGGCATGGCCACGTTCACCGCCGACAAGGAACAGGTACGCGGGGAATTCGCTGCCTTGCGACAGATATTCCGGACGCTACGGGAAAGGTACTTTGCCGGGGAAGATCATTTCAAGGAGATTTCCATGGGCATGTCGGACGACTATGAAATCGCCATGCAGGAAGGTAGCACGTTGGTCCGTATCGGCAGTTCCATCTTCGGGGCGCGCGATTACAGCCTCAAGCTCTATTAGGAAACGGGAGAGGAGGCGAGCAAGGTGTTGCAGAGCATGTACAGCACGCGCGCGCCTACGTTCCCGTCCCATTCGTCCTGTGGATTTTCCGGATCGGGAGCCACTTCGCAGAGGTCGAACCCTATGATTTGCTTGCCGCTTTGTCGCAAGAGCGAGAGCAGGCGGCGTACTTGCCCGAATTCCAGGCCTCCCGGCACGGGGGTTCCCGTATGCGGGCAGAGGCTCGGGTTCAAGCCGTCGATATCGAAACTCACATAGACTTTCCGGGGCAGGGCCGCGATGATTTCCCGGCACAGGTCGCCCCAGTTTTCCCCTTCGCCAAGGCGTTCCTGTAGCTTGATGTCGGGAAATTGCAGGATTCTTCCGCGGGAAGCCTTGACCAGGTCCTGTTCGCTTTGGCACACGTCGCGTACGCCCGCTTGCACCACTTTTTCCACATGCGGCAAACCGAGCGCGTTGTATATGATCGAAGCGTGCGAAAACGTGAATCCTTCGTAGGCGCGACGCAGGTCTGCATGCGCGTCTATGTGCAGGATGCCGAATTTCCCGTATTTTTCTCCGAGGGCGCGCATCAATCCGAGGGGACAACTGTGATCGCCTCCCACCACTCCTACGTGTTTTCCTTCTTTCAGCAACCTTGCGCTCGTATCGTAGAGCCATTCGTTTACCTGTTCGCTTCCCGCGTTCACTTCCTTCAAGGCTTCTTTCGCGTTTTCCTCGCCTTTTTCCATCACTTGTTCGGCCAGCGGGCGCAAGCGTTCCGAAAGTTCCCGTATCGGTCCGGACAGGGAAAAGTCCGACGTACCGATTCCCGACTTGAAGGCGTCGGGAATTTCGAAATCGTAAAAATCCAATTGCAGGGAGGCTTGCCGGATGGCTTGCGGGCCTTTCGCCGCGCCCGGCCTGTAGGAGGTGGTCACGTCCCAAGGCACGGAAACCAACAGCAACGAGGCTTCCTCTTCCGTATAGGGAAAACCGAAATAACGCCCGTTGGGCGCAAGGGCGGCTTCTGGGTCGAATTCAGGATGCATGATCAGAGGATTTTGAGTTCGGTGCGGCGGTTCTTGGCGCGTCCTTCCTCGCTTTGGTTGTCCGCCACCGGTTTGTCGAAACCATAGCCCTTGGCTTCTATCCTTTCAGGGTCGATGCCCTTGGCTTTCAGGTAGTCGGCCACGGCCTTGGCGCGGTTTTCGGAAAGGGTCTTGTTGTATTGCGCCGGACCGATGTTGTCCGTGTGTCCGCTTATCTCGACGCGGACCTTGGGGTTCTGCGCCAGAAAGAGGTAGATGCGTTCCAGTTCGCCGATGGAGGATTTTTCGAGCTGGAACTTGTCGGTCTGGTAGAAAATGTTCTCCAGCACGATGCGCGTGCCGCTTTCGATGGGGCGCATCAGGATTTCCTTATGGACCGGTTTGTCCTGGTTCGAGTAGCCGAGGGCGATGTGTTCCGAATAGAACACGTATCCGGGGCAGGAAACGTTCAGCGCGAAAGGTTCGTCCACGGGAAGGCAGACGAGGAACTCGCCTGATGAGGAAGCGGTCGAGGCGATGCGGGTAAGACCCGTATGAAGGCTGATGAGTTCGAAGCGGGCAGGGAGCGTCTTGTCGCTTTTGGCGTCTTTGACGATGCCTTTCATGAAAGAAACCGTACCGGGGCGTGCCTGTTCGTACAACGCGAAGGCGTAAATGTCCTTTTGACCGTATCCGCCCAGGTTGTCGCTGCAGAAATAGGCCGTATCCCCTTTGGCGTTCACGCTCAAGGTGGTCTCGTCCGCGCTCGTGTTGATGGGATAACCCAGGTTCTGCGGCGGCGACCAGTGTCCGTTGCTGTCCATGCGGCTTACGAACAGGTCCATTCCGCCCATTCCGCCGTGGCCGTTGGAGGCGAAGTAAAGCGTTTTTCCGTCAGGATGCAGGAAAGGCGAGTTTTCGTCGCCGGAAGTGTTGATGGCGGGGCCGAGGTTCTGCGGTTCGCTCCAGATTCCGCCTTGGGAGAGCGTACTTTTCCACAGGTCGCTCTTTCCGAATCCTCCCGGACGCGTGCTGGTGAAATAAAGCGTCTTTCCGTCCGACGACATGCACGGTTGCGATTCCCAATGCGATGTGTTTATCGGTTGTCCGAGGTTGAAAGGCCGTCCCCAGCCGTTTTCGCGCTTGATGGAGGCGTAGATGTCGCAGGAGCCGCGTCCGTCGGGACGGTTGCAGCCGGCGAAGAACAGGTAGCGACCGTCGGGGGAGATGAACAAGGCTCCTTCGTTTTCATCGGAATTGATAGGCTCTTCCATGCGCACGGCCTGCTGCCATCCGCCCGTGGAGTCGCGCAAGGAATAAAAGAAGTCTTCTTCCAAGACAGGCGGGTCGGCTTGGCGCAGGTAGCGGCGGGTGAAGATCATCATCCGGTCGTCCACCGTCACGAAAGGCAGGTATTCCTCCGCTTCGGTATTGATGTTCGGCCCCAGGTTCCTTGGTTGGAACGGCACCATGCGGGAAGCCAATGCCAAGGATTCCTTGTTGCGCATCTGCAGCATTTGCGCCTTTTCGCGCATGGCGGCACTGATGGAGGGAATGGCAAGGAACGTGGAAAGGTTCCGGTCGGCTTCGGCATAGCGTCCCGAGGCAGCTTGCAACCTGGCCAGGCTGTAATAGGCGTTGGGAAAGACGTCCGGGTCGACGGACAACGCCCGCAAGTAGGCGTTGATCGCGCTGTCGGTCTTCTTCTCGTCTTCGAACAGGACGGCTTCCAGCAGGTAGGGCCTGGCGAAGCAGGGCTCGGTGCGTTTGGCTATCTGGAGGTATTTCCGCACGGAAGTGCTCAATCCTTCCCGGTAGGCGGTCATGGCCTTTTCGTAGTGGAACATGGCACGCTTGAGGTTTCCCGGATCGGGACGACAAGGCGTTTGTGCCGGCGAGGAGATTCCTGCCATGCTGCCCCAAAGCAGCCCGAAAAACAGACAGAACCTTGAAAAGGCGGCGATTCCCGTTCTCATGTCCGAATTCATTTAGAGAAAGATGGCCAGCAGGCCCGCGATAAGGCAATACACGGCAAAATAGACCAGCTTCTTGCCTTTGACGATGCGCAACATGAACTTGCAGGCCGCCCAGCCGGAAACGAAGGCGGCAAGAAAGCCCACGAGCAGCGAAGTGAACGGAATCGAGGAAGCGGTCACCTCGCCCGAAGCCAGGCTGAGGATATTTTCGCCCAGGATGGGAATCAGCACCATGAGGAATGAAAATTGCGCCACCGACTCTTTCTTGTTCCCCAACAGCAAACCGGTGGCGATCGTCGTGCCGCTCCTGGAAAGTCCGGGCAATACGGCCACGCTTTGCGCCAGTCCGATGACGAAAGCGTCACGGAACGAGATTTCCCGTTTCCCGTTTCCCAGGTAGTTGGCCAACGTGAGCAAGGCGGCGGTGAGCAAGAGCATGCAGCCGACCAACGTCAGGCCGCTGCCGAAGAATCCCTCCACCTCGTCCTTGAAAAAGACGCCCACGACGAGGATGGGAATCGTCGAGACCAGGAGTTTGAACACGTAGATCGTCTCCGCGTTCATTTCGAAGCCGAACAGGCCTTTGAGCAAACGGAATATTTCCTTGCGGAACACCACGATCGTGCTCAGGACGGTGGCTCCGTGCACCACGACCGTGAAAAGCAAGTCGTCGGTAGCCTCCACGCCCAAAAGGCGTTTGCCGATTTCCAGGTGTCCGCTGCTGCTTACCGGAAGAAATTCGGTAAGTCCTTGTATGATGCCAAGGATCAGGGCTTCGAGCCAACCCATTTATTCGGGCTTTTTCATGATGGCCACGATCTCGACGATGATGCCCGCCAGGATTACCAACGGGGCGATGACCAGGCGGCGCGTGTTGAACAAGTCATAGCTGAACTTGGACGGATCGTCGCTTCCGCCGCCCGTCATGAGCAGGTATCCGATACCCAATATCACGATACCGGCAATCATGAGGATGTAGTTCTTGCGGCCGAAGGCGAAATCGAACATCTTCTTGTCCGGGGTCTTTGCTTGCTTCTTTTCTGTTGCCATTTCGTATGCAGTGTGTCTAATTGTACAAATTGTCGGAATTGCGCATGCGCAGGTACTTGTTCACCGAGAACCAGGCGGAAACCAGCGTGAACGTCAGTCCCACGGCCAGGACCAGCAGGAAAACCCGGGCGATCATGCCCCAATCGTGCATATTGATGATTTCAGGCACCTTGTGGTGGAGGGCGACGAGCCCCAAGGTCGTCACGACGATGGCGATGACCGCGCCCGCGAGCCCTTGCAGCATGCTGTTCCTCAGGAAAGGACGACGGATAAAGGAGGCCGTCGCGCCCACCAGTTGCATGGTGTTGATGGTGAAACGCTTGGAATAGATCAGCAGGCGCATCGTGTTGTTGAGCAGGTAAACCGCCAATATGAGGATGAACAGGCTGATGACGCCTAACCAGAAACTGATTTTGGCCACGTTGTCGTTCACCAGGCGGATCAGGTCGGGCTGATAGAACATTTCCTTGACGATATGGTAGCGCGTAAGTTCTTCCTCGAACTTGGAAATGCTGTCCTGGGTGGCATAGTCGGCCTTCAGATGGATCTCGATGGAAGGCAGGAGCGGGTTGTAGCCGAGAAACGAAACGAAATCCTGACCCAGGTCGTCCTGCAGTTCCTTGGCGGCTTCGGCCTTGCTGATGTAGCGGGAACTTCTCACGAAAGGCGAGCGGTCGATGATCGCCTTGAGATCCATGATGTCCTGTTCCCGGGTGTAGTCCTTGATCATGAGCGTGAAGCCGATGTTCTCCTTCACATAGTCCGACACCTTGTGCGTGTATCCGAGCATGAGTCCTTGGATGCAAAGCAGGAACAGCACCGTGGCGATGGAAAGCACCGTGGTCGCGTGCGCGCTGCGGATGCGTTTCTTCTCAAATTTCGCGTTTTCTTCCTGTATCATGGCAAAATGGCCGAATCACAAAATTAACGATAAAAAATCAAACCTACAGAACCACGTTCACGATGCGGCCGGGCACGACGACGACCTTCTTCGGTTTCTTGCCTTCCGTCCATTTCAAGGCCTGCTCGTTCTCCAATACCGCCTTTTCCACTTCGGCAGGCGGCAAGTCCGAAGGCAGTTCGATCTTGAACCGCATTTTCCCGTTGAACGAAACAGGGTAGGCGAACGTGTTGCTTTCCGTGTATTTTTCCTCGTACACGGGCAGCGTGGCGGACGAAATGCTTTCCGTATGTCCCAAGGCTTTCCATATTTCCTCGCAGATATGCGGCGCGAAGGGCGAGAGCAGGACCGTGAAAGGTTCGATGACGGCCCGCTTGCGGCAACGGAGCTCGGAAAGTTCGTTGAGCGCGATCATGAAGCCGCTCACGGCCGTGTTGAACGAAAAGCGTTCGGTGTCGTCGGTGATGCGCCTGATGGTCTTGTGCAACACGCGCATTTCGTCGGCCGTGGGTTCCAGGTCTTCTATGGCGAACCGGCCGTTTTCATCGAAGCAGACACGCCAGAACTTCTTGAGAAAGCGGAAAACGCCTTCGATGCCCTTGGTGTCCCAAGGCTTGGATTGCTCCACGGGACCGAGGAACATTTCGTACATGCGCAAGGTGTCCGCTCCGTAACGTTCCACGATTTCATCGGGATTTTCCACGTTGTACATCGACTTGGACATTTTCTCCACTTCCGCCCCGCAAACGTATTTGCCGTCTTCGAGCACGAATCGGGCTTCTGCCAGGTCGGGCATCCAAGCCTTGAAGGCCTCGGTGTCCAACACGTCGTTTTCGGTAAGATGTATGTCCACGTGCACGGGGTCGCAGAAAAGTTCCCTGCCGGGAATGTTCTTGGAGACGAAAACCGGTTTCGTGTCCGTTTGCGTGTCGTCTGCCGGGATGCCGGGCAGGGCAGGCGCCGTTTTTTCCTGCAAGGCTTTCCGATAGGCCGCCCGGTTGAGGCGGTAGGCGAAGTTGCTCCGTCCTTGGATCATGCCTTGGTTGACGAGCCTCTTGTAGGGTTCGTCCTTGCAGACCAGCCCGAGGTCGAACAGGAACTTGTTCCAGAATCGGGAATAGATGAGGTGGCCGGTGGCGTGTTCGGCGCCGCCCACGTACAAGTCCACTTCCTGCCAATATTCGTTGGCCTGTTCCGACACCAAGGCGGAGGTGTTGTCCGGATCCATGTAGCGCAGGTAATACGCGCTCGATCCGGCAAATCCGGGCATCGTGCATGTTTCCAAGGGATAGCCTTCTTTCGTATGCCAATTCTTGGCACGGGCCAGGGGCGGCTCGCCTTCTTCGGTAGGCAGGTATTTGTCCACTTCGGGCAGCAAGAGCGGCAACCGGTCGTCGGCAAGGGTATGGGGGATGCCGTCCTTGTAGTACACCGGGAACGGTTCGCCCCAATATCGTTGACGGCTGAATATGGCGTCGCGCAGACGGTAGTTGACCCTGGCCTTGCCCAGTTTCCGTCTTTCTATTTCCTGGACCATGCGGGCGATGGCGTCCTTGACCGTGAGGCCGTCCAGGAATCCGGAATTCGTCAGGATTCCGTCCTTGGCCTCGTAGGCTTCCTTGGCTATGTCGCCGCCTTCCACCACTTGCCTTACGGGCAAGTCGAAATGCTTGGCGAAACGGTAGTCGCGGCTGTCGTGCGCGGCTACCGCCATGATCGCGCCTGTACCGTAGCCGGCCAGCACGTATTCCGAAATCCAGATCGGCAGTTTCTCGCCCGTGAAGGGATGGAGGGCGTAGGAACCCGTGAAGACGCCGCTTACCTTGTTCACCTCTGCCTGACGTTCGCGTTCGGTACGGTTCCTGGCATATTTCACATAGGCCTCCACCTCCGTTTTCTGTCCGGCGGAGGTGAGGTTTACTATTTCTTCGTGTTCGGGGCAGAGCACCATGAAACTTACGCCGAAAAGCGTGTCGGGACGGGTGGTGAACACGGTGAGGGACTTTCCGGGTTTGCCGTCGATGGCAAAACGTACCTCCGCGCCCACGCTGCGGCCGATCCAGTTGCGCTGCATCTCCTTGAGGCTGTCGCTCCATTGCAGGCCCTCCAGCCCGTCCAAGAGACGTTGGGCGTAGGCGGTGATGCGCAGCGACCATTGTTTCATCAGTTTGCGTTCCACCGGGAATCCGCCGCGTTCGGAAAGGCCGTTCACCACTTCGTCATTGGCTAGGACCGTGCCCAGGCGCGGGCACCAGTTCACCATCGTGTCGGAGAGGAAAGCCAGGCGGTAGTTCATGAGAATGTCGGAACGCCGCTTGGCGTCGTAGCCGGCCCAATCCTGCGCGCTGAAGACGGGATGGGGCGTGCAGGCGGCTTCTTCCAGGAGCGATGCGTTGCCCTCCTTTTCCAGTCGTTCGACGAGCTGCGTGTCGGGCAGGGCTTTCTGTTCCTTCTTGCTGTACCAGGAGTGGAAAAGGCGAATGAATACCCATTGCGTCCATTTGTAGTAGGCCGGGTCGCAGGTCCGCACTTCCCGATCCCAGTCGAACGAGAATCCGATCAGGTCGAGTTGATGGCGGTAGCGTTCGATGTTCTTTTGCGTCGTGAGTGCCGGATGCCGGCCGGTCTGGATCGCGTATTGTTCGGCGGGCAGCCCGTAGGCGTCGAATCCCATGGGGTGCAGCACGTTGAAACCTTGCAGGCGTTTGTACCGGGCATAGATGTCGCTGGCGATGTAGCCTAGCGGATGTCCTACGTGCAAGCCCGCTCCGGAAGGATAGGGGAACATGTCGAGGACGTAGTATTTCGGCTTTTCGGAAACGTTTTGGGCACGGAATGTCTTGTTGTTTTTCCAATATTCCCGCCAATAGGCTTCAATCTTCCTGAAATCGTAATCCATATTTCTTTTGCCAAAGGTGAAACAAGCAACAAAGATAACTACAAAACCATTACCGCGGCCACGGTTCCGGCCAGGTCGACAAGGGCCGGGACAAGCGCGATCCGGCGCGGAACGGGTCTTGCCGTCCAACGCTTGTCCAGTGCGGGAAAGAGGTTGCCCATGAGCACGGGAAGCGAAAAACGCTGCACCGCCTTGTGCGGCCTGTAACGTGCCAAGCCTTCGATAAAGGCGACGCTGAACAAAAGCAGCGTGGAAAAAAGGCAGATCGGCCATGGCGCTCCCCCTGCCAGGCCTGCGAGCCGGAATGTCGTCATCCAAAAGAACGTGCCGAAGGTCAAGGCCGCGCCGGCTTCGCCCAAGGCGAGGAATCTTAAAGGCCATACGATGGCCAGGACGCATAGCGCGAACAGCAGGCATTCGAGCCTGAAGCCTGCCGGAACCCGCAGCATCAGCGCCGTCCCGAACAAGAACGCCGACAGGAGGAAGACCATGCAGAGGCCTTTGTCCTTTTCTTCCGCATGATGCATGCAAAGGCATAGCATGAACGCGTAGCAGACCCATGTGAAAATCAAGGTTCCCTGTCCGTTCGAGGGCAGAAGCAGCGCGGCCAGGCCGTTGCCTGCCACCGCCAGCGAAAACGCGCTTGTTCCGGATTTCTTTTCCATGCGGCAATATTACGAAAAACAAGAAAGGGCAGGCCGTTTTTTTTCGATATTTCATTACTTTTGCGACCTAATGACGTTTTGATTGACAGGATAAAAAAACAAATCATGTTACAAATAGGAGAATTGAAGGAAATGGCCGTCCAGGTACGCCGAGACGTGGTCCGCATGATACATGGCGCCAAATCGGGTCATACGGGTGGTTCCTTGGGCTGTGCCGATTTCATGACGGTTTTGTATTTCAACGTGTTGGAACACGATTCCTCCAAGTTCACGAGAGACGGCAAGGGACAGGACGTGTTTTTCCTTTCCAACGGGCATATCGCGCCGGTATTGTACAGCGTCCTGGCTCGTACGGGCTATTTCCCGGTCGAGGAACTGGGCACGTTGCGCCGGCTGGGCAGCCGTTTGCAGGGCCATCCCAGCGTCAGCCATCATCTGCCCGGCATCCGCATGGCTTCCGGATCGCTCGGCCAGGGGATGTCGAACGCCATCGGGATGGCGCTGGCCAAGAAGATGGACGGCGACGGGCATCTGGTTTACACCTTGCACGGCGACGGCGAGTTGGAGGAAGGACAGATTTGGGAAAGCGCTATGTTCGCCGGCGCCAAGCATGTGGACAACCTGATTTCGGTGGTCGATCACAACGGCTTGCAGATAGACGGGGCCACCAAGGACGTGATGGACTTGGGTGACGTGCACGCCAAGTTCGCCGCTTTCGGCTGGGAAGTGCTTTCGATGAACGGCAACGACGTGGCGGAAGTGGAAAAGCAGTTGCGTACGGCCAAGGAGCGTACGGGTAAGGGTAAACCCGTCATGATCGTCATGGAAACCGAAATGGGGCATGGCGTGGATTTCATGAAGAACCTGGCCAAATGGCACGGCACCGCTCCCGACGACGCGCAGGCCGAAGAGGCCTTGAAGCAGTTGCCCTCTACCCGATACGGCGATTACTAAAAAGACATTGAAACATTGAAAATGCGAGTAGGCGGAAAACATACGGCTCGTGCGGCGATCTTGCTGCTCTTGTCGGCTTGGCTTACGGGGATTTCATGCCTGTACGGGCAGGAGGGGGCTCGCCCGCTCAACCGTATCCTGCTTATCTACGATGCTTCCAATTCGATGAACGCCCGTTGGCAGAGCGCGTCGAAAATGGCCATATCCAAACGTCTGATATCGGAAATCATCGATTCGCTGAGTACCGTTCCCGACGTGCAGCTGGCCTTGCGCGCCTACGGGCATCAAAGCCCGTATCCTCCGTTGGACTGCGGCGACAGTCGTCTGGAAGTCCCTTTCTCGTCCGGAAACGGGAAGAAGATCATCCAGGTCATAAAGGGACTGACTCCCAAGGGAGCCACGCCCATCGCCTATTCGCTTACCGAAGCGGCCAAGGACTTTCCTCCGTGCGAGAACTGCCGTAACCTGATCATCCTTGTCACCGACGGTATCGAGGAATGCGGCGGCGACGCGTGCGAGGCTTCCCGTATCCTGCAAAGGCAGGGCATAGCCCTTAAACCGTTCATCATCGGTATCGGGAAGGATTTTTCCAACGAGTTCCAATGTGTGGGCGAATATTTCGACGCTTCCGACGAAAGGGACTTCGTGCGCGCGTTCGAAATCGTCATATCCCAGGCGCTGAACAACACTACCGCGCAGGTGAACTTGCTGGATGCCGACGGTTCGCCCACGGTGACCAACCTGAACATGACGTTTTACGACCATGTTTCGGGTCGGGTCGAGTACAATTACGTGCATACGCTCAACTATTACGGACGTCCCGACACGCTTACCCTCGACCCCTTGCATGTCTATGATCTGGTCGTTCATACCTTGCCGCCTTTGCGCCTGGATTCGGTGGTGGTACGTACGGGACGGCACAATGTCATCGCCATGCCTGCCGCTCAAGGCGACTTGCAGGTCTCGATGAAGGGTTCGCGCGCCGCACAGACCGAGAACACGCCTTGCGTATTGCGCAAGAGCGGCAGTACGGAGATTGTCAGCGTGCAGTATATCAATACGAAAAACAGGTATCTGACGGGCATGTACGACCTCGACATACTCACCATGCCGCCCGTCAGCCTCAAGGGTATACGGATCAGTCCGAACAAGACCACGAACGTCGAAATGCCGATGTCGGGAATCTTGGTGTTCAGACGCAACGGGGCAGGTTACGGTACGCTCTATTCCTTGGATTCTACGGGAGCCCAGACATTGATCCACGGTTTTTCGGAAGACAAGACCTCCGAAAGCCTTTACTTGCGTCCCGGCACATACCGGGTCGTCTACCGTTCTCGCTACAACCTGCGTGCCTCCGCCACGCGCGAGAAGACGTTCACGCTTGAGCCGGGAGCCACGGTGGATGTCAACTTATAGATTTTAAAAGTGGAAAATACAAAAACGATGAACAGATATTCCTATACAGAAAAGAAAGATACCCGTTCCGGTTTCGGGGCGGGCCTGATGCTTGCCGCCCGTGAATTGCCGCAGGTAGTGGCTTTGGCCGCCGACCTTACCGGTTCGGTGAAGATGGATGCCTTCGCCAAGGCCTATCCCGATCGCTTTTTCCAGGTCGGCATCGCCGAAGCCAACATGATCGGTATCGCCGCCGGTCTGGCCGTGGCAGGGAAGATTCCCTTCACGGGAACTTTCGCCGAATTTTCCACGGGTCGCGTGTATGACCAGATCCGCCAGTCGGTGGCCTACTCACAGGCGAACGTGAAGATATACGCGCCTCATGCCGGTTTGAGCGTGGGCGAGGACGGGGCGACCCATCAGGCCTTGGAAGACATGGGAATGATGCGCATGATGCCGGGTATGACCGTGATTCATCCGTGCGACTACAACCAGGCCGTACAAGCGACATTGGCGGTGGCCAGGCACGACGGCCCGGTTTACCTGCGTTGCGGCCGTCCCACGGTGCCCAATTTCACGCCCGCGGACAAGGTGTTTGAAATCGGGAAAGGAAATTTGCTGCAAGAGGGCAGCGATATTTCGATCGTCGCCATCGGCCATCTCGTATGGCCGGCCTTGGAAGCGGCCGCCGCCTTGCAGGAAAAGGGAATCGCCGCGGAAGTCATCGACATGGCCACGTTGAAGCCGCTTGATACGGCCTGCCTCTTGGCTTCGGTGAAAAAGACAGGTTGCGTGCTCACTTGCGAGGAACACCAGATCAACGGCGGCTTGGGCGATGCCGTGGCCAATTTCCTGGTGCGGAACTATCCCGTACCCATGGAGATGCTGGGCGTGGACGACCGTTTCGGCCAAAGCGGAAAGCCGCAGGAACTGCTCGACCTCTATGGCCTGAACACGGAAGGCATCGTCAAGAAGGCCGAGGCCTTGCTCGCACGGAAGAAATAGGTTTCAAAAAAGGAACGGGTCCTGCCATGAAAGTCCATTTCATAGCCATAGGCGGAAGCGCCATGCACAATCTGGCCATGGCCTTGCATCTGAAAGGATACGAGGTGAGCGGCTCGGATGACGAGATTTTCGATCCTGCCAAAGGGCGTTTGGCGCGTTACGGCCTTTTGCCCGTCGAGGAAGGCTGGTATCCCGAACGGATCACGCCCGACTTGGACGCGGTGATCCTGGGCATGCATGCCCGTGCGGACAATCCCGAGTTGTTACGTGCCAAGGAACTGGGCATCAAGATATACTCTTATCCCGAATACCTTTACGAACAGGGCAAGGAAAAGACACGGGTGGTCGTCGGCGGCAGCCACGGCAAGACTTCGGTAACGGCGATGATACTGCATGTGCTGAAAGAGGCCGGCGTGGATTGCGACTATATGGTGGGGGCGCAGCTGGAGGGTTACGACATCATGGTCCGTCTTACCCGGGAGGCCGAGGTCATGGTGTTGGAGGGTGACGAATACCTTACTTCGCCTATCGACCGCCGTCCCAAATTCCATCTCTATCATCCCGATATCGCTGTCATCAACGGCATCGCCTGGGATCATGTCAATGTATTTCCGACGTTCGGGAATTATGTTGCCCAGTTCGACATTTTCGCCAGAAGCATCGAACCCGACGGTACGTTCGCCTATTACGCGGGCGACGAGCAGGTAAGGAACATCGCAGGGAATCTCAAGAAAGAACGTCCCGATATCCGGTTCATGCCCTACGACGTGCCGGAGTACCGTCTGGCAGGTGAGCATACGGAATTGCTGCATGAAGGAAAGGCGTATCCCTTGCAGGTGTTCGGCCGCCACAACATGCAGAACATCTTTGCCGCCTGGCAGGTCTGCCGTGCGTTGGGTGTGTCCGATCGAGCGTTTCTCGAGGCCATCGTCCGTTTCAAGGGAGCTTCGCGGCGCTTGGAAAAAATCGCGGAAAACAAGGCATCGTCCGTGACGGTGTTCAAGGACTTCGCCCATTCTCCCTCCAAGTTGCAGGCTACCGTTTCGGCGGTAAAGGAACAATATCCGGAGCGAGGTTTGGTCGCCTGCATGGAATTGCATACGTTCAGCAGTCTCAGCAAGATATTCTTTTCCCATTACAAGGGTTGCATGGACCAGGCCGACAAGGCCATCGTGTATTTCAACCCCAAGGCGGTGGAACACAAGAAACTGGATCCTGTCACCCCTGAAATGATTTACGAGGCTTTCGGACGGAAAGACCTGCAAGTCTATGACGACAGCGGCGCATTGGTGGAAGACCTGAAGAAGATGGACTGGAAGGATGTCAACCTGCTTTGGATGACTTCCGGTAATTTCGACGGTGTGGACGAGAAGGCCTTGGCACGGGATATAACAAAGTAGGACGCTTGGTATTTAAGCGCCCTTATGCTATTTTTGCGACGAATGCGGGAGGATTTCCTCTCCCAAGGGAAAGTTGGCAGAGTGGTCGATTGCGGCGGTCTTGAAAACCGTTGAGGCGCGAGTCTCCGGGGGTTCGAATCCCTCACTTTCCGCTTCCGGTGTTCCGGATGATTCCAAAGCGGACCGAAAGACGGTTGTTTTTTCATCTTTAAGCTTGTTCTGCCTGGTTCAAGATCGTTTCTTTGATTCTGAGAATAAAGCTTGGCATATCCTCGTACCTGAAAAACGAAATGAGGCAGACCTGCCGTTTCTGCGGGAACGGGTGTGCCGGCAGGTGGCACGCGGGCGGTTTTCGGATGCCTTTGATGTTCATGTGTTGTCGGATGGGCGTCACGGCATGGACCAGCGGTGAATGCGCCGTCGGGCCGGGAATGGGCATGAGCCGAAGGACAAGGTTCGCGCCGGGCAAGACAAAGGCAGGCGCAGGACTGAACGATTCTCTGAGAAAGGAACCGTGAGTTTCGTATGGAACTGCCCGCGATCTTGTCGTCCGCTTCGGTTCAGCGGGTTGTGTTTTGCATGGATTCTTGAAATCGGAACGATAGGAAAAGCCCCGGCAAATTTCATTTGCCGGGGCTTCGTTATTCAGCGTGAGAGAATAAATGTCAAATTTCCCAGGTATCCCCGCTGTTGAGCAGGTCGTCCATGCATTTGATGTTCGATTCCTTTTGCGCCTTTTCAATCTGGTCTTCCATCAATTGGTTGAAGGTCATGGCAGGCGTGGAACGGATAACGCCCATGGCTACCGGAAATTCGGGCAGATGCATCTTGGCCAGCATGAGGTGGATGCCCGGATCCTGCGCATAGGCGTCGTGTACGAGCAAGTCCTTTTCGGTAATGCCGTCCTTGCCCGGTTCCACGACTTCCAGACGACCCTTGTTCAGGCGGATGCCCTTGTTGCGTTCCTTGCCGAAAATCATCGGCTTTCCGTGTTCAAGGATCAGCTGGTTGTCGTCACGAACCTCTTTACCTGTAATGGCGGCATGAGCCTTGTCGTTGAATATCACGCAGTTGTCGAGAACTTCGATGACCGCGCAACCATCGTGCCTGGCCGCTTCCATCATCACGGCGGTCATCAACTTCACGTTGTTGTCGGGAACGCGGGCGAAGAAAGTGCCTTGCGAGCCGATGACCAGCTCACCGGGATTGAACGGGTGTTCGATCGTGCCCATGGGCGAGGTCTTGGTGACGGCGCCCATCGGTGAAGTGGGGGAGTATTGTCCTTTGGTAAGGCCGTAAATCTGGTTGTTGAACAAGACGATGTTCACGTCCATGTTGCGGCGTACGATATGGATGAAGTGGTTGCCTCCGATGGCCAGCGAGTCGCCGTCGCCGGTGCTGATCCATACGCTCAAGCCGGGATTTGCCAGTTTCACGCCCGCGGCGATGGCGTTGGCCCGGCCGTGGATGCCGTGCAGCCCGAACGTGTTCATGTAATAAGGAAAACGCGAAGAACAGCCTATGCCCGAAATATTGACGAACTTTTCTTTCTTGTAACCGATTTCGGGGAAAACGTTCTCCATGGCGGCCAAGATGGAGTGCGAGCCGCAACCCGGACACCATTTGACCATCTGGTCGCTGGCAAAATCTTGCTTGGTAAGCTTTTCTTGTGATTTTTCTATGGCGATTTTCATGAACTTTTCTTTTTAGGGATTTATTTTGCCAACAATTGGTTGAAATGATCCGCCAGTTCGGTAACGGTAAAAGGCAGACCTTGAATCTTGTTGTACTGTTTCATGCTCAGGTGGTCGAACCGGCCGCGCAGGTAGTTGACGAACTGGCCTTCATTCAATTCGCATACGACGATCTGCTTGTGGCCTTCCAATATCTCTTTCGTGTTCCTGGGAAGAGGCATGATATAGTTGAAGTGCGCGTGGGCGATGCTCTTGCCTTGCTGTTGCAACGCTTTCACGGCCGTGTTGACAACGCCTTCGGTGCCACCCCAGCTTACTACCAGCAGGTCGGCCTTGGGATCGCCGTCGATGGCCTGCAAGGGAATGTCGTCGGCCACACGTTCCACTTTTTCGCGTCTGAGACGTGTCATTTCAGCATGGTTGAGCGGGTCGGTGGAGACATTGCCCGTGACGTTTTCCTTTTCCAGGCCGCCTATGCGGTGGCGCAGACCTTCCGTGCCGGGCAACGCCCAGCCTCGGGCCAAGGTCTTTTCATCACGCAGGTAAGGTTTGAATTCCTTGTCGTTGGCGGCTACCAACGGAGGATTGATGGCCGGCATGTCCGCCATCTTGGGAATCCGGAACAATTGCGATCCGTTGCCCAGCGCACCTTCCGAAAGCAGGATGCAGGGGGTCATGTGTTCCATTGCCAGACGGGCGGCTTCAAAGGCGAAGTTGAAGCAGTTGGCGGGCGTGGAAGAGGCGATGACGATGAGCGGTGCTTCGCCGTTGCGTCCGTACAAGGCCTGGTACAAGTCGGATTGTTCGGATTTGGTGGGAAGACCGGTAGCCGGGCCGCCGCGTTGCACGTCGACGACCACGACGGGCAATTCGGTTATGACGGCCAGCCCCAAGGCTTCGCTCATGAGCGACAGGCCGGGGCCGGAAGTGGAAGTACATGCCAGGGAACCGGCAAAACTGGCGCCTATGGCCGAGCAGATGCCGGCGATTTCGTCTTCGGCCTGGAACGCCTTGGCGCCCAGGTCGCGATGCTTGATGATTTCAACCATGATGTCGGTGGCCGGCGTGATGGGATAGGACCCCAGGAACAACGGACGTCCCGATTTTTCGGCGGCGGCCAGCAGACCCCATGCGGTGGCCGTATTGCCGGTGATGTTGCGATAGCGTCCTTTTTCCATTTTCGCGGGGGCCACATGGATTACCGATTCCACGATTTCGGCGGCTTCGGCATAGTAATGACCGGCTTCCAGGACCTTCTTGTTGATGGCCACCATTTGCGGTTTCTTGGCGAATTTGGTCTCGAAAAAATGGAAGGTGGTTTCCATGCTGCGGTCGAAGATGTAGTATATCATCCCCAGTGCGAACATGTTACGGGTCTTGTCGATGGTCTTGTTGTCCAATCCGTCGGCTTCCAAGGCCTTGCGCGAAAGGGACGTGATGGGCGCAGGAACGAGGTTGTAGGAGGAAAGGCTGTTATCGGTGAGAGGATTGGATTCGTAATTTGCCTTCTGCAAGGCTTCCGGGGTGAACGTGTCGGCATCCACGATGACCGTCGCTCCTTTTTTGGCCCATTTCAGATTGGCCTTGAGCGAGGCCGGATTCATGGCGACCAACACGTCGCATTGATCTCCCGAAGTACGCACCTGGGTCGAGCCTACATGCACCTGAAAGCCCGAAACGCCCGCCACCGTATTGTGCGGAGCCCTGATTTCGGCAGGGTAGTCGGGAAATGTCGACAAGTCGTTGCCCGCCAAGGCGGCCGAATTGGAGAAAAGGGTGCCGATAAGCTGCATCCCGTCTCCCGAATCGCCCACAAACTTGACCACTACGGCCTGTTTGTCCACGTGAGGAATCTGTTTAGTCATATCTTGTAGTGTTTTATGCAATAAAAACAGTCGTTTGGGAAAACGACATACAAGGACAAAGGTACATTATTTGGGGCAATTTGTGAAACGAAATCCGTGCATTCGCGGGGTGATTGCTCACCTTGCGGGGAACGTCGTGGCTTCCATGAAACAGCAGTAAAGGCAACCGGCAAACAGGATGGTGGGGACGATAAGCGGGGCTATTTCCTTGAACACGGTCCTGAGGAAGTGAAACGTCTTGGATGCGGTCTTTTGTGTCGTGGTTTTCATGGCTTGTCGATTTTGTCGGTTATATCATTAAAAATCCGGAAAGCCGTTTTTAACGAAGCCGCTACATGCGGGAATGTATGTAAGCTATTGTTTCATATATTGATGAAAAGTTATCAACAGGTCCCGTCGGCTTCGAGCATGGGCGTATTCCTGCGATTGCCGGGGGATCCGGATGCCTTGTGCGCATTCCGTTCTTTTCCTCGCGGCATGCACGCGAAAAACGGCAAAAAAAAAGCGTCGGAAGACTCCGACGCTTTTCAAGGATAACCGGAAAGACTATCCCAGCGTGGCGACCATGACGGCCTTGATCGTATGCAACCTGTTTTCGGCTTCGTCGAAAACGATGCTGTGTTTCGATTCGAATACGTCTTCGGTCACTTCCAGGCCGTTCATCTTGTACTTGTCGTACACCTCCTGGCCGACGGTCGTTTCCAGGTTGTGGAAAGCCGGCAGGCAGTGCAGGAACTTCACATTGGGGTTCTTGGTGGCCTTGATGACCTTCATGTTGATCTGGTAGCCCTTCAGGTCCTTGATGCGTTTGCCCCAGGCTTCCATCGGTTCGCCCATCGAAACCCAGACGTCGGTGTAAAGGAAATCCACGCCCTTTACGCCTTCGTTCACGTCTTCGGTCAACGTGATCTTGGCACCCGTCTCGGCGGCGATCTTCTGGCATTCGGCAACCAGTTTCTTGTCGGGCCAGTAGGCCTTGGGAGCCACGGCGCGGAAATCCATGCCCATCTTGGCGGCACCTACCATGAGCGAGTTGCCCATGTTGTAGCGGGCATCGCCGAGGTAGGCGAAGCTCATCTGGTGCAAAGGCTTGTCGCAGTGTTCCATCATGGTCAGGAAGTCGGCCAGGATCTGGGTGGGGTGGAATTCGTTGGTCAAGCCGTTCCATACGGGAACGCCGGCATATTCGGCCAAGGTTTCGACCGTGGTCTGGGCAAAGCCGCGATATTCGATGCCATCGTAGATGCGTCCCAATACGCGGGCGGTATCTTTCATCGATTCCTTCTTGCCCATCTGCGAACCGGAAGGTCCCAGATAGGTGACGTGCGCGCCTTGGTCGTGGGCGGCCGTTTCAAACGAGCAGCGGGTACGGGTGGAATCCTTTTCAAACAAGAGCACGATGTTCTTTCCCTTGAGCATCTGCTGTTCGGTGCCGGCGTATTTGGCCGCTTTCAACTGGGCGGCCAGGTCGAGCATGTATTTGATTTCTTTCGGGGTGAAGTCCAGCAGCTTCAGAAAACTGCGGTTTTTTAAGTTAAATGCCATGGTTTTATTTGTTAAATTGTTTGTTTATGTTTGACTTGTCCATTACTCGTTCACGATACGGGTGCCGGCATCGGGCTTGTCCAGTTCGGCGGCCTGGGTGATGACGCATTCCTTTCCTCCATGTTCCAGGAAGAAGATGGCCGCACGGACCTTGGGCGCCATCGAACCTTCGGCAAACTCCCCGTCGGCAAGATATTTCTTCGCTTGCGCCACGGTGATTTTCTCCAATTTCTGTTCGTCGGGTTTGCGGAACCGGATATAGACGTTCGAAACGTCCGTAAGGATGAACAAGTTGTCGGCACCTATCCTGGAGGCGAGCAAGGCCGAGGCCAAATCCTTGTCGATGACCGCTTCCACGCCTCGGTACATGCCGTTTTCCTCCACGACCGGAATACCGCCGCCACCTACGGTGATTACCACATGACCCTTGGCCACGGCGTCCTTGACGATGTCCACGTGGTCGATGTCGATAGGCACGGGGGAGGGCACTACCTTGCGCCATCCGTTGCCTTTGGGATCTTCCTTGAACCGGGCGCCGGTCTCGGCCGCGAAACGTTCGGCTTCTTCTTTCTTGTAGTAAGGACCTACGGGTTTGGTCGGATTCTGGAAGGCCGTGTCGTTCTTGTCCACCTTCACTTGGGTGAGCAAGGTCAGCACCGGCTTGTCGATACCTGCTTCCCGCAAGCGGTTCTGCAGGCGGATTTCAATCATGTATCCGATCGAACCTTGGGTTTCGGCCACGCAAAAGTCCATGGGCATGGCAGGAAGGTCGAACGTCTTTTTGCCCGCTTCGTGCTGCAACATCACATTGCCCACTTGCGGCCCGTTTCCATGACCGATACAGATCGTGTAGCCCTGTTTCATCAGAGCTACCAAGGCTTGGCAGGTTTCGTCCACGTTTTGGATTTGTTCGGCGAAAGTCCCTTTCTGACCGCTTCGCAACAGGGCGTTTCCCCCCAAGGCGACAACTGCTGTTTTCATAATAATCAGGCGTGTTTTGATGCGTTATACAAGATTGGCGAATCCCATGAACGCCAAGGCCAGTATGCCGGCGGTAACCAATGTGATGGGACTGCCTTTCATCCCTCTGGGAACCGAGGCCAGTTCCAACTGCTCGCGGATGCCGGCCATGATGACCAAGGCAAGGCCGAAGCCTACCGCCGTCGAGAAGCCGTAAACCACACTCTGCAAGAGGTTGAAGTTCTTTTGGATCACAAGCAAGGCCACACCCAATACGGCGCAGTTGGTCGTGATCAACGGCAAGAAGATGCCCAAGGCCGAATATAGCGAGGGGCTTACCTTTTTCAAGATGATTTCGACCATCTGGACCAAGGCCGCGATCACGAGGATATAGACGATGGTTTGCAGGAAGCCCAGTTCGAGCGGAACCAGCACGTATTGGTTCAGAAGGAATGTTACCAACGTGGCCAGCGTGATGACGAACACCACGGCCGCGCCCATGCCCACCGAAGAGGAGATCTTGCTCGAGACGCCCAGGAACGGACAGATGCCGAGGGTTTGCGCGAATACGATGTTGTTTACGAGAATCGCGCTTATGATCAAAATGATGTATTCCATGACAGATTTTTTTTCAGTTTAGGATAATTTACTTGCCCGACAAGCGGCGTACCAAGGCCACCAGGAAGCCCAACGCGATAAACGCGCCGGGAGCCAGGATGAAGACGATGATGCCGTCGCCTTCGATGAACTTGGATCCGAAGAACGAACCGGCACCCAAGGCTTCACGTATGATGCCGAGAACCGTCAATGCGAGCGTGAATCCGAGCCCCATCCCCAATCCGTCGAGGAACGAGGAGAAAACGCCGTTCTTGGAGGCGAAGGCTTCGGCGCGTCCCAATACGATACAGTTTACCACGATAAGGGGAATGAACACGCCCAGGCTTTCACCCAAGGCCGGCAAAAAGCCCTTGATCAACAAGTCCACCACGGTGACGAACGCGGCGATGACCACGATGAAGCACGGAATGCGTACCTTGTCGGGAACCTGGGTCTTGATGGCCGAAATGAGCATGTTGGAAAGCACCAGCACGAACGTAGTGGCCAAGCCCATACCCAAGCCGTTGACGGCCGAAGAGGTCACGGCCAAGGTGGGGCACATGCCCAACATCAACACAAGCGCGGGGTTTTCCTTGAGAATCCCTTTGCTGAAATTTTTCCATTGATTGATTCTTGCACTCATGTCCGTAGTTTTTAGTTGTTGGCAACCACTTGGTTGAAAATCTTATAGGCGCGCTCCAAGGCGTCGCAGTAGGCGCGGGAACTGATGGTGGCCGAAGTGATGGCATCCACGTCGCCGCCGTCTTTTTTCACCTTCATGTCGAACGAAGCAGGATGTTTGCCTTCGAATTGCGCGTAGAAGCCGGGATCGGTCATCTTCGTTCCCAAGCCGGGAGTCTCGCTCATGTTCAACACAGATACTTTGTTCAACGTGCCGTCAGGCAGGATACCCGCCATCAAGTCGATTTCGCCACCAAAGCCCTTCATCGTGTAGCAGTTCACGGCCACGCCTACCAACGTTTCACCTTGATAGGCCTTGAATACTTCGATCCGACGGTTCGCGTCATCGGGCGAGGCCATGTCCAATGTCTCGGTCTTTTCGTTGTCGAACGGGGGAAGGACGGCGCGCAAGGCGTTTTCTTTCTTGGCTTGGGCCGCGGCATCGATACGGTCTTTGGTAAGGCCGTAGACGAAACCGAGGCAAACGCCCGAGATGCCGGCCACGATGGCCAGGCTCGACAGCATATTCTTCAGGGTGGATTCTTTTTTCTTCATGGCATTGATTATTTTACGGTGGCGAAACGCTTGGGCGTGGTGCCGCGGTTGATGAGGGGTACGAACGCGTTCATGATCAGGATGGCGAACGAGACGCCTTCCGGATACGCGCCGAAAGTGCGGATAAGCACGGTCAGCACGCCGCATCCGATACCGAAAATGATTTTGCCCTTTCCGGTCATGGGAGAGGTCACCATGTCGGTGGCCATGAAGACGGCGCCCAACATGAGCCCTCCCGTAAGGAGATGAAAAACGGGATCCATGAATCTTTCGGGGCTGCAAAGCCACAAGATGCCGCTGAAGAGGAACGCGCTGCCGATGAACGTCACCGGAACGTGCCACGTGATGATTTTACGCAAAAGCATGTAAATGCCGCCGAGCAAGATGGCGATGGCCGAGATTTCGCCCATCGAACCGGCCATGTTGCCGAAAAACAAGTCGGAATAGGCCGGCAGGCTGTCGGCGATCTCGGAGGCGGGCATGCCGGTCTTCAAGGCTTCCTTGGCGAAACCCAGCGGTGTGGCGCCGCTGAAGGCGTCGGTCAATGCGGTGCCGCCGAAAAGGGCGCGGGGCGCGGTCCATTGGGTCATAGCCACGGGAAACGAGATCAACAGGAAAACACGGCCTACCAAGGCGGGATTGAACGGGTTCTGTCCCAAGCCGCCGTAGGCCCATTTGGCGATTCCGATGGCTACCAACGAACCGGTGACGGCCATCCACAAAGGCAGACCGGAAGGCAGGTTCAAGGCCAGCAGGAGGCCTGTGATCATGGCCGAACCGTCGCCCAGGCAGCAGGGCCTCTTGAAAAAGAAACGATTGATGAGGAATTCGAACGCAAGGCAGCTGAACACGGTGACCGCCGTGAGCAGCAAGGCCTGCATGCCGAAGAAATAAACACTTACTAAGAAAGAGGGGACAAGCGCGATTACCACGCCCCACATGATCTTGGTGACGGATTCGGGCCCGTGCACGTGCGGGGCACCGGAAATCACCCATTTTGTATTTTCAGCCATATCGCTTTGATTCTTGATGGTTTCTTGACTATTTTGCGTTTCTTGCACGGATGATCTTGCCCACGGTGGCCTTGCCCAGTTTCACGTTATCGAGCAAGGAACGGTTGGAGGGACAAGTGAACTGGCAGCATCCGCATTCGATGCAGTCCATTACCTTGGCCTTTTCGGTCTTGTCGAAAGCCTTGGCCGCCGTCGTGGAGGCGATCAAGTAGGGTTCCAGCCCCATCGGACAGGCATCCACGCATTTGCCGCAGCGGATACAAGCATAGACTTGCTTGCGGTGCGCCTGGCTCTCGGGCAATACCAAGATGCCCGACATCCCTTTTACCGAGGCGGCTTCCGAACCCATGAGCGACTTGCCCATCATCGGTCCGCCGGAAATCACCTTGCCCGTGTTTTGCGGAACGCCGCCCACGGCTTCCAGGAATACCGAAACGGGCGTGCCGAAACGGGCCAGGAAATTGGTCGGTTCCTTGATCGCCGGACCGGTAACGGTAACGGTGCGTCGTACCAGAGGCATGTTTTTTTGGACGGCTTGGTAAACGGCGTAGCAGGTGGCCACGTTGTCCACCACGCAACCTACGTTGATAGGCAGCTTGCCCGAAGGAACGGAACGTCCCGTGAGGGCCTTGATAAGTTGCTTCTCGGCTCCTTGCGGGTATTTCATCTTCAAGGCCTGTACGCTGATGCCGGGGAAAGACTTGGCCATTTCGGTCATGTGCGCGATGGCCTTGGGCTTGTTGGCCTCGATGCCCACGATGGCTTCCGGCACATTGAGCGCTTTCATCAGTATGCTCGCGCCGATGAGGATTTCTTCGGCATGGTCGAGCATGAGGCGGTAGTCGCATGTGAGGTAGGGCTCGCATTCCACGCCGTTCAACAGCAGGAACTCCGCCTTGGCGTCCTTGGGAGGCATGAGCTTGACATGCGTGGGAAAACAGGCGCCCCCCATGCCGACGATACCCATTTCCTTTACCTTTTGGATGATGGCGGGACCGTCCAAGGTTATTTCACGTTTGATTTCCGGGCTGCGGTCGATGCTTTCCTCCCATTCGTCGCCTTCCACGTCGATGAAGATGGCAGGCTTGGGATAGTTGGAAGCGTCGGGAATGTCGGCAATCTTGTTTACGGTGCCGCTTACGGGTGAATGCACGACGCCGCTCAGGAAAGCGTCATTCTGGGTGAGCACGGTGCCGACCTTTACCTTGTCGCCTTTCTTGACGACGGGTTGGGAGGGCGCTCCCAGATGCTGGCTGACCATGACGCACACCTGTTGGGGAACAGGCAATTCCTTTACGGGGGCTTCCGTGTTGAGTTTGCTGTCTTTGGGGTGAACCCCGCCTATGCTGAATGTTTTCATATCTCTTTGGCAAGTTTCATGATTAAACGGTCTGGTTCGCCGGTTCGGCCTGCACGTCCACCTTCACCTTTTTCTTGTCCAAAGGCATGATGGTCATGGCGTGGGTAGGGCAGACATCCACGCAGGCCTGGCAGGAAATGCACAAGGCATCGTTCACGTAAGCCAGGTTGTTGTCGAGCGTGATGGCGTTCTGCGGGCAGGTCTTCACGCACTTGCCGCAGCCGATGCACGACACCTTGCATACCTTGGCCGAATAAATGCCTTTCTGCCGGTTCATGCAGCCTACGTACACGCGGCCGTCCTCGTCGCGACGTTTGCGGATTTCGATGATGCCCCTCGGACAAACCTTCGTACAGGCTCCGCAAGCCGTACATTTTTCGGGATCGGCTTCGGGAAGTCCCGTTTCGGGGTTGATATGCAAGGCATCGAAAGCGCATACGGCCGTACAGTCGCCGAAACCCAGGCAACCGAACGGGCAACCGCCCTCGGAAGGCATCAGGGCCGCGGCGTAACTGCAACTTTGCAAGCCTTCGAACAAAGCCTTGGCCGTGGTATTGGTTTTTCCGCCTTTGCAGCGGATCACGGCTATCATGGGGTCTTTCTTTTCGGGAACACGTCCCAGGATTTCGGCGATGCGTGCCACGTTTTCCTCATTGCAGACAGGGCAACCGGTATAGGAGGGGTCGTTGACGATGAGCACGGCCATGTCCCGGCAACCGGCTTTTCCGCACGCGCCGCAATTGGCTCCCGGCAGGGCATCGGCTACCAGATCGATCCGAGGGTCTTCTTCTACCTTGAATTTCCGGGCCACGAAATACAGGATCAGTGCCAGCACCAAGCCTAACGCGGCCAAAAGCCAGATGGAATTGATGAGTGTAGGGTTCACGGTAATTTATTTTATAAGGTTTGTGTATTCTGTTCGAAAGGCGTCGCGCCGATGAACCGTTCCAGCACGAGCGGAAAATGTTCCTGTTCCAGACGGTGTATCTTTTCGGCCAGGTCGCTTGCCGTATCTTCCGGTGCCACGGGGCAGGAGGCCTGGAAGAGGATTTTCCCTTGGTCGTAGTGTTCGTCGACCAGGTGTATCGTGATTCCGCTTTCCTTTTCCCTTGCCGCCACGACCGCCTCATGCACGTGCATGCCGTACATCCCCTTGCCGCCGAACTTGGGCAACAAGGCGGGATGTACATTATATATATGTCCGGAATAGGCTTGGACGAGAAATCCGGGAATCTTGGTCAGGAAGCCGGCCAGCACGATATGCGTCGCTTCATGTGCGTGCAAGGCTTTCAGCATGAATTCGGGATCGGAAAGCTTTGCCTTGTCGATCGGAACCGTCGGCAATCCCAATTGGCGGGCACGTTCCAACACGAAGGCGCGGGGCCGGTCGCAAAACAGCACGGCCGGACGTATGCGTTCGTTGCCACGGAAATATTCGCATATCCGTTGCACGTTGGTTCCGTTTCCGGAAGCAAACAGCGCTAGCTTCGTTGGCTTGGCCTTTTCCATTGCCTGCGTGAAAATGTTTTTTGTCCCGTAATATATACGTAATAAAACAAAAAGACTTCCGGATCGAGTCCGAAAGCAGTCGCAAAGATATAAAAAAAGGCTTTCCAATCATATATCGTTCACGGTACGGTTTCCCTGAGAAGGAGGGCGTCCATGGTTGCCGCCTTTCCCCTCCCGTTGCCCCGTTCCACGCTACGGCGGGCGGGCTGCCCGGACTCCCGGTGCCCGATGACGAAAGGAACCTTGCCGGCCAGGTTCCGTAAACCGTTGATTTGTTCCTAGGCATGATGGCAATGGTCGGGCGATTGAAGCCGGCTCCCAATATCCGATATGGCGGATGCCGGCCGCGGTTTTGGATCCGGAAGATCGGGCTTGTTCCGGTCAGGCTCCTTAAGGTATTCGCCCGCGACGTCTTCGAGGCGTTGAAGGAAGGTCGTTGAGCCGGAGGAGGGTGCGGCGGGTTGCAG
>CAJTPR010000009.1 GCA_910578275.1 uncultured Bacteroidales bacterium | reverse complement strand
TCGTTGATGAATGTGAGGTTCAATTCTTTCAGCGGAATATCCTCACGCTTGTAGGTATGGGACAGGAACTCACGGATGTGCTTACAAACGGTCACATAACGCTGGAACGTTCCCTTTGCTCTGCTGTGTCCCACTTTCTTGGAAAACTCGGTGTTGTGTTGCTCGAAGAGTTTTAGCAGGGTTTCCTGCTTGACACCGATACCGAGATAGGCATCCTTGAGTTTGGCGGCAGTAACATATCCGTCCGTCTGCATCAGTTCCTGATAGCGACGGTTTACTTCTACTCGGATTTTATCAACGGTAATGTTGATTCGCTGCGCTTCGACACTTTTGCCCGAAGCACGGTTGTTCTTCACATCCCACAGCCGCAAGGGAACATCCATCTTGCAACTGAACTGTTTAATCTCTCCGTCCACCGTAAGGCGGCACATTAAAGGCAGGTTGCCGTTGGGTTTCTCACTGCCTTTCTTTACATAGAACAAGACCTTAAAAGTACTTCTCATAACTCACTCATTTTTTTGGTTACAAAATTAGTTTATAGTGAGTTACCGACAGATACGACAAATGAAGCCAAACGATGCAAAATTTAGGTTTCGCAAAAAAATTGCATCATCACACGGGTAATGATGTGGTAACTGAACTTTTGCGTCATTTGTCTATATTATGGTTTTCTTTGGCTTTTTGCCGAGAGAAAAATATAGCATAACGAACGCTGTTCCAGTACATTCGCTACGCTTTTCTCAAATTTACTATTTCGCTATGTGTTTATTTTATCATCGGCATAGCCGGTTTAGGACATATGATAGAATGCTATGATACATTTGTGTCTGGAGGTTCTGCAACGTATATCGTCTATCGGGATAACGGTGGAAAGGCAGAACTTTCAGATTTCGCGCCTCGTATAGTCATAGTTGAGTTGAATTAGTTAACTTTGTACAAAAATCCATGAGGTATGAAAAAGATCATTTTCATTCTCGCGGCCGCCATGCTGGCGGTGGCCTGCAATAAAGATGAAAGAGAACAAAGATCAGATATTCTTGTCTATGCCCTGTGCAGAATGGACATCAACGGCAAACCGCAGGCCAAGGCGGTGGATGTGGTGGGGGACAGCGCGGCTGTGCATGAACTGTCGCGTTACATGTACGGCTATAACGGCATGCTGGTAAATTACGGACTGGGGGATTTTATTTTTAATGGGCCTACAAACGTGACCTTTACGGATTCCTGGACCCCTGAATTTTACCAACGTGATACAATCAACCACACATTTTCATTCACCAACGATGCCGTTATTAATTGGATGAAAAAAAATACCGTTGACGGAGAGTTTGTGGGAGGTGTGGATGGTACGGAGTACCTCGGTTACGTAGTCTGCATGGAGAATTTTGTTTTCTGCGCCGCGTATGATGCCTGTGCTGAGAATGGGGTGGTGTGTGGGGCTGGCGAAGAAAAACAATATTACGACCCTGTAACTTCGACCGAGGCGGATTTTGACGAGTTTGTCGGCTTCCATTATATCGGATATGACACATTGGGTTATGTTCCCAACAGTCAGATGCGTGCCAACCGCGCCTACCTCCAGAGCCTGTTGGATAAACGTAAGTATCAAGAGATGCTCGACTACTTTAAGACCTCCTACCACATCTACACCTGCACGGGCGAAGAATATCGCGAACTGGTGCGGTTGGGGCTGAATTAGTCTGATTGCCGCCCGGGCGCGTGAGGACGTGTCTGGTCGATAGATTTGCGGGCCTGCCGGATATTCCGGCAGGCCCGCTTTTTTGTTCGGCAACGATATTTCCGGCCTGGTTTTTTCGTTTTCGGCTATCATCATGCCGCACATCCTGTGTCCGGCAATAGCGGGAAATGGTTTCGGATCGGAATGGACTTGGATATCCGCCGTGCATCAAACCGCATTCCGCTCGAGGTGCGGCGGTCATGGGGGTGGAACCGGCAGGTACGGTGCCTGTCTTTGTGGCGGGAAATCTCGCCTATTCTCCTTTTTCCGCCATGTACCGTACCCGCACGCTGTAACGGCGCACGATACGGCGCATGGATTCCATGCCGCCTCCGTTGGCGGCGTCGAAGACGGCGCTTTTCATCATCAGGCGCGGCGGATCATAGTAGTCCATGCCGTTTTCCACGATTTCATACGGCATGACGATTTTCAGGTTCTCGTTGCCGGCGATGAATTCGGCCTTGCTCCTTGCCGCGTCCAGGGCCTCTTTCAGCCCTTGCCGGTTGTATCGGGCCATGTCGCTGTTGTTGAGGCTGCTTATCTGGAAACTGTTGATCCCCTCCAGTCCCATCTTTTCGGAAAGGATTTCCAATTGGCGGAAACCGGTCAGGACGACGTCTATCTTTTTTGCCATGAGGAAGTTACTTGAAAGCGTGCGATAGGAGAGGTTGCCTATGTCGGAAACCCTTGTCAGGGAGTCGGGCACCTTGGCCGAAGCCAACACCTTGCGTACCTGCTTCTCGATTTCGGACAACTTCACGACCACGCTGTCGCCGTCGCCCTTGCGCCGGTAGTATTCCTCCATGCCGATTGTGACGGTGATCAGGTCGGGCACGATGCTGATGCTCGACGTTCCGGTCACTTCGATCATGGGCGGTTGTCCGGCCTGTGCGGGCAGCAGGCAGAGCGCGAATGCGGCTATCGTTCCGAATAAGATTTTGTTTCTTTTCATGATTCTTTTTTGGATTTCAGGTTCAGAAAGGATTTGTTGGCGATCCGGTCGGTCCCGATGCGGGATGCGAACGTGTAAAGGTAATTTTTAAACCCTATATTTGCAAGCAATATGCATGCTATGGACACGAACAGACAACAAAAGGTGAACCGGCTTTTGCAAAAGGAGCTGGGCGAGATATTCAGGCGCGAGATGCAGCCTTGTTTCCCGGGAATCATGATGACGGTGACATTCGTGCGCATGACGCCGGACTTGTCGGTGGCGCGGGTCAACCTGAGCCTTTTTCCCGACAAGGACAAGACCGCCACGTTGAAGAAAGTGAAGGAAAAGACCGCCGAGATCCGCGGGCTGCTGGGACAGCGGATTCGTTGGCAGTTGCGCATCGTGCCCCGGCTGGAATTCTTTATCGACGATTCGCTGGACAGGATGGAACGCATCGAGGAATTGCTGGGCGGCAAGGAATAAAGGACCGGATGTCGTGAAACTTCCCCTTTTCATAGCAAGACGTTATTTTTCGTCCAAGAAGTCGGCCTTGGTCGCGATTATCGGCAAGGTGGCGGTGTTGGGCATAGCCGTGAGCACGGCGGCGATGGTGCTCATCTTGTCGGTGATGAACGGGATGAACCGTTTCGTGGCGGAGCGTTTCTGGAACATGGATGCCGACCTCAAGATAGAAGCGGTGAAGGGCAAGTATTTCGAGGATGCCGGCCTTTCGGAGCGATTGGCGCGGCTGGAAGGCGTTCAGGCGGTTTCCTGCGTGCTGCAGGACCAGGCCTTGCTGGCTTGCGGAGAACAAAACGTCATGATACGCCTCAAGGGCGTGGATTCGGCTTTCGGCATGGTTTCGGACATAAGGGCGCAGGTCTATTCGGGTTCTTTCGATTTGAGCCATGACGAGCATGCGGCTTTCGTGGTCATGGGCGGCGGAGTCTATGACCAGTTGCGGGTTGCGCCCGGACAGGGCGAAGCCTGCCGTCTGTACGTGGTAGACGGCAACCTGTTGAACGGGCCTTTTGCCATGCAGCAGGCGGTGTGTTCCTTTCCGGTCTACGCTTCGGGGCTTTTCAGCACCATACCCGAATACGACAACCAGTACGTCTTCTGTCATCTGGACTTGGCACGGCGGATGTTCAAGTCCGAAAACGCCCTTTCGGCCATCGAAACGAAGGTGGAACCGGGTTACGCCCTCAAAGACGTGAAGAAACGGATAAGGGAGGAACTGGGCGACGGTTTTACGGTAAAGGACCGCATGGAACAACAGCAGGCCATGTTCAAGAGCATGAAGGTCGAAAAGTTGATCGTGGTTGCCGTATTCGCGTTCGTGATGCTGATAGCCACGTTCACGATGGTGGCCGACCAGATGTTGCTCATGTACGAGAAACGTCGCGACGTGGCCATTCTGGCGAGCATGGGATTGGGCAAGGGGAAACTGAGGCGCGTGTTCTTCCTCAACGGTCTTCTGGTGTGCCTTTGGGGTACGGCAGCCGGTTTGCTCTTGGGAAGCCTGCTGGCCTTGGGGCAGCAGAAGGCCGGCTGGGTGAAATTGGGAGGCGGTTCGGGAAATTACATCACCGACGCCTATCCGGTCTGGTTGCAGCCGTCAGACTTGTTGCTTGTCTTGTGCATCGGCCTGCTCGTGGGAACGTTCGCTTCGGCGCTCCCGCTCGGTCAAGTGAATGTCTTTGCGGGAAAACCGGCGGAAAAAGAATAAATTTGGGGGTTTCATCAATCAGGAAATGGAAATGGAAACAACGATTCGTCAACATCATTTGTGCGTGACCAACACGCTCACGCGCAAGAAAGAAGCCTTTGAGCCGATTCACGCGCCTTTGGTGGGCATGTATGTCTGCGGGCCTACCGTGTATGGCGATCCGCATCTGGGACACGCCCGTTCGGCCGTCACCTTCGATATAGTTTTCCGTTACTTGAAGTATCTCGGCTACAAGGTACGTTATGTCCGCAACATCACCGACGTGGGGCACCTGGAACATGATGCCGACCAAGGAGAGGACAAGATAGCCAAGAAGGCCCGCCTGGAACAACTCGAACCTATGGAAGTGGCGCAGTTCTACACGAACCGCTACCATGCGTTCATGGACATGCTCGGCGTGGAACGTCCCGGTATCGAGCCCCTGGCTTCGGGCCATATCATCGAACAGATAAGTCTCATCAGCCGGATCCTGGAGGCGGGAATGGCCTACGTGGAAAACGGTTCCGTCTATTTCGACGTGCGCAAATACAACGAGAAGTTCGCCTACGGGAAGATTTCGGGTCGCGTGCTGGACGATCTTCTGGCCACCACGCGTGACAACCTGGCCTCCCAGGACGAAAAGCATGCGCCCGCCGATTTCGCGCTTTGGAAAAAGGCACAGCCCGGACATATCATGCGTTGGCCTTCGCCTTGGAGCGACGGCTTTCCGGGCTGGCATACCGAATGCACGGCCATGTCGCGCAAATATCTCGGCCAGCCGTTCGATATCCACGGCGGCGGCATGGACTTGATGTTTCCCCACCACGAAGCCGAAATCGCCCAGTCGAACGCGGCCTATGGCGTCGAACCTTGCCGTTACTGGTTGCACAACAACATGATCACGATCAACGGCCAGAAGATGGGCAAGTCGTTGGGCAATTTCATCACGCTCGAAGAGTTCTTTACCGGAAACCATTCCGCCTTGACGCAGGCTTTCGATCCGATGACCATCCGTTTCTTCATCTTGCAGGCGCACTACCGTAGCACGCTCGATTTCAGCAACGAAGCCTTGATTTCGGCCGAAAAGGGATTGCAGCGGCTTTTGCAGGTTCGTCCGGCATTGGAAAGGATAAGGCCCTCGTCCGGTTCGCAGGCAAAGGAACTCTTGCAGGAACTGGAGGCCAAGTGCCAGGCGGCGATGGACGACGACTTCAACACCCCCGTGCTCATCGCCCATTTGTTCGATTTGGTGAAGATGGTCAATTCCGCTGCTGACAATAAGACAGCCTTCACGGCGCAGGACGTGGAAACGGCAGGGAATTTGTATCGCCGTTTCGTGGAAGAGGTGATGGGCTTGCGTTCCGTGGAGAGCGGAAACAAGTCGGAAAAGAAGCTGGACGGCCTGATGGGAATACTGCTCGGTATCCGCGCCAAGGCCAAGTCGGAAAAGGATTTCGCCACCTCCGACCTGATTCGCGACAAGTTGAAAGACTTGGGCATCGCGGTCATGGACGGCAAGGATGGCGCCACTTGGAAGATGGAATAGCTTCCGAATCCGTACCGGGCGGCGAGCCGGACGCGGAGGCCGCTTCGAACGGGCGGTTTTGTTGGGAACGAATTTTAAAATGACATGGAAATGATAATCTTGCAATCGTATGTCGGCACAGGCGGGACGGGAGGAATGTCTTTCGCCTGGCTGATCTTTATCGGCTTGATGATATTGGGACTGATAGTCCAGGCCAACGTGAAAGCCAAATTCAGGAAGTATTCGAAGGTGCCGTTGCCCGACGGCTTGACGGGCAAGGACGTGGCCGAACGCATGCTTCGCGACAACGGCATCACCGACGTGAGCGTGCTTTGCGTGCCGGGCATGTTGAGCGATCATTACAATCCCGCCAAGCATACCGTCAACCTGAGCAAGGATGTTTATTACGGCAACAGCATCGCCGCCGCTGCGGTGGCCGCCCATGAATGCGGACATGCCGTGCAGCATGCCCGGGCCTATGTGTGGTTGAAGTTCCGTTCGGCCTTGGTTCCCATCGTGAGCTATAGCGACCGTATCGTCATGTGGGTGCTGTTGGCGGGCGTGTTGTTGGTGGAAACCTTTCCCTCCTTGTTGCTGTTCGGGATATGCCTTTTCGCGCTGACCACCTTGTTCGCCTTCGTGACCTTGCCGGTGGAAATCGATGCCAGCCGTCGGGCGGTGGCGTGGTTGGACACGGCGCGGATCACCACGCCCGAAACTTATCCGATGGCTTGCAGCGCCTTGCGTTCGGCGGCCTACACCTATGTGGTGGCGGCCTTGTCGAGCTTGGCTACCTTGCTGTATTATATCATGATATACATGAATCGCCGCGACTGAGGGGGAACGGCGAAATAATTCGTATCTTCGCACGTTTCTTCGGAAACGCGTTTATCGTGAACGATGATGGCCGAGTCGCCATCGGATGATGCACAAAATCAAAAATACATAAGACAATGAGCGAAATTGATTGGAAAAACCTGCCGTTCGGTTATTTCAAGACCGACTACAACGTGCGTGCCTACTACAAAGACGGCAAATGGAGCGAACTGGAAGTCCGTCAGGACGAAATGCTGAACCTGCACATGGCTGCCACTTGCTTGCACTATGGCCAGGAAGCGTTTGAAGGCATGAAGGCTTTCCGCGGCAAGGACGGCAAGATCCGTATGTTCCGTCCGGATGAGAACGCCAAGCGCCTTATCTTGTCGGCCAACGGCATCCTCATGCAGCCGGTTCCCACCGAGCTTTTCATCGAGGCTTGCAAGAAAGTGGTCAAACTCAACGAGAAATTCGTTCCTCCCTACGGAACGGGCGCTTCTTTCTATATCCGTCCGTTGTTGATCGGTTCGGGTGCCGAAGTGGGCGTGAAACCTGCCAAGGAATACACTTTCGTCGTGTTCGGCGGTCCCGTGGGGCCTTATTTCAAGGCCGGCTTCAAGCCCGTGCCCATGCAGATCGTGAAGGACTACGACCGCGTGGCTCCTCTGGGAACGGGTCTCTTCAAGGTGGGTGGCAACTATGCCGCGTCCTTGCGTGCCAGCGAACGTGCCCATGAAGAAGGCTTCTCCACCGTGTTGTTCCTGGATGCCAAGGAACACAAGTACATCGATGAAGCGGGTCCTGCCAACTTTTTCGCCATCAAGGGCAACAAGTACATCACGCCCGATTCCAACTCCATCTTGCGTTCCATTACCAACATGAGCTTGCAGCAGATTGCCGCCGACATGGGCTTGGAAGTGGAACGTCGTCCCGTGGCCGAAGAAGAACTTTCCACGTTCGACGAAATCGGCGCCTGCGGTACGGCCGCTGTCATTTCGCCCATCAGCAAGATCGTCGATCGGGCTTCGGGCAAGGAATTCGCGGTGGGCAACGGTACCGAAGCCGGTCCCGTCTCCACCAAACTGTACAAGGCATTGCGTGCCATCCAGGAAGGTGAGATGGAAGACAAGCACAACTGGAACGTCCTGGTCGACTAAATGCCGGTTTCTCTGAAAATGAAAAAAGGCTCCGAAGATTCGGAGCCTTTTTTCATTGTACCTTCCAGGCAAGGTTACATGCCCATGCCTTGCATGTCGCGCATGCTCTGCATGAATTCCTGTATGTCCTTGGTCATTTGTTCTTTCGTGGAAGCCTTGTAGGAAGAGGGAATGTTGAAATATTTCGGGTTTACCTCCTCGTTCGTCAACTTGTGGACGGTAAAGGTCATGGTCATGTCGGGCGTTTTGATGGCGTATTCCAACGGAAAGCCGTCCACGCCGTCCAACGAGCCTGCCTGGGTGGCATGATTGAAGAACGGGTTGCCGAAGCCCTCCACGTACCATATATCAAGTTCGATGCTCGTGTTTCCTTGCTTGTAGAAAGCCTTTGCCTGATGCGCCGTATAGCCGGAGATGGTCTTGGTTTCCTGCGTCTTTTCCACGGTGAGGTTTTTCTTTTCCTCTACATCCATCTGCAGGTCGGCTTCGGTTTCGGTCAGGTGGTATTTTCCGAGTCCCATGGCCGAAAGGTTCACCAGTGAATGGAGCTCTTTGGTCGTGGCGTCGGCCAAGGCCTTTTGTTCGGCCATGGCGAAGACGGCCTTGTCGGTGCCCATGCGCAATGTGGCCGTTTGCGGTTGTTGGGCCAGTTGCTCTTGGGGCACGATCGGGCTTTCATAGGCGATGCGGTATTGGATGGTTCCCGAAAAGGGCAATACGGGTGTTTGCGCTTGCGCCTTTGGGCCGCAAGACAAGGAAAATGCCAGGGCGGGAATCAGGAAAAGGTTGATTTTTTTCATTTTGGGATGTTTTAATGGTTTTATGGTTTTGATTTTGTCTGCAATGAACGGCCGGCTGTGGCGTTTGATGGTTATCGTATGTGCTCCAGTCCGTTTTCCGTGACTCTTACGAAATGCACGTCCGTATTTTCAAATCCTCCCAGGTCGCGTTCATGGAAAAGGTAGGGTGCGTTCTCGTTTTTTTGTTCCATGTCGATCAAATGCCGTACGAAATCGGCATTGTGGCCGGAAAGCATTTCAAAAAGCCAGGAAGATGCCTTGTAGCCTTGGTAGGCGAGGGTATTGGGCAGTCCGTGGTAGAGGAAGTAGTATTTTTTCGAGAATTCCTTGAAGCCGGAGTTTCTTGCGCCGTTGCAGAAAGTGTGGTAGACCACCAGATGGTTCTGGATGTAATAGTCCAGGTCGACGGTGGGATAATCCAGCCAGACGTTGGGCGCGATGATGGAGATGTTTCCCTTGGTCTGCCGCAGCGGAAGCATGGTCTTCACTGCCGTTATTTCCTTGCGGTAAAACGGCACGATGACTGTTTTTTGCTTGCTTTCTCCCAACTTCTCGAGCTCGGCGACCGTGGCGGCATTGAAATAAAGGTGTTCGCTTCCGGGCAGCAAGGATTGCAGGCATCCGGCCTTGCGCGCTTCACCTGCCGTGGAATCGGAGATGATCAGGATCCGTGCACGGGAATGGTGTTTTCCGATGAAATCGGCGATATGGCTTATCTGGTTTCCGTAACTGGCCGACAACTGTATGAAATAGGGGTTTCCCGCGCTCATCGAGTCTCGTTCGGAAATGGGATGGACAAGCGGCATTTCCCATTCCTTGGATACGCTGTCGAGAATCTGGAACTGATCGACGAAGGCCGTGGCGATGACGGCGTCCGAAAGCCTGAAATGGTCGTCGTTCAGGATGGAATCCAGGCTGCATGCGGACCGGGTCAGGTCATAGATCCGCAAATGCAGGAAAGGTCTGCTCCTTGACGTGTCGGAAAGGAAAGACGTGTCGGCCATGACCGACGATGTGTCGGGCATCACATCTTGTGCGGTCGCGGCGAGGGTGTCTTGCCGCAGGATCGTGTCGTCCACGGGCGGAATGAAGAATCCGGGGTCGATGAATTCCTGCCATGCCACCGTGGCACCTTCAAAGAAAGGCAGGTATATGTAGGCTTTCTTGTCTTGGGGCGTATTGCTGTAGAGCGGCAGCAGCAACGAGACGCGCAGCGAATCCTTGGCGGCCTTTGCCTGGGGACGGGGCATGATGAATACGCTGTCTTCGACAAGGGGGGCGAGCGTGTCGGTCGCCGCAACGACGGTATCGGGTTCGATCCGGCGTTCTTCCTTGCGTTCACGACGTCTTCTGCCTTTGGACTCATCGGTCACGGGTTCCGGTTGCGTTTCCACTTGCAGGGCAACGTCCTTGTAAAGGAAAACCACCGCCCACGGGCGTTTCCCGGCGAATTTCGTGAACCGGGCAGGGTCTTCGTCCGGCAGGAGACGGAGCGGGACATAGATGAATTCGTCGGCCTGTACCTGATTTTCCGGCGAGTCTTTCAGAAGGGAATCGGCCGAAGTCCGATAGGCTTTGCAGATGGAATAGAGCGTATGTCCTCTTTGCACGACGTGCACGCGGTAGGCTTTTCCGGCAACGGTGTCGATCGTCTGGCTGACAACGACGGGAACAGGCTGGTAGGGGGCCTGGGGCTCTTGCGCGTGCGAATCCATGCCGGCGCGAAGCAGGAGCGTGCAGAGAAAGATCTTGCAAACGGAACGGTAAGTTTTCATGGCCATCAATTTAAATCGGCGTAGCCTGGATGCGAAGTTACTAAAAAGCGGATTTTACTCCCATTCTATCGTGGAGGGCGGTTTGGAACTTATGTCGTACACGACGCGGTTCACTCCGCGCACCTTGTTGATGATCTCGTTGCTCACCCTGCCCAGGAAGTCGAAAGGAAGCCGGCTCCAGTCGGCCGTCATGCCGTCGGTGGAGTTGACCGCGCGCAGGGCGACCACTTGCTCGTAGGTACGTTCGTCGCCCATCACGCCGACCGAATGGACGGGAAGCAGTATCGCGCCCGCCTGCCACACCTTGTCGTAAAGGCCTTCCTGTCGCAAGGCGTTGATGTAGATGGCGTCCACTTCCTGCAAGATGGCGGCCTTGGGGGCGGTGACTTCGCCCAGGATACGGATTCCCAGTCCCGGGCCGGGGAAAGGATGACGGTCGAGCAACCTGCCGGGCAATCCCACGCTGCGTCCCACGCGCCGTACTTCGTCCTTGAAGAGCGCGCGCAAGGGTTCCACCACTTTCAGGTTCATCTTTTCGGGCAATCCGCCCACGTTGTGGTGCGACTTGATGGTCTGCGAGGGGCCTTTCACGGGAGCCGATTCGATGACGTCGGGGTAGATCGTGCCTTGTGCCAGGTAGCGGGCGTTCTTGAACTTCTTGGCTTCGGCCTCGAACACGTCGATGAAAGTCTTGCCGATGGCCTTGCGCTTGGCTTCGGGTTCGGTCACGCCTTTCAAGGCCGAATAAAAGAGGTTCGAGGCGTCCACGCCCGTGACTTCGATGTCCAGCCCCTTGAAAGAGGCCAGCACGTCGGCGAATTCGTTTTTGCGCAGCAATCCGTTGTCCACGAAGATGCAATGCAGCTGCTTGCCGACGGCCTTGTGCAGCAAGACCGCCGCCACGCTCGAGTCCACGCCGCCCGAAAGGCCCAGGATCACTTCGTCGCTGCCTATCTCTTTACGCAGGTCTTCCACGCAGGCTTTGACGAAGTTATCGGGCGTCCAGTCGGCCTGGCATCGGCAGATGTCCGTCAAGAAGTTGCGCAAGATCGTGAATCCGTCGACGGAGTGATATACTTCGGGGTGGAACTGCAGGGCGTAGGTGGGTTCGTTTTCGATGCTGTAACCGCAGGCTTTCACGTCGGGCGTGCTGCAAGTGACATGGAAATGTGCGGGATATTCCAGGATCGTGTCGCCGTGCGACATCCATACCTGGCTGTTGGACGGAACCCCTTTGAAAAGGGGGCAGGCGGTGTCGATGTACGACAAGTTCGCCCTGCCGTATTCGCGGCTGCCGGCCGAGGCTACCTTGCCTCCGTCCATGTTTACCAGCAATTGCGCCCCGTAGCAAATGGCCAGGAGCGGGAACTTGCCGCGTATGGGACCGAGGTCGGGCTTGGGCGCGTCGGGATCGTTTACCGAATAAGGGCTTCCTGAAAGGATGACGCCTTTGATGTCTTGGGAAAGGGGCGGTATGTGCGTGTAGGGATGAATCTCGCAATAGATGTTGTTTTCGCGCACCTTGCGTGCGATCAACTGCGTGTATTGCGAACCGAAGTCCAGGATGAGGATGCGCTCTTGCATGGTTGAAATGATTAGTCGCCGAAACATTACGGCAACCTACAAAGATAGTGCAACAGGAAAGATAGTGCAAGCCGGGCGCGAAAGCCTGTGCCCTGGCGGCTATTTGCTTGTCAGGGGAATCCTGACCACGGTCCGGTTCCGGGAAACGTCTTCCATGCCGATGACGAGCGTGTAGGATTTTCCCGGCACGGGATCGAGAAATCCGCGGTTGCCGGTCCGGATGTACGGCGTGAAGGTCTGGCGGGCGTCCAGCCAGGATTTTTCCAGCCTTTTCCGGGTCTTTTCATAAAAGGGCATGTCCAGATGCTGGTCGATTTGGGCGCAGGTATTGATAGAAAGCGCGTCCAGTTGGTAAAAGGCCAGCGTGTCGGGCTCGCTTTTGCCTTCGGTCAGTATGACGAACGAAAGCCGATAGAGGCCGTAATGGAAGGGCATGTGTTGGATGGAGTCCAGGGCATGGATACCGAAAGCCGTCCTGTCGTGGAGGTAGAGCGTGTCGGGCAGGCTGTCGCCCTTGAAATAGCGGGCGGTATATGCCTCTCCGTCGATGACGTGGGGCAGGCTCAGGAAAGGCGCGCGCCGGGAATAAAGCGTGTCGGAAAGCCGGTCGGCGAGCCGCTGCAGGGAATCGCGTTCTTCGATGATGACCTTTTCCATGGCGTAGTCGAGGGCGGGCGCGTCCATGAACGAGGCCTGCAAGAGCGAATCGGCATCGGGAACGGATATGGAACGTGCGATTTCCAAGGGCAGGTCGCGCGAGTAGAAGGCCAGATGGAGCAGGGCGGGGGGAACGGAATCGCTGATGCGGATGCCGTGCAAGGCGGGATTGAGCCGGAGGCTGTCCTGAAGTATCTCGAAATGCAGGTGCGGGCCGCCCGAGGAACCTGTATTGCCCGAACGGGCGATGGGCTTGTCGTTCCTTGTCTTGATGGAGAGGCCGCGGAGGTCGGTCTCGTATTGGCCGCTTTTCCGTTGCTGCTTCCTGACGAGCCTTTGCACGGGCGCGCAGAATCGCGACAAGTGCGCATAGACCGTGGTCATGCCGTTGGGATGCCGTACATAGAGCACCTTCCCGTAGGATACCTTCGAAACGCCCGCCCTGACGATGGTTCCGGGCGCGGCACTGTACACGCGGATGCCCTCCCGTTGCTTGGTACGCAGGTCCATGCCGCCGTGGAAATGGTTCCGGCGCAACTCGGCGAACGAACCCGATAGTTCGGGTTCTATGGGCATCGGATAGCGGAAGAAGGCCGAGTCGGCGACAAGGGGCGGCTGCTTGGCGGAAGCCGGTTGCGGGCGCAAGGCGGCCCATCCCCAGGCCAGCAACGGGAGCAAGACGGCGATCAGGCGGGAATTCATCTTATTCATGCGTCCTCCTCAGTGTCCGGGTCAATTTGTCCAGGCGCTTGGACTCGTAGTCGCGCTGTGTCAAGTAGTTGACGATGAAACGGGCTTGTCGCCAGTCTTTTTCCTTTACGCAGCATTCCGCCCAGATGAGCAGACTCGGCAAGTCGCCCGAGGCCGAGAGCCGGCTGAAAAGGGAAGGCGGGGCGGGAACGTGGACGCCCAGTCCCGATCCGGCGAAAAACGAGCAAGATTCCGCGTACTTGCGTAGGAAGCCCACGGTGTCGCCGGCCGCCAGCCGGTCCGTGGCGGCTTGCAGGCTGTCACGGTACCGGTTCCAGCCGGTCATGATCCGTTTCATTTCCTCCAAGCGGCCGGCATTCGCCGTGCAGGACGAAAATTCAGGCAGACGGTATTTGGCCTGGATGCTGTCGGCCTGTTCCAGCCCTTGCCTCGCCAAGGCATGGTTTCCGAAGGAGGCTTGGCGATAAAAGTCGCCTTGTGCGCGTTCCAGGGCCCTTTGCAATGCCTGGCAACGGTTTTCGTCCCTTTTTTGCAGGTAAGCGTCCAGTATTTGTCGCAGGCGTGTGAGGAACGCGTTGTCTTCCGGGTTCTGCCGCTGGTATTCTCCGGCGAATCCGCAGGCTTGCGCGTAAAGGCTGTCCGCACGCGGCTCGTCGTTGTTCCACAAGTGGAAGACGGCCTTGTTGCTCAATTGCTCGACGGCCTGGGCGAGCGTGTTCCGGCATTCTTCATCGAAATCGGCATCCGTGTGCAGATTGTATTGTCTTTTGAGCGAGAGCGCCTGTTCGAACCATGGGTAGGATTCTCCGAATTTCCGTTTGGCCTTGAGGTACCGCGCCTGTTCGCAGGCTTGCCCGAATTGTTCCTTTGCCTGCCGGGAAGACAGCCGTACTTGGAACGAGGCCGCTTTTTCGGCCTTTTCGATGTCCAGGGCCGTGAAGGTGTCGATGGGACGGGGCGGGGCGACGATTTCCGGAACATGGTTCAAGAGCGCCAGTTCCTTGGCCAGTTCCTCTCGGGGACGGTAGGCGGCCGGAGGGCTTTTCACCAGGCCGGTGCGGTTCACGATGGTGTCGACCAGGGCGAGGTAAAAGGCTTGCTCGTCGTAATCGGACAGGGCGGCGAACTGCTCGTATCGGCAGGCGATGCGCTCCAAAAGGTCCAAGGCGCGGTTCACGCCGTTCATGTGCTTTTCGTTGGCGGCGAAATAGTCGAAGGCCTGCAAGGCGTATTTCTGCGAAAGCTGGTATTGGCCTTGTGAAAAAGCCTTGTCGGCCACCTCGCAATAGGAATGGTAGATGCCTTGGTGGGCAAGGTTCTTGAGCCGTTTTTCCCTGTAGGGCACGTAGCGGATCGGGAAATCCGGCATGCAATGGTTTTCCAGGAACCGGCACAAGTCCAAGGCGTCGCGGTACCGTTTGTGGTCGATGAGGTCTTGGGTTTCGTCAAGCAGCGTGTTGTAGGTGCATTGGGCCGTCTGCCTTATCTTTTCCGGAAAGGAACATTCCTGCAATACTCCGTGCATGTAGCGGAGCATTGTCTGGGCGTTGTCCTTGTCGAGCAGCAGGCAGGTCATCTTCAAGGCAATCGCTTTTACAAAGAAACGATTGTGCATCAATGCCTTTTCGGTCGATTCCGCCGCCGACTTCCAGTCGGGGACGCTTTGGTTGAGGGCTTGCAGGGCCTGTATGTAGTACAGGCTGTCGACATGCGAACGCATGAAGTCGATTTCTTTCCGTTTCCGTTCGACTTGCAGGCGCAGATCGGAGGGAACCGGCCGGCCTTGCCCGGTATAGGCCAGGAAGATGGCGGATTCCAGGTCGGCGAGCCGGCAGTCGGAGACGGGCAGGATTTCCAGGGGCGAAGTCCTTATGGCTTCTATCTTTTCCTTGAACGCGTCTTTCCGGAATTCGTCGGATTGGGCCCGGAGCCCGCCGCAGAAGACGGCCAGGAGCGCGAGGAACAGCGGACGGCGTGGCATGGATGTTTTTTGCATGGAATTGTCAGCGTGCGATGGTTTCCGTTTCGCCGGCCTTCCCGTAGGCCTCGATGATGCGTGCCACGAGGCGATGACGCACCACGTCTTTTCCGGTCAGTTCCACGAACGAGATTCCGGGAACCGAGGCCAGGAGGCGGCAAGCCTGCACGAGGCCGGAACGCTGGTTGCGGGGAAGGTCCACTTGGGTGATGTCTCCGGTTATGACGAACTTGGCGTTCTTTCCCATACGGGTCAGGAACATTTTCATCTGGCTTTCGGTGGCGTTCTGGGCTTCGTCCAGGATGACGAAGGCGTTGTCCAGCGTCCGTCCGCGCATGAACGCCAGCGGGGCTATTTCGATGACCGATTCCTCGAGCAGCGAAAGCAGCTTGCGATAAGGTACCATGTCGCGCAGGGCATCGTAGAGGGGTTGCATGTAGGGATCCAGCTTTTCTTTCATGTCGCCGGGCAGGAAGCCGAGGTTCTCGCCGGCTTCCACGGCGGGACGGGTCAGGATGATGCGCTTCACTTCCTTGTCTTTCAAGGCTTTTATGGCCAATGCCACAGCGGTGTAGGTCTTGCCGGAACCGGCCGGTCCGATGGCGAAGACCATGTCCGTCTTGACTGTGGCTTCGGCCAGTTTCTGCTGGTTGGGCGTCAAGGCGCGGACGGGCTTTCCGTTCACGCCCATGAGGATGACCGGCGAGGAGGGCTTTTCGGTTGCGGTCTCGTCCCAAGGCGCCTTGTCGGCCTTGGACTCGTCGAGGATGGCGTCTATGTCCGATTCGTTGAGACGGTTGAACCGTTCGAAATGGAAGAGCACCAGCCTTATCTTTTTCTCGAAGTCGGCCAGATGGGCGGCGTCGCCGACGGCCTTGAGCAATTCGCCGCGCAAGACGATGTTCAACTGCGGAAAGAAACGGCGTATGCGATCGAGTTTCTCCTCTTCTATCCCGAAAACGTCGATCGGGTGGTGGGGTTCGATTTCGATGTAGATTTCGCTCATGGTCGTTCCAAAATTACAAAAATACATCATTTCCCTTGCATGACGCGTGCCATGGCCGCTTTCCGGCCAAGTTTGCGTAAATGAAAATATTGGCGTATCTTTGCGCTCCCAAATTGATTAAGGAGAAGTAGCGATATGTACTTGACAGCAGAAAGAAAACAGGAAATCTTCAAGACTTACGGCGGTTCGGAGAAGAACACGGGCAGCGCGGAAGGTCAGATTGCATTGTTCACCGAAAGGATCCTTCACCTTTCCGAACATGTTAAGGAAAACAAACAAGACCAGTTCACCAAGCGTTCGTTGGTCCGTCTGGTCGGAAAACGCCGCAAGTTGCTCGATTATCTCAAGGACAGGGATATCGAACGCTATCGTGCGATTCTCCAGAAATTGAATCTGCGTAAATAACAAGACGGAGTTTCGGATGGCTCCCATGGCAGGAAGGCAATTATATCTGAATGTAATTGCCTTCTTGTTTTATATTGGCTGATTGGTTCTTTGCAAATAATCGGCCTTATTTTCGGAAAAATAAGAAAATCAAGCATTATAAATGGCCTCGGCGGTTATCCGCTTGAACGAGGCAGAAATTCAACGTTATGGTATTAGGTACACAAAAAAAATTCAACCTGCCCGATGGCCGGGAGGTGATTATCGAAACGGGCAAATTGGCCAAGCAGGCCGACGGTTCGGCTGTCGTCAAATGTGGCGACACCGTGATCCTGGCTACGGTCTGCAGCAAGACCGAAGTGGGCGAGAACGTCGACTTCATGCCCCTTACGGTGGATTATCAAGAGAAATACGCTTCCGTGGGACGTTTCCCCGGCGGTTTTTTCAAGCGCGAAGCTCGTCTTTCGGAATATGAAATCCTGATTTCCCGTTTGATCGACAGGGCTTTGCGTCCCTTGTTCCCCGACAACTACCATGCCGACACCCAGGTGCTGGTCTATCTCGTTTCGGGCGATCGCGACAACTTGCCCGATGCTTTCGCCGCCTTGGCCGCGTCCACGGCCCTTACCATTTCCGATATTCCGTTCAACGGTCCCATATCCGAAGTTCGCGTGGCCCGTGTGAACGGCCAGTTCGTCATCAACCCTTCGGTGGCCCAGATGGAACAAGCCGACTTGGAATTGATGGTGGGTGCCACGATCGACGACATCTCGATGGTGGAAGGCGAAATGAAGGAAGTGAGCGAGGAGGTGATGATCGAGGCCTTGAAGGCCGCCCATGAGGCCATCAAGGTACAGTGCCAGGTGCAGTTGGATCTGGCCAAGGAAGTAGGCAAACCCAAACGCGAATACTGCCATGAAATGAACGATGAGGCCCTGAAGTCCTTGGTTCGCGAAAAATGCTATCAGAAGTGTTACGATTGCGCCCGTGAATGCGTGGCCGACAAGAAACTCCGCGCCCGCAAGATCGATGCCATCAAGAAGGCGTTCATCGAGGAAAACTTTACCGCCGAGACCTTGGCCGGAAAGGAATTCATGATCGACCGTTATTTCCACGACGTGCATCGCGATGCGGTCCGCGACATGATTCTCAAGGAGAGGATTCGTCTGGACGGTCGCGGATTGGAAGACATTCGTCCGATCTGGTGCGAAGTGGACGTGTTGCCCGGCCCCCACGGTTCATCCATTTTTACCCGTGGCGAGACCCAGTCGTTGAGCACGGTCACGCTCGGTTCCAAGCTGGATGAACAAACGATCGACGGAGCCATCATCGAAGGCAAGAACAACTTCTTGCTGCACTATAATTTTCCTCCTTTCGCCACGGGCGAGGTGAAGCCGGTACGCGGTACGGGTCGTCGCGAGATCGGTCACGGGAACCTGGCCATGCGCGCCCTCAAGCAGGTATTGCCCACGGGCGAGGCCAATCCCTATACGATCCGTATCGTTTCCGATATTCTGGAATCGAACGGTTCTTCGTCCATGGCCACGGTTTGCGCCGGCTGTCTGGCGTTGATGGATGCCGGTGTGAAGATCGGCAAGCCTGTCAGCGGTATCGCCATGGGATTGATCACCGATCCCAAGACGGGCGAATTCGCCGTTCTTTCCGATATTCTGGGCGACGAGGATCATCTGGGCGACATGGACTTCAAGGTTTGCGGAACGCCCGACGGCATTACCGCCTGCCAGATGGACATCAAGATCGACGGTCTCTCCTATGAGATTCTCGGCAAGGCCTTGGCGCAGGCTCATCGCGGCCGTGCCCATATCCTGGGCAAGATGCTCGAAGTCATTTCCGCTCCGCGTGAAGACTACAAGCCCCATGCTCCGCGCATCATCCAGATCCGTATTCCGCGCGAATTCATCGGAGCCGTCATCGGAACCGGCGGCAAGGTCATCCAGGAGATGCAGCGTGAAAGCGGTTGCGAGATCTCGATCGAGGAAGTGGGCGAATTCGGCGTCGTGGACATTGCCGGAAGCAACAAGGAAGGCATGGACATCGCCTTGGCCCGTATCAAGGCCCTTACCGCCGTTCCCGAGGTCGGAGAAATATACGAGGGTACGGTACGGTCGATCCAGCCGTTCGGCGCTTTCGTGGAAATCCTGCCGGGCAAGGACGGCCTCTTGCACGTTTCCGAAATAAGCTGGAACCGTGTGGAACGCGTCGAAGACGTGTTGCACGAAGGCGACAAGGTACGTGTGCAGCTTATCGAGGTGGATCCCCGCTCGGGCAAGCTCCGTCTTTCCCGTCGCGTGCTCGAACCCAAGCCCGAAGGCTATGTCGAACCGCGTCGTGAACCGCGCGAACCGCGTGGCGAACGCCGTGGAGGCTTCGACCGTCATGACCGTTCCGAACGTCCGCGTCCCGAGAACAGGCTCGGCGCGCCCAAGTTGCGGAGCAACAATGAAGGCTTCACGCCGTCCGACGACATGATGTAATACGGATTGTCGCGGCCGTTGCCGCGATGACCGGTTTTGAAAAGCCCGGCGAGTTCAACTCGCCGGGCTTTCTTTTTGGATGTGTCAACGGTTCCGCCTTGTGCGCGCAGGCAAGAAGAAGCATGCGATGGCGGGGTTCGGGCAGGAGGTGCCGCGACAGGCGTTTTATCGATGCAGGAAGTCCTGCCAGATCCTTTCATGGTCGAAGGCCAAGGGCGGCAGGCTTTCCACGTTGAACCATCGGGCTTCCGCCGCGTCGTCCTCTGCGGCGACTTCGGGCAGCGTATCGCAGTTCAGCAGCGCGTGATAGGTCATCGTCACGGTGCGCCCGCGCGGGTCGCGTTCCGGATCGCTGTAAGGACGGAACGGAAGGGCTTGCAAGCCGTAGTCTTTCAGCCGGATGCCTGTTTCTTCGCGCAGTTCGCGTACCGCCGCCCGTTCCAAGGTCTCGTCTTCGTTCACGAAACCGCCCGGAAAGGCGAAACAACCTTTGAACGGTTCGTTTTTCCGTTCCACCAACAGCAAGTGGCGGCTGTCGTCGGGCAGTCGTGCCACGAGCAGGAAATCCGCCGTCAAGGCGGGCCGCGGGTAGTCGTAGCTATGGCAGGGTGCGGGACGTCCCTCCACGATCAGCACCATTTCGCCCTTGGCCTCGTTCCTTTCATGGAAGTCGGCCAATTCCTGCAGGGTTCCCCGCTTGTTTTCCGCATGTACCTTCGATATTTCGCGACACAGGCAGGCTTTGCGTTCGCCTCCCAGCGCCTGCGCCAATTGCCGGAGTGTCTTGGCGATGCGGTGTGGCGATTCGTAGATGATCATGGTGCGTTCCTGCCATTTCAATTGCTCGATTCTTGCATTGCGTCCTTTCTGGTGCGGCAGGAATCCTTCGAAGGCGAAACGTTCGCAAGGAAAGCCCGATTGGACAAGGGCCGGGACGAACGCCGTCGCGCCGGGCAGGCACTCCACCTCGATGCCTTCCTGCACGCATTCCCTCACCAGCAAGAAACCGGGATCGGAAATGCCGGGCGTGCCCGCGTCGGTGATCACGGCAATGTCCTGTCCTTGCCTGAGCATGTCCGTCACCTGGCGGCAAATCTTGTGTTCGTTGAACTGGTGATAGGCGCGGCAGGGCGTATGGATGCCGTAATGCTGCAACAACTTTCCGCTGGTGCGGGTATCTTCGGCCAGGATCAGGTCGCAAGCCTTGAGTACCTCCTCGGCACGTCGGGTGAAGTCCGAAAGGTTGCCCACGGGCGTGGGTACTAAAAAAAGCCTGGCCATACCGATGAATTAATGTAGACTCCTGATACGCTCAAGGCGAGGAGCAGGATGAAAATCACTTCTTTGAGAACGGCTTGGTGCGTATAGACGATGAATTTCGTGCAGAAGAAGGCCACCGGAAAGAAAAGCGGGAACCAGTGGGAGGCGGGAACCCTTCCCGCTGAAAACAGGAAGAATACGAGCAGGTAAATGAATATCGTCGTCATGGCCGACGACTTGCGCCGTTCGGTCATTTCTATGTCTTGCAGGAACTTGTGGAGCGAAAACAAGGAAAGCAGCGCCATGGTCACGCAGCCCAGCAGCAAGATGCCGGGAATCGGCGCCATGGACGAAAAGTCGGGCAGGCCGAAAACCATGATCCGTGTCATGTTGTCTTGCAAGAGGCTGTTTCCCGACAAGAAATCGTAGGCGGCGAGGAAAAGATAAGGAACGCCCATTCCGAACAGGGACGAAAGCCAGGAATGCTTGTCGCCGGCGGCATAGGCCAGCAGGACGAGCAGCAGGCAGGGCATCGTGAAGAACAGGTCGGGCAGGAAAATCGTGGCCGCGCTCCAGAAAAAGGCCGCGTTGAATATGTCGGGATAGGGCTTGTCTTTCCCGTACATGTTGAAGATGTAGTAGAACGAAAGCAGGAACAGCGGATAGACCCATGTCTGCGGGAGATATTCCGTGCCTGTCAGCGGAACGGCGATACACAGGAAAAGCAGGCCTTGCATGCCGGGATTCCGTGAAACCTGTTGCCGGCGTACCATGAACGCGACGCCCACGGCCATGAGCAGGCATACGGCCCACCAAAGCCAGCATGAGCCTCGGCTGAATCCGCCCGTCACGAAACTCTTGCCCCATAATATCAGGGAAAAGAGAACCAGCAGCACGAATTGCAGCGGCAGGTTGTTCTTGGAAAGTCTTACGAACATGAGTGGTCGTTTTGCGATGCGAAAGTACAAAAAACACGTGTAAGGCCCGCTATTCAGGTTTTGAGTCGGAACAGGGCCGGACCGCTTGGTTCGAGGTATTCTTCCTTGAGCATGTATCGCCAAAGTTCCTTGAGCGTGTCTTCGTTTTCTTGCGGAAGGACTTCTTCCAGGCATGAAAAGCCGAATTCCTTGTCTTGCAAGGCGGGGACGAGGATTTCGAGGAGCCGGAGCAGGTGTTTTTCGGTGACCGGCATCTTCTTCTTTTCCAGGCAGACGTCGCAGGTTCCGCATGCCTTGGCGTCGTGTTCCCCGAAATATTGCAGCAGGTAGCGGCTTCGGCAAAGTTCCTGTTCTTCGGCATAGCCCAAGACGGCGTCCAGCTTGCGCGCGGCGTTTTCCTTGCGTCGGGCGTAGACGTCGGGTTGCAGGAATGCGGGGCCTTTCTGGCGAAGTTCCATCAACAGGACGAGCGTTCCTCCTTCGGGGGCCGGCTGGTAGTCGATCAGTTCCATCTTGTCCATTTCGGAGAGTATCCGGCAAATGGAGCGCTCAGGCACTTTGAGACGCGCGGCGATGTCTTTCTCGTTGACGGCCACGTAGTCCGAAAAAAGGCTTCCGCCATAGGCACGGAGCAGGAAACGAATGACAGGTTCCAGGAAGGGATAATCCACGGAATGCCGGTAAATGGTCTTGTAGTCGGTGGTGACATGCACCTTGGACGGTTCCTTGGCCTGGTCGGAAATACGGAAATAGCCTTCCTTTTCCAGGAACGAGAGGGCGGAGAAGGTCTCCGCCGGCGGAAACCGGTAGGTACGGGCGAAGTCGGTCGTTTCGAAGTCGAAAGTCCGGCCTTTTCCGGAACCGGGCGCCACCTCGAGGTAATGGCCCACGGCTTCGTAGACACGGCGGATGAAGGACATGTCGGGATAGGCCTTGGCTAATTTCCGCAAGGCGTCCGCCTTGTCGGAGGGATGATAGACGAGCAGCGCGAAAGCGCGTTTTTCATCGCGTCCGGCGCGTCCCGCCTCTTGGAAATAGGCTTCGAGCGTGTCGGGCAGGTCCAGATGAACCACGAAGCGGACATCGGGCTTGTCGATGCCCATGCCGAAGGCGTTGGTGGCCACCATGACGCGGATCCTGCCCGCTATCCAATCCTGTTGTCGTTTGGAACGTTGGTCGTTGGCGAGCCCGCCGTGGTAGAAAGAGGCCGGGATGTCCCGCTGTTGCAGCCATGCGGCGATTTCGGCCGTCCTTTTCCGGCTACGCACGTAAACGATGCCGCTGCCGCCGACCTTGCGTATGATGCGTTCCAGCCGTCCGGTCTTGTCTTCGTCGTGGATGACATAATAGGTGAGGTTCTCCCGTGCGAAACTTTTCCGGAAAACCTTGCGGGGGCGGATCAGTAGCCTTTCCTGGATGTCGTCCACCACCTCGGGCGTGGCCGTGGCGGTAAGCGCCAGCAAGGGCACGTCGGGCAGGTAGGCCCTCAAATCGGCGATTTGCAGGTAGGGAGGCCTGAAATCGTAGCCCCATTGCGAGACGCAGTGCGCCTCGTCCACGGCAAGCAGGCAGATTTCCATGCGTTGAAGGCAAGCCAGGAAAGCCTTGTTGCGGCAACGTTCGGGAGATACGTAAAGGAATTTGAGGCGGCCGTGTCCGGCCGCATGGAAGATGATTTCGGTTTCATGCGGAGAAAGACCGGTATATACGGCTTCGGCCGCGATTCCCCGTCTTTTGAGGTTCTCCACTTGGTCTTTCATCAAGGCGATAAGGGGCGAAATGACGATACATGTGCCTTTCATCGCCAAGGCGGGAACCTGGAAGCATATCGATTTCCCGCCGCCGGTAGGAAGCAAGGCCAAGGCATCGTTTCCCCGCAGGACATGTTCCACGATGTCCTGCTGCAGGGGCCTGAACTTGTCGTATCCCCAATACCGGCGCAGGATCTCGTGTATGTCGGAAAGACCCCGGCTATTTGTTTCCAATCACCTTCACCTTGTTGACCTCCCAGGTAGCCATGGTTTCGCTGTCGCTCTTGTAGACAAAGGCGATGCGGAACTTTTGCCCCTTGAGATACTTGAAGTCGATGTTTCCGCTGGATTGGAAATCGAAGTTGTTGCCCGGATGGGGATTGGGGATTTCCAATATCCTCCAAGTCGCTTCGCGCGGGTCGGCGTGCCGGTCGGGATCGTAGTCGGTGGAGATGCGCACCGTGTACCAGTCGTAGGGCGAATCGTATTTGTAGCTGAGCGCCTGCTCGAAACTGAATTGCACGTCGTTGAACGGTTCCCCTATCTCGATTTCATCGGAAATCATCCAGTCTTCGTTTATTTCCTTGCCGTCGCGCGAACCTTGGATCATGGCGCAGCCGTCACCGTATTTGCCCCAGGTCCAAATGGCTTTTCCTTTGATGTTGACCACCTTGAATCCGGAAATGTCGGAACTGAAGGAAGCGGAGAATATGGGATAGTTCACTTCGCCCGTGGCGTTGAACTTGGCGGTGTCCAAGTCGTTGAACGAACGCAGGTAAAACTGCTTGGTATCGCCGTAAATGGCGTAGATGCAGACCATGTCGCCTATGCCGGCGGGAACGGGCCGTTTGAAGAAACGGCACGCGCTGCTGGTGCGTAGTACGAAAGAACCCTCTCCGTCGATGCTGAAAAACCGGTTGGTCGAAACGGGGTTCGTACCTGCGGGCGGCGCCGGGGCGAACGGCATGCCTACTTCGTCGCCCGAAAACTGTACGTTCCGCAATACGACGAGTTGGTTGTACAGCATCGGGTCTTCCAGTTGGCTTGCCGACGTGATTTCGATGGGTCGGGGCAAGGAGTCGGGATGGGAAGGCGGCAGGCCGTTCTTATGGACGTGGCGGACGAATACCGCGTCGGGAATACGACCCAGGGAAACCGATCCGTTGTCGTCGGCGTAGCGGAATCCCAATTGCGGCAGGCTTTCGTAACGGCCGAAGTATAATCCGGACACCTTGATGAACAGTTCTTGCCCCACGGGGTAGAAGTTGTAAAGTCCCGTCTTGTCCACGCTCAGGTTCAAGGCGCGTTCTCCGATCTTGTCGCGCACGTACATGCTCTTGTAGAGGTTGCCGGAAATGTCGTTGCCGATTACCGTGACGTTGAGGTAGATGTCGCGCCATACCGAATCGCCGGTTTCCATGTCCAGGAATTGTCCCACCGAATCGAAATCTCCCGGATAATGACCCGAGAGTTCCTCTATGCTCATTATCTTGGCATTCTGCGGTGTGAAGTTCAAGTCTTCTTGAGGAAGGTCGTCGTGTTGGAACTTGACGCAGGAAACAAGCGTCAAGGCCGCCCCTGTTGCCAAAAGACCGTTTCTTATGATGCCGAAAGCGTTTGTTTTCATGATTCACCTCCTCGTTTTAGCGGTTGATGCTGTCTTGGACAGGATTTTCAAAGCCGATGATGTCGTCCTTGTCGCGGAAATAGAATTGCGGCGTGCCGTTGTAGATGCCCACGATGCCCACCACGCTGCCGTATCCGTCGGGAATGATGTCGTTGGCGAACATGGCCTTGGTGCTGTTGCGGCAAACCAGGCTGTTGTTGAATTTGTCGATGATGTTGCGGTTGGAGCCGTTGCCCGCGTCCCCGGCCGTGGCAAAGGTCAGGCCCGGGTCCTCGAAGCGCACCGAATCGATGCGGACCAACTTGCCCACATACCTTTTGGGGCTGAATTCGAGCTTGTTGATCGTAATCAGTTCGGGTTCGGGCATATGGGCATGCGAGGCATATCCTTTGCGGAAGAAATGCGCGTCGCATTCGGGTTCGTAAAGGCGTTTGACGACGTTGTTCCCTTGTCCGGCAATCTGCGGTTGTCCTCCGTAAAGTCCCATGGCCAGGCCTTTGAGCGAAACCACCAGACGTTGCCCGACAGGATACTTGTGGCTGTTCTTGGTCATTTCGATTTCCACGTCGATGCCGGCGGTCTCGTCTTGCAGGTAGATTTTCTTGTAGATGTTGCCCGATATGTCGTTGGCCGTCACCACGCCTTCGACGTACCATGCCGAATCGAGATCGGTGTAGCTGGTTTCCCCGAACCGGTTTATGAGTTCGGCTATCGTGATGTTGGCTTTCAGGTCGGTATCGGGAGCTTTCGGGGTGTCGTGTTCGCCCACGCAGGCGGTCATCCCCGACAGGAACGTCGCCATGAGGAGCATCCCGAAGCGTATGTCATGAAATGTTTTCATCTTTTCGATTTTTTTGACGGATTAGAAGCGGACGCCCACGTTGATGAAGAAAGTGGTCCCGTAAGAATAGAAGTAACGGGGCGGATATTTGTCCACATTGTGTTCGGCATAGTCGAAACGCCGTTGTTCGTAGCCTCCGTTCTTTATCTTGCGGTTGTTGGTGACGTTCTGCACCGAGGCGTTGAGGTTGATTTGCCAGCCTTTCATGCGGAAGACCTTGCCCACCGAAAGGTCGAGCGTGAAGCCGCCTTGGAGCTTTTCCTGGTCGAGGATGGCTGCCAGAAGTTCGCTGTCGTCGGCCGAGACGCCTTCGATGGCTGCCGTCGTGCGGCGTTCGGGATTCATGCTCAGATAACTGCTGCTCACGTAGTTGAGGTTGGCGTTCAAGTAGATGTTGAAGGGAGCCTGGTAGTTCAACCCGAGCGAACCGGCCATTTGCGGGGTTCCCGTGATGTGGTAGTTCTTGTAATAGACGGTGTTGCTCCGGTCGTTGAACGAACCGTTCTCAGGGGAGATGATCGCCAGAGGATTGCTGTTGTAGCGATAGTTGCCGATGGAGGCGATGAGCGTGGCGTTCAATTGGGGAATGATCTTCACGTCCAGTCCCAGTTCGATGCCTTGATGGATCTTGTCCACGCCGTTGAGCGTGTAGTTGACGAACGTGCGGTAGTCGTCGTGATAGAAGGAGAACGCTTCCATGCCGTCGAAGAACATCGTATGGTATAGCGTCAACCGGCCTTGTACCACGGGGGTCTTGAGCACGTAGTTCAAGTCGACCGAAAAGATCTTCTCGTTGACCAGCTTGGCCACGTCGTCCTTGATGCGGGGCGAGAGATAGGCGTTGCGCAGGTAGGGGGCGCGGGTTTTCCACAGCACGTTGGCGAAAATGTAATTGCGGCCGTTTATCTTCCATGTGGCACCGGCCTTGAGCGCGTAGTTGTAAAAACCGTGCACGTCGCCCTTGCCTTTGGAATTTTCGGGTGCGCGGCCGTTACGCATGTGTCCGTAACGCCAGAAGTGGGTCGTGGAAAATTCGGCGCCGCCGTAGAAGTCCCAATGGGCGTATTCGAATACCCCTGTCGCGAACAATTGGCCGTAGACGAGGTGCATGTCGTAGTCGTAGCCGAACTTGTCGCCTTTCTTGACGATTCGGTCGGGATGGTCGAGATCGTTCTGGATTTCATCGGCATCGGAAGAAAAGTCGCGTTCGGCGAATTGGTCGATGTCCAGCCAATGGGTGCCGCCCAAAAGGTCGTCCATCACCTTGAAGTTCTTGGTGATGCTGTGGCGGAAACGGACGCCGGCGGTCAACTTGGCATGTTCGGTGAAAGTCTGGTTCAATACCGAACTGAGGTTGAAGTCGTTCACGTCGTTGCGCCGGTCTTCGACGATATATTTCGACTGTTTGCCGATGGCGTTCTGGGCATGGTTCACTTCATAAAGCCTGTCCCAGTTGATTTGGCTCACGCCCGGATCGTTGCGCCATAAGTCGGCCACCATGGCCGCCGTGGCCGGATCCTCGTAATAGGAAGGAAGATAGCGATAGTAATCGGGGCGCGGGTCGGGAGCGTCGTACCAGTTGAGCGAAGTGGTTCCGTAACGTCCGAACTGGTAACTGGCCACGGTGCTGAGCTTGGTGTCCGTGTTCGGATCGTAGTCCCAAACCAACTGGAAAGTGGGCAGGAAGGTGTTGCGGATGCGTGCCGAACGTATCTTGCCGTCCTGATATCCCCAGTTGCCGTTATAATAGTTGCTACCTACCAGGTCGTAGACTTCCTGGTAGGAACCTCCTTGCATCGAGCGTTTGGTGGGTGAGCCGAAAGCCACGAAACTCAGTGCGTGGCCGGTGGAGCCGAAACGTTTTTCCACCGAGGCGTAATAGCCCCAGCCGTCGTAGAGCAAGCCGTCGGGCACGCCTTTCTTGTCGTAACTTTCGGAGAAACGGGGCACGCGGACCTTGCTGTTCGTATTATATACCAATCCGTTGCCCCAACGCCGTGACAGGCTCAACGCAAAAGCCCAGCCTTTGGGCGTAAGCCCCGAGCCGTAGGAATACATGAGGCGATGGGTGTAGGTGCGGTTGGAAATGGCGTACGAGAACTTATGCTGGCGCGGCATGGCCGAGGCGCGCATGTTGATGTCCTGTTCCCCGCCGATGTTGCCGGAACCGAATCCGTTGGGCTTGAGGCCGCTTACCACTTCCTTGTTCCGTGTGGCATCGTTGATGCCGCCCCATTCCGACCAGACCGGCCGGCCGTTTTCGGGATCGTTCATCAACGCGCCGTTGATGTAGACGCTGTTGTTTTCGTTGTCGTAACCGCGGACGCGGAAATAGGCGAAACCGAGGTTGTATCCCGCCGCCTTGTCGAATATGTCTTCCGACTGGGTTTGCAGTCCAGCCACCGCCTGGCCGCCGTAGCCCATGTCCTCGTCGCCGTCGAGTTCCAGGAACGAGGCCGCTTCATCCGCGCTGACACCCTGGCTTTCTTCCAAGTAGTAGGTTCCGCCGGAGAAATCCTTCACGTTGACCACCTCGGACTTGTATCCGGGTGCGGATACGGTAAGGGAGACTTTTCCCTTTTCAGGTACGTTTCCGAGCGTGAAAGTGCCGTCTTGCCGCACTTTCGTCCGTTCGGTACCTGCCGAAACCTGCGCGTTCGCGATGGGATTCTTCGTGCGTTTTTCCAAGACCGTCCCGCTTACCTCCCGTTGCGCCATCGAAAAAGACACAAGGCAGAGCAAGACAAGCAATGCAGCCGTTCGCCTCATAGGAAGAGAGTATTTGCTTTATGATAATCGGTTTGCCGGTTCAAATTATAACTATAATCATGAACAAGGAACGCAAATTTAGCGGAAAAAAGGCAGTCGACAGGGAGGTGTTGATAAAAACCGTCGGAAAGTGGATATTTTATATGAAAATATGAAGGGGTGCGTAGGATGTCTGACGAATCGCCTTCATGACGATTCTTTCGTCGTCGTGGCAGACGGCTCTCATGCAGGATTCCGATGTCCTTTCCGGAATCTCTCCATCGGTAACGGTGCAAGACCATGGCCGACGAGCCGGTGTCCGTACCGGCCGGCGTTTTTTCCGGGCTCGGTGGCGATGTGGATCATGTTTTGGCAGGAAACAGCAGGGGAAACAGGGGAAATAGGCTTGCGCATGCTTCCGGTCCAAGATTCTTCTCAAGCGGACGTTGCCGTGCAGGAACGGGTACGAATAAAGAATCCCGGCACGACGTGCCGGGATTCCCGTTCAATCGCCATCGGCGGGCGGTATCCTATTTGTTCACTTGGAACTTGGTTACGCCGTTCTTGATGAAGTCGACGATCTGGTTGGCTGCGGCCAGACCGGCGTTGATGTTGGCTTCGGCGGTTTCGGCACCCATCTTCTTGGGAGTGGAGAAATAGCGGGTGGGGAACTTTTCGGCCAATTCGTCGTGGTTGCCGGGCTTGATGTCGGTAACGTAACGGAAATCGGGACGATCGTTCAACAAGCGTACCATGTCGGCTTCGTGGATGACTTCCTTGCGGGCGGTGTTTACCAGCATGGCGCCTTTGGGCATGCGGTTCACCAGGTCGTAGTTGATGGATTCGATCGTTTCCTTGGTGGCGGGAATATGCAAAGAAACCACGTCGCAGGTGGCGTAGAGTTCTTCTACCGAACCCACGGCTTTCACGCCGTCTTTTTCAATCACGTCCTTGGGGCAGAAAGCGTCGAAGGCATGGATTTCCATGCCCAAGCCCTTGGCCACGCGAGCCACGTTGCGGCCTACGTTGCCGTAGGCGTGGATGCCCAGTTTCTTGCCTTTCAGTTCGGTGCCCGTACCGGGGTTGAACAGGTTGCGGTTCATGTACACCATCAGGCCGGCAGCCAGTTCGGCCACGGCGTTGGAGTTCTGGCCGGGCGTGTTCATGGCCACGATCTTGCGTTCGGTACAGGCGGCCAGGTCGAGGTTGTCGAATCCGGCACCGGCGCGTACCACGATCTTGAGGTTCTTGGCGTGGTCGATGACTTCCTTGGTGACTTTGTCGGAACGGACGATCAAAGCGTCGGCATCGGCCACGGCTTTATGGAAGTCGTTCACGTCGGTGTATTTTTCCAAAAGGGCCAATTCGAATCCGGCTTTTTCCACGATTTGGCGGATACCGTCGACGGCGGCCTTTGCAAAAGGTTTTTCAGTGGCAACTAATACTTTCATGATATTGTTTTTTATTTGATTCAACATGATTCCGGACTATCGCCGTCCGATAACAAGAACCCCCAAGCGGATACTTGAGGGTTCTTCGTCTTATGCCATGCAAGGCCGGTTAGGCGTTTTTCTTGGCAAATTCCTGCATGCAGGCAACCAAGGCCTGAACGTCTTCCATCGTACAGGCGTTGTAGATGGAGGCGCGGAAGCCGCCCACCGAACGGTGGCCTTTCAAGCCCGCCATGCCGGCAGCCTTGGCGAATTCGAGGAATTCGGCTTCCTTTTCCTTGTATTTGTCTTCCATTACGAAGCAGACGTTCATCAAGGAGCGGTCTTCCTTGTCGATGACCGTGCCTTTGAACATCGGGTTGCTGTCGATTTCACCGTAAAGCAGGTCGGCCTTTTCGGTGTTGTATTTCTGGATAGCGGCCAGACCGCCCATGCTCTTGATCCACTTCATCGTTTCGTGCATGATGAAGATGGGGAACACGGGAGGCGTGTTGAACATCGACTCGCCCTTGATGTGCGTGCGATAGTCGATCATCGTGGGCAGGGGACGGTTCACCTTGCCCAACAGGTCTTCGCGGACGATGACCACCGTCACGCCGGCGGGACCTACGTTTTTCTGGGCGCCGCCGTAGATAAGGCCGTATTTGCTCACGTCCACGGGACGGCTCATGAAATCGGACGACATGTCGGCGACCAACGTCACGGGGCTGTCGATGTCTTTCTTGATTTCGGTACCGTAGATCGTGTTGTTCGTGGTGATGTGGAAGTAGTCGGCATCGGTAGGAATGGTCCAGCCTTTGGGAATATGGTTGTAAACCGTGCTTTCGGAAGAAGCCACGATTTCGACTTCACCGAACAACTTGGCTTCCTTGGCGGCCTTGTGGGCCCAGACGCCGGTGTCCAGGTAAGCGGCTTTCTTGTTGAGGAGGTTGTAGGGCACATAGCAGAACTGCGTGCTGGCGCCGCCGCCCAGGAACAACACGTGGTAGCCTTCGGGGATGTTGTAGAGTTCTTTCCAAAGGGCTACGGTTTCGTTCATGATCGCTTCCCATTCCTTGGTACGGTGGGAAATTTCGATAACGGACATTCCGGTTCCCTTGAAATCCTTCAGGGCTTCGATACCGGCTTCAAGCGCGGGCTGGGGCAATTTGCACGGACCCGCATTGAAAATGTGCACTTTTTTCATGTCTATCAAGTGTTTTAGAGTTTATGCAACAAAGAGCAAAGTTAGCCCCATTTTTCTAATTGGCAAAATATGCCGCGTTTCGCTTCCTTCGTGTTTCCGTTTCTCGGTTCCGGCATGTTCCGGTCGATGTTTTCGTGTGTCGGGATGGCATTTCCGGCGGAGTCGTCATGCCAGGGAAGCGGGGTGTTACGAGGGGGCGGCAACGGTCAAGACGGACCATTTCCGTAGCCGAAGGAAGCGGTTCGGGAGCTACCGGAAATGGCGAGGGGCGGCCATCGGCCGCCCCTCGCTTCCTTGTTTTCCCGGCGAATCGTTACAGTTCCAGGTCCCCGTCGATGATTTCTTCCCACGGAAGGCCGTTGGGTCCGAGTTCCTTGAGGAACGGATCCGGGTCGAATTGTTCCACGTTGAACACGCCGGGCTGTTTCCAAAGCCCCTTGAGATGCATCATGGCACCCACGGTGGCCGGGACGCCGGTGGTATAGCTTACCCCTTGCGTGCCGGTTTCCTTGTAGGCTGTTTCGTGGCTGCAGTTGTTGAAGATATAATACGTCTTTTCCTTGCCGTCTTTCATGCCGCGGATACGGCAGCCGATGGAAGTCCAGCCCGTATAGTTGGCTCCGAGTTCGCCGGGGTCGGGCAGCACGGCCTTGAGAAACTGGATGGGGACGATCTGGTGGCCTTCGTATTCGACGGGATCGATGCGGTCCATGCCGATATTCTGGATCACGCGCAGGTGGGTGAGGTATTCCTGCCCGAAAGTCATCCAGAAACGGGCGCGTTTCAGCGTGGGGAAGTGTTTTACCAGCGACTCCAGTTCCTCGTGGTACATCAGGTACGATTCCTTGGCGCCCACGCGCGGATAATTGAGCGGCTTGTGGACGCTCAACGGTTCGGTTTCGTGCCAGTCTCCGTTTTCCCAGAACTTTCCTTTCTGGGTGATTTCGCGGATGTTGATCTCGGGATTGAAGTTGGTGGCGAAAGCCTTGCCGTGGTTGCCGGCGTTGCAGTCCACGATGTCGAGATATCGGATTTCGTCGAAATGATGCTTGGCGGCGTAGGCGGTGAAGATGCTGGTCACGCCCGGGTCGAAACCGCAGCCGAGGATGGCCGTCAGTCCGGCGTCCTTGAAGCGGTCGTGATAGGCCCATTGCCAGCTGTATTGGTATTTGGCTTCGTCCAAGGGCTCGTAGTTGGCCGTGTCCATGTAGTTGGTGCCGGTGGCGAGGCAGGCGTCCATGATATGCAGGTCCTGATAGGGCAAGGCCACGTTGATGACCAGTTCGGGCTTGAATCTTTCCATCAAGGCCGTCAGTTGCGGCACATTGTCCGCATCTACCTGCGCCGTTTGCCATCCGGCCTTCTTCAATCCTCGTTTTTCAAGCGATTCGACGATGCGGTCGCATTTTGACTTGGTGCGTGAGGCCAACATGACGTCGGTGAAGACTTCGGGGTGCGCGGCTACCTTGTGGGCCACGACCGTGGCCACTCCTCCGGCGCCGATAATCAAGACTTTGCTCATTGTTTTCCAGTGTTAAGCGTTTGCACAGGACGCAAAGGTAATAAACTAAACGGCTCATCGTCCAAACCGGAGAATTTTTCTACCTTTGGAAAACCGGCGGAGGACGGCACGGGGCATGACGACTATCGTCCGTCCGCCGCCGGTTCCAGTAAAAAAAAACGGACAAATGACGAGCGAAAAAATGAAAATCCTGGTGGTGAACGACGACGGGATCTTTGCACCCGGAATAAAACATCTGGCCAAGCTGGCCGCCAAGTTCGGCGAGGTGGTCGTGGTGGCGCCCGACAGTCCCCGTTCGGGGCAGTCGCATGCGGTCACGTTGATACAGCCGCTCCGGCTCCACGAGGCGGGCGAGGAAGACGGCATCCGTTATTTCAGTTGCAGCGGGACGCCTGCCGATTGCGTGAAGCTGGCCATAAAGGTGGTGTACGAGGGACGCCTGCCCGATTATGTGTTCTCAGGAATCAACCATGGCAGCAACGCTTCCTCGAACGCCGTCTATTCGGGCACGGTGGCGGGCATGATGGAAGCCGCGCTCGCGGGGGTGCCGGCCGTGGCCTTTTCGCTCACCGACCATTCGTGGAAAGCCGATTTCGCCCCTTTCCTTCCCTATGCGGAAAAAATCATGGCGGCCTGCGTGAAGTCGGGACGAAAGGATATTTGCTGGAATGTGAATTGTCCGGACGTGCCGGTCTTGAAAGGAATCAAGGTATGCCGCCAGGCCAAGGCCTATTGGGACGAGGACGCCGTGGAACGTGTCGATCCCGCCCGCAGGAAGTATTACTGGCTGATGGGCGATTTCGTGAACAAGGACGACGGGAAAGACCACGATCTCCATTACCTTGCCGAAGGTTATGTCACGCTTACGCCGTTCCATTTCGACTGGACGGATTATGCGGCCATGAAGGAATGGCAGGAAAGCGGGGCGTTTTAGCCGTCCGGGGGAAGCCGTCTTTTATTCGTGAGCGGTGTTTCCCGCAATCAGTTTCTCCAGTTCGCCCAAGGCTTCGTTCTCGGGTACGTTCAGCCTGACGGCCACGCCTTTGCGGTACAGGTTCACTTTGCCGTTTCCGCAGCCGATGTAGCCGAAATCCGCGTCGGCCATTTCCCCGGGGCCGTTCACCACGCAGCCCATGACGGCGATGGTGAGGTCCGGATGGCCGGGAAAGCGTTCCTTTACTTGTGCCAATGCCTTCTGGATGTCGTATTTGGTGCGCCCGCACGACGGACAGGCGATAAAACGTGTCTTGTGGGATTTCAGTCCGGCCGCCTGCAATATGTCGTCGAGCAGCCTTTGGCTTTCGGCGGGATTTTCGCCTTTGACGCAAAAGCCTGTCCTTTCCCCCCGCAGCATGAGCCTGCCGAGGCGTATGGCCGTTTCCGTCTTTTGATCTTCCGGAATCGGATTTCCTTCCGTCTCCGTTTGTTTTTCCGCCAACTGTCCGGGCGAAAGCCGTCTTAGGCGTTCGACGGCCCGTATGATGCGTCGCGCCACGGGAATTTCATTTTCGGGGCTTTCGGTCAAGGAAACCCGGATCGTGTCCCCGATGCCGTCCAGCAGCAGGCTTCCGATACCGATGGCGGAAAGCAGCCGGGCGTCTTGCCCGTCGCCTGCCTCGGTAACGCCTATATGCAGCGGGTAGGTCGTTCCCTCTTGCATCATCCGTCCGGCGAACATCCGTACCGCCTCGTCCATGATCCTCACGCGGCTCGATTTCATCGATACCACGATTTGGTCGAAGCCTGTTTTCCGGCAGATGCCGATGAACTCCGAGGCGCTTTCCACCATGGCCAGCGGCGTATTGCCGTACAGGCTGGTCATGCGTTCCGAAAGCGATCCTTGGTTCACGCCGATGCGTATGGCCGTGCCATGTTCGCGGCAGGTTTCCAGGAGCGGGGCGATGCGTTGGCCGATGCGTTCGCGTTCGGCCTCTTGCTCGGCTTGTGAAAATTCGGTCTTGCCTGTCTTACGGTCGCAGTAGTTGCCCGGGTTGATACGGACCTTTTCCACGATTTGCGCGGCGACCAAAGCGGCTTCGGGCAGGAAATGTATGTCGGCGCACAGCGGCCCGTCGTAGCCTTTCTGGCGTAGCCGGTCCTTGATGTTTTCCAGGTTGCGCGCTTCTTTCAGCCCGGGTGCCGTGATCCGCACCAATTGGCAGCCGGAGTCGAACAGGCGCCGGCATTGGGCCACGGTGGCTTCGGTGTCGAGGGTGTCGGTATTGGTCATGGACTGGATGACCACCGGATGACCGCCGCCCATGAGGAGGTTCCCCACGCGCACGGTTCGGGAATGTGCCGGAATTTCCATGATATGGAAGGAATGATCAGGCCAGGAGTTTCTTCACGATGTCGGAAATGACCTTTCCGTCGGCCTTGCCGGCCAAGGTTTTCGAGGCCGCGCCCATGACCTTGCCCATGTCTTTCATCGACGATGCGCCGGTCTGGTCGATGATTTTCCGTATTTCCGCCTCGATTTTTTCCGTATCGAGTTGTTCGGGCAGATAGGCTTCGATGACGCCGGCTTCCGCCAGTTCGTTCTCCGCCAGGTCGGCACGGTCCTGTCCTTGGAAGATGGCGGCCGATTCCTTGCGCTGCTTGACCATCTTCTGCAAGATTTTCACGGCCGTCTCGTCCGTCAGTTCCCCGTTGGAGTTCTTGGCCGTCCTGGCTTCCAGGAATTCTTTCTTGATGCCGCGCAGCGCCGCCAGCCGTACCGTCTCATGTGCCAGCATGGCCGCCTTGATGTCCTTGTCCACTTGTTCGGGCAAACTCATGATCGTAGATTTTTTCAGTGAAGGAAATGTGTACAAAAAAAGCGTTGAAACCAATCAACGCTTTTGGAGGTCTCAAGCAGAATCGAACTGCTGTACACGGTTTTGCAGACCGTTGCCTAACCACTCGGCCATGAGACCGTTTATCCTTTCGGGACGGCAAAAGTACCCAAATTTTTTAAATTGACAAAAAAAATCTACCTTTGCAACCCTTGTCGTCCGGTATGTCCGGGGCACGGGAATAAACAAATTATTAATCACTTTTAGAAAGGAAAAGGTATTTAGTTATGATCATTGTTCCTGTAAAAGAAGGCGAAAACATCGAACGCTCGCTGAAGAAGCTCAAACGCAAATTCGAAAAGACGGGCGTGGTAAGGGAATTGAGAAACCGTCAAAAGTTTACCAAACCCTCGGTCGTAGCTCGGGAACGCAGACTAAAAGCCATTTACATCCAGCAGTTGCAGACGAAAGCCGAAAACAGCGCGATGTAAGAAAGAGGCGGGGCGGCAAGCTCCGCTTTTTTTTTTGCCTTGGCGTCGCGTGCGCCTTCGCTCGAAAGCCAGGAAGACATAATCAAAACAAGATAAGGAATGAAGCCGCTCCTGTTTATAGAAACGTATGGATGCCAGATGAACTTTGCCGACTCGGAAATCCTGGCCTCCATCTTGCAAGACCGTTACGACACGACGCAGGACGGCATGGAGGCCGACCTGATACTGGTCAATACCTGTTCCATCCGCGATCATGCCGAACAAAGGGTGTTGAACCGCCTCAAGGAATTCGCTTCGCTCAAGAAAAGACGGCCCTCGCTCAAGGTCGGACTGGTCGGTTGCATGGCCGAACGTCTCAAGGAACAGTTGCTTGAAAGCGACTTGGACATCGATCTGGTCGTGGGACCTGACGCGTATCGTTCGCTGCCTTCGCTCTTGGACGAGGTGCAGGCGGGCAGGAAAGGCATGGACGTGCTGCTCTCCGAAAGCGAGACGTATCAGGAAATACAGCCTGTCCGCCTGGATTCGAACCATGTTTCCGCCTTTATCCCTATCATGCGTGGATGCCAGAATTTCTGCGCCTATTGCGTGGTTCCTTATACGAGGGGCAAGGAGCGGAGCCGCGATGCCCGTACCATCGTGAAGGAAGCCGAAAGCCTTTTCGCCCGGGGCTACAAGGAAGTGACGCTGCTGGGTCAGAACGTGAACTCATACAAGGCCGGCGACCTCGATTTCGCTGGTCTCATGCGGCTGGTGGCCGAGGTGGATCCGGCCCTGCGCGTCCGTTTCTCGACATCTCATCCCAAAGACCTTTCCGATGCCTTGATAGACGTGATGGCCGCCTATCCCAATATCTGCAAGAACATACATTTGCCCGTGCAGTCGGGCAGTTCGGCCATGCTGGCCAGGATGAAGCGCAAATACGACAGGGCGTGGTATCTGGAAAGGGTGGCGGCCTTGCGTGCCAGGATTCCCGATTGCGGTATCAGTACCGACATCATCGCCGGTTTCTGCGGCGAGACCGAACAGGATCACGAGCAGACCTTGAGCCTGATGCGTGAAGTGGGTTACGATTTCGCGTTCATGTTCAAGTATTCCGACCGTCCCGGCACGTTCGCCCACAAGAACTATGTCGACGATGTTCCCGATGAAGTGAAGTCGCGTCGCCTGAACGAGATCATAGACCTTCAACAGCAACTTTCCCTTCAAAGCAACCGCCGTGACGTGGGCAAGACGTTCGACATACTGGTGGAAGGGGTTTCAAAGAAAGACAAGCACCGTTTCTTCGGCAGGAATTCCCAGAACAAGGTGGTGGTATTCGACAATCCGCTTTTGCCCGACGGCCGGTTCAAGGTGCGTGTAGGTGATTACGTGAAGACCGGCGTGGGCGACTGCACCGCGGCTACCTTGCTCGGCACGCTTGTCGGATAGTACCCGGTCTTAGTCCACCACGACCAGCTTGATTCCTTGCCTCACCGTGTGCCCTTGGCCGTCCACGGCTTTGATGTGGCAGAAATATATGCCGGCCTGGACGCGTTTGTTTCCGTTTCCGCAAAGGTTCCAGCGCAAGGGGCCGACCGTGTATCCCGAAACGTCGCTTATGTCATAAGTGAAGGAAGCGATTCGCGCTCCTTGCAGGTTGAAGACTTCAAGCCTGCATTTCCGGATTCCGCCGTTCTTGCTGTTATGGTTGAAATAGAAATCGGCGTAATCGCCCCTTGCCGGGTTGGGCACCACTTTCAGGTCGAAAATCCTCAGTTTGTCGGAATCGTTTATGTCGAACGTGATTTCCTTGGTGGCAGAAACATTGTTTATGTTCCACACCTTGAGCCGGGCGGTATGTTTTCCCGGTGACAGATCCAGGGGATAGGAGAGCGTCCCGCTCTTGTAGCTTCCGGTCTTGTAGCGGAAGAAATTGTTCACGACGATGGCGTTCTTGTAGTCGTTGTCGATGATCAGCGTCATATCGTGGCCGATGCCCGCACCGGTGGTGTTGATGCCGTATTCGTCGCTGATTTCGGCAAACAGGTTCGGTTCGCTTCCCACGGTTCCGCCGCTGAAGGTTTTCTTGCCGATATACAAGTCCACGACGGGCGCCCCGGTATCGATGACCGCCTCGGGATTCATGCCTCCCACGATGATGCCGTCGAAACTGCCGTTGGCGTCCGTGCTGTCGTTGTAGGCATAGTAGCTGATACGTCCGTTCCCGTAATTGTACTGGATGTCCTTGGGCACGATGAAACTGAAAGAGAACATGCCGTCTTTCACTTCGGTCTCCCCTTGGAAGATAAGGCTGTTCTGGTCGGTGTAGCTTACCTGCGGGTTGTATTTGTTGTCCGACGTCCTACGGGAATTGTAAAGCCCCAACGTCTTTTTGACGACGGCCTTGTCGTAGACCTTCACGATCAGTTTGCCATGGAAGCGGTTCATCGGATCGCCTGCACGGTCTACGATGCGGCCTTCCACCGTGACGGGCGCGAGCGCCTTGAGCGTATCCGCGTCTTTATCCGTGGCCGGCTTGCCGTTGATATGAAGCGTCTGGATGTCATGTTCCGGCAGGGCTGCCTTGATTCCGGGATCGCCCAGCAGGATGAACTTTTGGCAATCGGAGGTGAGGGCGGCGGCGTTCTTCGCATACAAGAAAGCGCTTCCTATCGTGGGGCGCTTGCCGTCGGTCTTGTCGATGAACCTTTCCGCGAAACACCTTTGGATGCTTTCGATCTTTCCTGTAAAGGCCGTGCGCGAAGAGGCTATCGTCGCTATGGCGCCGCCATGGGGTTTGAGGACGCTGTGTTCGGCGCCGGAAACCTTGTCGGTCTGGTCGAAATAGGCGAAGGTGCAGGAACTGGCGAAGATGACGGGAAACGTATAGCTGGTTTTCCAATTGTTGATGATGTTGTTGGTGAGGATCTTCTCGTCCGACCATGCATCCCATCCGCTATGCCCTTCATAACCTAAGAAAAGGCAGCCGTTTTCCACCATGCCGCGCAGGGCGTTTTCCAAGGCGGGAACCTTGGTGGAAGTAGAACTGGAAGAACGCTCGTAGGCATCCGAATAGAGTTTGTTCAGATGTATGTACGGCAGGTTTTTCCGGATATGGTCGCCGGAGAGGATGGAACCCTCCATATTGTCTTCAAAGCCGTCGTCGGTCACGAACGCCACCTCGTTCCTCCAATTGCCGAAATTGCCCGAAAGGTCGGGTTGGTCGGGGTCGAACACGTGATGTCGTGCCGAATAGATGTCGATTTTCCGTACCATGTCGCGGGCTTCCTGCACCGTGCGGACCGGCAAGCGTCCGATGGCCACTTGCAGGCTGCCTCGCGCCTTCTGGTTCGCGGGATCGATGCCCGCCTCGTCGGCCAGGTAGCCGAAGATGTCTTCCAGCGGATCGTTGCCGCCTTCGTTCGAACGGCCTTTCGATTGCAAGGTGGGCACGAAATCGGTGAGCCCGTCGACGTTCTTGTAGTCGAAGGAAGTGGCACCGAAAAGCAAGAGGTAACGCGGACGGTGCGCCGAATCGGAGCGTTTGTCGAGGTGCCGTAGGAAAAGCCGGATGGCGGAGGGGTCTTTCGCTCCCGAGGAAAATTCGTTGTAAACCTCTTCCGTGGTGGCCACGCACACCGAGTATCCGTCACGTTCCCGGTGCAAGCGGGCCACTTCCTGCGCTTGTTCGAGGAACAAGGGATGCGTGACGACGACATAGTCCGCATTTTCCAGTTGATGCAGGTTCTGGGGTTTGACAAGACCCTTGAAAGCGGGTGAGGGACAGGCATCGGGGTTGAATGCCACGTATTCGTGCAGGGTGTTGTCCGGACGGGTTCCGAACACGAGCCTTCCGTTCTCCGGACGGGTCGGGATGGAGGCGATGTGGTAGATGTCGGTGATGTCCCATATTCGTGTGCCCGCGGCCGCTTCCAGGCTGAAGCGTACGGACTGTTCCATCGCCTCGGGATGGCGGAAGAACAAGGCCGCGCCGTTGAGCCGCAAATATCTCGGATAGATGAGCGAGACATAGTTCAGATAGCCGTTGCCGGTACTTCCGGTCTTGGAAAAGGATATGTCCAGCATGCTGGTGTTCGAGGTCACTTGTACGCGGGCCGCTTGGTCAGCCGCGGAGTAGGCGGTGCCCTCGGCAATGCCCGGATGGAAAAGCGTCAATGTCTTTTGATTGAACTGCATGCGGAACGTGGCCGTGCCTCCGGTGGTCTTGGCGCCGGAAGCCACATGAAGTTTTCCGTCCATGCCGTTTACGGGATCGGGCGTGGAAAGGGCGAGGCCGAGATGGTTTCCCGAGAAGGAGAAAACCTCGCCCAGCCAGTCGAGTCCTCCGTTGCATAGGTTGGTCAGGTCGTTCTCGTGACGGATGCGTTCGGGAAACCAGGTCAGTCGTTCCCCGTCGCTTTCCGTGCCGGGGGAAGAGGCCACACGGTGCTCCATTTCGGCGTTGATGCTTACGAAATAGAACGAGGAGTCGCAGAAATAGTGCCGGGTGTAGGAAAAATCGTCATCGGAGGCGTCATAGTGCCAACGGTGGGGCGATTGTCCGTAGAACAGGAAGTAGTCGCCCGGTCCGAAACGGTCGTCGCCGCCGTCGTGCATCTGCACCGGCAGCGGGCTCAGGTCGTCGGGGATTCCCTCCGTGTTGAAGAACGGGAGCATGCCTGCCGCGTTTCCGTATAAGGCTATCTTGTAAGAAGGCACGGGCTGGGAAAGCAGTCCGTGGCGGGCCAGGTCCTCGTAGCCGATCTTGTAGATGCCGTCTTCGGCCACGGCCGTTTTCAGCGTTTGCCCGAGGGCCAGTACCGAATATCCTTTGCGTCGGGCCGGTTCCGGATAAGCCTGGGCTTGCGCCGTGCCGAGGCAAGCCAGCAATGGAAACAAGAGCGTGAAAATAGTTTTCATCAAGGTAAAGATACGAAAATTTGACGATTCGGCGAATCCTCGAAAGCATGAAGTACGGATCGCAGGCCGCGTTTATTCCGGCCTGCACGAAGTCCACGGGGCACGAACCCGTTTTGTACGGCGATTGGCCGGGGACGTCGCCGAAAGGGGGCAGTTCCGGGAAAGAAACAGACCGGGCGGTGCGCTATCCCCTTGCGTAGGGAACGGCGTCCAAGGAGCAGAATAGTCCTTGCTTCCATTTGAAATGACCGGCCATCCCCACCATGGCGGCATTGTCGGTGGTGAACGAGAAAGGCGGAATGAAGGCTTCCCAGCCGTAGCGTTCGGCGCATTCCTGCATTTTTTTCCGCAAGAGCGAATTGGCCGAAACGCCGCCGGCGATCGCCACCTGCCGTATTCCCGTTTGCTTGGCGGCGGCTATCAGTTTTTCCATCAGGCTTTCGACCACGGTCTTTTGTACCGACGCGCAAAGGTCGTTCACGTTCCGTTCCACGAAACCGGGATCCTTTTTCAATTGGTCGCGGATCAAGTAGAGAAACGAGGTCTTGAGCCCGCTGAAGCTGTAATCCAGTCCGGGCATGTGCGGTTTGGCTATTTTGAACCGGTCTTCGTCCCCCTCTTTCGCCAGACGGTCTATCACCGGCCCGCCCGGATAGGGCAGCCCCATTATCTTGGCGGCCTTGTCCATGCATTCTCCGGCGGCGTCGTCGATCGTCCCGCCCAGGATCTGGAACGCGAAAGGGCCGTCGACGCGAAGTATCTGCGTGTGGCCGCCCGAGACGAGCAGGCAGAGGAACGGGAAACGAGGCGCGTGGTCGTAGTCCTTGGTCTTGATGAAATGCGACAAGACATGGGCCTGCAAGTGGTTTACCTCCACGAGCGGAATGTCCAACGCCAGTGCCAGCGTCTTGGCGAACGAGACCCCCACGAGCAGCGATCCCATCAGGCCCGGCCCGCGTGTAAAGGCGACGACATCGAGCTGATTTTTGGAAATGCCGGCTTCCATCAGGGCCGTATGCACCACAGGCACGATGTTCTGCATGTGCGCGCGAGAGGCCAGTTCGGGCACCACCCCGCCATAGAGCTCGTGCACCTTCTGGCTGGCGATCATGTTCGAAAGCAGGAGCCTGTCGTCGAGCACGGCCGCCGAGGTGTCGTCGCAAGAAGATTCTATGGCAAGCAAGTAGCCCATTTTCAAAATGATTTTTCCCGAGTGCCGGTTGCCGGGCAATTCCAGTTGCAAACTTATCCCGACTTGGTGTAAATTTGCAGGATACCCTGCCGTCACGCAAGGAGGGCGGCAAATTTACGCAAAACGGATGAAATCGAAATGGCTTGGGAAAACGGGCAAGATAACGGGCTACACCTTGGCGGGTGTGGTCCTGGCGGTCATTTTCCTTGGCGGCATGCTGCATACTTCGCCCGTACAGGGCTTCATCGCCAGGAAGGCTTCGGCCTTTGCGAGCCGTTTCATGGAGTGTGAAGTGAAAGTCGGCAAGCTGGACATCAATCTCCTCAAGCGTACGGTCACGTTGCGCGACGTGGAGGTCTTCGATTGCCGGAACAACCGTACCGTCTTTGTCCGCGAAGGCATGGCCACGCTGAAAAGCTATGATTTCTCCACGCCGGCCATTTCCTCGGCGGTGCTTTACGGCCCGCAGATCCGTATAAATCGTTACAAGGGCGATACCATTTCGGATTTCAAGCGTGTGATCATGAAGATCTCAGCCTTGCCTAAGAAAGATACGGCCTTGCGCAAGGCGTTCGTCATCGAAAGGGCCAGGATCGTCGACGGCATGTTCACCTACGACGATTGGAACGTGAAGCCTCTTCCTTCGGACCATATCGACTACAAGCATGTGGGATTGGACGGCATTTCGGCGGAAGCTGCCGGTTTCTATTCGCGTTGCGGCAAGGTGATGGTCAAGGTCAAGCATGTGGAATGCAATGAAAGGACAGGTTTCAGGGTGGACGATTTTTCCTCTTTCCTGTATGTGGACAACGGTGAACTCAAGTTTACGGCGGCGCATCTGAAGACGCCGCAAAGCAAGGTGGACCTGGACTTGCGTCTCAAGGGAGAGAGTTGGCTTCATTTCAACGATTTCATCGACAACGTGCACATGGACGCGGATGTGTTTCCTTCCGAAGTGGCGATTTCCGATCTGGGACATTTCGTGCCCGTGCTCAGGGGCATGCCGCAGAAGGTGGGTGTGGACGGACGTCTGAAAGGTACGGTGGGCGACATGGACTTGAAGGGCTTGCACCTGAACACGGGAGAAGGAACCTCGTTGGATGCCGATTTCACGTTGAGGGGCCTGCCCCGGATAGAAGACGGGTATCTGGATTTGCGTCTGAGGGACTTGCGGGTGGAGTCCGCGGACTTGCGCGGGATGGTGCTGCCGAACGGAAAGTCCCTGGAATTGCCGGGAATGCTGAAGAACTTGCGCCAGGCGCAGGCGAGCGGTTCATTCAGCGGCGACAGGCGACAGTTTTTCACCGATCTGGACATTCGTACCAATCTGGGCGATGTCAAGATCGAAAACGCCGCCCGCGACACGGCGAACGTGGGGGAATTCATGGCAGGCCATGTCCGAGCATCGGGCGTGCGTTTGGGGGAATTGTTTCAGGACAGCTTGTTCGGTACGGTTTCGCTGGATGCGGAATTCCGGTTGCGCGGCTATGAGGCGAGCACGCTCAACTGCCATTTCCAAGGCAACGTGTCTGATTTGGAAATAGACAGGAAAGTCGTCAAGCTCATACCTTTCCACATCGATTGGCAGCGCGATTCGTTGAGGGCAGACGTGGCATGCGCCGATCCCGATCTCGATTTCACGTTGGAGGGAATCCGCAAGAAAGTCGGAGATACGGCATGGCTTCGTTGCGAGTCGGACGTGCGCAACATCGACTTGAAGCCTTTGCGCCTGTTGGGAGACACGGGTTCGTTTACCGTCAAGTCGCATATCCGGATCGACAACAAGGCATTGAGAGGCAAGACGATGCAGGGAATCCTCATGTTGGACGGCACCGAGATACATCGGTTGGGACAGGATTATCGCCTGGCATGCCTGCGTTCGGAAATGAATTGGAACGAGGCGGTGTCCGAACGTTCTTTCCAATTGCGTTCCGGGCAATTGGAAGCCGACATGACGGGACGTTGGGACTTGCGCGACTTGAAATATTCCTTGTTGAAGACGATGCGGGCCTGTATTCCTCATTTCGGGGCGGGGCTGGCCGAAAGTGTCGATTTCGGGGAAAAGGGTACGTATGCGCAAGACTTCGACTTGCGCGTACGGTTGAACGATGCCGATTCGCTCATGGCCGTCATGTATCCGTCGGTTTCGTTGCCGTTGGGATTGAAAGTGAACATGCGCTACGCCTCCGGTTTGGACAGGCTCCGTCTGAAAGTGGACGTGCCTTACGTGCAGTGGGGAAGCCTGGCCTATATGGATGGCGGCCTGGACATGTGGGCGCACAACGGCATGGTGGAATTGGAAACGGGTGCCGAACGTCTTTATCTGGACGACAGCGTGAGCATGAATCATTTCCTGGTCCGGGTCGAGAAGGAAGATACCAATACGGTGGCCTACGGTCTCTCTTGGGGACGCGACAGCGTGTCGAGACAGAACACGCATGGCAATTTCGAAGGATTGCTTCATTTCCTGCCCGAGGGCGGGATGCGTTTGGAATTGCAGGATTTCGGCTTGCAGACGGGTGAATTTTCATGGAGGAGCTATCCCGACGGATATGTCCTGATAAAGCCCCGGTTTTTGAGCATGCATCATGTGGGCATGTTTACTCTTGGCGATTCCAACGGGATCAGCTTGGAAGGGGTTGTTTCCCATGATCCGAATTCGACCTTGAAGATGCGGTTCACCCATTTCGACTTGTCGTATCTGGAATTTTTCTTGCGCAAGATTCCCATGAAAATAGATACGTGGGTTGACGGTACGGCCGAATTGCGCGATTTGTACGGCGATTTCCTGTTCGATGCCCGTTTGCGCATGAAGGATTTGGCCATCAACGGTCATCCTTACGGACAAGGCTCGTTGAAGGCTTCCTATTATAAAGGGGAGGCCGTGCATGCGGCGTTCGAAGTGGTAAGGGAAAGGGAAGGATCCCGTACGGGCAAGACCATTTTGTCCATGGACGGGAAATATTATCCGGCCATGCGGCATAAGATGGATTTTACAGGGTATGCGTCCGAATTGCCTGTCGGTTTCCTGGACAAGATCGTCTCGGCCATGGCCGAGGATCTTTCGGGTCTAGCCGATGGAAAGATCAGGCTTGGCGGGACGCTGCGCAGTCCGGAACTCTCCGTGGATGCCGTCTGCAAGGATTTTGCCGCCACCATTTCGATGATGAATACCCGTTATTCGTTTGCGGAATTGCCCGTCCGGCTCACTTCCTCGCAGATCGTCTTTCCTTCTTCCCGGTTTGTGGATCAGGAGTTCAATACCGCCGGCCGGTTTTCGGGAAAGATCCTGCATCGCAATTTCCAGGACATTCGTCTGGATCTGAACATAGACTTCAACAATCTGTTGGCGTTGAACAAGACGCGCGGCATCGACCTTCCTTTCTGGGGCACGGTCTTTGCCACGGGCATGTTGGATGTGGAAGGTCCTGCGGAGGATATACTCTTGCGCTTGAACGCGCAGGTGGCCGACAATTCGGATCTTTCCTTCGACGTTTCCAATCCTGCCGGAGGCAGCGGGGCCAATTTCATCACGTTCAAGGTGCCTCAAGAGCCGGTCAGGGACAGCGGACGTCTTTCCTTGGAAAAATATTATGCGCGGAATCGTGCCGCCGCGCATAGGAAGGGCAAGATCACGTTGGATTTCAATCTGGAAATAACTCCCGGCCTGCTTGTTTCGGTGAGGTTGCGAAACGCGTCCATGGACGGACTCTTGACGGCGACCGGCAGAGGTGCGTTGCGCATGTACATGGCCGACGACAATCCTCAGTTGTTCGGGACCTACGTCATCAATGGCGGCGGTTTCGACTTTTCGATGATGAACCTGCTCAACAAGCGGTTCAGCTTGAAGGAGGGCGGTACGGTGTCATGGTCGGGCAACGTGAGCGAACCGAGGCTGGACGTGCGCGCGGGTTATCAGACCAAGGCCAGCCTTTATCCGGTCTTGGCCTCGTTCGATCCGCAAAACAACGGACGTTACAAGCAAAAAGTCAACGTGGAAAGCATTATCGCCTTGTCGGGCAACATGCTCAACCCGACCATCACGTTCGACATAGACCTGCTCAATGTCGATGATGACACCAAAGACAAGTTTTGGGCGCTGGTACGTAAGAACAACGAGGACGAGATGTTGCGGCAATCCTTTTCGTTGTTGATGTTCAATTCGTTCATGGCCGTGGAAAGCGGCAGTTCCTCTTCGGTGGGCAGTTCGGCCTTGGCTTCGTCTTCGGAATTGTTGTTCAGCCAGTTCAACAACTTCCTTTCCCGGTTGAGCAAGGATTTCAATGTGGGCATCAACTACAAGCCGGGCAGCACCACCAGCAATTCCGAATTCCAATTCATGATGTCGGGGCAGTTGTTCGACGATCGTCTGGTAATCAACGGTAACTTGGGCGTGGCCGACAACGTGGCGGGAGCGGGCGGTTCCGCCACCACGGTGGTGGGCGACGTGGACGTGGAATGGAAATTTACCGAAGAACTTCGTTTACGGGGATTCAATCATTCCAACGATGAAGACTTGACCAAGCCGGTGAATTCCTATACGCAGGGTGTGGGCATCGTTTTCCGTCGGGATTTCGACAACCGCCACGAGTTCCTGCACGGCACCATGCCCCATCGCACAAGAGCCGAACGCCGGGCCGAGCGGAAGAAAAACAGGGAAATCAGACAGAAAAAACGCGCCGGAATCGCGGAATGAGAAATTACCGTATCACGCGCATCACTTTGTTCCAACGCACTTTCTTGAATCCGGTGGCATCCTTGTTCCAGGAAAACCATACGAAGAACGCCTTGCCTACCAAGTGGTCTTCGGGTACGAATCCCCAAAAGCGGGAGTCGGCGGAGTTGTGGCGGTTGTCGCCCATTGCCCAATAATAATCCATCTTGCAGACGTATGTTTCGCGGGCTTCGCCGTTGATCAGGATCTGTCCGTCGGGACGGATTTCGAGCGTGTTGTTTTCGTAGATCGTGATGAGCCGTTCATAGAGAACGATGTTCCTGGCATCCAGCAGCAGGGTGTCGCCTTTGGCGGGAATACGGACAGGACCGTAGTTGTCGATGTTCCAGGCATAGGCTTCGGGGCTGTAAGGGAACAATCTCCCGTCGCCCAGGCCTTCGGGTTCAACGACAGGCTGCACGCTTTCCACGCCCGGAATCTTTTCGAGGGCTTGCACCATCCGGTTCGTGAGAGGAACCGAACCGGCGCCGGGTTGAAAGAGGTTCTTCAAGTCGTCGTCGGATACGCCCAGTTCCTGCCAGGTGCGCTTCGTGACCACCGCCGGCGAGGGAAGGATACGGTAATTGTATTGCAGGTATTCCGGATTTTCGGCCTCCTTTCCGTTGATGAATACTTGCCGGTCTTTTATCCGTAGCGTGTCGCCGGGCAGGCCGATGCAACGTTTGACGAAGTTCTCGCGACGATCCACGGGACGGTAGGTGATGCGGCCGAAATTCGCCTTGTCGTTCCAGACCCGGTTCCGTCCCACCTCTTTTACCAAGGTGTTGTAACTGATATTGCTTTGCCAAACGCTTGAAACCGTGTCGCCGTCGGGAAAGTTGAACACGATGACATCGTTGTGCTTCACTTTCCTGAATCCGGGCAGGCGATGGTAGGGCAGTTCGAGCCATGTCAGATACGAAGGTTTGTCTTTGGTCAGCGGCAAGGTATGCTGGACGAAAGGAAACGACAATACCGTCTGCGGGACCCTCGGGCCGTAGGCCACCTTGCTCACGAACAGGAAATCACCCACGTTCAGCGACTTTTCCATCGAAGAAGACGGAATTACATAGCCTTTGAAGTAAAAGGCATGTATGATCAGGACGGCGATGAGGGCGAATACGATCGTGTCGAGCCATTCACGGGCCGGGGATTTCTTCACGGGGGGCAAGTCCTTGGCGCAGGTGAAGGTTTCCTTGTTCCTGAAATGAAGCAGCGGAAAGTAGATGAAGAAGAATGCGCATGCGCAGAAACATTCCCAAACCTTGCGGCGCCGGTATCCATAGGATGTTTCCACGCAGAGCAGCCAGAAGACGAAGACATGGATGAACGGGAGGAAAAGGAACGGGAAATAGGCATACCATTTGAGTTTGAGCAGCCTTATCCAGAGCCATTCTCCGTAAAAGGGAACAAGGACCAGGGCGGGATTCTTGCCGTAAGCGTTGAAAACGCCCTGCAAGGAGAGCCAGAGGAGCAATTTGTAAACGATTACGAGCAGAATCCAAAACATGGTCGTTATTTTTTGTTCTTTTCAAGCACTTCGTCGATCATGCCGTATTCCAAGGCTTCGGGAGAAGTCATCCAGTAGTCGCGGTCGGCGTCCTGGTAGATCTTCTCGTAGGGTTGGCCGCTGTGCCGCGAGATGATTTCGTAAAGTTCCTTCTTCACCTTCAGGATCTCACGGGCGGTGATTTCGATATCGGAAGCCTGGCCTTCGGCGCCGCCGAGAGGCTGGTGGATGAGTACCCTCGAGTGCCGCAAGGCCGTGCGTTTGCCTTTGGCACCGGCGCAAAGCAGCACCGAACCCATCGAGGCGGCCATACCCGTACAGATCGTGGCCACGTCGGGAGAAACGTACTGCATCGTGTCGTAGATGCCCAGGCCCGCGTACACGGAGCCTCCGGGCGTATTCAAGTAGATCTGGATGTCCTTTTTGGAATCCACCGAATCAAGGAAAAGCAGTTGCGCCTGGATGATGTTGGCCACTTCGTCGTTGATAGGCGTGCCCAGGAAAATGATCCTGTCCATCATCAACCTTGAGAAAACGTCCATCTGCGCCACGTTGAGCTGGCGTTCCTCTATGATCGTGGGCGAGATATAGCCCATCGTGTAGGAGTTGAACCTGTCCAGGCTCAAGCTGCTGATGCCCCTGTGCCTTACGGCGTATTTTCTGAATTCGTCTTGCATGGGGAAAACCCTTATTTGCTTTTCTTTTCGTTGTCTTTCTTGAGCACTTCCACGAATTGGTCCATGCTCACTTCCTTGGTCTTGATTTTCGTCTTTTCGCGGAACAAGGCCGTGAGTTTTTCTTCAAAGACCATGTCGTAGACCCGTTTGACTTCTTCCTGGTTCTTCATCATCGAATCCACGAACATCTCGATGCGCTTGTTCATCTCTTCGTCGTCCGACCGGGTGGGGAAGTATTGCGAAAGCACGCGTTCCTTGTAGAACGTGCGGAGATCTTCCACTTCGATCTTCAACTGGTATTTTTCGGTGAGCTTGTTCTGGATCAGTTCCCAACGCAACGAACGTTCGATTTGGGCCATCTCGTTTTCGGGAATCTCGTTCACGGCCTCTTTGTTTTCCTCTTCCGCCTTGCGGTTGCTTTCGGTGAGGATCCAGCGTTTGAGGAATTCCTCGGGCAGGTCGAACCGGGTCTGGTCGATGATCTTGTCGATGGTGTCCACGAACAGTTTCTGGTTCGTGTTCTGTACGTAGTAACGGCCTATGTCGTCGCGCATGGCTTGACGGAAACCGGCTTCGTCATTGATTTGCGCTTGCGGATAGGCCTTCTTGTAGAGGTCTTCGCCCAATACGGCGGGTTCCACGTGCGTGATGCTGTCGATGCGGAAGCGGAACTTGGGCGAGATGCCCGCCAACGCGTCTTCCTTGATCTGGAGCATCGAGGCCAGGTCGGCCTTGTTCTTGAACGCCTTCTGGATTTCAAAGTCGACGATGGCCCCCGTCTTCTTGCCGATGAATTGCTTCTGGATCGTCTTGAGTGCGATGAGGTCGATGGCCACGGAAGTCTTGACATCGATGCCGCCCTCTTTTATCTGGTCGTTTTCGTCCAGTTCGAACAGTTCCCCGCCCAACGTGTCTTCGGCCGCGGCCGTTTCAGGGCTGGTGACCGTACCGTAACGGCGCAGGAGCGATTCCTGGTGCTTGTCCAGCATTTCATCGGAAATGGCGATTTGATAACCGTCCACGCTGATTTTTTCCAATTCGATGTCGAATTCGGGAACCAGGCCTATTTCGAACCAGACGGTGAACGTGCCGGGATTGTCGAAATCCATCACGCTTTGCCTTTCTTCCTCGGGAGCCAGGATGGCGTTGCCCAGGATATTGAGCTTGTTTTCCTTGATATAGTTGTCCACGCTCTCGGCCATCAACTTGTTTATCTGTTCCATCAGAATGGCCTTGCCGTACATTTTCTTGATGAGCGCAGGAGGTACCTGTCCTGGACGGAAACCCTTCATCTGTACTTTGTGACGGTAGCTTTTCAATTCGCCCGCCACTTTTCCTTCATAGTCTTCGGGCAACAGTTCCAGTTTCAGGTAGGCGCACAAGGCGTCCTTGTTTTCTCTTGTAATGTTCATATGGCGTATAAAGTATTAGCGTGTCGTGACAAAGCGCGGCGTCCTTTCGGGCAGCGCACGGCAAAGATATGAAAATTTTTACGTGCTATTTTGGTATTTCAAACAAAAGTACTACTTTTGCAATCCCTTTTCGACGCTACGCCCTCGTAGCTCAGTTGGTAGAGCAAATGACTCTTAATCATTGGGCCCGGAGTTCGAGTCTCCGCGAGGGCACGCGAAGCCTGAGTGGCGGAATAGGTAGACGCGTTGGTCTCAAACACCAATGAGGTAAAACTCGTATCGGTTCGATTCCGATCTCAGGTACAGGCCCTTTCAGTCAATCGATTGAAAGGGTTTTTCTTTTGATCCGGTTGCCATTTTCCGGCAAATCAGGCCGCAAACGAGCAGGCAGGGGATGACGATAAGCCAATGCGGGCTTTGTTCGAGTTTTTCGATATCGAATGGCAGGAGCCGGTTCTGGCTCAAGAAATGGACGACGACGATGATGGCGTTGTTGAGCGAGTGCACGATGACCGGCGGCCAGATGGATCCCGACCAGACATAGACGTAACCCAGGAACGCGCCTAGGAAAAGACGAGGCAGGAATCCGAAAAGGTCGCCGTGGAACAAGCTGAATATGGCCGCGGCGGTCCATACGGCGGCATGGCGGTTCCTGAACCATGACCTGAAGATGTTCTGCAGGCATCCCCGGAAGAAGAATTCTTCGCATACGCCCGCGCCGACGGCCGTCACGAGCAGCGAGCAGGCGAAGACGAGCGGGTCGCGGGTCGACAGCATCCGTTGGCTCGTTTGCTCGAGCCGGAGGCTCTTTTCCCTGAAAAAATCTTCCCATGCATGCCAGCTTTCGGGAAAATGCCAGTTCGCGTTCCATTCCTGCATGGCGGAGATGAACGGACAGAGCGTCAGGTAGGCGAGAAGGGCGAAAAGCAGGATCTTTGGCGGAAAGCCTTTCCTTGCGCGCAGGAAGTCGGGCCTCCCCGCCCGTTGCATGCCGGCGAACCACAACGACGGCAGGAGGAATCCGCCCACGGCCGAAAAGGCTTGCACGAACAGGAGGGGAAACGTGCGGCTCAACGCGTCCGCCCCGAAGAAGAGGACGGACAAGATGGCGGCCGTGTTGCCGCATACCAACAGGCCTCCGATAAAGACAAGGAAGAGGCATGCCGATTGCAGCCAATGGGGGAATTTGTGGAAAACCTCGCGTTGCTTCATGACGGGCAAAGATAGAGGGAAAATCGTTAACTTCGCGTGCTTTCATTAAACATCTCCCGATGAGAATGACGAAGACATGGCTTTCGTGGGTGGTCGCGTTCTGCCTGCTTGGCAAGACCCTTGCCACCGAGCCGGTGGCGACAGGACAGTGGCGTATGCATTTCGCGCCGTCCGCCATACTGCAGATGGCGCAGCGGCATGGCGAGATTTTCGGGCTTATGGCGACCGAGCTCATGTACCTCGACAAGATCGACAACCGCCTTCTGGAAATGAACCGTGTCCACGGGTTGAGCGGAACGGGGCTTTCGGCGGTCGCTTATTCGTCCTTGCACGATATTCTCGTGGTAGGATATTCGGACGGTCGCGTGGATCTGGTCTACGGCGACAACGACGTCTTCACCCTTTTCGACATATACGTCAAGGACATCGGCGGCGGCAAGTCGATCCGTGACATCCACGTGGACGGGCCCCATGCCTATCTGGCCATGCCTTTCGGGGTGGTGGTCGTGGACTTGCGCAAGCAGGAGATAAAGGAGACCTACTTTATCGGGAACGACAATGCATCTTTGGCCGTGAACGCCTTGGGAACGGACAAGAACACGCTTTATGCGGCCACGGAGAAAGGCTTGAGGCATGCCGCGCTTTCTTCGTCCAACCTGAACGACTATACGGCCTGGGAAACCGACACGTTGGGCGGGGAGACGGCCCTCTTGTTTTGTACGGAAGCTTTGGGAAGCATGTTTTTCAGCGACGGGACCCGGATTTATTCGGGCGACGTCCGGACGGGCTGGAGACTTTTCTGGCAAGCGGAGAACAAGGGGGATCGCGTCGCCGCGATGGAAGGGAATGCCCGCCATGTGGCCGTGGGCGTGGTCGATAGTACGGGCACGAAAGGCCGTGTGGTTGTCTTTGACGAGCATGCCCGGATTGAATATTCCTCCGGCGATGGTAGCTTGCCTGCCGTAAGTTCGCTGTTGTGGGAAGAAGACGGTTCCTTATGGGCCGGAACGGCCTCGGGGACGATGACCTGCCTGCTTCCCGAGGCGGGAAAATACGGGGATTATTCCCTTGTCGGACCTGGCGGCAATACCGTTTTCGACGTTTCCTCCACGGGGAGGGGCGTGACGATGTCTTGCGGAGGCATCGGCGAATATTTCGAGCCGCTTTACGTGAATTTCGGCAGCGGCCTTTTCCATGACGGGAAATGGACGCCGTATACCGGTTACCGTTCGATGAAGTCGATAACCAAGACGTTGGAAGTTCCGGGGGAGCCGGGTCATTTGTTCTTCGCGTCTTCTTTCGGCGGCTTGCTCGAAAAAACGTCGAACGGCGTCTGGTGGAAGTTCGATGCGGACAATTCGGCCTTGCAGGACAACCGGGTGAACCAGCTCGACTGCCGGGTGAACGACATGGCATTCGATCGTCAAGGGAATTTGTGGATGCTCAACGCCCTTTCCCCGCAGGGGCTGGTGTGCTACGTGCGCGACGGAACATGGAAATCGTATGATTTGCGCGCGGCGGGCAATTCGGATGAACGTCCGGGAAAGATCATGGTGGACTATTGGGGCACCAAATGGGTAAGTTTCAACAACAGTGAGCTGTCGGTATTCAAGACCGACGGCAATTCCGTGCAAGGTTTGGCGGTGGATCTCAATCGGGGAAATACGTTGACGACCGAAAAAGTATATTGTTTCGTCGAAGACCAGTTGGGACATGTCTGGATCGGAACCGACAGGGGTATCAAGGTGATAGACCAGCATGCCAGGATGTTCGACAGTCCCTCCGGCAACAAGTCTTCGGTCAATGCCAAGACGATAAAGGTTCCCAAGGACGGCTTCCTCGTCGACTTGCTGGGCAACTCCCAGGTGAACGCCATTGCCGTGGACGGAGCCAACCGCAAGTGGATCGGGACCAATGGCGACGGGATTTATCTGGTGTCGGACGACGGCATGGACGAAATACATCATTTCACCGTGGAAAATTCTCCGTTGCTGTCGGACAACATCACGGCCGTGACCGTGCATGACAAGACGGGCGAGGTATTCATAGGCACCGACATGGGGCTGGTAGGCTACAGGGGGACGGCTACCGTCACCGAAGGAAATCCCAAGGAAGAGGCGCGTGCGTTTCCCAATCCGGTGCGCCCCGGATACGAAGGGCTTATCAACGTGAGGGGATTGCCTTCGAATGCCATCGTGAAGATAACCGATACCAAGGGCATGCTGATTTATCAGGGTCGGGCCACCGGCGGCCAGATTTCATGGGACGGCTACGCGCTCGACGGCAAACGTCCTGCCAGCGGCGTGTTGTTCGTGTTCGCCTGCAAGGAAACCGGTTCGCAGAAACTGGCCTGCAAAATATTCTATGTCCGATGACTTTCACGACCGAGGGCATAGTGGTCCGGCAGACCCGCTACGGCGACCATGGCCTGGTGGTCAACATATATACCCGTCTTGAGGGTATGCGTCCGTTCATGGTCAGAGGTGGATTGAAGCCCGGCGGCAAGTTCCGTCCTTCTTGTTTTTTTCCGTTGAGCCAAGTCGAAATCAGTTATGCGCGCGGCAAGCAGCATACGGGTTTGCCTTTCTTGCGGGAAGCCAAGTTGACGTATCCCTACCGGGCGATGTATTCCGACGTGCGCAAGAGCAGCGTGGCCCTTTTCTTGTCTGAAGTCATGTCCCGCTTCATCACCCAGGCCGAACAGGACGAATCCTTTTACGGGAAGATAGCCCTTGCCTTGCGTGAATTCGACTCGCAGGACGGGCATTCGGCCGAGTTTCATTTGTTCTTCTTGTTGGAATTGAGCGAGGCGTTGGGCTTTTATCCGCGTATGGAAAGCCCCCAGGCCTATTTCGATTTGCGCGAAGGCTGTTTCGGTTGCCGTCCGCCGCTTCATGCCGATTTCCTGCAAGGTGACTTGGCGGCGGGTCTGGCGCGTTTGCTTGACGAACGTTCCCTCAAGGGAAATTTCCCTTCCTTGACATTGTTTCCGTCGGCCTTGCGTTTTTCGCTCGTGCAGGCCTTGACGCGATATTGCCAGTTGCAGTCGGGCGTGGAAGGAAATTTCAAGTCGTTGTCCGTCTTGCGGGAGTTGTTTTCCTGAAAGAAAAAAGGCGGCCTCTCGAGAGGCCGCCTTTTTTCTTTCAGGCCGGGAACGGCTATTTCAACGGGGCTTCTTCCGGATAGTAGGTGCTTTGCCAGTTGCGGATGAAGTCTTCCAGGTATTGCGGGTCGATTTTCTTGGTGACGATGCGTTTTTGCCGGTCGATCACATAGACGGTGGGCGTGGTGGTGATGTCCCATGCGTCGTTGTAGTCGAGGTTCGATTCCTTGCCGTTGAGGTTGATCCAGTCGCCCAGGTCGTGCTCCTTGACGTATTTCATCCATTCGGGAATATCGAAATCCTTGCAGATGGCGAAGACTTCGAAATCCAGGATGTCTTTCTTTTCCATGTACAGCTTGTGCCATTGCGGCATGGCCGTGCGGCAGTGACCGCACGAGGTGGACCAGAAGATGATGACCGAATATTTTCTGGGCGAAGAGAACACCGAAACCCAGTCGTGGTTCTCGCCCTTGCTTACGATGGAGGTGTCGGGACAATAGAATTCGGCTGGCCGGTTTCCGATCAAGAGCGGTTCCACGCGCTCGATCCGTTTGCGGAAATTTTCCACGATGCTCTTGGAGGCCCAGTAGGCGTCTCCTCCCAAGTAATATTTCTTGGCCAAGTAAACCCATATGGCGTCGTGCCCGATGATTTCGGAACGTTGATAGGCATCCACGGGAAACCAGATCAGGTATTTGAAGATTTCCCCCTTGCCGTTTCCGCAACGCGCCTTCTCTATCTGGCGTTCCCATGCGTATTTGATGCTGTCGGGGCTCTGCATGCCCAGGACCCGTTCATGGAAAGACTTGATGCGCTGGTGGACCAGAGGGGTCCTGATGAGCCGGTCGTCGCACAAGTCGAAATGGTCGAAGTAATGGTTCTTGTAGTACTCGTACTGCCAGTTCATTTTCAACGAATCGGGCACTCCGGCAGGCGCTTCGGGCACGTCCACGTCTTTCTGCGCCTTGAATATGGAGGCCATGAGGTTTCCGGGATTGGCACGTATGAACGCCTCGCGGTCTTCGTTCATTTTCTTGTGCAGGTCGTTCAGTTCCCCTCGCAGGCGCGAAGCCTTGGCCGTATCCGTGGCGGCTTCGGCGTTCCTGTATTCGTCTTGCAGGCGGTTCATTTCCTTGTAATCCTTGGTGCCGGTCTCGGCGAAGGCCTGGTAGGTCTCGTTTTCGGGCGAATTGCGGAACTTGATGCCGTCGAACAGGTCGGGATAACCCGTCTCGATTTCGATGTGCTGGTCTTGGTCGAAAATGAAATCGACGTAACGCTTGTCGGCCGTGATGAGCATGTACATTCCGCCGGGTTTGGCCGTTTCGCCCTTGAAAAGGTACGATTTGGTCTTGGCGTCGTAGCGGGCGGTGTCGGAAATGTATTGCGACGACCAGTTGTAGTATCCTAAATACAACTCGTTTTTGAGGGAATCGGGATAATTCCTGATTTTCACCTTGATCTCGAATCCGGCGGGCGTGCCCCAGGCTTGGGTGAAAATGCCGAGACCGGACAAAAGTACCGGCAGGAGAGCCGAAACATGTCTTTTCATTTTTCTTGTTTTTTCAAGTCAGTAATCCGGATAAGGCGGCGCAACTCTTTCTCGAGTTCCTCCGTCGTGTCCGCCACATGAAGCAGGCGTCGGTTTTCCGCGTTCAGGAATCCGGCTTCCTGCATCTTGTCCAGCTGCAGCAGCATGGCATCGTAAAAACCGTCCAAATTTAGCAAGAAAACGGGTTTTTCGATTCGTTTGAGCTGTACCAGTACCAATGTCTCGAAAAGTTCGTCCATCGTGCCGTACGAACCGGGCAAGGTCAGGAAAAGGTCGGCTTCGGCGATGAGCATTTCCTTGCGTTCGGCCATGGTCCTTACCCGCGTGAGCTTGGTGAGGCCGGGGTGAATCACCTCGAACTCATGGTTTTCGAAGAAGTCGGGGATGATGCCGTGCACCTTCCCTCCGTGTTCCATTACCGCGTCGGCCACTTGGCCCATCGTGCCGCAGCATGCACCGCCGTAGACAAGGGCAAGCCCCATGCGGGCGATCATGCGCCCTGTTTCCCGTGCCGCAGAGGCGTAGGTCCCGCCGTTTCCCATGGCCGAACCGCAGTAGACGCAAATGTTCATCGGACGATCCATGATTCAGGGTTCAGTTTCGTGGTGTTCTTCCAAATCTGGAATTGCAGTTCGGACTTGTTTTCCTCCGTGTCGTGGTAGACGCGGCCTATCTTCTGTTTGGTATCGACCGTCTGCCCTTTTTTCACGTAGACCTGGTCGAGGTTGGCATAGACGGTGATGTAGGCTCCGTGCCGGACCATGACGAACTTGAGTCCGTAGGCGGATTCTATGTTGCAGACTTCGCCCTTGAACACCGCCCGCGCGGAGGCTCCTTTTTCGGTGAGGATGTCGATGCCGTTGTTGGTGACGGTGAGGTTGCTGATGACCGGATGCGGATGGGTGCCGAAACGGCTTGAGATCGTGCCTCGTTCCAGCGGCCAGGGCAGTTTTCCCTTGTTGCTTTCGAAGTTGGATGAAAGCGCCTTTTCGGCAGGTGTGAGCGCGTAGGAAGTGCTGCTGCCGGGCTTGGCGGCGGTTTCCTTTTTCTGCGAGGCACGTATTTCCGCTTCGATGATTTTCTTGATCTGGTCGTTCAGTTGCCTTACTTTCTTCTGCTGGCCTTGCAGTTTGGTACGCAGTGAACTTTCCTGTTTCTTGAGTTGGGCGACGATCTTGTTCTTGTCGCGCTGTTCCTTTTCCAGTTCCTTTTTCGCCTTTTCCTGGGAAACGACCAGTTTCTGCTTGTTGTTCCGTTCCGTTTCAAGGCTTTTCCTGCTGCTTGCGAGCACTTCCTGCTTCTCGGTGATGATCGCCACCTGCTTGCGCATATAGTCGTCGTATTGGCTCAGGTAACGTAGCCTCCGCCAAGCTTGGTTGAAGTCGTTCGACGAGAAGAGGAACATCAGCAGCGAATATTGGTTCCTGTGCCGGCGGGCCATGGAAATCAATTTGGCGTATTCTTTCTTCAGGTTCTCGATGTCTCCGCCCAATCGGTTGATCTTGCTTTGGAGACGGCCTATCTCGCGTTCGGTAAGCGTCACTTCCTGGGTCAGGCCGCGGATGAGCTGCTGACGTTTGCTGATATTGCTGTTTACAAGCTGGAGTTCGGCCACAGTGGCCTTCTTCCGCTTGCTGGTCTTGTCCAGCTGCTTGTTGGTCTGGGCGATTTCCTGCTCCAGTTTTTTCTTGTTCGCCTCCAGTGTCTTCCGGTCTTGCGCCGGGGCGGAAAAGACGAAGGCCGCCAAGAGCATTCCGGCCAGGAACCTTATGTATTTGTGGGCAAAGCCGTTCATTTCCATGTGTGTTTATTCCGTTTCCAAGCCGTGTTGCCGGCGGCTTTTTTCCAAATTCTTCATCAGCCCGTGGTTCATCTCGACCCGGATGCCGGCAGGAACGGACAAGGGATAGGAGAGTGTTTCATTCCAGCGGGTCTTGACATAATCGACGGAGGCCTCCACCATCGATTTGCCGTTTTCCGAAAGCCTTACGTCGAATCCGTTTTCGCCTCGGTAGGATACGTGTATCTGCAGCGTCGAACGGTCCTGCCTCACCTGGATTCCGATGCCCGTGGGGCGAAAGTCCTCCTTGCCCACATGCAATTGCCATGCCACGCTGTCGTTTGCCAGTCCGTTCAGGATCCATGTGTCCTGTGCGGAAGAAAGCGTCCGGTCGCCTTTGAGCATCGTCGAATCCGTTTGACGCATGAAAAGGCATTGCATCAAGGAAAAGGTCGTGCATAGCAGCTCCTTCATCGAGTCGGCCACGTAAGCCGAGGCCATGTTTCCGGGCTTGCTGTAAAAGACCAGCGAATCGGGCGTGGCCTTGGCGCGGAACAGTTCAAATCCGAACTTCTGGCAGCTTGCCCAGAGTATCTCGTCCTTTTTTACGCGCAATTGCCCGCCGAAGCCTATGACATGCTTGTCCAGCTTCAACCGGATGTCCAGGTTGGCGGCGAAAGTGGAGAATCGCGTGTTGCGCGCCATCGCTTTCTTGAGGATGAAGTCCGCCGAGTCGCGGGATTCATCTGCCAGGATTTCGTCTATCGTGAAATCCTGGTTCTGCCAGCCGCGATCCTGCCGGTCTTCCCTGCATCCGGAAAGGAGAAACAAGCAAAGGAAGAGAAGGGGCGAAAGGACGCGCGCGGCTTTTTGCATGTTATCGTTCATCGGCAAGACCGTGTTTTCTTATTTTGTTTTCGATTTCGTTCCTGGCTTTCCCGCCCGAAAGTTCCAGCGCGGTCTTCCAGGCCTCCACTGCCTTGGGAACGTCTCCCAGGCGATAGAGTATGTCTCCCTTGTGGTCCCATATCGTGGCTTCCTTGTCCGCGCCGTGTCTCAATGACTTTTCCACGTATTCGAGCGCCTTGGCGTATTTGCCGAGTCGGAAAAGTACCCATGCGTAGGTGTCCAGGAACGTGGGATTGTGCGGTTCCTCCCTGCATAACTTGTCGGCCATCGCCTCGGCCTTGGCCAGGTCGCGTCCGATGACGGCCATGTAATAGGCGTAATTGTTACGCACGTACCGGTCGTCGGGATCGGACTTGAACAGGCGTTCGTAGGCGTTCAGGCTTTTGTCGTATTGTTCCAATTCAAAATAGCCGTCGCCGAGGATCTGCAACAGCACCTTTTCGACGAACGGGTTGGATCCCATGTTGCGTTTCTGTCCTTCTTCGGCCAGTTCCACGGCCAGGGCATGCTTGTCCTTGACAAGGGCGGCCACGGCGCGGTACATATAGGGAGAGGCTTGTTCGGGGAACCGTTCGCAAGCTTGTTCGCCGGCAGTTTCCATCAAGACGGTGTCGAATTCCTGGTAGGCGGTGAAAAGCAGCAATTCCCAACTGCCGAAAACGTTCGAATCCAAGGAGACGGCTTTTTCCAGGAGTTGCCTGGCTGCTTCCGTGTTTTCGAGCATGAGCAGGAATTTCGCGTGTGTGAAGAATCCTTCCGCCTGATCGGGATGGGCGTTGTCCAGCGCTTCGTACAGCTTGGCGGTTTGCATGAGGATTTCGTCGGCCTTGCCTTCATTCGCCTTCGCCGCATGGGCTGCGACCACGCTCAGTTTGGTCTTGAAGTCGAGCCGGGGATTGGCGATGGCCTTTTCCAGCGAACGGAAAGCCGCGTTGAAGTTTTTCGTGTTTTGGTAATAGTCGGCCAGGGAAACGTGGATATACGGGTCGTCAGGCTTGAGTTCCAATATCTTCTTGAAATATTGATGCGCTTGCTTGTAGTCTTTTTCCTTCATGCAGATCTGGGCGAGGATTTCCATGTACTTGGTCTGCCCGGGCATGGCCGCGCTGATCGTCTTGATTTCTTCGCGGGCGGCCTTGAGATCGTTCAATCCCGTGTACAACTTGTATTTCTGCATGCTCCATTCGTCGTTGAATCCGTAACGGGCCTGCAAGTCGTCATAGACGGAGACGGCCGAGGCCAGATCGCCCGCCATGACCGCCATGTTCGCCTTTTCATAGGCATAGTCCAGCTTTTGCGGATGTTGTCCGCTCAAGATGGAAAAGACTTCGCCTGCTTTCTTGAACTGTCGCGTGCTCTTGTAGAGTTGTGCCCGCAGAAGTTGGAACCATTCGTTTTCGGGCTTTTCCAGACAAGCCTTTTCGGCATACACGATCGCATCCGAGAACTTGTTGCTTTCGGCCAGGATGTTGCTTATCTGGTAGGCCGCCGTGGCGTTTGCGGGATCTTTCTGGAGCAAGGCGCGGTAAATGTCCAAGGCTTGTTGCGGCCGGTCGGTGATGTAAAGGGAGGTGGCTTCGAGGAACAGGCTGTCGTTTTGGTACGATTCCCTTTGCGACCAGGCAGGAAGCGTGCTCATGGCGAGGAGTACCCGAAAGCAGGCGGGTGCGCACTTGCGGACCGGTATGTGCTTGAAGAAATTCATTTTCGTCTCATGTTAGGATTCCAGACACGAGAAATCGCCCAGGTTCAGCACGCGGGCGTCCGTCCTGACTTGCGCCTGGTTGCCTATCATCGAGTGCCGCAATACGGTGTTTTCGATTCTCGCGTTTTTTTGGACGATCGAATCCCGGACCACCGAGTCCTCGATCCGGCTGCCGGCATCTACCGTGACGTAAGGACCCACCACCGAGCGGCAAACGACCGCTCCGGCAGCGATATGGCAGGGAGGAACGATGACCGCCTCTTCCACTGTCGCCTCCTTGTCCACGTGGTGCCCTTGGTGTTCCAGCACGCGGGCATGGGTCTGTACCGTCGCGTCCTTGTTGCCGCAATCCAGCCATTCCTCCACGGGTTCGCTGTAAAAACGGATTTCCTTTTCCATCATGTTCTGCAAGGCGTCGGTCAGTTGGTATTCGTTGCCCTTTCGCAAGTCGTGGTCGATGAGGTATTGCAATTCGTCCTTGAGTAGCTTCCCGTCCTTGAAGAAGTAGATGCCGATGATGGCCTGGTCGGAAACCGGGGTCCGGGGTTTCTCCACGAAACCGGTAATGCGGTTTGCGGCGTCGGTCAGTACCACGCCGAACGCGCTCGGATCGTCCACTTTCTTGGTCCAGATCACGGAGTCCTTGCCGGCGTCCAGTTTTCCGGAGCCATAGAAAAGCGTGTCGGCGAAAGCCACCACGACGGGGCCTTGCAGGCAGGAAGCGGCGCAAAGGATGGCATGGGCCGTGCCCAAGGCTTCTTCCTGGTAATGGATCGAACCTTTGGCTCCCACGTTCCGGGCGGCATCCACGAGAGCATCTTCCGTTCGGGAACCGAAATGTCCCGTCACGAAGGCTATTTCCTCGATTTTGTCTTCCGTCGAACTCGCGATCTGACCTATGAGATGCTCCACGATCGACTTGCCCCCGAACCGGATCAAGGGCTTGGGCGTGGTGAGCGTATGTGGCCGCATGCGTTTGCCCATGCCGGCCATGGGGATGATTATGTTCATTCTGTTCCTTATTTTTTTCCGGTATGTCCGAACCCGCCTTCGCCTCTTGCCGTCTGCGAAAGTTCCTCCGCGGGTTGCCATTGCACCTTTTCGTGGCGGGTCACTACCATCTGGGCGATCCGTTCGCCGTTTTCTATCGTGAAAACCTCTTGGGAAAGGTTGACGAGGATGACCTTTATTTCGCCCCGATAGTCGGCGTCGACGGTGCCGGGGGAGTTGAGCACGGTGATGCCGTATTTGGCCGCCAATCCGCTCCGGGGACGTATCTGTGCCTCGAAACCTGCGGGCAGTTCGATGAAAAGCCCCGTGGGGACGAAGGCCCGTTTGCCCGGTTCGAGCACGACGGGACTTTCGAGGCAGGCGCGCAAGTCCATGCCTGCCGAAGCTTCCGTGGCGTATGCGGGCAGCGGGTGCCCCGATTTGTTCACGATGCGTACCGTCAGGCTTTGATTGTCTTTCATGGTCGAGTTTTTCTATCGTTTACGGATCATTCCCTTGGCGTGTGCGAAGATGCCTTTGGCCAAGGCGGGAAGTTCCGGTTCGAGTTTCCATGCCAGCAAGCCGAAAACGCCCAGGCCCGCGATCCCGTAGGCGATTTTCGCCCACGTCGTGCCGAAAGGCATCCAGCGTCCGGCGATTCCCAGGAGCGTGACGACCGCCAGATACAGGAAGATCCGTCTTGTCGGATAAGGAACCGGATAACATTTCTGTCCCCAGACGTAAGACAGCACGCTGAGCGTGAAATAGCAGGTCAAGGCCGTCCAGGCCGCGCCGTGATAGCCGGATACGGGGATGAGCAGGAAATTCATGCCTATCGTGATGGCTGCTCCCGCCAGCGAGATGTACATGCCGATACGGGTCTTGTCGCTTACCTTGTACCATACCGAAAGGTTGAAGAATACGCCCAGGAACAGGTTGGCCATCAGCAATACCGGCACCACGTCCGCCCCTTGGCGGTAGTCGGCCCCCACGAAATACATGATCTGGTCGAGGAACAGCACGCAGGCCAGGTAGATGAACGCGCAGGTCATCACGAAATATTTCATCACCTTGGCGTAGGTGGCGGGAGCCTGGTCGGAATCCATCTGCTTGAAGAAAAAAGGTTCGGCCGCGAAACGGAACGCCTGCACGAAAAGCGTCATGATGATGGACAACTTGTAGCATGCGCCGTAGATTCCCAGCTGGCTCATGGCCGTGGCCGGATCGGGATTGAGGTATTTGAGCAACACGCGGTCGAACGTTCCGTTTATGATGCCGGCCATGCCCCAGACCATGACGGGAAGCGTGTATGTCATCATTTCCTTCCACATTCCGAATTTGAACGTAAGGCGCATCTGTTTCCATTCGGGCAGCAGGCAGAGGAACGTGAACAGGCTGGCGACGAGGTTGCTTATGAAGATGTAGCCCACGCCCATGCCGGGGTCGTAGACGAGGCCGAGCCATGAACCGGGATCGGCTTGAAGCCGGGCGGGACAATAAAGTATGAAGAACAGGTTGAGGAATATGTTGACGGCGATATTGAGCGACTTGAGGACGGCGAAGCGCATGGCCTTGTCTTGTTCCCTCAGCAGGCAGAAAGGAATGGAGGACATCACGTCGGCCGAGAGTATGAGACCGAACCATACGATGTACCGTCCCGCTTGAGGATAGCCCAGCCCTTGTCCGATCCGGTCGTGGAATCCGGTCACAAGGCATAGGAAAACCGCCGTGGTGGCGGCCAGCGACCAGACGCAGGTGCTGTAGACGCTCTTGTCGTCCTTGTATTTTTGCATGAAACGGAAAAACGTCGTTTCCATGCCGTAGGTGAGCAATACCAGCAAAAACGCCACATAGGCGTAGAGTTCGGTCACGATGCCGTATTGGTCGGGCGCGAAGTGGTAGGTGTAGAGCGGAACCAGCAAAAAATTCAGGAACCGTCCCACGATGGAAGGCAGCCCGTAGATGACCGTCTGTTTGGCAAGGCTTTTCAGTTGCATGGCAATGGAAAACTAAACGCGAACCCGCAAATAGCAAAGATAACAAAAAAAAGCCCCGCAATCCATGCGAGGCTTTTTTCCGACTACAAACAATCTTGAAACGACTATTTGTTCTTATGACGATTCTTGCGCAAACGTTTTTTGCGTTTGTGCGTGGCCATTTTATGTCTCTTACGTTTCTTTCCGCTGGGCATATTGTTTAACTTTTAATGGTTTGCATGAAAAAGGACTGCAAAGGTATGCTTTTTGGCTTTAAAATGCAAGACAAGGGTGAAACGTGTCGTGCGATTGCCTTGAAAGGCAATTTTGCACTATCTTTGTTTGCGTGAATCAGGGCGGGACTTTCGTGTCCTGTCCGGAATGGAAGCCAAAACGATGAAAATAGGAAAGGACACGATAGCCAGGATCGTCTATACGCTCAGGTACGACGATGCCCGAGGCGACATAGTGGAACAGGTGGACGAAAAGGAACCGATGGAGGCGCTGATGGGACACGACGTGATGCTGGAAGTGTTGGAGGAGAACCTGCAAGGCTTGCAGGCCGGCGACAGTTTCGAGTTCGTCATAGGAGAAGGGCAGGGCTATGGTGCGTACGACGAAGAGAAGGTGGTGACCGTGCCGGAAGCCGAATTGCTGGCCGAAGCGCCGCAGGACGAGGTGACGGAGATAAACGAAGGCGACATCATACCGGTCGAAGACATGGACGGCATGGAATACCAGGCCGTCGTGCTGGAAAAGAAGGACGGGAAGGTGACGCTCGACTTCAATCACCCGTTGGCGGGCGAGACCTTGCATTTCATGGGCAAGGTATTGGACGTTCGTCAGGCCACGCCCCGGGAGATAGAGGCTGAAACGGGGGTGGAGCAATCATCTCAAACAAGGAAATAGGCCATGAGCGAATATTTCATAGACGTGGAGGAAATCCCTTTTTATGCCTGGGTCATAGCCTGCATCTGCCTGTGCTGCATCGTGGCGGGCATCGTGTTGCTGTCGGTCAAGTCGCGTCGTACGGCGAAAAGGAAGCCGTTGGCGGACCATGACGGCAGGGCGCATCGCATGAGCGACGTCTCGTTCGGTTTCGATACGTTGTACGGCAGGGAGGAGGAGCCTGAAGAAGAGCCGGAAGAAGAAAACCTGCCCGTCTTCAATCAGGTGGATCCCACCGTGCAGGCCACCCCCGTGGGGCCTTACACGAGTTGGGACTACGACCGGGGCGAGGCTGGAAAGAAGCAGGAGGCTTCGTTTGCCGGCTTCGTGCAACAGGCGCAAGCGGCTTCCCGGCCGCAACCTCGACCGGAGTCGGAACCCTGCCTTGTGCGGGAGTGTGTTCCTGAAGTTGAAAAGGTGATTGCGGTGGAATCGTCTCCCGTGAAGACGGGAACGCCATGGGATGAAAACCAGCAACTGCTTTTGCTCAAGAGCCATGAATTGTTGCTGACGCTTACCGACGGACTCAAGAAACTGGCCTCGGCCAAGACCGAAGCGTCGCGCAAGGAAAAATTATCGGAATTGCTCACGGCGGTCAAGTTGTTGGATGCCAAAAGCGAGTGGGACGAATACAAGCATTGTTTCGAAAAGATATATCCCGGATTCTGGAACAAGGTGGAACGGGCCTCCTCCGAGGAAATGACACCCTACGAACTTCGGCTGTGCGCCTTGCTCTCATTGGGCATGGGGGCCAAGGAAATAGCCGACCTTACCAACCGATCCATACGCACCGTCGAGACTTCCGTCTATAAGATCCGCAAGAAACTGAATGCGGAGAGCGAGGAAAAGACGCAGGATTTCCTTCTTCGCATCAGGAATTCGTAAGGAAGCTTCATCGGCAAACGGCCTTTTTCGCCTTGGTCTTCGCCAACAGGCCGCAGGCCGCCATGATGTCTTCACCTCTTGATTTGCGCAAGGTGCAAGTAATGCCTTTCTCTTGCAGTGTTTTCTGGAAAGCCTCTGTCTTTCGGGGGCTTGACTTTTCGTAGGGCTTGCCCGGCACGTGATGATAATTGATGAGGTTCACGCGGCAGGGCAGGCCTTGCAGCAACTTGGCCGTGGCAAGGGCGTGTGCGGGCGTGTCGTTGAATCCGTCTATGAGAATGTATTCGAACGAAACGCGGCGTTGCCCGCGCCAGTCGTAGGTCTTGAGCATTTCCACCGTCTCTTTCACGGGCCAGGTCTTTTCCACCGGCATCAGTGCGGCTCTTTCGGCGGGGAAGGGGGCGTGCAGGCTGATCGCGAGGTGGCAGCGGCTTTCATCCAGGAAACGTCTTGTTTGTGGCAGGATGCCTACGGTGGAGACCGTGATGCGCGTGGGACTCCATGCAAGTCCCCAGGGCGCGGTGAGCACCTCGAGGGCCTTGAGCACGTTGCCGGTGTTGTCGAAAGGTTCGCCCATGCCCATGAAGACGATGTTGGTGAGCTTGTCGGTTTCGGGAACGGCGAGAATCTGGTTCATGATCTGTTCGACGGGCAGGTGATGGTTGAATCCTTGGCTTCCGGTGGCGCAGAAGGCGCAGTTCATGCGGCAGCCTGACTGGGAACTCACGCAGAGGGTTGCCCGGTCGCCGTCGGGAATCATGACCGATTCGATGAACTTGGGTTCGGAAAGCGGCTTTTGCGGGTCGATGCTGGCAAAGAGGTATTTTTTCGTTCCGTCGGTCGATTGCCAGCTTTGCAAGGGATCACGGATGCCGACCTCCGCCGTTTGCGCCAGCCGTTCGCGGTCCTTGAGCGAAAGGTTGGTCATCAGGTCGATTTGCCGGACTTTCTTCTTGTAAATCCACTCGCAAACCTGCTTGGCGGCGAATTTCTTGAACCCGAGTTCCGCACAAAGCGCTTGCATCTCTTCCAGGTTTTTTCCCGATAAGACCCGCTTCTGTTCCATGATGTAAAATTACATTGTTTGGTTCAATCGGAGAAACGTGGCAGCCTGTCCGCCCTCTTGAAAGGTTCCGGTATTCATGAAGACATGTTCTTGGATTTCAAGGCGTGTCGTGGACTGTCGGTCGGGTCGTTTGTCCTATGTCGTACAGCCTTTTTCCGGCGGAGTTAAAGGATAGAAGTCTGGAAATGATTATTTCAAGTGACAAAAATGTCATGTTTTGCGGCGGATATGAAAAGGGATGGGGGATTTCCGACTGGAAATCCCCCATCCCTATGCTTTATGCCCTGTGCCGGGCGGAAGCGTCGGCTTAGCGAACGATTACTCGTTTGACGACCGTGCCGCGGCTGTTGGCAAGGCGGACGAAATAGATGCCCGACCGGGGCAGGCTTATTTCGGTCTTGCCGGCGGAAAGGTTGAGGCTGCGGACGGCCGCGCCCGAGAGGTTGAAGATGTCAAGACGGGCATCTTCGGCAAGTTCTATCGCGAAAGTACCGTCGTTGGGGTTGGGGAAGATACGTGTTTTCAAGGAGGCGTTTGCTTCGTTGCCCACTGGGGTTGTGTATCTGGCTTCCGCCACTTTGGAGTCTTTCATGCCTTCTTTCACGGCAAATGCCTTGATGACGAGTTCTTTCAATCCCATCGTGATGCCTCCCGTGTAGCGGGTGGAGGAAGTGGTGGGCGTGCTGCCGTCGGTGGTGAAGTAGATGACGGCATCCTTGGTGGCGCAGCCGATCGTGATGGTGCCGCCCAGTTCAATGATACCGGGATTGGGGCTGAAGCTCGGCGTGGCCACGGTTCCTTCGGGTGTTTCGTCGGCAAGGATGTCGTCGACGGTACGGGGAGAAACCTGGACGTTTCCGTTGTAGAGGCCGGCCAAGGCTACCAAGTCGAAGGATCCTTGCGGCTTGCCGGTACCGATGAAGTTTCCGTTACGTACGAAAGTGCGGATGTTGATCTCGTTGCCGTTTTCGTCCTTGGCTTGATGGTCCTTGTTGCTTTCCCATTGGCCGTCGGCCGCATTCAGCGTGAGGCCGGTGAGCTTGATGACGCGCGAGCAGTATTTGGCGGCATTTCCGGTCAGTTCCGCCACGCTCACTTCGACAGGCGTTATCGTGTTGCCGTGCGAGGAGGCTTCGGGCAGGGTGCCGGTCATGACCAATTGGGGTTGCCCGCTGAAGCTGCCCAATTTTCCTACGATGCCGCTTATGCCGTCTCCGATGGCATAGGTACGGGTCGCAAGGCCGTCGGCGTCATCGATCAGGATACCGGCTTGGCCGTCCTGGACCCATTTGTAATTGCGGTAGGTGTCGCTGGCGGTCAGGATGACCTCGCCTTTTATCCTGTAGAGTTGACCTTCGGTTCCTTGGAGCAATTCCGTCAAATCGTTTACTTCGGTGATCGTGGCGGCGGAGGCCTTTACCTTTATCTGCTTGGAGAGGGTTCCGCTGGCAAGCGTGACGACGACGCTGTCGGAAACGACCGTCCCGTTGAAGGTCACGGTGATTTCCGCTCCGTTTTCACTCATCACGTCGGCCTTGGCCAACGTGGCGGGCGATACGCTGAAGTTGCCCGCGGGACAGGTCACGGTCACGTCGTTTTCAAGCAATTTGCCCTTCACGGTGACTTTCTGGCTGACGGGCGTGCCCATTGTCGTGCTCATCGCCAAGGAGGCCGGCACGTTGATGGTCGGAACGGCCGGAAGGACCTGGTAAATGCGTATATTGTCCAGGAAGAAGCGGTTCTTGATCGCCAGCGCGGCCTCGAATTTGATTTTGGTTTCCGTCGTGCCGTTGGTGAATTCGAACGCGAACTCTTTCAGGTCGGAAACGGTCGAACTGGCATCCTTGTCATTCACGAGCCCGGTCACGTTGATGGTCTGGCTGCCGATGACGAGGTTGAAATTGTCCATGTCGCCTTTCCATGCCTGGGCTTCAAAGGCTACGATGAATTTGCCTCCGTTGGCGCTCAGGTCCAATGCCGGCGTTTCGATGGAACCGATTTTGCTCGACGTGCCCATCTTGACCATGCCTCCGGTCTGCGGGTAGACATTCACGGCCTTCCAGCCGGGCATCAGGGTATATTTGTCCATGTCCTTGTCGATCGTGGAGGTAGAGGTCTTTTCTATCTTGTCGAAAGGTTCCTCGAACACGATTTCACCCTCGATTTCGATAGGCAGCCGGAGCGTATAGGTCTTGCTTGTGATGGCGCTGGTATCCATCCTGGCCTTAAGGGCGAATGCCTTGAACGCATAGGTGCCGTTGGTTTCCAATTTCACGGGCTGCGTGTATTCCTTGAATTCGGATCCGTTCAAGGCGTAGTAGATCGTGGCGTCTTGGGTGGGGCAGGTCAGCGTCACGTCGGTGACGGTATCGAGCGAAGCGGTTTCGGGCGCGAAAACGGGTGCTTCCGCATCGGGCAGGTTCACGCTGAAGTTTCGGGCGATCGTGTTGGCTTCCGTTACCGGATTCAGGTCCTTGTCGACCAAGGTGAATTCAACCTTGTAGTCACCGGAGAAATCGAATTCCCGGGTAAACGACAACCGGGCACAAGTGTCGGTAACGGGCTGTTCGAGCTTGTCGCCCGTGATGGTGTATTTGGCAAAGCCGCTGTCGGATTCGGCCGTTCCGATCGGAAAGGATTCGGTATGGTAGCTGAAAGTGACCGTGCTGGTAATGTATTCCCTTCCTTCTCCGGGATTTTCTATGGTTATGTGGGGTACACCCTTTTTCAACGTCGTGAAATCGCCGGTCACGGTCTCACTGTTCAGTCCGGCGGCGCAGAGCGAGGTGATGGCGTAGGTGTAGGCGACATCTTCTTGCAGGCTTTCGCACAGGAGCGTCTTGGCATCCGTCGTGTCTTTGAATACGGAAGTATTGTCTGCTTTGGTGAAGATTTCGACGGCATAACCCGAGGAGGGGGCAGGTTCCGGTGCTTCCCATGAGAGCACCACGCGGCCGTATCCGGGTTTGGGCTGGACATTGGCGACGGCGTTGCATACGGGTTGCGGCTTGGGCGTGGAGTCGGCCTGATAGATCCTGATGTTGTCGAGACTCCTGCAACGTTTGGAGGTCGTTTCGATCTTGATCGTGGCTTTCATGCTGCCGGAGGTGCCGGCCTTGGTCGCGGGAGCGGCGTAGTCGACCTTTATGGCTCCTTCCTGGCCGACGGGAATGGAGATGAGTTCGCCACATTGGACTCCGTTTACCGAGACCTTGAGCTGGTTTTCGTCCGCTGCCCAACCTTCGGCGGTGAAATAGATCGTGAAGTTTTCCATCAAATCCAATTCGGGAAGTTGGATATGGCCGATGCCTGAACCCGACCCCAATTTGATGCTGCGCTGGTATTCCGAAGCATAGACCTTGCTTCCTTTCCAGCCTTTGACAGCGGTATAGGCGTCCAGGTTATTGGACAATTCCGTGGTCGATCCGGTGGTGAAGCGGGCGAAGTCCTCTTCGAAAACGACGATGCCGTCTATTCTCAAAGGAGTCTTGAATTTGCCCGTGGCCGCCGCGCTTTCTTCGGTTTCGCTGCAGACGGAAACGATGCTGTAAGTATATTCGGTGTTTTCGGACAAAACTTGATCGCAAGCGTATTCGGTGCTTCCGGAGGCAACGACATGATCGGTGACCACGGCGTTCTGGCCTTGCGTGATGCTTATCTTGTAGCCGTTGGCGGGAACATTCTCAGGAGCCGTCCAGCTGAGTTTGACGAGATTCTCCTTGCTGATTTCGGCCACGACGTCGGTGACCCAGCTGCAAGTCGTTGCGGAGGCCTCGTCTTTCTTGTAGAGTTGGATGGCGGTCTGAGCGGAGGTGTAGTTGAGAAACCTGGGAGCATCTGAGTTGTATTGGAGATAGCCGTGGCTCGTAGCCGAGGAGGTTATCTTGGCATCTCCGTTGGATATGGAAATCGTCCATTCCCATGCGGACACGTCATGCGTCAGCGCTTTGGCCGCGGTCGTTTTCACGAATTTATTGGCGACGATGTCCTTGATGGTCCATTTCTCGCTGCTTTTGGTCAAAAGGAATTCGTGAGGCTCCGCCCCTGTCTCGGACGTGGCCACGGAAGTCATTATCTTTCCCTCTGCCGCGGCTACGTTCGTGGCCACGGCGAGCAGTTTTCCGTCCAGTCCTGCCGCGGCCGTGGATTTGGTTTCACATACGATGAGGTACGTGCCTTCCGTCAATTCATCGGCGGAGGAGATTTTCACGTAAGTGTTCTGGGCTTTCAGGCTGAAAACACTTGTCAACAAGGCGGCGAGGAGCGTCAACCCCCAAATTCGCAACGCTTTAACGTTTTTCATTTTTGAAATGTTTTGTTTTCTACGGATGTGCAGGGCATGGGAATCATGTCCGCAACAAAATTAATAAAAGCGAAAAAGATTTTAACGGAAAGTTGTTAACAAAAAGACGCTTGCGTGTTGAAAAAGATGCGGCTATGCGGTATGGTCCCGGGTGTTTCCTTGAATAGGCGGTGTCGGGTCCCGGCCGGAAATCCGGGAATCATGCAGACGGAAAGTACCGCTTCAGGTTTGTGAAAAAAAGTCTTTCCGGACAAGATTTTGGATACCTTTGCCGTGCCATGAGCGACAAGAATCCGTTACGCATAGCCCTTTTCGGGAAAAGGAACCGGGGCAAGAGCAGCTTGATGAACCTGTTGACGGGACAGCAGACGTCCATCGTATCCGATATTCCCGGAACGACCGCCGATCCGGTGAGGAAATCCTGTGAACTTTTCGGCTTGGGCAGGTGCGTGTTGATCGATACGGCCGGTTTTGACGACACGGGCGAACTGGGAGGCCTGCGGGCCGACAAGACGTTCGCCGCCGTGACGGGACTGGATGCGGCCGTGCTGGTGCTGGCGGGCGACGTGTTCGCCGCCGACGAACGGGATTTCGCCGATTTGCTTCAGAAAGAGGATATTCCGTTCCTGATACTGCACAACAAGTCGGACGAGCGGCCGCTTTCGGAGGCCTTGCGCTCGATGCTGGAAAAGCGTTATCCCGATAGCCGGATATTGGATTTCAGCGTGGCCTCTGTTGGCGCAGGTGTCCAAGGGCAAGGCGGGAACTTGCCCGACGCGGTGGCTGAAATCATCGGAAGCTTGCGCGCGTCGATGACCCGTCGATGCGCGGCCGAAAAGACACGTCCGGCCTTGCAAGGAATGGTGGGCGGGGGGGATTATGTCATATTGGTCTGTCCCATCGACGCCGAAGCCCCTGAAGGGCGTCTGATCCTGCCGCAGGTGATGCTGGCTCGTCAGTGCCTGGACCTTCATGCCGTGCCGGTGCTTTGCCGTGTGGAAGAACTGCCGCAAGTGACGGCATCCTTGCCTTCCCCGCCGGCCTTGGTGGTTACCGATAGCCAGGCCTTCGGACAAGTGGAGAAAATGCTGCCGGAAGATCAGCCGTTGACCGGATTCAGCATCTGCCTGGCCCGTCAGAAAGGAAATTTTGAAACCTATCTGCAAGGGACAAGCCGGTTGGACCATCTGGCCGACGGACAGAAGATACTCATGTTGGAGTCTTGCACGCATCAGGTGAATTGCCACGACATAGGACGCGTGAAGCTGCCTGCCGCCATCCGCAAGAAAAGCGGAAAGGACCTTGAGTTCCATTTTGTTTCGGGAACGGATCCTTTGCCGGGAGACCTTTCGGTTTTCTCTCTCGCCATCCAATGCGGCGGCTGCATGGCCACGCCTCGTCAATTGGCCGACAGGGTGAGGACCTTGCAAAAGGCAGGCGTCCCGGTGGCCAATTACGGCATGGCCTTGGCTTGGGCGAACGGCATGTTTTCACGCGCCACGCGGATGTTCTCTCCGCATGGCGGCATGCTTTCCTGAGGAAAAGGGCGGTCGTATGATGGTTTCAGGCGCCTTGCAGGAATTCCAGCACCTTTTCGAGATGGATGCCGTGCGATCCTTTGACGAGAATGCCGTGGTTGGCCATCGGGTGACGTTGCAGATGGGCGATGAGCTTGTCGACGTCGGCGAAGCAAAGAAATCCTTGCGGCTGCTTGATTCTTGAGAAACAGCGGCCGACCAGGAAGGCCGTCCGGATATTTTTTCCCTTGAGATGCTCCACTACTTTCCGGTGTTCTTCGTCGGAGGCCTTGCCCAGTTCGAGCATGTCGCCGAGAATCACCGCCTTTTCGTCGGCCAGCGGCAAGTTCGCGAAATTTTCTATGGCCGCCTCCATGCTGGTGGGATTGGCGTTGTAGGTGTCGGCGATGATCGTGTTGCTACCCGCCTTGATGCTTTGCGAGCGCAGGTTGGTCGGCGTGTAGTTTTCGATGCCTTCCCTTATTTCGTGGTCGTTCAGGCCGAAATAACGTCCGGCGCAGGCCGCGGCCGCCACGTTTTCCAGATTGTAGGCGCCTACCAGGCGGGTATGTACTTCCAACGTGCCCATGCTGGCCGCCGCCCCGTGCAGGAGGCACGAGAGGCAGGCCTGGCGGCTTTCGGTTCCCGTCATCCGGAGGAAGGCCGTCGGAGAATCGCCGTAGCAATAGCGTTCCATGCCCATGCTGGCTTCCATCAATAGCGTGTTTCGGTGGCTCACGAAGGCTTTTCCGTTCACTTTCCGCAAGAAGTCGTACAGGGCGGTCTTGGTCTTCACGATGTTCTCGAACGAACCGAATCCCTCCAGGTGCGCTTTGCCCACGTTGGTAATGATGCCGTAAGTGGGCAGCGCGATGCGGCACAGTCCGGCGATTTCCCCGGGATGGTTCGCGCCCATTTCGACAATGGCGATTTCGGTGTCGGACGGAATGGAGAGCAAGGTGAGCGGCACGCCGATATGGTTGTTGAGGTTTCCTTGCGTGGCATAGGTCCTGAATCTTGTCGAAAGCACCGAACGTACCAGTTCCTTGGTCGTGGTCTTGCCGTTGGTTCCCGTAATGCCGATGACCGGGATCATGAGCGATTTACGGTACATGACGGCTATGCCGCGCAAGGTGGCGAGGCAGTCCTTTACCAGGAAGCGGTCCTTGCCCGCATGTTCCGGGTTGTCGACCACCGCCGCGGCGCAACCTTGGGAGAGGGCCTCGGCGGCGAACGTGTTGGCGTCGAAATGCTCGCCCTTGAGGGCGAAGAAGATGGACCCGGGAACGATCTTCCGCGTGTCGGTGCAGATGATCCGGTGTTTCAGGTAGAGATGGAAGATCTCTTCATCCGTGCAAAATGCCTGCATCTTTTCCGGTTGTTAGTAAATGAAACTGCTTTCTCCCAGGAATTCGCGCAAGATGGAGGTAGGGGGGATTTCCTTTTCGTCTATCGAGACGAAATACGAAAGGAACTTGAGCAATCGCGTGGCTTCTCCGTAGTGTTCCGAACTTTCGGGAATCTCGCGCAGGAGCGGTTCGGCATGTTTCTTCAATACGCCCAACTCGAAAAGGAGGGCGGAATTGAACATGACGTCGGCGTTTTCCTGATAGGGGAAGATGTTCTTGTTTTCGCCCCTGCGCACGCTCGCCCAACGGCTTAGCGTGTCGAGCGCGGTGTTGCCGCGGAAGTTGTTGTCGCGCACCATGCGTCGTATGAGACGGTTGTCGGTACTGCTTACGGGGTTTTGCGTGTCGATGCTGATATGGGTGAGTGCCGAAACGAAGATCTTGAACGTGAACCGGGGATCGATCGTGGTCAAGGCGGGGTTCAGTCCGTGTATGCCCTCGATGATCAGGATGGTCTTGGGCGAGACTTTCACTTTCTTGCCCAGGAATTTCCGTTTACCGTCCCTGAAGTCGTAGGTGGGGAGCTTTATCTCGACGTTCTTGGCTTGCAGCATCTGGTCGAGCTGCTGGTTGAAAAATTCGCGGTCGATGGCCTCGATACATTCGAAGTCGTATTCGCCGTTTTCGTCCAAGGGGGTCTTTTCGCGATCCACGAAATAGTCGTCCAGCGAGATTTCGGCGGTTTGATAGCCCAAGACCTGCAATTGGATGGAAAGCCGCTTGCAGAACGATGTCTTGCCGGAACTGGATGGTCCGCTGATAAGCACGATGCGGCAATCGGGGCTTTTTACCACCATGTCGGCGATATTGGCGATTTTCTTTTCCTGCAAGGCTTCCGAAATCTTGATGAGCCGTCCCGGACCTTCTTCCAGCACCACCTTGTTGAGATTGCCCACGTAGGGCACCCCCATGATGTCGAGCCAGTCTTTCTGCTCCTGGAACGTCTTGAAGAGCTTGCTTCCTCCGTCAAGGGCTTCCTGTATCAGGGTGGAGAGGAACTTGCGCGTGTCTTGGCCGATGATTTCGCCGGCATCGGGGCGCATGGCGATGAGGCCGTTGCCGAAATAGCGGTCTATATGGAAATTCTTGATATAGCCCGTATGCGGGACGAGATAACCGTAGAAGTAGTTGGAAACGTCGTCCAAGGTATAGACGGTGGTGTACAGTTCCCTCCTTGTCTGGAAAAGCAGCACTTTTTCGTTGAGACGGTTCTTCTTGAAGATTTCGATGGCCTCTTCGGTGGGCAGCACGGTACGGACGAAAGGCAGCCTTGCGTCCACGATCTGCTGCATCCTGTCGCGCAGTTTCATGACCATGTCGAGCGTGAGTTCCCCGTTGCGTCCCAGGATTTCGCAATAGCTTCCCAACGGCAAGGCGTGTTCCACCTTCAACGTGCATTCCGGCCAGAGGTCGCGCACGGCCTTGAAAAGGATGAATACCATGGAACGGAGGTACATGGCATAGCCGATGGAGTCGTTTATGTCGATGAACTCGATGGTTTTCGGCTTATAGACTTCATACGACAATTCGCGCAGCTTGTTGTTGCATTTGGCGCCCAATATGTCGTCCTTGAGAACGACCTGTTGGTCGGCGGCGATTTGCGCCAACGTGACGCCCATGGGATATTCCTTGCGTATCCCCGTGTTCTTGCAGATGATTTCTACGTTCGACATCGCTTATTTGTTTTTCTTTTCAGGTTTTGCTTTTTCTTTCTTCCCTTTGCCCGTCACAGGGGCTTTCCTCGTTGGTTCTCCGCTTGCCCGCCGGTCGTTTCCCTTGGCCTTTTCCAAGAGAGGAGCCAGGTAGCGGGCGGTATGGCTTCCGGGAACCTTCACGATCTGTTCGGGTGTGCCTTGCGCCACGATCCGTCCGCCGCCCCGTCCGCCTTCAGGCCCCATGTCCACGATATGGTCGGCGCATTTTATCACGTCCATGTTGTGTTCTATCACCAAGACCGTGTTGCCTGCTTCCACCAGTTTCTGCAAGACCACGAGCAGGATCCGTATGTCCTCGAAATGCAGGCCGGTGGTGGGTTCGTCAAGGATGTAGAGCGTGTTGCCCGTGTCTTTTTTCGACAGTTCCGTGGCCAGCTTTATGCGTTGCGCCTCGCCTCCCGAAAGCGTGGTGGAGGGTTGGCCGAGGGTGACGTAGCCCAAGCCCACGTCGTTCAGCGTCTTGAGCCTGGAGGCGATGAACGGCACGTTTTCGAAAAAATCCACGGCTTGCGAGATGCTCATGTCCAGGACATCGTTGATGGATTTTCCCTTGTATCTGATTTCAAGGGTCTCGCGGTTGTACCGTTTGCCGTTGCATTCCTCGCATGTCACGTACACGTCGGGCAGGAAGTTCATCTCGATGGTCTCCACGCCTGCGCCGCTGCACTTCTCGCATCTTCCGCCTTTGACGTTGAACGAGAAACGCCCTGCCTTGTAACCGCGAATCTTCGAATCGGGGAGCCCGGCGTAAAGTTGGCGTATGTCGTCGAATACGCCGACGTAAGTGGCGGGATTCGAGCGGGGGGAACGGCCGATGGGAGCCTGGTCCACTTCGATCACCTTGTCGATGCCGTCGAGCCCTTCGATGTGCCGGTAGGGCAGGGGTTCGGCGTGGGAACGGAAAAAATGACGGCTCAGCGCGGGTTGCAGCGTTTGGCCGACAAGCGACGACTTTCCGCTTCCCGAAACGCCCGTGATGCAGATGAACGTGCCCAGCGGGATGTCGAGGCTCACGTCCTTGAGATTATGTCCGTGGGCGCCTTCCAGCAGCAGGTGCTTGCCGTTTCCTTTCCGTCTTGTCTCCGGTACGGCGATTTGACGTATGCCGTTGAGGTAGTCGGTGGTGACGGATTTCTGCTTGAGGAATTCATCGGGTGTTCCGCAGGCGGTGACCTTGCCGCCTTGCAGGCCCGAACCGGGCCCTATGTCGACGATATAGTCGGCTTCGCGCATCATTTCCTCGTCGTGTTCCACCACGATGACGGTGTTGCCCATGTCGCGCAACTGCTTGAGCGACTCGATGAGCTTGTGGTTGTCGCGTTGGTGCAGTCCGATGCTGGGTTCGTCCAGGATATAAAGCACGCCTGTCAGTTTGGAGCCGATCTGGGTGGCAAGGCGGATACGTTGGGATTCGCCGCCCGAAAGTCCGCCCGTCTCGCGTCCCAGCGAGAGGTATTCGATGCCTACGTCGACGAGGAAACCGATCCTGTTTTTGATTTCACGCAGGATCTCGTGGCCTATCTTGCGCTGGGTTTCGTTCAAGGCGGGTTCCACCTTGCCTATCCAATCGTGGAGTTCGTCCAGGTTCATTTCGGCAAGGTCGGCGATGTTCTTGCCGGCGATCTTGTAATGCAGCGATATTTTCTGCAAGCGCTTGCCGCCGCATTCGCCGCAGGTTCGGGTGGTCATGAACTGGGACGCCCATTTCTGTTCCCGCGGCCCTCCTTCCTCGTAGAGGCGCTTGAGATAGGAAAACAGCCCGTCGAAGTCGATTTCCATTTTCCGGGTGACCCCCAGGGCCTTGTTCTTTTCTTCCGCGCAGCGGTGTTCGCCGTTCATGATGGCCTCGATGCCTTCCTTGCCGATACGGTTCATGGGCGTGCGCAGGTCGAAGCCGTGCACCTTGCCGATCATTTCTATCTGCGAAAGTATCCATGCCTCGCCCAGGTGGCTTTCTTTCTTGTCCTGCTTGTCGGTACCCACGGGAGCCAGTCCGCCTTGCAGGATGCTCAGGTGCGGGTCGGGAACTATCTTGTCCATGTCGGGCAGGACTTCCTTGCCCAGCCCGTTGCAGCGGGGGCAGGCTCCGTAGGGCGAATTGAACGAGAAAGTATTGGGTTCGGGCTCGGGATAGGATATGCCCGACACGGGACACATGAGCGTCTTGCTGTAATAACGCGCCGCCTTGCTTCCTTCATCGTAGATCATCAGGCGACCCTTGCCCTGTTTCAATGCGGCCTTTATGCCTTGGACGAGACGGTTGGCGTTTTTGGCGTCTACCGTCATCTTGTCGATGACCACTTCTATGTCGTGGGTCTTGTAACGGTCCAGGTACATGCCGAACGTGAGGTCGGTAATCTCGCCGTCGGTGCGCACTTTCAGGTAGCCCTGCTTGCGTACGCTTTCGAACAGTTCACGGTAATGCCCTTTCCTGCCGCTTACCAGCGGAGCCAGTATCAACACGCGCTTGCCTTCGTATTCCTGGAGGATCAGGTCTTGGATCTGTTCCTCGGTGTATTTTATCATCTTCTCTCCGCTCACGTACGAATACGCTTCCCCGATACGGGCGAAAAGCAGACGCAGGTAGTCATAGATTTCGGTCACGGTGCCTACCGTCGAACGAGGGTTCTTGTTGGTGGTCTTTTGCTCGATGGCGATGACCGGGCTGAGCCCTTCGATCTTGTCCACGTCGGGGCGTTCCAGCGTGCCGATGAACTGGCGGGCATAAGCCGAAAAGGTTTCCATGTAGCGGCGTTGCCCTTCGGCATAGATGGTGTCGAACGCGATCGACGACTTGCCGCTTCCGCTCAGTCCCGTGATGACGATGAGCTTGTTGAGCGGAAGATGGAGGTCTATGTTCTGCAGGTTGTGCGCCCTGGCTCCATATACGGATAATTGCTTGCTTTCCATGTCAACTGATTTTTGCCCAGATGTTCTTCTCTTTGCCGTCCTTTTCCATTTCCCTTGCCAGGCCTTGATGTTCGGGCAATGTCAGGCCGGGGTCTTCTTGCAGGATTTCGGTGGCCGTGTATCGTGCGGCCCGGACGATGTTCTCGTCTTGCACGATGTCCGCCAGTTTGAGCGCCAGCAGCCCGCTTTGCCGGGTGCCTTGCAAGTCGCCCGGGCCGCGGAGCTTGAGGTCGGCTTCGGCGATCTTGAATCCGTCGTTGGTGGCTACCATCGTGCCGATACGTTCCTTGGCATCTCCGCTCAGGTTGTCGGAACTCATCAGGATACAGTAGGATTGCTCCGCCCCGCGTCCCACCCGTCCGCGCAATTGGTGCAGTTGCGCCAGTCCGAAACGTTCGCTGTTCTCGATGACCATCACGCTGGCGTTGGGAACGTCCACGCCTACTTCTATCACCGTGGTGGCCACCATGATCTGCGTTTTTCCGGACTTGAAACGCTGCATCTCGAATTCCTTCGCTTCGGATTTCATCTTGCCGTGGACGATGCTCAACTGGTATTCGGGCATGGGGAAGGCGCGGCTGATGCTTTCGTAACCGTCCATCAAGTCCTTCAAGTCGAGGTTCTCCGATTCCTGTATGAGCGGATAGACGATATAGGCTTGCCGTCCTTTGGCTATTTCCTGCCTCAGGAACGCGAAAAGCTTGAGCCTGTCCTTGTCGGTGAGGTGGAGCGTCTTTACGGGCTTGCGGGAGGGCGGAAGTTCGTCGATGACCGAAACTTCCAGGTCGCCGTAGAGCGTCATGCCGAGCGTGCGCGGAATGGGGGTAGCCGTCATCACCAGCACATGGGGAGGAATCCTGCCCTTTTCCCAGAGCCGGGCCCGTTGCGCCACGCCGAAACGATGCTGTTCGTCGATGACGACCAATCCCAGGTTCTTGAATCTCACGGCATCTTCCAGTACCGCGTGCGTGCCTACGAGCAAGTGCATCTGTCCGTCGCCGAGCAGGTTGAGCAAGATGTCGCGGTCTTTTTTCGTGCTTGAACCCGTGAGCAGTCCCATGCGCACGTTCATCTTGGCAAGCATCTTGGAAAGGCTCGCGAAATGTTGCCTGGCCAGGATTTCGGTGGGTGCCATCAGGCAAGCCTGAAAGCCGTTGTCGACGGCAAGCAGCATGCACATGAGCGCGACGATGGTCTTGCCGCTTCCCACGTCGCCTTGCAAGAGGCGGTTCATCTGGAATCCGGTGCGCGTGTCGCCGCGGATTTCCTTGATTACCCGTTTTTGCGCGTCGGTCAGTTCGAATGCCAGGTTGTTGTTGAAGAAATAAAGGAAATGGTCTCCCACCTTGTCGAAGACCAGCCCTCTTGTCTTGCTCACGTGCAGTTTTTGACGGAGTATCTTCAACTGCAGGATCAGCAGTTCCTCGAACTTGAGCCGTTGGCGTGCCGCTTCGGCAAAGGCGAGGCTGGCCGGGTGGTGGATATGGCGATAGGCCTCTTCCCGTGAAAGCAACCGGTATCGGTTCGTTATGCTTCGGGGAAGTATTTCCGGTATGCTTTTGTAGGCTTGCCGGCAGAGGTTCTGCGTGATGTTGGCCATCACCTTGGTCGTCAAGCCCCGGTTTTTCATGTTCTCGGTCGACGGATAAAGCGGCTGTATGCCCAGGCCTTCCTCGTTGACGGGCTTGGCCGGGTCGATCACTTCTATTTCGGGATGGTTCAGGCTCAGGCGATGGTTGAATATGGAGGGTTTCCCGAACACGGTCACATGGACGTCCGGCCGCAGTTTCTGCGAAATCCAGCGTATTCCCGAAAACCATGTCAGTTCCATGCTACCCGTATCGTCTTTGAACAGGGCTACCAGGCGTTTGTTCCTGCCGAATCCCTTTTCGGTCACGGAAACGATCTTGCCTTTCAATGCCACGCTGTTCTTGTCGTCGCGGATTTGCCCGATTTTGATGAAATGTCCCTTTTCGACGTAGCGGAACGGAAAATAATTCAGCAGGTCCCAATAGGTGTGTATGCCGGCTTCCGCTTTCAGGACTTCCGCCTTGGCCGGGCCCACGCCTTTGAGATATTCTATCTGCTGTGCACCGAAATCGAACATTTCCTGGTCTTTATTCGTTGGATCCGAGGATGGTGACGGTTCCGCTCTGTTGTTTTTTCTTTCCGTAGGCGTCGCGGAAGGAGATGAAGTAGAAATAGGGCC
>CAJTPR010000008.1 GCA_910578275.1 uncultured Bacteroidales bacterium | reverse complement strand
TCCTGCCCGGCGGCGCCCCGGCCGATTCCCTAATCTGGTCCTTTGAGGATTCCCGCGGCAAGACCGTGGAGGTGAAAACGAAGCTAAACGTCGTCGTTCCGCCGAAGACCTACTTGGGTGCCATGGACCAAGGGGGTAATAATATAAGTAAATCGTTGAGTTCCAATGGTATGGATACGATATCCGTCGGAATTAACGATATTATCCTGGGATCTATCGCATGTAACAGGAGCGATGCGCAAGAGTGGGGTTGCTTGGAGACTCCGACCTCGGATTATTATGTGGACATGGCTGACTTCGTCATGAAGGCCTTGTCCGGCGGAGCATGGGTTCCTGTGGCAGGGAAACACCCCACTTATACTTTGCCTGTGTCGAAAGATGTGGCCATCAATGAATCAAGACCATATTTTATTTCTTATACCTACACCGGGCCTGACGGGAAAAACCAATGTCCGGCTACGACCGATACCGTATTCATCAAGGCAATCAAGCCGTTGAAAGCTCCGACTGTATCCGTTTCGACGCAATGCGGTTCTACGATTGATGCCAGGGCTTCCGTGGATGCGGATTCCGATCCTACCGAATGGCAATGGGTCATGGCTACGGTAGATGCTGCTGATAATCTTGATGACAACTACAACGGAGAAGTCTACGGCGTTGGAAATTGGGGTTTTCAATTGACCCCGAATACTTCAAAAAGCCAAATGGTGATTCCCAATGATCCGAACATGAATGTGAGCGGAGATGTTTATCCTTTGAATGTTGTTTACCATACTACCGCATCCGGAAAAGATTCGAGATTTTATCTTACAAACAGTGCGAATCCCGATGCGGACGTGCCAGAGAATGCACTGCCGGGTTATTTGTTCGGGGTGAACGCGGATGCTACGACGTTCGATTTCCTCCCATCTGCTTCGCAAGGTTTGGGAGACGTATGGGGAACTTCGGATAGGGTAGTAAACGGGAAGTGGCTTTTTGTGCGTTGTAAGATAGATGGTCAGTGGTCTCCTTGGTTTCCGGCTTCTTTATCGGGTTCTACCAGTTCCAAACCTGTGGATTTCTCGGATTTCCGTATGGGTATTTCGGCAACACCGTGCGTAGGTAAAGATGTTGATCCTGATGCCGGTTGTTCGCATACCGATACGGCCGTGGAAGTGGGGTCCAATGTTGTATTGAGGCTTTATTTGAGTGGGAATTGGAAGGACGACATGGATCAAACGGGATATAAGGCTACGAATTTCGATAACGCGGCCTTGGCGATTGCCAACTTGGATTTTGTCGTTATCTGGCAGCGGCGGGCAAAGGAAGGTGATCCTTGGTCGACATTCCAGCTTTATGATTATGGTCCCCAGAGAACGACGGATAACGGGAGCAATTGGTTTTATTTCGAGTCGCAACCGGTAACGGTAACCCAGACCATGCAGTATAGGGCTGTTTTTGGTCGTTACGGTTGTTTTGTAGCCACTTCCGACCAACGGGATCCGGCTGATGACATGTATAACGGTGACGAAGGAAACGACGAGGCCAAGATAGGCACTGATTCCTATGGTCATTTCGAAGATGCCGTTTGGGTATCGGTCAAGACGGACATCATTACCGGAACGGTGGAAGGCCGTACGGACGGAGGCGTTTGGAGCAAGAACCCGGGAGAGATTTGTAATACCGGAACGTTGGACTTGCGTTTGCAGAACAATGGAGCCGGCCAGACCTTGCAATGGCAGGTTTCGGACGACAAGACATCCTGGACGGATGTCTCCGGCCAGACTTCCAATACGTTCAACGATGTGGAAGCCTATATCCTTGCACAGTCTACCACCACGGATGCCTGCATGTATAAAGGCTGTACCAAGTATTTCCGGGTAAATGTGACCGAAGGGAACGAATCGGCGCAGACGAACGTGTATCAAGTGACGGTGTACAAGGCCAGAAAGTTGTATATCGAAGCGTTGGCCGATTTGATGAACGTTGTGCCGTTGAAGGCGTTGAACGTGGGTATATGTGATGGATCGACCATCGATTTGGCGGTCAAGAACAGCAATGCCCCGGTGAATTCGAATTTTGACAACGTGGTCCTTGAATCCGATGCAAATGAGGGGTATCCTCTTATCGAGATTCAGGAAATCCAATCCAATACGCTGCCTCTTTCTTTTGCGACGATCGGCTCCAAGACGATACCGTATAATGAAAATGATGGCTATAATAAGGAAACACCCTCAGGAAGTACATGGCACGCCTATCGTGTGGTGACGACCAATGGAAATAACGTCGAGTGCGAGGCATTCAGTGATTCGGTCGTGATCAAGAAAAATCCCAAAGCGATAATGGGTACTTGCCAAGGCGCCGATACCTGTGAGAATTCCAGTGTAACGTTGACCGTCAAGAACAGCCAGAATGTAAGCCGCTATGATTGGAAGATTCCCGTGAAGGATTCCAAGGATCCTTCGGCCGCGGTTCCGGTTACCGATAATCATACGGATACTTATACGAATACGTATTCCATATCGAAGGCTGATGTCGGAAGTGGACAACTGGGTGATTTGGTGGACGTGACGGGGTGGGGCGTATTCGGCAATGCTTCCACGAACAAGCCGGAAGATACGGTAATGTGCTATGCCGGCTCGGTGGAAATCGAGGTCTACACCCATGTCTGCACCAAGCCCGCTCCGGTGGTGAGTCCCAATCCGATATGTGCCGGAGAAAAGGAAATCACCCTTAAGTGGTCTGAAGCGTTCGACAATGGCAAGCATACGTTGCAAGACAGTAGCGCGGGAGGCTGGAAAGACATTGCCTCTTCCGAATATACGTTTAGCGTCGCCGCGAACCAGACCACGTTCACGCTCAAGAAGACCTTGTTCACGGCCGCCGGTGGCTACAGGTTCCGTATCAATGAAGGTACGACCATGGGAACAGCGAGTACGTTACTTGTGGTCAATGCCATACCTTCCGCTCCGGCAATCAGCGGCTTGGCCGATCTTACCGTTTGCCAGGGTTCCAATGCCACGTTCAATCCCGTTTCCACGCCTGCGACGGCTCCGGGGGGTACCACCTATACCTATGAATGGGTCAAGGGCAACGGTGCCGACACGGCCACGCGCAAGCATAGCGGCCTTTCTTATACGGTAAGCACGGCCGCGGCCACCTCCGATGCCGGTACTTACCGTCTGCATGCCATCGCCACGGCCAACGGTTGTGCCGATACCACGTATGCCAAGGCCAATCTTACCGTCAACCCGCTTCCTGCCAAGCCCGCCATCAGTTTCGCCACGGCTCCGTCCGTCTGCGTGGGCCAACCGGTGAGTATCCAGGCCACCGTGACCGGAGCGCTTTCCGCACCCGCGGGTACGGCCGTGTATCGTTGGACCAAGGGTGGAGCGAGCCTTGCCGGCAGCACCGACAAGTATGACATAGCCAGTGCCGCCGCTTCGGATGCGGGCAGTTACCAGTTGGAAGTGGTGAACGTCACCGCCGCCGGTTGCCGCGACAGCGCGCGCAATTCCGTCACGCTCACGGTGAACCCGTTGCCTTCCGGCGTGAACGTGACGATGGCCGACGCCCAGTTCTGTTCCGATGCCACCCTTACGCTTTCGGCCGTGGCTACCGCCACTACGGGTAATGTTACGGGCTACCGTTGGTTCAAGGGTACCGATACCACTTCCGGTTTCATGGCGGCCACCACTTCCGGCAGCTATGTTCCGGGTACGGCCGACAAACCTTCGGTAAGTTCCGCTTCGCCGGTGGCTACCCAGAAATATACCGTCAAGGCGATTTTCGGTGCCAACGGTTGCGAAGCCGTGGCCACTTCCACTTCCACGGTTACGGTCGTGAAGACGCCCGATCCCATTTCCATCTCGTTTTCTCCCGCCTCCGTGACGGTGTGCGAACACGATGCCGTTTCCGTTACCGGAACGCTTAGTCCCGCCTCCAACAACGGTACCTATACATATACGTGGTCGCCCTCCGCGCCCGGCGGCAGCACGAATGCCGATATAAGCATCGCCGACGCCCTCGTAAGTCATTCGGGCACGTACACGCTCAAGGTGGATGCCGAACACAAGGATGCCGCCACGAGCAAGAGTTGTACCGCCACCAAATCCCAGGCCGTTACCCTGAAGGTCAATGCCAATCCCGTATTGACCAGCATCAGCATGTCGGCCGATGCGGACAAGCTCTGTACCGGCGAGACGCTTAAGCTTACCGCCACGCCTTCTCCTGCCCCGGCAAACGGGGTCACGGCCACTTACAAGTGGTATAGCGGAAAGATAGCCGATACGGCGGGCAAGGTCATCGCCGCAGCCACGGGCAATACTTATTCGGTGACGGCCGCCACCGGCACGCCTGTCGATTATTCGGTGCTTGTCACCTATGCTTCGGGTTCTTGTTCCACTTCGGCCATACAGGAGAAGACAGGAATCGTGATCGTGGAACAACCCGCCATCACTTCGGTCAGCATCGCTCCTGCCGCTTCCACCGTTTGCCAAGGCGGAACGGCTCCCGAATTTACCGCCACCGTCGATCCTGCCACGGCTTCTGCCGGAACGTACGCTTACCAATGGAAGAAAGGCGGTTCCGACATAGCGGGAGCCACGGGACTCACTTATACGCCCACCACCGAAATGAATGCCGCCGGAACGTACAACTACCAGTTTGTCGTGACGGCCACCAACACCGCAAGCGGCCATAGCTGTACCGATACCAAGAACGCCACCGCCGCCCTTACGGTGAACGGCATTCCTACCGGCATGAAAGTGAATGTGGATCCCGTTTCCATTTGTTCGGGTGAAACCCTTACGCTTGTCGCCACCGCTTCGGCCACGGGTGCCACGCCTACCAACTATGAATGGTTCAAGGGCGGCGCAGCCACGGGAACGCCTATCAGCAGCGGAGCCACGGCGAGCACTTTCACCAAGGCAAACGCCGCCGTTTCCGATGCGGGCGACTATACCGTGAAAGTGACTTTCGGGACGGGCAGTTGCGAAGACAGCGAGACGGCCACGGTAAAAGCAAACGTGGTGGCCCAACCGCAACCGGTCACGGTAACCGTCAGTCCGGCTTCGCAAACCCTCTGCACGGGCGACAACCTTTCCATCACCTCCACGCTTTCTCCGGCCGATGACGGCAGCAACGGTACCTACACGTATGCCTGGAGCAAGGGCACGAGCAGCACGGGAAGCATGACGTTGAACAACGTGTCCGTTTCCGATGCGGGTACCTATACGCTTACTGTCACCGCTACCAGCCAGACCGCCGCCGGCCAGACGCCTGCAAAGACCTGTACGGCTACGGGCAGCGGTTCGTCGGTGATAACGGTCAACGAGATGCCCGTCATCACGGGTGTGAGCCTCACCGCCAACCATGCCGACGGCAAATACTGTACGGGCGAGACCATCACGCTTACCGCCAACGGTACCAGCCCTCACGGTACGGCTTCCTATATATGGTATCACGCCAAGGCGGCCGATACGGCGGGCAAGGCCATCGGCGGCGCCACAGGCAAGACGTACAGTCCTGACAATACCGACATCGCCTCCAGCGGCGACTATACGGTGGTCATCATCTATACCAACGGTACTTGCCAGGACAAGAAGACGGCCGAGCTTTCCATTACCTTGGAAGAACAGCCCGCCATCACGTCCGTTACCGTGACCACGCCTGCCAATCCCGTCTGCATGGGTAGCAACGTGGTTCTTACGGCAACGGTCGATCCCGTCACGGCCACCGGCGCGGCTTACAGCTACAAGTGGAAGAAAAACGGCACGGACATGAGCGGTGAGACGAGTTCCACCTTGTCGCTTTCCAACCTTGCCGCCACGACCGGCGACACATATACCTGCGAGGTGACCGATGCCAACGGCAACTGTTCCGACACCGAAAGCGGCAGTCTGAAACTTGTCGTTACCAAACCTGCCGACCTTGGCAATGTGAAACTTACCGACAACAAGGCAGGAGACACCTGTAAGGACAAAGGCGACCATAGGCTGTCCGTGGGCGGTATTCCCTCCGGAGTCACGCCTGTCTACACCTGGACCCTTCCTGCAGGTTTCACTGCCGCCAATCCCGGCAACGCGAGCACCCTGACCGTTCCGGCCGACATGAACAACAACGGTACGTACAAGGTAAACATCCATGTCGACGCCACCGCGGCCAATCCCTGTACGGCCGATACCACGATCGAGATAGACGTGCGGTTCGTGCTTTGCGGTGATGAGAACCTTGTTCCTGGTACCGAACCCGGACAAGGCAGTCAGATCGCGTTTGTCTGCCAGAACGATGCGACCACGAGCCTTGCATGGGTGGGCTATACGCCCGTCGATGAAATCGCGGCCATCGAGAAAGTAAGCTGGTACAAGAGCACCTCCAATTTCACCAACGGTGTTGCCGGCGGCACGCAGATCGGTTCGGACATCGTCATTTCCAATCCTACCGCTTACTCTTGGCCGCTCAAGCTTACCCAGAGCCAGGTGTTCGGCAACCAGGCCGCTCCGGCACATTATTATATACGTGCCAAGATAGAGCGTACCGGCGGAGTCGTCGCCTATTCCACGATTTATCGTTTCGCCCGCGTTGAAAACGCGCCTGCGATCACCGATCTCAAGGTGACTCCCGCCGACGACACGATTTGCCTCACCGGATCTTCCACGACCCAGACGTTCACCGCTTCCAATACGGCCTTGGCCGCGCCCGGTCCTGTTTACGGCACTTGGGGCGTAACCGCCAAGGTAGACGGTACCAACGGTGTCACCTATATGTGGAAGACCCATAACGATGCCGATTTCGGCGGTTCGGCCGCGGCCACGACCAAGGTGGTTACCATAAACGGCGTGGTCAGCCAGGCGCCCACTTCGGCCAAGGCGGTGAGCAGCTACCTCTATCAGTCGGGCAACGCCGAACGGGTCTGCAAGGATACTTCCGATGCGGCTACCGGCAAGGTGACCACGACCCAGCCTCCTTTGATCACTTCTTTCCTCGACGGGGAAGGCAAGTCGGCCAAGGTCATCTGTGCCAGCGAGACGACGTATCCCGCCCTTGCCGCCGTGGTGGCCAGGGGTGAAGTGGAAAAATGGGAAAAATCGTCCGATAACGGTGCCACTTGGGTCGACATGACGAGCCAGGTGACATCTTCCGGCAAGACGACGTTCCAGTTGACGGCTTCCGAGGTGGTCAAGCCTGCCGCAGGTGCCGCCAACAAGGTGAACAAATACCGTATCACGGTCCGCAACGGCAGCAAGTGCGGTACCGTGACTTCCGAATATTCGCTTACCGTGGTTTCCTTGCCCGACCTGGCCAGCGTGGACGTTACTCCGTCCAATCCTGAATATTGCCAAAGCGGACAGATAACGGCCACGCCCAAGAAAGCCGACGGAAGCACCCTCGCGGGTGTTACCTACCAATGGCAGGACAGCACGTTCGTTACGGGTTCCAAATGGAACGATATAGCTTCGGCCACCGCCGCTTCCAAGAACCTGACCGCCCCCGACACCAATTTCTACCGTTGCGTGGTAACGGCCACCAACGCTTCGGGCGGTATCAGTTGTCCTGTCACGGTGGTTTCCGCGCCGGTTCGTGTCAGAGTGAGCGAACCCAGTTCGAAGGGTACTTCCGCCGTGGCTCCCGCGAACATTTGCGAAAGCCAGACGGCACAGTTCACGCTTACCGGCCACACGGGCGCCATTTCCAAGTTGGAAATCAGCAATGACGCCACGTTCCCCGCCGGCGGCAATACCGTCGTGGTGGTTCCGGGAACCACTCCCTATGAGATCGATCCCTCCGCTACCGACATCGCGGCCTTGTTGAGCACTTCTTCGAGAAAGACCACGCTTCACGTGCGCGCCACGATTCAGAGCGGCGGCGTGTGCTCCGTGGTGACGAGCGACGTAAGGAGCGTGAACGTGTACAAGCCTGCACCCAAGCTCGTCATCTCGGCCATCGATCCGTTGTGCGCCAACAAGACCTTGGCGGCGAACAACGGTTATGCGCCCGCCATCGAGTCGTCGTTCGAAGAAATAGAATGGACATATGCCGGCAAGACGTTCAAGGGCGTGAATCTTCCTCTGAGTTACAACGACTTGGCTCCCAAGTTCGAAGACGACACTACCTATACGGTGTCGGCCACGGTGACCAATACGGTGCTCAAGACCGTTTGCGGACCTACCGCTTCCGCCCCTGTCACCTTCAAGGTGAATCGTAAGGCCGTCGCGCCCGCCAAGAGCAACGACACCACCATTTGCGAGGGTAGCGATTACGTGGTAAGTGCCGTTCGTCCGGCAAAGAGCGCGCTGTTATGGCAGAAAGACGGGGCGAACCTGCCTGCGGGCGAAAACGTGTCCGTCAACGGCCAGAGGGAAAGCATTATCGTGACCAACGCCGCCAAGGGTACCTATGTCTATACGGTGAGTGACAAGACGGCTTGCAACCAGCAAGACGCCACCGTTACCGTTACCGTGGATGAGCAGCCCAAGGCCGGCACGATCAGTGTTCCCGCCGGTACCAACGGCGACTTCTGCCAAGATCAGACCGTGAACGTCACTGCCGATGCCGGTTCCTACGTATTGCCCGCCGGCGGCCAGATTTCATGGCAGGTCTGCACCGACACGACCGATTACGCCGGCACCCGTCAGGCTTCTCTCGAGCAGAGCGGCAAGGCCACTTACAGCAAGTCGGCCAGAGATTTCACGGCCGGTACGCAATACTACGTCCGCTATGGTGTTTCGGGTTCCTCCACGTGCCCCACGGCCTATTCGCCTTGGATTGCCGTGAAGGTGATAGCCAAGCCTTCGATTGAAGGCTTTACCGTGAGCAGCGGCGACGGACAGCATGTTTGCCAAGGAACCGAGGTGACGCTTACCGTAAAGGGCAAAACGGGTCTCGAATACGAGATATTCTCCAATACCACCAAGAGCGCCACGGGCGGTACTTCCATCCAGACGGGCACGATAGATGCCACGGGCACCGTGACATTTGCCGTAAGCCCGCAAGCCACCACGTATTACTATGCGGTATTGACCGACCCTGCCTATCAAGGCAACGCGGGTTGCGGCACGAGCGATCCCAGTTCCGTGCTGACGGTCAACGTGGACGACAAGCCCGTGGGAGGCCGGTTGCTTTTCACCAATACCGACATTGCCGGCCAGCCTACCGCCAACGGCAAGAAACTGGAAGGCAACGTGGGTGAGCATACGGCGCAGCTCCGTCTTGACGGCAGCACCGGAACGACCAAGGTGTTTAAAGGCATGAGCGACAAAGGCACGGCTGTCAACGGCGGGAACATCAATCCCACCGCTTCCTTGCCGCTTACCACCGACCACATGGACAAGACCTTGCTTTGGGCCGTGGTCACCAACGGTGTCTGTCCTCCTGCATACAGCGACACGGTGGAACTTACCGTGAAAATCGGAACGGAACCCGCCTTGACGGTGAATTCCCCCATTTGCAAGGGAAGCAGTGCCGTCATGAGCATTACCGTTCCCGATGCGGTCAAGGACGATCTGGTTACGGGCTCCCTCAAGCTCGAATACCAGGCCGCGGGTGCTTCCGCCTGGACGGAAGTGTCCGGTGCGACCTTTGCGCAAGCGGCCGACAAGCTGACTGTGTCCATTACCGAGGCGCTCACCGCCACCTTGGATACGGGCAGTTACAAGTTCAGGTTCAAGTACGTCATAGGTTCGGCATCCGAGGCCGTATCCAACGAACAGACCCTCCATGTGGACGCGCACAGCATCGGAGGCAACCTGGCCGCCACCGATACCGTGGTCTGCCAGAACGGAACCAGTCCTGTCATCAGCCTCAAGAACCATTTGGGCAATATCACCAAACTTGAATTCGGAAAGACCGAAACCGCGATCAATACCTCCGTCGGCGGCAGCCAGGATCCTGACAAGCTTTATGAAGTACCTACCAGCAACCTCGATCGTTCAGGCTGGTATCAGGCAACCGTGAAGAACGGTGTCTGTCCTGAAGCCAAGTCCGACAAGATTTTTGTCCGCGTGGTGGAAACTCCTCTTGCCGGTACGTTGAGCGTCGACAAGGTGGTTTGCTACGACGATGGCACGGCTACGGTTACCTTGAGCGGAAACAGGGGCGGTTCCATCACATGGAAAACCTCCTCCACGCAGGCCGGCACGTATGTCGATGTGCCCAATACCGACCAGACCACTTACGTGGCAGGTCCGTTGACCGACCATCTGTACGTGAAAGTGGCCGTTACCACCGGCACCGTCTGTCCTGCCGTGGAAAGCGCTCCGTTGGAAGTGAAGGTGTACGACACGGTGAAGATCACCACCCAGCCTGTCGATCCTACTTCCGTGATAGATGGCAGCGCTGCCGTCTTGACGGTGGCCGGGGCTACCGGCGGTCTTACCTACGGGGACGGCGGTTCCTTTGAGGCCAACGCGCCCGGTGCCTACCAATGGCAGCTTCTGGGCACGGACGGCACTACCTGGAGCAATATCAGCGACGGTAACGACTTCGGCGGAACCGCCACGGCTTCCTTGACCATCAAGGCGGCCAATGCCAAGAACTACGCAGGCAGGTATTTCCGTTGCGTGGTGACTGACCAGCATTGCAACTTCACCGTCGCTTCGCAAAAGGCCACGATCCGGATCCTTACCGCGCTTGAGCCGGGTACGACCAACAGTCTTACCGCTTGCGAATGCTATTATAGTACGGATGAAGCCACGTATTTCGTCACCGGCGCCGCCGGACAAGGCGACTTGAAATTCCGTTGGGAAGTGCAACGTGGCGGTTCTTCCGGTTGGGAACCTCTCGAAAACGTGTTCCCCGACCTTTCTTCCGTATGCAAGGGCTTTGATTCCGATACCATCGTGTTCTTCCGTATCGGCGACTTGTACAACGACCAGAGCGTGCGTTATATCCGCGCCTGGGTAAGCGATGCCGTCAATACCGTCGGCATGCCTACCGCCGGTGCCGCCGTGGAAGTCTGCATGGTCGACAAGCCTTCCTATACGTTCGACGGCAATATCGTCTGCGAGCGTACCGGATCGGGTAGCGAGGTCGCTTTCGGCTATACGGCCGTCCCTGACCATATCGATGGTCGCAGCATCACGTATGCCTACGCCCTGCCGTCCGCGCCGGCCGATTTCAAGCCGCTTGGCATACCTTCCGGTGCGGATGTTCCTACGGTGGTCGATCTGGGTGGCGGCAAGTCGATTACCTTTACGGTGAAGGCTGCCGACACGACCCTGGTGATTCCCTCCGGTTCGGCCATACCTTTCGAGGCCGACAGCATGGTTTTGCGCATGGAGGTTCGTTCCTGCTACACGCCTGCGCCGCTTTCCACCACGACCGATACCACGATTTATGCCGTGTTGCGCGTGGACAAGGCGCCCGACTTGGAATTGCTGCAAGACACCGTCGTCTGCAAAGGTTCGGATGTCAAGCTCGTTGCCAGCTACAGGTTGTACAACACGACCATTCCCGGCAACAAGGTAAGCGTTTCGATCGCTCCCGGCGGTCCGACGCAGGAAACGGATGCCGTGGCTCCTGCGCAAAAGACGTTGGATTACACGATTTCGTCCATCCAGAATACGGCAACGTACACCGCCACGATCAAGACCACCTATTGTGCCGAAAAGACGAGCCAGGCCGTGGTGACCGTGAAAGAGGTGCCGGAACTGGTTTCCATCGAGGCCGATTCGGTTTGCGAGGGCGGAAATCTGAATTTCAAGGCTGTCGTGACGAACTACGATGTGGCCACATGCGAACTGACATGGCAGAAATACGACCCCGATACCCGTACATGGGAAGATTTGGGTAACGGTCTCGATTATGCGAAGACAGACGTGGGCGTTACCGATGCGGGCAGGTACCGTCTCAAGATGAAGACGCTGGTTCCTTCCTGTGCCGACAGCAGCTTTACCGAGATAGCGTTCAAGGTGAAGGTCGTTCCCGAACTGTACCTCGGCCCCGGCCGTTGTCCCGGTCCTGTCATGGTCCGCAGCGAACAGACCACCAAAGTGGATGTCAGGTCCAAGACCGTGGCGGAAATGGGTTACGATCCCGCCTATGTGATCTTGGCGCCGGTTACCGACTATGAATGGTATGTGCAAATGCCGGGTTCGAATGCTTACGAGAAACTGGACGGCAGCAACTATACGGATTTGACCAACAGTGCGATCAACGAGAAGGAAATCGTCTTCAACGGTGTGGAGGCATACGACGGTATGGCTTTCTATGCCAAGGCGGCGACCGCGTGCGGTGTTGTTTCCACTTGCCAGGATACGTTGCGCGTGACCGACAAGTTCAGCATCGTCTCCGTGACGCCTTCTCCGGGTCCGATTTGCCGGAACGATCCCGATGCGGCCTTTACCGTCGAGGTGAGCACCTCCTTGCCGCCTACCGGATGGGGATGGCAGGTTTCCACCAACGGCGGTGCCACCTGGAACACGGTGACGGCCGGTCCCGTGGCCGGACAGTCGCCTGCCACCTACGAGCTTGTCGACCCGACGGCTCCCGACGGCAGGGAATTCAGTCTTGTCATCCATAATCCCACGTTGGGCATGAACACTTGGCGGTATCGCGCCTGGGCCACCGACGGCACGGATTCGGATACCACCACGCGCCTTGAACCGGTCATATCGGCCCTCGTGACCGATGTTCCCGATACCACGGGCGTGAGAGTGACCATTACCGACCTGGGTCCCAACAACAGCGGTTTGGAAGACGGTCAGGGTAGGCCGGGCGATCAAATCGAACTGGGTCTGTCCGGATACAAAGGCAATCCTTCCAAGGTCTGCTTCTACCAGGCTTTCGTGAAAGACGGCCAGGTGGATTCCGTGGCGGAACTGCCCCAACCCAATTGCGGCACGGATTTGACCTATACGCTTACGCAGAGCGCGACGGTAGCCGAACACGACTCCACGCTTTACTTTGCCCGTATTTACAACGATTGCGGTTTCTCCGATTCCAAGATCAACCTGTTGCGTATCTTCGATACCCTTTCGATATGCTGGATACCCGACACCACGATCGAGAATCCCAGCGGCGGATGGGATCCTGCCACCAATACCGATCCCGAACCGGGTCAGTTGGTAGTGGTTCTCCGTCCGGGCGAGGACAGCGTGCAAGTGGCCGCCCACCTGTGGGTATGCCAGGCCGCCGACTTCCTTGTGAACGATACGACGCGATCGGGCTTTATGAACCGTGAGACCGACGATCCGGACTTGCGTGGCTCGCGCTGGTTGTATCGTACCTCGGAAGATGAGGAATGGATGTTGATTTCCACCTACGAGGCGCCTTGGGACATATTGTTCGCCCAAGGTCTGGAATGGCAGGTGGCCGAACACAAAGGCAACTTCGGCTTCCCCATGCCTCAGGATCCCGACATGGACGGCTGGCAGTTCCGTGCCGTAGGTGTGAACGACTTGTACGACGACTCCACTTGTATCCTTACCTTGCACGTCATACCCGCCCTTGAAAAGGGCCAGCTGGAAATGAAACCCGCGCAAGTGGAACTTTGCGGCGAGGGGCTGGCGCAATTCGAGGTGGCTTCGGATGCGGTCGATTTGAGCAGGCTTTCCGTCGATTGGCAGGTGAAGCCCGCCGATGCCGCCGATTGGAGCGAAAACATCGATTCCTTGCATAACGACACCATATATACCGTAGGCCTCGTAGGCAGGGAATACGACGGTTACCAAGTACGTGCCATCGCCCAAGGTCCTTGCGGCGGCGATACGGTGGAAGGCTTGATCAAGGTCAACCTGCCCAAGTCGCCGGCCGTGTTCCTGGCAGGCGATACGGTCTGCTTCGGCGATCCGTTGTTGCTGACGGCGGTCGATACGGGCGATGCCGGTCACCTGGGCTTCAACTGGTATGTCGACGGCCGCCTGGTGGCCGGTGCCACGGGCGAGACCCTCGACCTGGGCGATCTTGCTCCCGGCAACTACGAGGTGACGGTGGTGATGTTCGCCGACACGGTAACCAATGCGTGCGTGGCTCCTGTCACCGCGTCCGGTTCGGCCAAGGTCAAGGTGAACCCGCTGCCCTCCATCGAAGCCTTTATCCGCGATACGGTCATCAAGACAGGATTCGGTACGGAAGTATGGGCTTCCACGCCCGACGGCAACGGCTATGCCTGGACGCCCGAGGAGCTTCTTGAATCGCCCGACAGCGAACGTACGGCCACCATCGAGTTCGAAAAGGCTGGCAAGTACACGTTCGTGGTGACGACCGTCAACGAGTTCGGTTGCCATGCGTCCGATTCGGTGGTACTCGATGTCATGTCCAACTTCCGCCTCGACTCCATCCCCGTTGTCGTGGTCACTCCGCCCATCCTGCCTAACGGAAACGGCACGTTGCCCGGCTTGCCGGGAGGTTCGTATCCCTTCGGCGGCGAAGGCGTTACCGAAGTCCATGCGGAAGTGTTCTACGAAAACGAAGCCGAGGTATGGGTATGTCCCGGCAACGAAGTCCGCGTGGTCATTGCCACCTCCGGCGGCGAAAAGCCCGTGAACTATGCCTGGAGCCGTGTGGACGGTACCGCTTATCCGCGTGAATACAACGACAGCAGCTACTATGCCGAACCCGACGGCGTGCCGGCGGGTTGGTACGACGAGGGGGCTTCCACGGCCGATTTCACGGTTCAAGACTCCATCATCGTGTTCTTCTTCCCCGACAGCACCACCCATCAGCTCAATTGCCATATCACCGATGCTGCCGGTTCGGAACTCGATGTGACGGTCCATGTCCGTTATTTCGTGCCTGAACTCATCTATATCGAGACCAGGCCGAAGACCACGTCGACCAAGTTCTACGAAGATCAGGCCGTCTACTTCCATGCCCGTCCGCAGCGTTATCCCGACTATTACTGGTTGCGCTTGGTCGGCGAGGGCGACCAGGCTACGGTTACCGATGCCCGTGCCTTGAAGAAGACGCTCTATTCTACCTCGTTCAAGATGGAGAACCCCGACGAGACGCACAATCAGGTATGGGTGAGCGCCATCGACCGCCACGGTTGCCGCATTTGGGACAGCACCGGCGTGGAACTCATGGAGTTGCCCAATGTGATGATAATCGATGATCCGGACAGGCCTTACGGCGGTGTCATCTTCCCCGAATTCGAGGTGGAAATCACCAACATGTGGGGCTTGCGCATCAAGACGTTCAAGAATCGCAACAGCAACGGCAGCAGCAGGGGTTGGGACGGCCGCACGCCTTCGGGCGTGAAGGTGGCCGCCGGCACCTACTACTACAAGGTGAAGATTCCCACGCTCGACGGATTCGTTTACATGACAGGCGCAGTAACCGTAGTTAACCGATAATCGACAGGAGGACTGAATCATGAAAAGAATAGTTGAATTTGGTTTTGGTTTGATCCTCTTGGTGGCTCTTGTGCCGGCAAGCAGGCTTCGTGCGCAATCCGACGCGCAATTCAGCCAGTTCTATGCCAACCGCTTGTTCTACAATCCGGCGGGCATGGCCGACGACAACCTTTTGCACGTTTCGCTTACCGACCGCGAGCAGTATTGGGGCACGGCGCATCATCCCGGTTATCGTCTGCTGAACGGATCCTATTTCTTCAACGACCAGAACATGGGCGTGGGACTTACGATCAACCAATGGAACGCCAATATCGAGAACGACCTGACGATCAAGGCCTCGTACATGTACCGCCTGCAAGTGGGATACGATGCTTACGTCAATTTCGGCGTGAGCGTCGGTATGATCCATCGCTTCTTGCGTGACGGTTGGTTGCCCGACGGAAGCAGGTTCATCGTTACCGATGACGACAAGTTCAACCCCAACCTCGACCTGGGGTTAGGGGTTGAATTCCATACGTCCCATATCTTGGCGGGAGTGGCCGTGCAACATATGCCCATCAAGCTGGGGGATAATCCGGCGCGTACGGCCTTGCACTCGTATTACTACTTCGGTTACAACTTCTTCCTTGACGAGGAATGGAGCCTGTTTCCCATGTTGGCCTTGCGTATGGGCGACCGCTGTACCAATATCGACCTGAACGTGCGGGCCATGTACCGCGACCTGGTGAACTTCGGCGTTTCCTATCGTCTGGATGCCTTGGCGTTGATGGCGGGCGTGAACATCAACAAGAATTTCTCGCTCAGTTACGCTTTCGACATCAACATCGGGGTCACCAGCCGGCGATACAAGCCTTCGCACGAATTGATCGTCACTTACCGTTGCGGATTCAGGAACCCCGACAGGCCTCTGGTGAAGTTCGAATAAGATAAAACATGGATGGTGTCATGAAAAGGTGTATTTTATTTTCTTTCGCTTTTTTTGTAACACTTGGTCTTCCGGCCTGGACTTATGCGTCCCGGTCCGTGAAGGCTGCTGAACCCGAATACGGGGATAAAAGACACCGGGCCACCATCAGGGTGGAGAGCGCCGAACTTTGCCCGGGCCAGGAAGTGGAACTGGGCATATACGTCGATCTCAAGCTTGGCCAGCCGGAAGGAGGGGAGGGCAACTACATAGAGGGAGTGCAGCTTCCTCCCGACCCGCTCGAGAATTTCATGTTCTATCTCTATGTTTCCGATACTTCCAAGGCGGAAGTGGTTTGTTCGAACGTCGATGACCGGGGCAATGGATACAAGGTGGGTTATCCCGTCTTGAAAGATCTCATGCCGGGACTTTCCGGGGGAAACCTCACTTGCGGCTACATCGTGGGCAGCCATGAAGGCGATTTGGGCAAAAGGGGGCGTTTTACCTGCATCTGGGTGAAAAGCCGCCAGTCCACGGAACTGATTCCCGACAAGAACGCGCCCTTGTTCAAGATTCGCGTGCGCAGCAAGGCTGCCGGTCCGGTGAGCCTGACCGTAGCCGACGATGCCAACGAGATAGCCTTTTCCACGGGTCTGGGGCAAATGGGCGGCTACTACTATTCGTTCTATAACGAACCCGGCAAGACGCCCAATCGCGTGCCGGGCATGCTTGTCACGGCCAAGGGTCCCGACAAGGCCCTTGTCAGCGCCGGCCCCGACCGCCGCATCTGTATCCGCGACCGTGTCACTTTCAACGCCGAGGGCGGGATGTCCTACAAATGGAGCCAGTGTTATAATCCGGGCATTTCGGGAGGCTACCAGCCCGAGCATTTGAGCGACCGGAACACCAAGAACCCTACTTTTTTCCCCTTGCACGCCGGACCGTACATCTACCAGGTGGAAGCTTTCGACGAAAAGGGCTGCTCCACGCGCGATACGGTACGGTATTACGTGGAACAGAACTATCTCAACGACCTTTCCATCACTCCCGACGGCACGATGATCGATTCCGGTTCGCGGGTGAAGTTCACTTTGGGAGGAAGGGTGTATTCCTATCTCAATCCGTTCAGGGTCACTTTGGAGCCCGACTCCTTGTTTGCCCCCGGCGGAAACGTGCTCAAGGCCACCACGAACGGATCGATGGCCACGATAAGCGGTTCCTTGACCACGGGTCCCGTCTATGAACCGGCTTTGATAACCGCTACTTTCCAAGACACCGTCTGCAAGGCGCAGTTGCCGGCGGTCATCCGTATAAAGGGTTTGGGCGTATCGGGCAAGATCGCCCCGTTCCCGGTGTATCGCTGCGGCGACGACCGTGAGGTAAAGTCTTTGCAACTCAATCTGGTGACAAAAGGCGGCAGCGACAAGTTCCTTTACAACTGGCGGGCCACCGATTTGGAGTTCACCCAGTTTCCCGGTGCCGCACCCAAGATCGACAAGCCCAATTCGCGTACGCCCAAGCTCACCTATTACGGTCGTTGCGCGATAAGCGTCGATATTTACGACATGGAGACCCAGAAGATGGTTACCATCTCCGACACGATGATTTACCGCGACTGGCTGAAGGCGACCACGGACGTGGCGCTCGACACGGCCGCTTTCCTGGCCGCCGGATTGGATCTGGCCGGGCCTTATTGCGAGGGTACGACCTTGCCCTACAAGGCCCGGAGCCGCTATGCGGGCAAGGGTGCCAAGTATGTATGGCAGATAAACGGCGTTTGGCAAGAGGAAGGTATCGACGATACTGTCTTCATGGCCGATCTGCGCAGGGGCGATTCGGTTCGTTGCGTGATGTACTCCACGGAAGCCTGTGTTTCCAACAAGGCCGTCGAATCCAAGCCTTTCGCGCCCGACATACGTTATCCGGCCTTGCCTTCCATCGAAATGACCAACCTGGATCCGTACAGTTACAATTGCAATACGGTGGACTTGCAGGCTACGTGCTATTCCTTGGGCAGGCGCTTCCGTATGTTATGGTTGCGCAACGGCCAAGTGGAAATCGACACGGTGGTGATACAGGAAAATCCCGACCAATGCGTGGTGACGGCAAGTTTTCCGCGCAAGGGTTTCTACGACGGATTCACATGCATGGCGGTGGAATCCGACATGCCTTGCGGTGATTTCGACACGGTTTATTCTACCGTAAGTTTCGACAATTCGGGTTCGATCGCCGAAAGCGAAAACTCCAACACGCTCTATCCTTACCCCTATACCAACCAGTTGCCCGAGGCCAAGGGCGTGCTGATGCCCGAAGAGGCCGTTTGCCATACCAATCCTTTCAAGCTTTCCGCGCAGATAGGAAACCTGACCAGGGACTTTGAATTGAGGTGGTATAGGAAATCCGGCAAGGATTCGGTGTTGCTGGGCTATTATGCGACCCGGGAGAATGTCTCCTTGGGCAATGACTATCGCCTGAACGGTACGGGCTTTTTCAACGATGACCTGCCGGTTTCCGGCCAGATCGCTCCCGTGGCCAAGGAAGGCTTCCCGATAACGCTCAACGACCCGTCGGCTTCCGTGCCCGAAAGAAGGTCGTTTTCCCTCGGCGACACGGTCTTCTTCGTACTCGTGGCGCAATATAGTCCCAGTTGCGAAGAGGCTCCCTTGCAGACTTGCGTGATGCGTTCGCCTTGGTTCGTGCCTCAGTTGATCGAATCCAAAGACCCTGGCGTGCTTACGGTGGATTATCTGGAAAAGAGCCGCCTTTGCCCCGGTACCGACCATAATTACCATCTGGTGGCTTCCTTGCCCGGTGAAGACTATTACGAGCTCTCTTGGACTTTCGAGAACATTTCCGTGACCGACACCAGCGAGGAAAATTCGAATCCGGCGCAATACTTCAAGCTCATCGGCAAGCATCAAGACACGTTGCAATGCGGCATCGTGGTCAGGCCGCATACGGAACACGGCATTGCTTTCGGAACATGGGGCGCTTGTACGGCCACGATCACCAAAGGTTGCCATGCCGGCCATACGCAGACGGCGGAGTTCAACCTGGACAGCCTGGTCTGGGATGCGCCTTTCTTCAAGCTCAGGCATAACCCCGATACCATCGTATGCGCCGACGAGCCTGTCGGACATTGGGCGCGTACCGAAGAGGTGGCCTCGTCGAGGAACAAGGTAATGGAAGGTAGGCAAAAGACGTACAAGCCGGGTGAGAAATACAGGATCACCTGGGCGCATTCGTTGCAGGACTTGCTTGCCGAAACGAACATACACGAGGGAAGCACGTATGTCCATACGCCTGTTCCCAACGGAAACACGCCGGACGGTAGCGGTGATTTCGACGACAACCGGGGCTTGTTCACTTATTATGTCCGTGCCGAGGCGATAAATAGCGGTTGCGAGGTGGTCGATTCCATTCTCGTCATGGTGGGACACCCTTACCAGGTGGAAGTCTCGCTCGATTACCTGCTGCCTTCTCCTTGGTGTGATTCGTCCGATTACGCCAAAGTCGACCCCGATCGGAAAGTGGAGGGCTTCGCCTATGTTCCCGGTGGTCAGTACGCCATGTTGAAGATAACCAACGGCGGTCCGGAGCCGCTTATCGAATGGGGCTTGAACGACGAGGTGTACAAGGATGTGCCTTTCGATACGTTGGACATGGCCGGCGTTGCCTCGGGCGACACGCTCAAGGCTTGGGTCACCACGTCCATGTACACTTGTTTGCCCGACAGGGTGGCTGCCGAACCGCTTCTTGTCCGTTCTTCCCGCATGGGCGACTTGTATGCGCAAGGCCCCGAAAGCGCCGTGGCCGGAGCCAAGGTACTGTTGGAGGCCTATGTGGGAAATCATCGTACGCCGAGCATCGGCTTGGGCGGTTACGACTACGTGTACAGCATGCAGGATCCTGATGGCACTTGGCAGGAAATGGGCAAAGGGTCCTCGAACCGACGGGACGACTGGATTGATTCCATTCTTTTGGACATGCCCGCCCGCACAGGCCGGTTCCGGGTGGAAAGCCGCGACCAGTATGACGTATGTCCCGTACGGAGCGTGGATGTGGACATCACCTTGGCGGTGGGCACCAATATCACGATGAAGGCTTTCGATCCCGTCACCAAGCGGGAAATCAAGGGGCTTTGCCCGCAGTCTTACGCTTTCGTGTATGCCGACGGACAGCCTGCTCCGGTCGGGGCGCCGGTATTCGTGAACACCACGCGCCAGCCGATGGACGTGCTTATCCGTACCTATCCTGAAAATCCCGGCGGCAATGCGTATGTGGGTTATCACAAGAACGGTTCGCTCCGTGCGTTCGGTCCCGTGGGTACGGCCAAGGAATTGCCTTTCGATCCCTTGGAAGAAGATGTCGAATGCATCATCCTCGAACGCGGCGATACCATTACCGCCCATATCCTGCCCGGCGACTGGTTCGGGGCGTTCTACGTGCATGATACCGTCAGCATGGACGGCGTAAGCACGCATTATTCCGACCGGATCACGTTGTCTGCCATCGACACGGCGGGCGAGTTGGTCGTCACGGCCGATCCTTCGGCGGTGTGCCATGGTGCCACGACCGTATTGAATGCGGCTTTCGAAAAAACGGCGGCTTCCGTCACATGGCAGCCTGCCGGGGCGTTCGTTTCCACGTCGGCCGACCAGGCCACGGCCGTCGTTTCGCAGTCTACGGTCTATTCGGCCTTTGCGCGCGACGCGAACGGCTGTCCTTGGACGGATTCGGTCTTGGTGAATGAGATTTCCGACGGAGGCAAGCTTCCTTTGGCCATAAAGGCCGATTCCTTGACTTTCTGCGGCAAGACGACGCGAATGCGGGTAGGCATCGACACGAAAGTTTCCCAAAGCGGGAATTTTTCCAAATTCTATTGGTATGCCGTTGAAAGTTCGGCAAACCGCTTGATAGACAGCACCACGGAGGGTTCCTTGCTTGTCGAGGTCGCCGACGGGATGCGGCTCATGGTCCAAGGCCGGGCGAAACTTGCCTGTCAAGACGGGCTTTCGCAGAGCGACACCTTGCTTTTCACCGGTTTTGATTACCCTCACCTCAAACGTTTGCGGCCGCTTCTTTCCGACACGGCGGTCTGTCCTTTGTCGGACGTTGCCGTTTCTTACGACATCGCTGCTGAAAACGTTTCCATGCAATGGTATGCCGTGATGGGAACATACAGGGAGCTGTTGGAGGAAGCCGTCGACCGTTTCGACTATGTTGCCGACGAGGACGTGCGTTTTGAAGTGACGGCGCGCAACGCGGATATGCCCGCCTGTGCCGTTTCCGACACGGTGAACGTGGCCGTCCTGGATGCGGAAGGCGCGACGCCTCAGGTAAGGCTCGTTTGCGACAAGGACGTGGTTTGCGGCCCGACGGAAGTGACCTATGTGGCCACGACCCTCCATACCGACCGTTTGATCTGGATTGTCAACGGGGAGGTATTGTCCCCGAACGGCACGACGCTTTCCCGTGTTCCGCGCATAACAGGCTTCGAGGGCGTTGCCGATTCGGTCCATGTGCTTGCCTTGCGTGACAAGAAAGGCTGCGTGGCGGCCGATACGACGGCCAGTGCCGTCATGGAGGTTCTGCGGGTGGAAAAACCGGTACTGGTGATGCTTTGCCGCGACACGACCGTATGGGAAAGCGCCCCTGTATCGTTGCAGGCCACGGCCTCCGTTTACGACGGCCCCGAGCCCGTCATCACCTGGCATGATGCCCAAGGCTACGAAAAGGCCGCGGGAAGCCGTTACGAGGTGACGCACGACGAAAAGGGGGAATATCTCTATTACGCGATGGCTTTCCAGACCGATCTGGAAGAAGTGTTGCCCGAATGTTACAGTTTCGATTCGGTAACCGTTACCGTGAAGGAGAAGACGGCTTTGGAAGAAAAGGACAAGGCCTTGCTCGTCATCACGCCCAATCCTACGTCGGGCAAGTTCACGTTGCAAGCCGACGGTCCCGCCCGTGTCGAGATCTATTCGCTCGCCGGGGTGATGGTATGGTCCGGTGAGGATGTGGACGGCAAGACGGAAATCGTGCTCGGGCAGTCGGGCGTCTATTTCGTGAAAGCCCTCACGCCTCGTGGAACGGTTATCCGCAAGTTGGTGGTGAGATAATAAGGCCGGCGGGGCGGGAAAGAATCGCCTTGAAGGCTCAATCCATTTCGATGAGGGTGATGCCTGTGCCTCCGAACTCTTCGCTTTGATCGGAGAACGAGACCACATGCGGGTTCTTGGCCGCGGTGGCGCGGGTCAGCTGCCTGAGCACGCCGTTTCCTTTTCCGTGCAGGATTTCCAGATGCTTGTGACCGTACAAAAGGGCTTCGTCCAGCAGTTTCGATACCGCGCCCATGGCTTCTTCGGCCCTCATGCCGCGAATGTCGGCGTAAGGCTTGAAGTGCACGCCGCCTTCGTTGATTCCCTGCACGCTCACCTGCGATTTGGCCAGCGTCCCGGCATGTTGCGCGGCTTCGTTCCTGCTTAGCGGCACCAAGCGGGAAAGCGGCACTTGCATGTGCATGAAGTCGAAATTCACGCGTGCCGAACGTCCGTCGATCTTTTCTATTTGGGCTACGGTTCCTTGTCCGTCGATCCGTACGAACGCGCCCTCTTTCAACGGCATCGTTCCCGTATCTTGCGACGGGGTCTGGATAGGCTTGCGTACCGGTTTTTCCGGCTTATTTCCTTCGGATGGGTTTTCTTCGGCCGTTTTTTCTTTCAACTCCCTCCGCAACCTGGCCGTGGTTTCCTTTTCCGCCTGCGCTTCACGGATTTCACGGATGACGCGTTCTATTTCGGCATTGGCGTTTTTCACCAATGTCTTCGCCTCCTCTTTTGCCTTGCGCATCCATTCGGCCTTGTTCCGTTCCAGGTCGGACAACAAGGCCTCGTATTTCGTCACGGTTTCGGACAACAAGTCGTCGGCCATGTCCATCTTCTGCCGCTTTTGCGCCAATTCGTGCTTCTGCACCTCGATTTGCTGCAATTCCTGTTCGAAGTGCATCTGTTGCCTTCCCGCTTTTTTGGCCGCCGAAGCCAGAAGCGGTTCGGGCAGCCCTATCTTGCGTGCTATCTCGAAGGCGAACGAACTTCCCGGCAAGCCTTTCCTGAAGACGTACAACGGGCGCATGGCGGCTTGGTCGAAGAGCATCGCGCCGTTGACGATTCCCGCATGCCGTTTGGCCATGAGTTTCAGGTTCGTGTAGTGCGTGGTCACGATACCGTAGGCACCTTTGCGCAACAGGGTCTCCACAAGCGCCTCGGCGATGGCTCCGCCCACGTTCGGTTCGGTTCCTCCTCCCAGCTCGTCACAGAGGAACAACGTCCCGGAATGGGCGTTTTCCACCCAGAACTTCATGTTCTTGAGGTGTGAACTGTAAGTGGAAAGGTCGTTTTCGATTGATTGTTCGTCGCCGATGTCCACGAAGATGTCTTGGAAGACGCCCGCCTGCGAATCGGGACTCATCGGTACCAGCAAGCCGCATTGCAGCATATATTGCAACAATCCCACCGTCTTGAGGCATACCGACTTGCCGCCTGCGTTGGGCCCGGAAATGATCACGATCCGTTCGTCCTCCTCCAGTTCGATGTCCAAGGGTATGATTTTCACGTCCGCGCCTGCCTGTGCCTGTTTTTTCAACGAGAGATACAACAAGGGATGCATGGCCTTTTGCCATTTGAGGCACGGCCGGGGATGCACCACCGGCAGATCGCCTTGCATCGTCAACGCCAGCCGTGCCTTGGCCCGCAGGAAATCGACGGCGGTGAGAAAACGGTAGGCTTTGAGCAGGCCGTCCAGGCCGGGACGCAGGAAATCGCTGAACCGTTTGAGTATTTCGATGATCTCGAGCCGTTCTTCGTTCCTCAGTTCGACGATCTCGTTGTTGAGGTTGAATATTTCCTCGGGTTCCATGAATACGGTCTGTCCGGTGGACGACACGTCATGGATGAACCCGCGCATGCTTTTCTTGTAGGCGGCGCCCACGGGGATCACCAGGCGTTCGTTGCGCACCGTCACTTCGGCGTTTTCTTCCACCCAGCCTTGTTGCTTGGCCGAACTCATGTAACGTCCTATGTAAGTCTGTGTCTGGGATGATTTGCGGCGTATGAGCGTGCGTATGCGTGACAGGTTTTCGGAAGCCTCGTCGCGCATTTCGCCCGTGGGAGTCAGCAGGCGGTCGGCTTCGGGAAGCACGGCGGGGTCTATTTCCAGGAAGACGGAAAATTCTTTCAGGTTCGGATACGTTCCGGCATCCAGTTGCAGGAAATAGGCCTTGATCTGGCCGAGCGTGGCGTAAGACGCCCTGAACTGCTGCAAGCCTTGCAGCGTGATGTAAGAACCCCGCACGCGCAGACGCGCCAGTTCTCCCCCCATCGGGTAGTAGTCTTGCGACGGAAAGGGCTTTTCCAAGTCCAATACCCGTTTGAACTCGGCGGTTTGCCGCAAGAAAGACATCAGCTTGTCGAAGTTTTCCACAGGCCGTATCTTGCCTGCCAGGTCGGCGGCGGCTTGCGTGATGCAAAGCCCTTGCAACAATTCCGTGACGGAATCGAAACCTATCTTTTGCGCGAAATTCCCGGGACGGAACATGTTCTTCCTAATTAACATTCGACGGCGCAAAAGTATTAAAATTTAAAGGTCGCGTAAAACAATCTTATCCTTACCTTTGCCCGTCATTTAATAATATACGCGCACGAAATGAACCAGACAGCCGACTACGAGTTCACCATCATAGTTCCCGTTTACAACGAACAGGATTGCATGCCGCAATTGGGCAGGAAACTGGCCGAATACCTGCCGGCTTCCGTTTGCAAGACCTGCGTGCTTTTTGTCAACGACGGATCATCCGACGACAGCCTGCGGCTCATCAAGGAACTTTGCCGGCAGAACCCGGATTTCTTCTACCTTTCCTATCCCCGCAATTCCAAGAAGAGCGCCGCGCTCAAGGCGGGCTTCGACTATGTCATGTCCGAATACCTGGGATATATCGATGCCGACTTGCAGACCTTGCCCGAAGACTTCAACACGTTGCTGGAATACCGCAAGGAATACACATTGGTAGCGGGCATCCGCATGAACCGTCAAGACACCTGGTCCAAGAAGATACAATCCAAGATAGGCAACGCTTTCAGGCGGAGCATCACGCACGACGGCGCCATCGACACCGGCTGCCCGCTCAAGGTGATCCGGACCGCGAACGCCAAGCGGATGCCGTTCTTTACCGGCATGCACCGTTTCATCCAGGCGCTGATTCTGTTGCAGGAAGGCGGCACGGCCAAGCAGATCCACGTGCCTTCCTACGCCCGTATCGCCGGTGTTTCGAAATACAGCGTGTGGAACCGTCTGGTAGGGCCGTTCCTCGATTGCATGGCCCTGCACTGGATGCGACGCAACTACATCAACTATACCGTCAACGACACGAACCTGGAAAAATGAAAAAACTCGAAAAGTACCTTCCGTTATTGGTCTTGATAGCCTTCCTGCCTATCTTGATCTTTCGCGATTTTTCCATTTCCAACGAATTGCGCTACTTGAGCATCGCCGACGAGGCCTTGCGCGACGGCCGCCTGTTCACCTTTACCAACAACGGCTTGCCGTATGCCGACAAGCCCCCTTTGTACCTTTGGATCGTGATGGCGGGCAAATTGATTTTCGGACAGCATCACATGTGGTTCATCGGGCTTTTCTCGCTGCTTCCCGCCCTTGTCATCATGCGCGTCATGCGCAACTGGATCGTGGCCGACTGCGCCTTGCCCGAAAAGGAATGGCGCCTCACTTCGCAACTCATGCTCATCACCTGCGGAATGTTCCTTGGCCTGAACGTCTTCGTGCGCATGGACACGTTGATGTGCCTTTTCATCGTCCTTGCCTTGCGTACCTTTTACCGGATGTACCAAGGCCGGGGCGATTTCAACAAACAAAGCTTCTTGTTCGGATCATGGGTTTTCCTGGCGGTCTTCACCAAAGGTCCCGTGGGCATTCTCATGCCGTTGCTCTGCCCTTTGGCGTTCCTGCTTTTCAAGCGTGAAGGCCGCACGTTCTTCCATTATTGGAACGTGCGCGTATGGGCGGTGCTGTTGTTGCTATGCGGGCTTTGGTTCCTGGCCGTCTACCTGGAAGGCGGCACCGAATACCTCGAAAACCTGCTGTTCCACCAGACCCGCGACCGCGCCATCAACGCCTTTCATCACAAGAAGCCGTTTTATTACTACCTGGTGCAAATCTGGCCCAGCCTGGCTCCTTACAGCCTGTTGCTGGCGGGCGTCTGGATCTCGGCGATGTTCAAGCACCGCTTTACTTCCGATACCGAGTATTTCTGGAGCACGGTCGTGCTCACCACTTTCGTGATGCTTTCCGTGGTAAGCGGCAAGTTGGCGGTATATCTGGCTCCCCTTATCCCTTTCCTGGTCTTCTTGACCGTTTCCTTGTTGCGCAAGTTCCAACGCAGCCCTTGGATCAACGCGGCCTTGGCGATTCCCGCCATCGTGTTCGTCCTTGCCCTTCCCGCCTTGTTCCTGGTGGCCGGATACACGGATCTGGCTTATCTGGGACAAACGTTTTTCTATGTCGCCGCCGGAATCTTGTCGGTAGCGGGCGTATGGGCGCTCTGCCGGCTGTTCGACAAGAAGAACTACAAGCAGCAGGGCGTGCGCAAGGCCGTCGACGTCATGGGCTTCTCGTTGTTGTTGGCCGCTTTCGCCGGAGGCTGGTCGGTACCTGCCGTCAATCCGTATCTGGGCTATGGTGACGTGTGCCGTCAGGCCGTGGAGATAAAGACGCTCAAGGGCCTGGATTCCTATCATTCGCTCTATCTTCGCCGTGCCGAGAACATGGATGTCTTTCTGGGAGAAGACATCCGTCAGATACCGACGGCCGACACCGTGGACGTGCTGCGGGAAGTGAAAGGGCTGACCAACACGGTGCTTGTCGTCCATCAACGGAAATTGGAAAAGAAAGCCTCTCCCGCATTGAAGCAGTATCTTTCCACCAAGGAAAGTCATTCCGTGGGACCTTACCGGATCGTGGTGCTGCAGGGCGATTCCGGACACGACTCCAAGTCCGTTTTTTTTGCTACCTTTGAGGAAACCGGGGTTTCCCCGCAAAAACCAAAGACCATGAAAACATTTCAACTACCTCCGCTTCCTTATGCGGAAAACGCACTGGAACCGTTCATTTCCGCTCAAACCCTTTCTTTCCATTACGGAAAACATCACAAGACCTATGTCGACAACCTCAACAAGCTCAAGGAAGGCACGCCTTTCGAAGATGCGGGCATAGAGGAAATCATCGAAAAGGCCGAAGGCGGTCTTTACAACAATGCCGCCCAGGTATGGAACCATACTTTCTACTGGAATTGCCTTTCCCCCAAAGGCGGCGGCGAGCCGGAAGGCAAGTTGGCCGAGGCCATCGTCGGCAAATGGGGTTCTTTCGAAGCTTTCAAGACCGCTTTCTCCGGTGCCGCGGCCGGATTGTTCGGATCGGGATGGGTATGGCTGGCGGACGGCAAGGACGGCCTGGAAATCATCGCCACGCCCAATGCCGGAAATCCCCTGCGCGACGGAAAGAAACCCGTGATGGTCATCGATGTCTGGGAACACGCCTATTATCTCGACAAACAGAACCGTCGCCCCGATTACATAGCCGATTTCTGGAAAATCGTAGACTGGAAAACGATCGGCGGACGGTATTAGGTCCTCGATGAACATCTACCTCATCGGATTCATGGGGTGCGGAAAGAACACCCTGGGCCGGGAGATAGCTTCCGCCTTGGGCTTGGAGATTTCCGACACCGACGAACTGGTACGGGAAACTTCGGGAATGACCATTCCCGAAGTTTTCGACCGGTACGGCGAGGAGGCTTTCAGGAAACTGGAAAGCGAAGTGCTCCGCTCCCTTCCCGACAGGCGTCTGGTCATCACCGGAGGCGGACTGCCGTGTTTCGGAGACAACATGGCCTACATGAAAAGGAACGGCTACGTCGTTTATCTGGAAGTTCCTGTCCCTATTCTCTTCGAGCGCCTGAAAAAGGCGGAAAACAAAAGGCAACGGCCCTTGATCAGCCGTTTGGACGATAACGAATTGGAAAATCATATCCGGACCTCTATAGAAAAAAGAAAAAGATCTTACGTACAGGCAGACTACGTTTTCCGTACTCCGGAACAAGAAACGAAGACACTTATCGAAAAACTAAAAACCATAAGACTATGAATGATTATCAAACCGACAAGATCAAAAACATTGCCATTTTGGGCAGTTCGGGCTCGGGCAAGACCACGCTTGCCGAAGCCATTCTCTATGAGGCGGGCGTCATCAAACGCCGCGGAAGCGTGGAAGCGGGAAACACGGTAAGCGATTATTTTCCGGTGGAAAAGGAATACGGATATTCCGTCTTTTCCACGATTTTCAGCGTCAACTGGCAAGACCGCAAGCTCAATTTCATCGACTGCCCCGGTTCGGACGACTTCGCAGGGGCTTCCGTGTCGGCCTTGAACGTGACCGATACCGCCCTTGTGGTGCTCAACGCCCAATACGGCGTGGAAGTGGGCACGATCAACCAGTTCAGGCAAACCGAAAAGTTCCATAAGCCCGTCATTTTCGTTGTCAATCAGCTCGACCATGAAAAGGCCGATTTTGAAAACACCTTGAGCCAGCTCCGTGAGCAGTGGGGCAGCCGCGTGGTTCCCGTGCAATATCCCGTCACGGTAGGCGACAGTTTCCATGCGGTCGTGGACGTGTTGAAGATGAAGATGTACCAATGGAAGCCCGAAGGCGGCGTGCCCGAGGTGCTTTCCATACCTGAAAAAGAGAGGGAAAAGGCGTTGGAGATGCACAGGGCCTTGGTGGAGGCCGCCGCCGAGCACGACGACGTGCTGATGAACAAGTTCTTTGACGAAGGTTCGCTTGACGAAGAGGAGATGCGTGCCGGTATCCGTGCGGGATTGGTCACCCGGGGTATCTTTCCCGTGTTCTGTGTCTGTGCCGCGCGCGACATGTGCGTGCGCCGCACGCTCGAATTCCTGGGCAACGTGGTGCCTTGCACCGACAAGATGCCGCGTCCCGTCACGGTGGACGGCCGCGAGGTGACACCTGTCAGCGACGGACCCACCTGCCTTTTCGTATTCAAGACGAGCATGGAACCCCATATCGGACAAGTAGCCTATTTCAAGGTCATATCGGGTACGGTGCGCGTGGGCGACGACTTGGTGAACGCCGATCGCGGTTCCAAGGAACGCATGTCGCAACTGTTCACCATTGCCGGGCAGAACCGCCAGGAAGTGGGCGAAATGCGTGCCGGCGACATCGGGGCTACCGTCAAGATGAAAGACGTGCGTCGCGGCAACACGCTCAATAGCAAGGATGGCGACTACCGTTTCGATTTTATCTGTTATCCCGAACCCAAGTACCGTCGCGCCATCAGGCCCCGAAACGATTCGGATGCCGAAAAGATGATGGAAGTCTTGTTCCGCATGCACGAGGAAGATCCCACCTGGGTCGTCGAACAGTCGAAGGAACTGAGGCAGACCATCGTTTCCGGCCAAGGGGAATTCCATTTGCGCACCCTCAAGTGGCGCATCGAGAACAACGACAAGATTCCCGTCGTTTTTTCCGAACCCAGGATTCCCTATCGCGAAACCATCACCAAGGCCGCCCGTGCCGACTATCGCCACAAGAAGCAGTCGGGAGGTGCCGGACAGTTCGCCGAGGTCCATCTTGTCGTCGAGCCCTATTATGAAGGCATGCCCGCGCCTTCCGTCTATCGTTTCAAGGGGCAGGACTTCAAGGTTTCGGTTCGCGACACGCAAGTGGTCAACCTGGATTGGGGCGGAAAGCTGGTGTTCGTCAACAGCATCGTGGGAGGCGCCATCGACGCCCGTTTCCTGCCGGCCATCCAGAAAGGCATCCTCGCCCGCATGGAACAGGGGCCGCTGACCGGTTCCTATGCCCGTGACGTGCGCGTTATCGTGTACGACGGCAAGATGCATTCGGTGGACAGCAACGAAATCTCGTTCATGATTGCCGGAAGGACGGCTTTCGGCAACGCTTTCAAGGAGGCCGACCCCAAGCTCCTCGAACCCGTTTACGAAGTGGAGGTTTCCGTTCCCTCCGCCTATATGGGCGAGGTGATGGGCGACCTGCAAGGCCGCCGCGCCGTCATTTCGGGCATGAACAGCGAAAAAGGCTACGAGAAGATCATGGCCAAGGTCCCGTTGAAGGAAATGTCGGACTTTTCCACCGCCCTCAGTTCCATTGCCGGCGGCAGGGCTTCGTTCACGATGCGTTTCGACGGCTACGAGCTGGTTCCGTCCGACATCCAGGAAAAGCTTCTCAAGGAATACGAAAACAACGAAGAAGAGTAAATCCGTGCCGACCGGAAAGACATCGTCTCTCGAGACCCTTTATGGCAAGGTTTCGCGCTACTGCGCCTATCAGGAGCGCAGTAGCGGCGAAGTACGGCAGAAATTGCGTCTTCTGGGCGCCGATGCCGCCGTCGCGGCCAAGTTGCTGCAACGCCTCCGGGAAGAGAACTTCGTGGACGAGGAACGTTTCGCCCGTGCCTACGTGCGCGGCAAGTTCCGCATCAACGGGTGGGGCAGGCTCAAGATAAGGAACGGCCTGCGTGCCAAAGGCGTGGAAGAAGACCTCATAAGGCGCGTCCTGGACGAAGAGATAAACTTGGACGAATACCAGAGCCTTCTGTGCAAGATCGTGTCGGAGAAGGGGCTCAGGACCGCTATTTCGCGGGGGTTCGAGCCGGGCGAGGCGTATAGGTCTTGTTGATGAGCGGCAAGATGCACAAGGCGGCCAGTCCTGCCAGGACGATCAAGGCCGTCTGCGTTCCCCATGAAATCCATCCGGCCGTGTAGCCTATGGTCTTGGCGATTCCGAACATCGAAAGCGTCTCGGAAATGATTACCGGGTAGACGCCGATGCCGCCGGGCGTGAGTATGATGCCCACCGTGCCCATGGCCAACGCCACCAGGGCCAGCATCGGGGAACTGCCGGAGAGGGCCTGGAGGCTGCGGAAGGCAAAGTGCATCATCAGCCAGTAGCATCCCCACAATCCGACGGAATAAACCACGAAAAGCCAGGGCCTCTTCAAATGACCCAAGGAGGCGAATCCCTCGCCGAATCCTTTGATCACGTTGATGAGCTTGGTCATGAATCCGCTCGTGGCGGAAGCGGCTTTTTTCTTCTTGTAGAAGGCGATCAGCGCCCATATCGCCAAGGCGGCCAGCACGGCCACGGCCAAGCCTGTCCACAAGCCGGTATGGCTGCTTTGGGCCTGCCGGTCGAAAAGCCTTTGCACATAGGCACGGAGTGCCTTGTATTCGATAAGGAACGAGAGGGCGAAGACGAGCACGAACGTGGCCATGTCGATGACCCTTTCGCTCAACACCGTGCCCAGTGATTTTTGTACGGGCACTTTCTCGTAGCGGTACAGGAACGTGCAGCGCAACACCTCGCCCAGGCGGGGCACCGCCAAGTTGGCGAAATAGGCTACCAGGACGCTGCAGAATGTGTTCGTGAAACGGGGTTTGTATCCCAAGGGTTCGATGAGGAGGTTCCAGCGCAAGGTGCGGAAGACGTTGCTCAGGAGCCCGAAAAACGCGATCCAGAAGACCATTCCCCAGCGGGCGTCGCGCAAGGAATGCCCGATTTCCGCCTTTTCTTCGGGGCTGAGGTGGCGTTGGAAAAGCCAGATGATGAAGATGCCCAGACCGAAGAACAGGCAGAACTTCAAGATTTGCCTCAAGACGTTCCGTCCGGGACGTCGGTTCTCCGCCCGGGACGATTCTTCGACGCCGCTTTCTTGGTTCATGCCAAGGCTATTTGACTAATTTGTTGTCTTCGGGAAAGATGACCACAGGCTGATGGGTACGCGCTTCTTCGGGAGTCATGGAAGCGAAGGAGACGATGATGACCAGGTCTCCGACTTGCACCTTGCGCGCCGCCGCGCCGTTGAGCCCGATCACGCCGCTTCCCCTCGGGCCTTTTATCACGTAGGTGTCGAGCCTTTCGCCGTTCATGATGTCGTAGATATGTACCCGCTCGAACTCGCAAAGATTGGCGGCATCCATCAGGTCCTCGTCAATGGTAATGCTGCCCACGTAGTTCAAGTCGGCATAAGTTACCTTGACCCGGTGTATCTTCGATTTGAGAACTTCGATCTCCATATCCAACGGCATTAAAAACAGGAAGCAAAAGTAAAAAAAATCTGATTCTTTTGCCGGAAAGGCGGGGTCTGGCCGCCGCTACATCTTCTTGGTCAGCTCCCGGACGAACTTGGTGTCCTTGAAGAACTCCTTGGCGATGATCCTCAATACCGTGTAGAAAGGAATCGCCAGGATCATGCCGCCGATGCCCGTGAGCGTCCCGGCGATGAGGATGACGAAGAAGATTTCGAGCGGATGCGCCTTGACGCTGTTGGAGTATATGGTGACTTGCAATACGAAATTGTCGATGAGGTTGCTTGCCGTGAACACGCCGATTATCTTCACCAAGGTCCATATCAAGTCCATGGAAAATCCCATTTCCAAGTTGTTGAGGATGGCGAACAGGCAGGTGAGCGCCGTACCGATGACGGGGCCCAGATAGGGGATGATGTTGAACAGTCCGCCCAGACAGCCGTACAACAGGGCGTTGTCTATGCCGAAAATCCATAATCCGGCTGAAATCAGGATCATCATGCAGACCACCTCGAGCAGGAGCCCTACGAAATAACGGGTCAACAGCGACTCGATCGACTTGAGCACCTTCTCGGTGCGGACCGTATAGCGGTCGGGCACGAAGACGAACAGCATCTTCTTGAACATGTGCTCGTCGCGCAGCAGGAAAAACGAAAGGAAGATGACGGAAAACAAGCCTATCGCGAAAGAAGACATCTTGCTGGCCGCCGAGGTCAGGATTCCCTGGATGTTGGTGTGTTTCCAGATTTCCCCCATGGCCCGGGACGAATAGGACGATATTTGTTCGCTTGTGACCGTCACGCCTTTGCGGTTCAGCCATTCGAGCAGTTGTTCGCCCAGCAGGGAGGTCTGGGCGGAAAGGTTGTTGTAGTCGATGTCGGCCAACTGTTGCGCCTGCTTGATGAAATGCGGAATGACGAGCCATACGGCCAGGCCCAGCACGCCGATGATGGCCGCCAGCGCGATGATGGCGCAAAGCCAGAAGGGAATCTTTACCTTTTCGTGCAGCATCTTCACCAGCGGCTTGCCCAGCATGGATACCAGGAAGGCCACCGCCGTATATACGATGATGTTCGACAACCAATGGAAAGCAGCCAGGAGCAGCAGGATCGCCACTACCACGCCGATGATTCGTTTCTTGTCCATAGGGCTATTTTTTGTCGTTCTTGTTGACCAGGAGGCCGGGTCGGGGCACTTCGTCCCCGTGCAGTATGTTCAGGTAACTTTCGTAACGCAGGTCCGATATGGTGCCGTCTTCCACGGCTTGTTTCACGGCGCAGCCCGGTTCATGCTCGTGCGTGCAGTTGTTGAACCGGCAGCGGCACATCACCTCCCGCATTTCGGGAAAGTAGCGCGAGAGTTCCTCGGTGGTGAATTTCACCATGCCGAATTCCTTTATGCCGGGCGTATCCACGATATGGCCGCCGAAGGAGAGCGGATACATCCGGGCGTAGGTCGTGGTATGCTTCCCTTTCTGGTGCGTGGCGGAAATCTCCCCGATGCGGATGTCGAGACCGGGTTGCAGGTAACGTACGAGCGCCGATTTGCCCACGCCCGAATTGCCCGAAAACAGGCAGACCTTGTCTTTCATGATCCGCCGCAGTTCTTCCATGCCCTCGCCGCTCATGGCGCTGGTGCCCAGCACCTGATAGCCTATGGCCTCGTAGATTCGCCTGTATTGTCCGAATTCTTCCTTTTCCCGTGCCGTAAAAAGGTCGGTCTTGTTGAAAACGAGGCAAACGGGAACGTGGTAGGCTTGCCCTGTCACCAGGAAACGGTCGATGAAGCCTTGCGGGGTACGGGGACGGGTCAGTCCTGTCACCAGGAAGGCCATGTCGATGTTGGCGGCGATGATGTGCGTCTGTTTGGAAAGGTTCACCGATTTGCGGATGATGCAGTTGCGCCTTTCTTCGATGTGCGTGATCCAGCCTTCGGAAAACGCCACCTTGTCGCCCACTGCTACGGGATTGGTGGTCTTTACGCCTTTGAGCCTGAAATTGCCCTTGACCTTGCAAAGATGTATTTGTCCGGCGGAGTCTTCCACTTCGTACTCCTTGCCCGTGCTTGAGATGACCCTGCCTTGTCGCGTCATGATTCGGAATTTGCGGTGTTCTGCATCTGGCAAAGCTTGTGGTAGAGGCCGTCGAGGGCATAGAGGTGTTCGTGCGTGCCGCGTTCCACGATCCGTCCGTCTTCGATGACGATGATTTCGTCGGCCTGCCGGATGCTTGAAAGCCGGTGTGCCACCGAAATGATGGTCTGGCTGTTCTTTTTGCCTTCGATGCGGATGGCTTCCATGATACGGTTCTCGGCCTCCGTGTCGAGGGCGGAAGTGGCTTCGTCGAACAACAGGATAGGCGCTTTCTTGAGCAGGGCGCGCGCGATGCTCACCCGCTGCCGTTGTCCGCCCGAAAGCTTGGTCCCGCTGTCGCCGATGAAACTGTCATAGCCGTTCTCGCATTGCATGATGAAATCGTGTGCGTCGGCCATCTTGGCGGCATGTTCCACTTCTTCCCGCGTGGCGCCGGGGTTTCCGACGAGGATGTTGTTGTAGAGCGTGTCGTTGAACAGTACCGTGTCTTGCGAAACCAGGGCGGAAAGGTCGCGCAGGTCTCTTATCCTGCATTCGGCTATGTCCTTGCCGTCTATCGTGACGCGTCCGCCGACCGGGTCGTAGAATCTCGGAATAAGGTTCACGATCGTGGATTTTCCTCCGCCCGAAGGGCCTACCAACGCCACGAACTTGCCTTTTTCGACGCGCAAGCCGATATGGTCGAGCGTTTGCTTCTCCCCGTAGGAGAAACTGACGTCTTCCAGGGCTATCTCGTGTTCGAAACTTTTCAGTTCCTTGGCGTCCGGTTTCTGGACGATGACTTCGTCGGCATCGAATACTTCCTTGACGCGGGCCAGCGAACCTTTTCCCGACTGCCAGGTGAAATAGGCCGTGGTGATGTTCTTCGACGAAGGCAGGATCTGGATCATGGCCAGGAGGTAAGTGATGAACGCCTCGGGCTTGAGGCTGTGTTCGGACAAGATCAGGTAACCTCCGATGATCAGGATGGCCACGATGGCGATGGTTCCCAGCACCTCGCTCACGGGAGAACTGAGGTTTATGCGGTGCAGCAGGCGGCAGTTGAGCTTGTAGTACAGGTTGTTGTCGACATGGAACTTGTTGACGGCATAGCGGGTGGTATTGTAGTTGCGTATGGTCTTCATGCCTTCCAGGCTCTCCTCGACTTGGGCGGAAATCTGTCCGTTGAGGTTCTGCAACCGGCGCGACTTGCGTTTGAGTGAACGTGATATGAAACTGGTGGCCATGCCGATGACCGGCAAAAGCACCAGCACGAAAAGGCTCAACGGCACGCTGATGAAGAACAAGGTGGCCACCAGGAACACGAAAGTGACGATGTCCACGAGCACCTCCTGTACCTGGTTGAGCATTTGGTTGTCGATGTCTTGCGTGTTGTTGGTGATGCGCGAGATCAGGTCGCCTTTCTGCTGCTTGGCGTAATAGGAAAGAGGCAGGTTCATGAACTTGAGGAAAAGGTCGTTGCGCATTTGCGCCACCATGCGGTTGCGGATAGGCGAAAAGAGATACAGGCCCATGTAGGCGCACAAGTTCTTCATGAAGTAGGCTCCCGTGAGGCAGGAGGACAGGATGAGCAGCGTCACGGGCTTGCCGAAGCGGACCATGGACACGTTCACCCAGCTTTCCAGTATCTCGATGCCGGCGTTGGCGATGCCTCCCGTGGCCTGCGTTCCCGTTTCGGCGCCCGCTCCGGCGTCGAAAAGGATATAGAGCAACGGAGCCACCGAAACGATGAGCACGATGGTGAAGATAGCCGATAACGTCCTGAGGAACACGTTGAACAGCAATCGGCCCGTGTAAGGGCGCAAGTATTTGAACAGCAACCCGGTCTTCATTCGGCCGGGTTTTGCGGAAGTTGCACGCCGCATTGTGCCAGGCGTTCCTTGATTCGTCGGGGTTCAAGACCGTAGACGCCCGTGTAGTTGCCGGGTTCGATCCGGAGAAGACGTTCCTTGGTTTCCTTGTCCACGGCAAGGTTTTCCACGAAACGGAGAATGTCTTCCTTTCCTATCTTGTTCCCGGTGCGTGTCAGATCCTTCAGGGCTTCGTATGGGTGTTCGAAGCCTACCGAACGCAAGACGGTCTGGATGGCTTCCGCCACCACGGCGCGGTTTTCCTCCAGGTCGTTTTCTATCCTGGGCCGGTTGAGCAGCAGTTTGCCGATGCCCTTTTCGAGCGACTTGTAGCCGATAAGGCTGTGGGCGAACGGCACGCCGATGTTGCGGCAGACGGTGGAGTCGGTAAGGTCGCGTTGCAAGCGCGAAACGGGCAGTTTCGAGGAGAGGTGGCCGAAGATGGCGTCGGCCATGCCGAAATTGCCTTCCGCGTTTTCAAAGTCGATGGGATTGACCTTGTGCGGCATGGCGGAAGAACCCACTTCCCCTTTCTTTATCTGTTGCTTGAAGTAGTCCATCGAGATGTACGTCCACACGTCGCGGCAAAAGTCGATCAAGATGGTGTTGATTCGCCGCATGGCGTCGAAAAGGGCGGCGGCGTTGTCGTAATGCTCTATCTGCGTGGTGGTCTGGTATCGTTGCAAGCCCAAGTTCCCGTTCACGAAGCGATTGGCGAAATCCACCCAGTCGGTATAGGGAAAGGCCGCGTAGTGCGCGTTGAGGTTGCCCGTGGCTCCGCCGAACTTGGCCCCGTGGGGAATCCGGCGAAGCAGTTCCAGCTGTCCGTGGAGGCGTTCCACGAAAACCAGCATTTCCTTGCCCAGCACGGTAGGCGAGGCCGGTTGTCCGTGCGTGCGAGCGAGCATGCCCACTTCCGCCCATTCCGCCGCTTTTTGTCCTATCTGGCCGATGATGCCTTGCAAGGCGGGCAAGATCACGTTTTCCAAGGCTTCCTTGAGCATGAGCGGTTGGGCGGTGTTGTTGATGTCTTGCGAGGTGAGCCCGAAATGCACGAATTCCTCGAATCTTTGCAGCCCCCATTCCTCGAACTTGGCCTTGATGAAATATTCCACGGCCTTCACGTCGTGGTTGGTGGTTCTTTCGGTCTGCTTTATCTGCAGCGCGTCCTGGTCGGAAAACGAAACATAGAGGTTCCTCAGGTCTTGGAACCTTTCTTTCGGGAAATCCTTCAGGGCGCCGAGTCCCGATTGGCAAAGCGCGATGAAGTATTCCGCTTCCACGCGCACCCTGTATCGCATCAACGCCCATTCCGAGAAATAGGCTTGCAAGGGGGCCGTCTTGTCGGCGTAACGCCCGTCGACGGGCGAGGTGGCATGCAGGGAGAAAAAAGCAGGATCGTTTTGCATTATTTCTTGATATTGTCGAGGTTGTAGTAAAGGCCGCGGTTTTCTTTCCGCTCCATCGACATCTTGATGATCAGGTAGCCGATGTTGATGAGGTTGCGTAATTCGGCCAGCTTGACGGAATGGACCGACTTGTTGTACAATTCTTCGGTTTCCCGGTAGATGATGCCGAGCCTGTCCCAGGCACGTTTGAGCCGCAGGTTGGAGCGCACGATGCCCACGTAGTTCGACATGATGGCCTGCACTTCCTTGAGGCTTTGGGTGACGAGGATCATTTCCTCGTTCAGTACCATGCCGTCGTCGTTCCAGTCGGGAACCTCGTCGTGGAACGAGATGCCCGGAAGATGCGCCACGGCATGCAGGGCGGCACGATGAGAGAAGACGAGGGCTTCAAGCAGCGAATTGGAGGCCAGACGATTGGCGCCATGCAAACCGGTGCACGAACATTCGCCGGAGGCATACAGGTTCTTGATGCTCGTGCAGCCGTCGTGGTCGACCACGATGCCGCCGCAACTGTAATGCGCCACGGGAACGACGGGCAGCATGTCCTTGGTGATGTCTATGCCGATGGAAAGGCATTTGGCGTATATGGTCGGGAAATGGTTGAATATCTCGGTCTTGGGAATGGGGCGGCAATCGAGGAAGACGTGGTCGTCGCCGGTAATCTTCATTTCGCTGTCGATGGCGCGGGCCACCACGTCGCGCGGGGCCAGTTCCAGCCGCCGGTCGTAGCGGTTCATGAAATAGTCGCCCCGGATGGAGCAAAGCCGGGCGCCCGCCCCGCGCACGGCTTCCGAAATCAGGAAGCAGGGCTTTTCGGAGGGGTTGTACAGTCCGGTGGGGTGGAACTGGATGAACTCCATGTTCTCCACCTTGCCTTTGGCGCGATAGACCATCGCCACTCCGTCGCCGGTGGCCACTACGGGATTGGTGGTGTTGTTGTACACGTTTCCGTTTCCGCCGGTGGCGAGCATCGTGGTCTTTGCCAGGATGGTGTCTATCTTGTTCGTGACCGGATTGAGCACGTAGGCGCCGAAACATTCGATGTTGTCGGTGCGGCGGGTCACTTCCATTCCTAGATGGTGCTGGGTGATGATGTCGATGGCGAAAAAGCCTTCCAGGAGTTCGATGGCGGGATGTTCCCTTACCGCCTTGAGCAATGCCCGTTCTATCTCGGCGCCTGTCTGGTCCTTGTGGTGCAGGATACGGTGCGCCGAATGGCCGCCTTCACGTCCGAGGTCGAACTCTCCGGTCTGTTTGCGGTCGAATTCCGCGCCCCAGGCGATCAGTTCGTCGATCCGCGCGTTCGATTCGCCGATGGTGAGCCTTACCACTTCTTCGTCGCAAAGTCCGTCGCCGGCCACCAAGGTATCGTGGATGTGCTCTTCATGGGAATCGAGAGCGTCCATGACGGTGGCGATGCCGCCTTGGGCGTAGTTGGTGGAAGTCTCGTCGGCCTTGGCCTTGGTGATGATGCACACACTGCCTTTGGTGGCCACTTTCAGTGCATAACTCAAGCCGGCTATGCCTGTTCCGATAATCAGGAAATCAACGTGTTTTTTCATCTTCGATGGTTGTTTTCCGTCGCTTGCCGCGGCGGACGGCATAAGATGCGAATTTACGCAAATTCCCGCTTTTTGTTTTCCCGGACGCGTAAAAAGCGGTGCGGCCGCTTCAAATTCTTGAAGCGGCCGCACCGCGGAATGACAGGTTTTTTAATCGCAAGAAAGCAGGATTATCCCGGATAATGGAAAGCATGACGCCCCATGTCCTGATTCCTTTCCGGTCCTTTGTTTTTAATAACCGGTTGACGGATATTGTAAAAACACGAGATGGTTTTGATGCACGCAAGGGTCGTAGGCGTTCCGGGCAATCGTTTCGCGGCGGTTTCCCGTGCCGGGTTTCATGGTGCAGGACCTGTTCATAATTCCATTTGCAAGCGAAATGGAAAAAAAGTACTTTCGCGGTGGAATCTTGGCCCCCGATGGAAAACCCTCAAACCCAAATACATTATGGAAAATAAACCGCAGGTTAAAATCTTTTCGTGTCGTGCCACCCGTTATCTGGCCGATAAGATCGCGAAAGAATACGGGGCGCCGCTCGGACAGTCGGACGTGGCTATTTTCTCGGACGGGGAATTCAGGCCGTCTTATGAGGAAAATGTCCGTGGCAACGATGTGTTTATCGTGCAGTCCACCTTTGCGCCTTCCGACAATCTGTTCGAGTTGCTGTTGATGGTCGATGCCGCCAAACGGGCTTCGGCACGCAGCATCATTGCGGTGATTCCGTATTTCGGTTGTGCCCGTCAGGACCGCAAGGACAAGCCCCGTGTGCCCATTACCTCCAAGTTGGTGGCCAACCTGCTCATGGCCGCCGGCGTTTCCCGCATCATCACCATCGACCTGCATGCCGACCAGATCCAGGGTTTCTTCGAAACGCCGGTAGACCACCTCTATGCTTCGTCGGTGTTCGCGCCTTACCTGCGCACCCTCAACCTGGACAATCTCATGTTCGCCTCTCCCGATACGGGCGGCACGCGCCGGGCGAGCATGTATGCCAAGATATTCGGCACGGGTTTCGCCATCTGCTACAAGCAGCGCAGCAAACCCAACGTGGTCGACCGCATGGAACTCATCGGCGACGTGGAAGGCCGCAACGTGGTGCTCTTGGACGACATCCTGGACACCGGCAACACGATGATGAAAGCCGCCGACCTTATCCTGGAAAACGGGGCGAAGAGCGTCCGCGCGGTAGTCACGCACCCCGTCCTTTCGGGCAATGCCATCGACCGCATCGAAAAATCGAACCTCACCGAATTGATCGTCAGCGACACCATTCCCACCAGCCGTCCTTCCGACAAGATCACGGTCATTTCGGTGGCCAAGTTGTTGGCGGACGTGATTCACCGCATCGAATCGTACGAAAGCATATCCGACTTGTACACGTTGTAGGATTGCCTATAAATTGTTAACTTCGCGCCCTTGTTTCCGGAAGGAGGCAAGGGCTTTTTATAAACAAAACAATACGTGAAATCATGAAAACAGTATCTATGAGCGGTTCTCTCCGGGAGAACGTAGGGAAAAAGGATGCGCGTGATCTTCGTTTGCAGGGCAAGGTTCCCTGCGTGGTGTACGGCGGCGAAAAGGAAATCCGCTTCTGTTCCGACGCCAAGGCGTTGATCGAATTGTTCAACAAACCCGAAATCTGCTTCGTCGAATTGGATATCGACGGACAGAAAGTCAAGGCTATTCCCCAGGAAGTCCAGTTCCACAAGGTTACCGACAGCCTCATGCACGTCGATTTTCTGGAATTGCGTGCCGACCGTCCCATTTCCATGGCCGTGCCTTTGGTAGTCACGGGCAACTCGGTGGGCGTCCTCAAAGGTGGAAAATTGCTCAAACGCATGCGTCGTCTGCGTTTGCGCGCCTTGCCCGCCGATATGCCGGAAAACATCAAGGTCGACATCACCGATTTGGACATTGCCGACGAAGTGAAAGTAAAGGATCTTTGCAGCGACAAGTTCAAGATCATGGAAGACATGACCGCCGCGGTGGTTACGATCAAGGCCACGCGCAACGCGGTTGCCGCCGCCTCTGCTGCCGAATCCGCAGAAGCCGCGAAATAATCTTGTTCCGGAACCGGACGTGAAGAGCGCCGTCGCGAATTTTCGCGGCGGCGCTCTCTTTTTTCTACCATGCCGCCGGTTTCCGGCTGGAATTTTCAGCGGGCGGATTTTCCGTTTTCCGTTTTTCCTGTTTCCTGGCCGCCTTGGATGGCGGCCTCTTTTTCAATCGGATTCTTTTTCAATCGGATTCTTTCCCGGAAACGGCACGACATGTAAAAGCGCTTTTCAGAAAGTACCTGTTCGGATACAAAAAGAAAGCGATACGGAAACATGGTTCTCCGTATCGCTGCCTTGAAAGAATCAGCAGGAAGCCTTGCCTGCTAATACTCGTCTTCGTGGAAGAAGAAATCCTCCTTGGAGGGATAGTCGGGCCAGATTTCCTCTATGCTGTCGTAAGCGATGCCTTCGTCTTCCAGTTCTTCCAGGTTTTCGAGTATTTCTTGCGGAAGACCCGAGCGTTGCGCGTAGTCGATGAGTTCCGATTTCGATGCGGGCCAAGGGGCATCTTCCAATTTCGAGGCCATTTCTAACGTCCAGTACATAGTACCTCCCTGAATTTTTTTGCAAAAGTAACATTTTTGCAATGAGTGACAAGGCCATTTTTTAATTAACTTCGCTGTTCGTACCCCCTGCAACGTGTTTGCAAGGGGTTTTTCAAGCAAAAAAGAGATCATGCCGTTCATAGAAAACCATGCACGTCTGCTGCATTTCCTCGGTGCTCCGTTCACGCCCTTCTACGCGTTGGGAACCAGCGTGCGCAACAAGATGTATGACAGCGGCCGCCTCCCTTCGACCCGTTTCCCGTTTCCCGTCATCTGCGTAGGCAATCTCTGTGCCGGGGGAAGCGGCAAGACGCCCGCCACCGAATACCTGGTGCGCTTGCTGTCCCCGTTTTTTCACGTAGGCGTGGTAAGCCGGGGCTACGGCCGTGCCACCGGACATGATTTTTTGGCCGAAGAAGGCATGGACGCCTCGCAGATAGGCGACGAACCCATGCAATATCTTTCCAAGTTCGGTCAAGGCCTTCCGCACGGATTCTCGTTGTATCTGGCTGCGGGGCGGGCGCAGGGTATCGCCCGTCTCAAACGGCTTCGTCCCGAATGCGACCTGGTGGTGCTGGACGATGCCTTCCAGCACCGTGCCGTCCGGGCGGGTCTCGACATATTGCTTACCGAATACGACAAGCCTTATTTCAACGACCATCTGCTGCCTTGGGGCAATTTGCGCGAGGGAAGACGGCAGGCCGCACGCGCCCGTATCATCGTGGTCACCAAATGTCCGGAAGACCTGGGCGAACCGGAAAGACGGCGGTTTCTGGCCGCTTGCAGGCCTTTGCCGCACCAACAGGTCTATTTCAGCCGCATCGAATACGAAAAGGCGGACTTTTCCAAGGACATCGTGCTTTTTACCGGCATCGCCCGTCCCGAATCCTTGGAAAGACATTTGCGCGCGCAAGGCTTCCATGTCTTGCGGCATTTCCGTTTCGGAGATCATCATGCCTATACGCGAAAAGATCTGCAGTCCGTGGCCGAAGCCTGCCGGCAGGCTTCGGAGCGGAAAAAAGAGGTAACTTTGCTTACCACCGAGAAAGACCGTGCCCGGCTTTTCCGTAATCCGGCCATGCAGGCCTTGGACGGATGGCCGGTGAACGTCCTGCCTATCCGCATGAAGTTCCTTTTCGACGAGGGAGGGAAGTTCGACAGGCAGATTTTGCAATTCGTGGAATCATACGAAAAATTTAAATAGAAGCATTATGGACCTGTTTGAAAAAATCAAAGAAACAGCCGCTTGTATCAACAAGGAAACCGATCGATACGAACCTGAGATCGGCGTGATTCTCGGTTCGGGCCTCGGCGGGCTGATTGACGAGTTGAAAGTGGAAAAAACCGTGTCGTACAAGGATATTCCGCATTTCCCCGTTTCGACCGTCTCGGGTCATAAGGGTCAACTGCTTTTCGGGCGTCTGGGCAACGGCAGGAAAGTGGTGGTGATGCAAGGCCGTTTCCATTATTACGAAGGTTATTCCATGCAGGAAGTCACTTTTCCCGTCTATGTCATGCAAGCCTTGGGCGTGAAGACGCTTTTGGTATCGAACGCGGCAGGCGGCATGAACAAGGACTTCCAGGTGGGCGACATCATGTTCATCAACGACCAGATAAACCTGCTTCCGAACCCGTTGCTGGGGCCTAACGACGAACGTTTTGGTCCTCGTTTTCCCAGCATGCACAACGCCTACGACAAGGATTTGCTCCGGCACGGCCTGGCCACCGCCGACCGTCTTGGCATCAAGGTGCGCCAAGGTGTTTACGTGGGCACGTCCGGTCCCACCTACGAGACGCCCGCCGAATACCGCTATTTCCGTGTCATCGGCGGCGATGCGGTAGGCATGAGCACCGTTCCCGAAACCATCGTGGCCAATTATCTGGGTATGAAAGTGTTGGGTTTGTCGGTGATTTCCGACCTGGGTGGCGGCGAAGTGGCCGTGGAAGTGAGCCATGAAGAAGTGCTCGCCGCCGTCGAAAAGGCCATTCCCTCGCTCATCAGGCTGGTCAAGGAAGTCTTGGAAACCCTTTGATATTCCAGTACGATGTCCGGACATAAGCTCAAGACCATGCAGGAACTGGGCCGTATGGACGCGGCCCGGTTCAAGGCATCGGAGAAATTTCCCCTCTGCGTCGTGTTGGACAACGTGCGCAGCATGCAGAACATAGGATCCTGTTTCCGCACCTGCGACGCGTTCAGGGTGGAAAAACTGTTCTTGTGCGGCATCACGGCCGTCCCGCCGCACCGCGAGATGGAAAAGGCCGCCTTGGGGGCGACCTTGAGCGTGGATTGGCAGTACCGTTCCGAAAGCCTGCAAGCCGTCAGGGAGTTGACGGAGCAGGGCTATACGGTATATGCCGCCGAACAGGTGCACGGCAGCACGCCTCTTCAGGACCTCAGGCCCGGAACGGGACAAAAGCTCGCCTTCGTGTTCGGCAACGAAGTCGAGGGCGTGTCGCAAGACGTGGTGGACGCTTGCCACGGGGCGGTGGAAATCCCCCAGTTCGGTACCAAGCATTCGCTCAACATATCCGTTTCCATCGGCATCGTGCTTTGGCAGGCGTTACGTGCCCGTCTCGAATCGGGTCGTGTGGAAGGCTTTTGATTTTATTCGTAAATTTGGCTCCTTTATGTCGATGATGGAAGGTAAGGTGAAGGTGCGGCTCCTGATACTGCCGTTTGCGGTGTTCCTTTGCGTTCAGGGCGGTTTGCGGGCGCAATTCGGGCGTTCGTCGTTCACCTTTCTGGACATGGCCAATTCGGCACGGATCGGCGCCATGGGCGCCGAATTCCTTTCCGCCCGCGATGCTGACATCACGCTTTCCCTTTCCAATCCGTCGCTTATCACGGACGAAATCCACAATCACCTCGCGTTCAATTACGTCAATTATTTCAACGGGACCAACTACGGTTTCGCTTCCTACAGCCGGACGTTCAAGGACGTGGGGAGTTTCGCCGTGCATGCTCAATTCGGCAATTACGGGAAAATCCACGTCACCGACGAATACGACCAGCGGTCAGGTATGGCTTCGGCCAACGACGTGGCGTTGATTGTCGGCTGGGGACGCGAACTGGACAGCCATTTCACGATCGGTGCCAACTTCAAGATGATCTATTCGAACATCGAGGCATATCATGCGTTCGGAATGGCCGTCGATGTGAGCGCCACCTATGCCAACACGTCGAGGTTGTTCGCTGTTTCGCTCTTGTTGCGCAACATGGGCGGCGCGCTCAAATCCTATTCGGGCGACGGATACACGCGCATGCCGTTCGAGGTGGCGGTGGCCCTTTCGCAACGTATCCCCCACACGCCTTTGCGTATTTTCTTCGAGTTTCCCAACTTGCAGAAATGGAGGCTGAATTACGAGGACCCCTATGCCGAAAAAGACCTGATTTCGGGCGAAGTGAAAAAACGGAGCGGCGGTGCCGACTTTTTCGACAACCTGGCGAGGCATGTCGTGGTGGGGCTCGAAATCATCCCTTACAGGGGATTTTACATACGGGCTTCGTACAACTACATGCGTTCGCGCGACATGATGATGCCCGCCAAGGCCGGCGTGGTGGGTTTCTCCTGGGGTGTGGGATTCCGCATTTCCAAATTCAACATCAGTTATTCGCGTTCGAAGTTCCACCGGTTGGGATCGCCCAATTTCATAAGCCTTACCTTGGACCTGGATGCCTTCAACAAGCATCGCAAGACCAAGGCCACCGAAGCCTTCGAGAAGGCGGACGGAAGATAGACTTCATTTTTAAGAAAGATAAAGACATGTTCTCGGACAAGACAATATCGAAAGCGGCGTTTTGCCTGTTTTTCATCTTTTTTTCGTGTATGCCGGTTCGTGCCGACGAAGGCATGTGGATTCCGCTTCTTTTGCGGCAAAACCAAGAGGAGATGCAGCGTCTGGGCTTGCAATTGAGTGCCGAGGACATTTACGGAATCAACCATTCCTCGCTCAAGGACGCCGTGGTGCAGTTCGGCGGCGGTTGCACGGGCGAGGTGGTTTCCTCCCAAGGACTTGTCCTGACCAACCACCATTGCGGTTTCGGCCATATCCAGGCTCATTCTTCGGTAGAGCACGATTACCTCACCGAAGGATTCTGGGCAAAGACCCTGCAGGACGAATTGCCTTGTCCCGGCCTGGAAGTCCGCTTCCTGAGGGAAATGCGCGACGTTACCGGATTCATGTTGGAGGGTATCGTCCCGGATATGCCCGAGAAAGCCCGGCAGGACAGCATGAAGGCGCGCGGCCGCCGTTTGCAGGAGGAACTGGAAGAAGAAAACGTGGAAGTGAAGATACTTCCGTTCTACTACGGGAACCAGTACTATCTTTTCGTTTACGAGGTGTTCAAGGACGTTCGTCTGGTGGGCACGCCTCCCTCCAATATCGGCAAGTTCGGCGGAGACACCGACAACTGGATGTGGCCGCGTCATACGGGCGATTTCTCGGTTTTCCGCATCTATGCGGATGCCGGCAACCGCCCCGCCGCGTATAGCCCGGACAACAAGCCCTACCGTCCTGAACGGCATTTGAAGATAGACTTGCGCGGATACGAGGAAGGCGATTTCACGTTCGTGTTCGGTTATCCCGGCCGGACGCAGGAATATCTGAGTTCCTACGGGGTGGAACAAATCCTGAAACGGGAAGATCCCATGCGCATTGCCGCCCGTACCGCCCGGCTCGACGTCATCAAGGCGGCCATGGAAAAGGATGCCAAGGTGCGTATCCAATATGCGGCCAAGGCGGCCTCGATAGCCAACGGATGGAAAAAATGGATGGGCGAGGTGAAAGGAATCGAACGTATCGACGTGATCGGCAGCAAGCAAGCCTACGAAAAGGTGTTCAGCGTCTGGACGGAATCAGCGGCCGGAAAGGAATACGCGGGCGTGTTGCCTGCCTTGGAATCCGCCTATGCCGGACTGGATCCCTATCTCACGAGCGCCATTGTCTTCCAGGAACATCTGATGGCTCCCGAAGCGGTGCCTTTCGCCTATTCGTTCGGCAAGCTTTGCCGGGTATCGAAGGGCCAGGACACGAGCGTCACCTTGGCGAAGGCCTTGGCCGATTGCCGTCGAAAGGCGGAAAAATTCTTCAAGGACTACGATCCGCAAGTGGATCGCGCCGTGTTCGAAGAAATGGCGTTCCGTGTCAAAGCCGACGGTACCCGCGTCCGGATCGTGGATTTTGCCGGCGTGGACATGAAAAGGCGGTTGGACGAATTTTACAATAATTCCCTCTTCGTTTCCAAGGAAAAATTGTTCGCCTTCTTGGACAAATACAAGGCCGCTTCTTGCAAGGTCATCGAAAAGGATCCGCTCTTCGTCTATGCTGGCGAGGTTTTCTCCGCCTACGCGCAAACGACCTATCCTTTCTTGATGCAAGGCCGCAAACGGATCGACAGCCTGCAACGGGTTTACATGAAAGGGCAGATGGCCATGAAGGAAAGCGGCGCCTTTGCCGTCTTGATGCGCGAAGGCCTTCGAAACAATCTGGTATTGAGTAATGTGGGGAGTTCCCGCTTCTATCCTGATGCCAATTTCACGCTTCGGGTGACGTACGGGAAGGTGCAAGGGTTCCAGCCTGCCGATGCCGTCAGATACAGGCATTATACCACCTTGGACGGCATCATGGAGAAAGAGAATCCGGAGGTGTACGATTATGTAGTGGAAGACAAGTTGAAGGAACTTCATGCCTCGCGCGACTACGGCCGTTATGCCAACGCCTTGGGCGAGATGCCGGTGGCCTTTGTCGGCACCAACCATACCACGGGCGGGAATTCGGGCAGTCCGGTGCTCAATGGGGACGGGTATCTGATCGGAATCAACTTCGATCGTAACTGGGAGGGCACGATGAGCGATATCCGCTATGACCCGCAAATGTGCCGCAATATCATGCTCGACATCCGCTATTGCCTGTTCATCATCGACAAGTTTGCCGGTGCCACGCGTCTTGTGGAAGAAATGGATATCGTGGAATAATCAATCCTAAGGTCTTGCTTGTCATGAATGATCCGAAGCCTGTCGTAAGCATCATCACGGTAGTGTACAACGCCCGTCCTTTGTTGGCCAAGACCATGGAGAGCGTGCGTGAGCAAAAGGCGCGTTATCCGTTTATCGAGTATGTCGTCGTGGACGGAGCTTCCAAGGATGGCACCCTGGAACTGATCGGGCAGAACAAGGACATCGTTTCTTCCTGGGTTTCGGAACCCGACAAGGGTATTTACGACGCGATGAACAAGGGATTGCGCATGGCCACGGGAAAATACGTGTGGTTCCTGAACGCGGGCGACTTCATCTGTTCCGACCGTTTCTTGGCGGACGTGTTCGCCAAGGCCGGCCGGTTCGATACCGAAGACGGTTTGGCGGACATCTATTACGGGCAGACCCGTTTGGTGGATTCCGACTGGAAGCTGGCAGGAATGCGGCGTTTGCGTGCACCCGAAAGGCTCAAGCCCGAAAGTTTCCGCATGGGCATGCTGGTTTGCCACCAGTCGATTCTGGTACGGCGCGCCTTGGCCGACAATTACGACCTGCGATACAAGTGTTCGGCCGACTACGACTGGGTGCTGAAGGCGCTCAGGAAGGCGCGCGTCATTGAAAACACACATCAAGTCGTATCCTGTTATCTGAAAGGCGGCAAATCCCGTCAGATGCTGGTTCGTTCCTGGAAAGAAAGGTTCCGTGTCATGCGTCTTCAATTCGGTCTGCCGCAGACCTTGTTCTTTCACGGGTTGATCGTGCTGAGGTTGTTTTTGCCCGTAAGACGCGATTATGGCGCGTAGGTCGGATGTGTTTGAAAAGACTGCAATAAAAAAGCCTCCGTTGATTTCCGGAGGCTTTTTCGTTCCTGTGCGTTTCCCGCTTACTCTTTCTCCATCGATTCTTCCACTTTCTCGCGGATGGACTCGTCGACCAGGAAACGGCCGCAGTATTCGCAGGCGATGATTTTCTTGTGCATGCGGATATCGATTTGGCGTTGGGGAGGAATCTTGCTGAAGCAACCGCCGCAGGCGTCGCGTTCCACGCAAACCACGGCCAGTCCGTTGTGGGCGTTGTTGCGGATACGTTCATAGAGACGCAGCCAGCGCGGTTCGATATGCGACTGGTATTCTTCCGACTTCTTCATCAGGGCCTTTTCGTCCTTTTCGGTCTCGGCGATGATTTCGTCAAGTTCGCCCTTCTTCACTTCCAAGTCTTTCTGGCGTTCGGAACAAGCTTCCTCGTTGCGTTCCAGGTCGGCCTTTTTCTTTTCGAGCAAGGCGGTGGCTTCACGGATTTTCTTTTCGTGCAGCTGGTTTTCGAGGTTCTGGAGTTCGATTTCCTTGTTCAGCGCGTCGTATTCGCGGCTGTTCTTCACCTCGCGCAACTGTTTTTCGTATTTCTTCACCTGGGCCTTGATGTCGGTGATGGCGTTCTTGCGGTCGGAAATGTTCTTGGAAATATCGTCCATGTCGGCCTTGAGCTTGTCGATCTTGTTCTGGTAGCCGGCGATGTCATCCTCCAGGTCCTGCACCTCCAAAGGCAGTTCGCCTCGGAGAATGCGTATGTCGTCTATGGCGGAATCCACGCTTTGCAGCGCGTAAAGGGAAACCAATTTCTGTTCCACGGCCGCGTCCCTTTCTTCGGAAACCGCTTTGGGTTGCGCGGGTTGGACGGTCGTGGCCGCTGTTTTCCTGGCGGCTTTGGTTTTGGCTTCGGCTTTCTCTTTCATTGTAAGTGGGTTTAATTTGCGGCCGTCCAAGACGGCGGGTCGCAAAATTAGCAAATTTTCTACAAACTATCCGACAATTTAATAGCAGCAGACAGGGTTCACCGACCGTTCCGAGATACATGCGGCCAGGTGCGGAAATTTGTCGCGCAGGTAGTCGTGAATGAGTCCTTTCACGAATTGTTCGCTTTCGTAATGTCCGATGTCCACGAGCCAGGTTCCTTTTTCGGCATCGGCGAAATCGTGATACTTCACGTCGCCGGTAATGTAGACGTCCGCGCCCGCGGCCTGCGCCGCGCCGAAGAACTCTCCTCCGCTTCCCCCGCAAAGGGCTACCGTCCTGATGCTCCGCCCCGTCAAGCCCGAATGCCTTATGCAATGAGCGCCCGTCCACGCCTTGAGCTTGTCCAGCAACGGCGTTTCCCGTATCGGGTCGGGCAACGTGCCGATCACGCCCGCTCCCGCGTCCGCTTGTGTCGGGAACGGTACCAAGGGGCGTGTCCTTGTCAGGCCCATCTTTTGCGCCAGGTACGCGTTCACTCCGGTAGGGGTATTGTCCAGATTGGTGTGCATGGCATACCAGGCGATGCCGTGCCGCAGGGAAAGGGTCAGCATCCTGCCCATGCGCGAACCGGGATCGATACGCTTGATGCCCCTGAAGATGGCCGGATGATGCGAAATGATGACATTCGCCCCCCTTTCCACGGCTTCTTCCACCACTTCGGGCGTGATGTCGAAGCAGACGAGAACCTTTTTCACCTCGTCGTTCCGGTTTCCGAGGATGAGGCCGGCGTTGTCGTAACTTTCCTGGCGGGCAAGGGGAGCCCATTCCTCCAAGGCTTGCAGCAATTTTCCCAACTGCATCCGGGAGCCGTTTTCCATGAATAAATTTTCTAAATTTGCGATTTGTACGCTTTTGGCGCAAAATAACGAAGAAAAGCCATGAATACCAAGACCAGATATACGGAAAGCGACAAGATGTGCGCGTTGGTTTGCCAGAACCATTACATGCTGTTCATCTTGAGCCGGTTCGGTATTCCTATGGGCTTCGGCGAGTCCTCCATCGGCGAAGTGTGCCGCAAGAACAGGATCGACACGCCCACGTTCCTGGCCGTGGCCAACTTGTTCCTTTACGGGCGTACCGACCAATCTTCCGGAAAAACGGACCTCGATCCCGAAGCCATCGTACGATACCTGCACAACTCGCACGAATATTTTCTCGACTACCGTTTCCCGACCTTGCGCGACAACCTGTCGGAAGCCATCCGCGGCAAAGACCAGAAAGACGTTTCGGTGGCGGTGATGCGCTTTTTCGACGAATACGTGGCCGAGGTGCGCAAACACATGCAGTATGAGGAAAAGAAGGTGTTTCCGTACATTCGCGCCTTGGTCAAAGGCAAGGCCGATCCGGATTATCATATCGACATTTTCCAAAAACAGCACAACCAGATAGAAAGCCGGCTCAATGAATTGCGCGACATTCTCCTCAAATATTACACGGGAAAGACCGGACACGCGTTCAACGCCACCTTGTTCAACATCTTCACTTGTGCCGAAGACCTCAGGCAGCACAATGTCCTGGAAGACGTGCTGCTGGTTCCTCTCATAGAAAAGATCGAAAGGGCCAAGGCGCGATGAAAAGGATAGTCACCTTTACCATTGCCGAGTCCTCGGACATCATAAGGGAAGGACTGGCCGCCGTGTTGACGCAGGTCAACGCCGGATTCAGGATTTTCCAGGTGCGCGACGTGAGCCAGCTCGACCATCATCTCTTGGCCGAAAAGCCCGACGTGCTGGTGGTCGATCCCGCCTTGCCGGGCGTTTCTCCGGCCAAGCTTCGCGCGAAAATCGGCCGTCCCGACATGCTTTGCGTCGCCTTGGTCACGAACCTGCGTGGCTTGCAAGACCTGCAGGGGTTCGACCGGACGGTGTCCGTCTTCGACGATTTCGAGCAATTGCGCGAAAATCTCGGAAAACTGGCACCTCGACGGACGGAATCCTCCGAATCGGAAAAGAGTCTGAGCCGGCGCGAGACGGAAATCGTCGCTTACGTGGTCAAAGGCCTTACCAACAAGCAAATCGCCGACAAGCTTTGCCTTTCGCAGCATACGGTAATCACGCATCGCCGCAACATCGCCAACAAGTTGCAGATCCATAGTTCGGCGGGTCTTGTCATTTATGCCATCGCGAACAAGCTGGTGAAACTGGAAGAAGTGAAATAACATGTACAAATCCGCCAAACTCAATGAGATTACGGGCTTTATCGCCGACTATGCCGCCGTCTTGCTGGGCTCGGGCGTGCATTGCACGAGGGTCTTGCGCAATTCCAGGCGGATATGCGAGGCCTATGGATTGGACATCACCATGACCATTTTCGCTTCCAACATCATCCTTACCCTTTCCGATCCCGAGCAGGACGAGATTTGCACGGAAGTGGTCCATATCCGGCAACTTCCCGTGAGTTTCGAATTGAACGCCGAGTTGAGCGCGTTGAGCTGGAAAGTGTTCGACCATCATCAGAGCATAGGCGAATTGCGGCGGGAATATCGTCAGATTTTGGAAAGGCCCCGCATGAATTCCTGGCTCGTGACGCTTTTGGTTTCGGTGGCCAACGCTTGTTTTTGCCGTTTGTTCGACGGAGACTTGGGCGCGATGCTGTTCGTGTTCGTCAGTACCTTTGCCGGATTCAGGCTGTTGCGATGGCTCAAGAAAAAGGGAATAGACCATTTCTTGTCCGTCATCATCGTGTCGTTCGTCAGTTCGTTCGCTTGTTCATGCCTGGTGTTGTTGCCGCCCATGGCCGGTCACGCCGATGTCACGGTGGCCATGGCCACGAGCGTGCTTTTCATGGTGCCGGGCGTGTTGCTCATCACGGGGGTCATCGACATTTTCGAGAACCATACCCTCATCGGAATCGCCCGTCTGGTACGTTCCGTCCTGATCGTGCTTTGCCTGGCGGTGGGGCTCTCCATATCGATGGTCGTCTTTCAAGGTAGCCTGCTATGATAACCGAAACCATTATCCGCGCCGTTTGCGCCGCTTTCGCCGCCTTGGGATTCGGAGCCGTTTCCAATCCTTCGCGCCGTTCTTTGCCTTGCATCATGATCTTGGCGGCCATAGGTTATGCGGGGCGCTACTTGCTCATGCGGCTGGCCGGTTGGGACATCGCCACCGCCACGCTTGCCGCTTCGCTCCTGATGGGATTCGGCAGCCTGTGGATGGGCGGCATGGTCAAATGCCCCATGACCACGCTCTACATACCCGCCCTTTTGCCGTTCGTTCCGGGGATGTACGCCTACAAGGCGGTGTTTTCCATCATCCTGTTCATGCAGAACGTGAACCAGCAAGGGAACGCGTTCGTGTATCTTAATGAATTTTTCTTGAACGTAATCATAACGGTAACGGTAATCCTCTGCATGACGGTGGGTGCATCAATGCCCATGTTCATCTTTTCGCGTCGTGCCAAGTCGCTTACCCGTTACCATTAACCAGAATCGAAGATGGAAGACTTGCAAGACAAGGGCGGACAAACCCGCACCGAATTGGAAACCTTGGGCGAATTCGGGTTGATAGACAGGCTTACCAGGGACTTGCCCGTCCATAACCCGCAAAGCACGCTCAAAGCCGTGGGCGACGACGCGGCGGTCTTGCGGATTCCTCAAGGGCACGTGCAGCTGGTTTCCAAGGACCTGTTGATAGAAGGCGTTCACTTCGACATGACCTATTGTCCGCTCAAGCATTTGGGCTACAAGGCGATTGCCGTGAACCTTTCGGACATTGCGGCCATGAACGCCAAACCTTTGCAGGTGCTGGTAGGCATGGCGGTCTCGAACCGGTATTCGCTGGAAGCCATCGACGAACTTTATGCCGGTATGCGGCTTTGTTGCGATCGTTACGGCGTGGACTTGGTCGGGGGCGACACTACTTCGAGCCGGTCCGGGCTTTGTCTTTCGATAACGGTAATCGGTTCGGCCTTGCCCGAAAAGGTAGCCTACCGGAGCGGAGCCAAGGAAAACGACTTGCTTTGTGTCTCGGGCGACTTGGGCGGGGCTTATGCCGGATTGTTGTTGCTTGAACGGGAAAAGCGCGAGTTCCTTGCGAATCCGGCCATGCAGCCCGACTTCAAGGATTTCTCGTATGTGCTGGAACGCCAGCTCAAGCCCGAACCTCGTCTGGACATCGTGGATCTGTTGGCCGGGTTGGACGTGAAACCCACTTCGATGATAGACGTCTCCGACGGGCTGGCTTCCGAGATCCTGCATTTGAGCAAGGAATCGGATTGCGGTTGCATGCTGTATCAGGAAAAGATTCCCGTGGATGCCGAGACCTGCAAGGCGCTCGAGCTTTTCAAGATTCTTCCCGAGGTGGCGGCCTTGAGCGGCGGGGAAGACTACGAACTTTTGTTCACCGTCGACCAGAAAGACTACGAGAAGATAAAGGATTGCCGGCAGATAAAGGTAATCGGCCACATGGTGGAGAAAGCGCAGGGAAATTTCATGGTTCCCCGAAACGGCGGCCTCATTCGGCTTGTCGCCCAAGGCTGGCAGGCTTTCAACAAATAGGAAACCCGATTTCGACGAAAGGATGCGGATAGACAAGTTTCTTTGGGCGGTGCGGCTTTTCAAGACCCGGACGGAAGCCGCCGAGGCGTGTCGCCTGGGGCGGGTGCGCATAGGTGAAGATATGGCCAAGGCGGCCAAGGAGATAAGAGAGGGGGATATATTGCATGTGAATCGTCACGGGGTGACGCTTTCCTTCAAGGTGCTTCAATTGTTGTCCAACCGTGTGGGAGCGGCCAAGGTGCCCGGATACGTGTCGGATGTGACGGCTCCGGAAGAAAAGGAAAAACTGGCCTTGCAGCGCGCACCCTCTTTCGAAAGGCGAGATCCGCGTACAGGTCGTCCTACCAAACGCGAACGTCGGGAAATAGACCGGTTCAAGTCCGTCGACGAACGGGAATAGGAGCCGGTTTTCCGGAAAAGGCAGGATCATTATTGACGAAGAACGCCCTGAAAGCCTGGCCAGGCTCTCAGGGCGTTCTTTTTGCGGATGTCCTGCCCGTGTTTACTTTTTCTTTCGTGCAGGGGTCGCTTTCATGTTCGTTTCGGCTGCTTGTTCCATGGCTGCCTTGACCAAGGCCACGAAAAGCGGGTGCGGGTTTTCCACCGTGCTCTTGTACTCGGGATGGAACTGTACGCCCACGAAGAAAGGATGTCCGGGAATCTCGACGGCTTCCACACGGCTTATCTTCTTGCCCGAAGCCGACAGGCCGTGGTTCAGTCCGGAGGCCTTCATGCCTGCCTTTTCGAAATCCGGCAGGTAGTCGTTGTTGAACTCGTAGCGATGACGATGCCGTTCGGAAATGTCCCTCTGGCCGTAAATCTCCGCCAGGCGGCTTCCTTTTTCCAGCCGGCACGCATAGGCGCCCAGCCGCATGGTTCCGCCCAGGTTCTTCACCTTTTTCTGGTCTTCCATGATGTGGATGACCGGATGACTCGTCTTGACGTCCATTTCCGTCGAATTGGCCGTTTTCCAGCCCAGTACGTTACGCGCGAATTCGATCACGCAGCATTGCATTCCCAGGCAGATTCCCAGGAACGGTATCTTGTTTTCCCTGGCGTGCCTTATGGCCGTGAGCTTTCCCTCGATGCCGCGTTTGCCGAAGCCCGGCGCCACCAATATCGCCTGGCAATCGGAAAAGGTCTTTGCGGCGTTGGCAGGCGTGATTTGTTCGGAAGGAATCAGTTTTACATGTATTTTGCATTGATTCACGGCTCCGGCCTGCAAGAGAGCTTCCAGGATGGATTTGTAGGCGTCTTTCAATTCCACGTATTTGCCCACCAGGGCGATCTGTACTTGGCTTTTAGGGTGTTCGAGCTTGCGCAGGAAAGAGCGCCATTGCGTCAGGTCGGGTCTTCCGCCGTAGGGAAGTTTCAGGATCTTGAGCACCTGTTTGTCCAGTCCTTCTTTCTGCATCATGAGCGGAACCTCGTAGATGTTGCGGGCGTCACGGCTTTCGATGACGCATTCCGGGCGTACGTTGCAGAAAAGGGCTACTTTGGAGCGGATGCCCTTGCTGATGGGATGTTCGGTGCGGCACACGATGATGTCGGGTTGCAGGCCTTGTTCCAGCATCGTCTTTACCGAATGCTGGGTGGGCTTTGTCTTCAGTTCGCCCGCGGCGGCCAGATAAGGTACGTAGGTGAGGTGGATCACCATCACGTCTTCCTGCATTTCCCACGTGAGCTGGCGAACCGCCTCGATGTAGGGAAGCGATTCGATGTCGCCCACCGTTCCGCCGATTTCGGTAATGAGCACGTCGAACTCGTTGCCTTCGGCCAGGAGGCGCACGCGTCGCTTTATCTCGTCCGTGATATGGGGAATCACCTGCACGGTGCTGCCCAGATAGTCGCCCCGGCGTTCTTTTTCTATGACGCTCTGATAGATGCGTCCCGTGGTGACATTATTGGCCTGGGAGGTGGGAATGTTCGTGAAACGTTCGTAATGACCCAGGTCGAGGTCGGTTTCGGCTCCGTCTTCGGTCACGTAGCATTCGCCGTGTTCGTAGGGGTTGAGCGTTCCGGGATCGACGTTGATGTAAGGATCCAGCTTCTGGATCGTGGTCTTGTATCCCCGGGAAAGCAACAAACGCGCCAAGGAGGCGGAGATGATACCTTTACCCAATGACGAGGCCACACCCCCGGTAACGAAGATGAACTTGGTTCTGTGCTTTTGCATGACGAGTCGGTTTTCGGAAAAACAAAACTAAGATATTTTTTCGGTAAAAACCGGCTTGTCCCTAAGGAATAATTCACATCTTTTTGAACGTGGCGATGCGCTCGGGAATATCGGGTGCGGAAAAGACGGCGTTCCCCGCCACCAGCGCGTCCGCGCCGGCCGAGAGCAGGGCGGGCGCGTTGTCGAGGTTCACCCCGCCGTCCACTTCGATGACCAGCGAGGGGTTGTATTTTTGTTTGAGACGGTTCAGTTCCTCGATCTTGCGATAGGAATTGCCGATGAACTTCTGTCCTCCGAAGCCGGGGTTCACGCTCATGACCAAGACCAGGTCGGCGTATTCGATGATGTTTTCCAGCATCGACACGGGCGTGTGCGGATTGATGGAAACACCCGCCTTCATGCCTTCTTCGCGGATCTGGCTCAAGGTGCGGTTCAAGTGGCGGCAGGCTTCCGCATGCACGGTAAGCCAGTCGGCGCCCGCTTCCTTGAACGAACGTATGTAACGGTCGGGATCGACGATCATCAGATGCACGTCCAAAGGTTTCCTGGCGTGTTTCTTGATGGCTTTCACAACGGGTTGGCCGATGGTGATGTTGGGAACGAAGACCCCGTCCATCACATCGATATGGAACCAGTCGGCCTCCGTATTGTTAATCAGTTCGATGGCCTGTCGCAAGTCGGCGAAGTCGGCGGACAACAGGGAGGGGGAAAGGATAAAAGCCATATTGTAAGTTTTTTAACCTCGCGAAGTTACGAATTTTTTATACCTTTGCGCCCTCCATTCCTTGAAAAAACAAAATTGATTATGAAAACGTTAAAAACACTATTCGTTTTGTTTTCCATGTCATTGATGTGGATTCCCTCTTTGGTGCGGGCCGAGGCCGGACTTTCGACGCAAGCGTCGGCGGCACCCGAAAAAAAGGAAAAGAAAGAAAAGACCAAGTGGGTCCGTCCCGTGGATTCGTCGCTCAAACGTTGGACGTTCGACTTTGCCGGCGGCGTCAATTTCGCCCAGAACTATCAGCAAAACTGGGCGGCAGGTGGTGAAAGCTCGTTGGCGGGAAGCGGCAAGGTGGACATGAAACTGCTCTATTCCTATCAGGGGCATGTCTGGGAAACCTTGCTCAAGACGGGCTACGGCTTGTCCTATACGAAGACCAACGGCTTGAACAAGACGGCCGACAACCTCTTGCTTTCCACCAGTTACGGTTACGCCATTCCAGGCGACCATTTCTTCTACACGGCCTATGCCAGCATGGAAACGCAATACGACTTGGGTTACGCCAAGTCCAACGGACGTAAGAATCACGACAACTACATATCGGCCATCTTCGCTCCCGGTTACGTGAACACTTCGGTGGGTATCGAATATCGGCTCAAGACCTTGCTTTCCGTTTATTTCTCGCCGATCGGCGCCCGCACCACCTTCGTGATGGACGACTTTTTGGCGCGCCAAGGGGCTTTCGGCGTGGACTCGGGCAAGCATGTAACGTGCGATATGGGCATGTCGTTGAAAATCAATTTCGCTTGGACATTCTGGAAAAACTTCACGTTGAAATCGGACGCGAGTTTCTTTACTCCCTACAACCGTCGATTCGGCAATATCGTCGTGGATTGGAACGTGGGGCTGGAAATGGCCATCAACAGTTATTTCTCGGCCAGCATCGGCACGTCGCTCAAATATGACGAGAAGGTGAAATCGATCAAGAAAGACGGCACGCTGGGAGGTCCCAAGGTCCAGTTCCGGGAATTCCTCACCATCGGCATCGGTTACACTTTCCAAATGAAGTCGAAGAAGATAGCGTTTTAAGACCGACAGACCGCAAGAATGGTCATTCCCCCATCATCCTCAATCCCGCTTCCAACCAGATTTCCATGTCCAGCGGGTAGTCTTGGCTGATGTCGTATTCCTTGGCGCGGCGGTGTCCGAGACGGACGATGACCGCGTCCAGGTCGGGAATGACCATGATGTATTGGCCCAATATGCCGCGGAAATATTTCACGTCGTGGCCTTTGTAGTTCATCAGCCAGAATTGGAAGCCGTACATCGTGCAAGGGGCTTCCCTGCCGTCGCGCAAAACGGTTTTCAGGTAACTGGCCGGCGAAGTGGCTTGTGCCACGTAGGCTGAATCCACCACGCTGATACGTCCTTCGGGCGCGTTCCAATAGCCGTCTTGCAACACCAGTTGTCCCAGGCGGGCGAAATCGCGGGCGTTGCTGTTGAAACAACAGTAGGCTTTTTCCATGCCGTCCTTGCGATCCAGGCTCCAAAGGGCGTCTTCTTCGGCCCCGATAGGAGTCCAGATCTTTTCCGAAGCGTAGTCGGCGATGTTCTTCCCTGTCGCCTTTTTCAACAGGAACGCCAATATCTGCGTGACACCGCTTTGGTAGTTGAAGTATTTTCCCGGTTCGGCCGTCAGCACCTCGCTTTGCGTCAATCGCCATAAGTCCTTGCCGTAATAGGCCTCGGTGGTGGTCGAAAAGAGCGAAGTGGCGCTTTCGTCCCATTTCACCCCCGCGCTCATGGTGAGCAGGTCCCTGATGAGAAGCGGTCTCCCTTCGAACGATTGCCATTGAGGCAAGAAGTCGGATACGGGCTGGTCGACGCTTTCGATGAATCCGTCCCTGATGGCGCATCCTGTCAGCAGCGAGACGATGCTTTTTGCCATCGAAAAGGAATTGCTGCGCGAGGTTTTCCCGTAGCCTTCCCAATATTGTTCGGCAAAGATTTTCCCGTCTTTCAGTACCAGGTACGCCACCGTCCCGTAACGGGCGAAGTCGTCTTCGAACACGCTGTCCGCTTTCCGTTCCGATACCCCCGGCGCAAAGGCCATGGGCGCGGGTTTTCCGGCCTTGACCACCCGGTTCTCGAAAATGGGGTATTGGTCTATCTTCGGGTAAGTGTGCCACAAGGCGCGATGCACGTAATAATTGCCCGGCCAGGACAATATCGCCGCAGCCGAGACGAGGGCCGCGCCGGCCAGCAAAACGAGAAGTCCCTTAATCTTCATGGTTCATGCGTTCCAGGAGCACCACGCTTTCCACGTGGTCGGTAAACGGAAACATATCCACCGCCCGGTGGTTCAAGACCTTGTATCTGGACGAAAGCCTTTCCAGGTCGCGAGCCTGGGTGGCGGAGTTGCAACTCACGTACACCAGACGTGTCGGTTTTTGCCCGAAAAGGGCGTCGTTCAACAGGCAGTTCGTCACGTTCTCGTGCATGCCCTCGCGCGGGGGGTCGGTGATTATCACATCGGGAATGCCGTGTTCTTCGACGAACCGCGTGGAGAAGACCTGCGCCATGTCGCCCGCGAAGAACTCGGTATTGCCGATATGGTTCAGCCGCGAATTGACGCGTGCGTCTTTCACCGCCGCTTCCACATATTCGATTCCGACGACTTTTTTCGCCCCTCGCGCCACGTAGTTGGCGATCGTGCCGGTGCCGGTATAAAGGTCGTACACGGTCTGATGAGGCTTGATGTCGGCAAACTCGGCCGCTTGCCTGTATAGCCGCGCCGCCTGGACGGTATTGGTCTGATAAAACGACTTGGGGCCCACGCGGAACTTCAAGTCAGGTTCGTCCGGCTTGTAGGCGGGCATTTCCATGACTAGGTAGGGTTCCCCGCTGAAAAGTTCGATGTCCAGGTCGGCCATGCTGTCGTTTACCTTGGTGTTGACCGCGTACATCAGGCTTCTTATGCATGGAAACCGGGTCTTGACACGTTCCATGAACGTGTTGAACGCCGCATTCGGCTTTTGGCCGATGATCACCACCACCATGAAGTCACCTTGCAAGGTGTTGCGCAGCATGATGTTGCGCATATATCCGGTCTTGTTGCGGATGTCGTGGAAATCCAGTCCCTCTTCCTGGGCGGCCTGTTTGATGAAAAGGCGGATGGCGTTGCTCGGTTCGGGTTGAAGATGGCATCGTTCCAGGTCAAGCACCTTGTCGAATTTTCCGGCCAAATGGAAACCCAGCCCTTCCCGTGCCTGCGCGTCGAGTTGTCCGCCCGTTGCCACTTCGTCGTCCGTGAGCCATCGTTTCACCGAAAAAGTGAATTCCAGCTTGTTGCGGTACGAGGGATTTTCTTCCACGCCGTCCACGCCCAGGATGGGCATTCCTTGCGGCAGTTCCAACTTGCCGATACGTTCCAGGTGGTCGCGTACTTGCGTTTGCTTCTGTCGGAGTTGTTCCTCGTAGCGAAGATGTTGCCATTTGCAGCCTCCGCAAAGCCCGAAATGCTGGCAAAAAGGCGCGCGGCGCAAGGGGCTTTTTTCTTTCAGGTTCAGGATCCGGCCTTGCATGTAGCCCGACTTGGAGCGGACTACTTCCACGTCGACCAGGTCGCCGGGGGCGGTATAACCCACGAAAAGCACTTTCCCGTCCACATGCGCCAGCGAATTGCCTTCGGCGGCCGCTTTCTCGATGCGCACGTTTTCTATGACCCTGTTCGGCTGGTTCCTGTTCTTGCGTGCCATGGGCTATGCCGTTTTCCCTTGGGTTCCGTCCGTGGCCGATCCGGCAACGCTTTCACAAAAAGTCTTGATGTGCCGGTTCAGCGTATCGACGAATTTCTGGATTTGCGGTTTGAGCACGGCTCCCATGATCATGTTCACGTTCACTTCGGCTTCCACTTGCGATTGGAACATGTTTTCCGCCGTCTTGGTGAAATGGAATGCCAACGTGAACGAAAAAGGCGAGCCGGCCTCGGAATTTATCACCACCAGGCTCGGTTCCACTTTCTGGCTGATGCGCATGTCGATTTGCGCCATGCCGCCCACGTTGAGCGAGCAGGTGTCTTCGGTGGCCTTGAAGTCTTGCACCTGGTCGGGCATCATGCCCGCCAAGGAGGAAAAGTCGCTGATCTTGCGATAGGCCGTGGCCGGGTCGCCGGCCACTTGCAAAATATCTGAAGTCGCTTTCATTTGTCGGTTGCTTTTGGATTAAGGTTCTTGCCCGCGATTGGCATGCCGGGCATGGCTTGCGTCCCGTGCGCCCTGTCCGGGACCTAATGCGCGTCCGACCAGGCTTCGGGATCCTTGCGCCATTCTTGCAAGGATTCGAGGTCGGAAGCGGGCAGCAGTTCGAGTTGGACGGCACACTCCACCAGGTCGTCATAGTTCGTCAACGTGTAGAGCGGAATCCTGGCTTGCGAGAAATTCCTTTCGGCTATGTCCAGCCCGTAGGTGAACACGGCCAGCATGCCCTTGGTGTCGCAGCCATGTTCGCGCAATGCCTCCACGGCCAGCAGGCTGCTTTTGCCCGTGGAAACCAGGTCTTCGATCACTGCCACGGACTTGCCCGATCCTATTTCGCCTTCGATCCGGTTGCCCATGCCGTGTTTCTTGGCTTCGGCACGCACGTAGACGAAAGGCAAGCCCAGTTCCTGCGCCACCAACGCCCCTTGCGGGATGCCGCCTGTGGCCACGCCCGCGATGGCGTCTACCGGGCCTATCTTGTTTTCGATAATCCTGACGAATTCCTGCCGGATGAAAGTACGGATGTGCGGATAGGAAAGGGTGATGCGGTTGTCGCAGTAAATGGGAGATTTGCGTCCCGAAGCCCAGATGAAGGGTTCGTCGTTGTTCAGTTTCACGGCTCTTACCTGCAAAAGGAATTTGGCCGTTTCCAGACTGGATTCATGCCGTCGGGCCTGTGCGAAGTCCACCATAGTGCTTGTTCGTTAAGATGCCCGCAAAGGTACATCGTTGGGAGCAAAATGTGAAACACCGTCTTGCCATGTGTCCGCACGGACGGTTTCCGGGTCTTTCCTTGCCTTACGGGTATAGGTGATTACCCATTTTTTCATTAAATTTGCCAATCGCGTATTACGGAAAATAAAAACATCGATATTATGGACAAGTTCATCAGCGTCCAACAGGCCGTGGACATGATCAAAGACGGCGACACCATCATGGTGGGCGGCTTTTTAACGGTCGGAACGCCCTTGCGCGTCATCGACGCCTTGGCGGAGTCGGGCAAGAAGAACCTGACGCTTATCAGCAACGATACCGGCTATCCCGATCGCGGGGTGGGCAAGCTCATCACCAACAAGCAGGTTGCCAAACTTTACGTTTCCCATATCGGAACCAATCAGAACACGATGGACCAGATGAACGCGGGCGAACTCAAGGTGGAGTTCTGTCCTCAGGGCAGTCTGGCCGAAAGGATCCGTTGCGGCGGAGCCGGATTGGGCGGCGTGCTGACCGCCACGGGACTGGGTACGGTCGTGGCCGAAGGCAAGCAAGTGGTGAACGTGGACGGCAAGGATTATCTGCTCGAAAAACCCCTGCGGGCGGACTTCGCCTTGATCGGAGCCAGCAAGGGCGACAGCGAAGGCAACCTCGTTTATCGCGGCACTTCGCAAAACTTCAATCCCATGATGGCGATGGCCGCCACCACCGTCATTGCCGAAATCAACGACCTCGTGGAACCCGGAGAAATCGAACCCGAAGCGGTCATCACCCCGTCCATCTTGGTCAAACATATCGTAAGATAGGCATGGCAGGGGCCTTGCCTTGGACTGAAAACCTGAAACAATAAAAAACTAGAATAATGACAACTTACAAGTCGGTTATCCGTTTGCGCATGAGCGCGCACGACGCCCATTACGGCGGCAATTTGGTGGATGGAGCGCGCATGCTCCAGCTTTTCGGCGACGTGGCCACCGAACTCTTGATCCAGCGCGACGGCGACGAAGGCCTCTTCAAGGCTTATGACATGGTGGAATTCATGGCTCCCGTATATGCCGGCGACTATATCGAGGCCGTTGGCGAAATCGTGGCCGAAGGCAATACTTCGCGCAAGATGAAGTTCGAGGCGCGCAAGATCATCGCTCCCCGTCCGGATATTTGCGATTCGGCAGCCGACGTGCTGGCCGAACCCGTCGTGGTTTGCCGCGCTACCGGAACCTGTGTCACTCCCAAGAACTGCCAGAGGAAGTAAGTCATGGAAAAACTCATCATCACGGCCGCCATCTGCGGAGCGGAAGTAACGAAAGAACAGAATCCGGCGGTTCCTTACACGGTGGAGGAAATCGTGCGCGAGGCGAAGTCGGCTCATGACGCCGGCGCGGCCATCGTGCATTTGCACGTGCGTCAGGACGACGGAACGCCCACCCAGAGCCGCGAACGGTTCAAGGAATGCATCGATGCCATCTACAAGGTCTGCCCCGATGTGATTCTCATCCCCAGCACGGGCGGGGCGGTCGGCATGACGGCGCAGGAACGCCTGCAACCTACCGAATTGTTCCCCGAAATGGCCACGTTGGATTGCGGAACCTGCAACTTCGGCGACGAGGTTTTCGAAAACACGATGCCTGTCATGCGCGATTTCGGCAAACGCATGCTCGAAAACCATATCAAGCCCGAATACGAATGTTTCGAGATGGGGCATCTCGACACGATTCTCACGATGGCCAGGAAAGGCCAGGTGCCGGGCGATCCCATGCAGTTCAATTTCGTTCTCGGGGTTCCCGGCTGCACGCCGGCCACGGTGCCCAACCTCTGCTGGCTGGTAAATGCCATTCCCGCAGGCTCCACCTGGACGGCTACCGGTATCGGACGTCATGCGTTCAGCCTTGCCGCGGCAGCCATCGTCATGGGCGGCAACGTGCGCGTGGGGTTCGAAGACAATCTCTACCTCGAACGCGGCGTGTTGGCCAAGAGCAACGGCGAATTGGTGGCGAAGGTGGTTCGCCTGGCCAGGGAACTGGGACGTGAAGTGGCCGATTCCCAAGAGGCCCGTCGCATCCTTTCCCTTCCCGGGCGCAACAAATAGGAAACAACCGGACACGGGACGTGTTCCGGACAAACGAATAAAAAATATCAAACAAACCAAGACATGAGCACACAACCCAAAGGCAGCAAATACGGTACCCACCGTGTCATTTCCCCCAAAGGCGTCCTTCCCCAACCCGCCGACAAGATAGACAACAACATGGATGTCCTGTACGACAATGAGATTCTCATCGACGTGCAGACCCTCAATATCGATTCCGCCAGCTTTACCCAAATCGAGGAACAGGCCGGCGGCGACAAGCAGGAAATCGCCCGGATCATGACGGGCATCGTCGAAAAACAAGGCAAGCACCGTAATCCCGTGACCGGTTCAGGCGGCATGTTGCTGGGAACCGTCGAGAAGATCGGCGACGCCCTCAAAGGCAAGATCGACCTCAAGGAAGGGGACAAGATCGCCACGTTGGTATCGCTGTCGCTTACGCCCTTGCGCATCGACAAGATCAAGGAAATCCGTCCCGAAATCGACCAGGTGGACATTGACGGAAAGGCCATCCTGTTCGAAAGCGGCATCTATGCCAAGATTCCTTCCGACTTGCCCGAAAACCTGGCTCTTTCCGCTTTGGACGTTGCCGGCGCCCCCGCACAGACGGCCAAGCTGGTCAAGCCCGGCGATACCGTGCTTATTATCGGTGCGGGCGGCAAGAGCGGCATGCTCTGCTGCTACGAAGCCAAGAAACGCGCGGGCGTTACCGGCAAGGTGATCGGTCTTTGCCATAGTCCCAAGAGTACCGAACGATTGAAGAAACTCGGTTTCTGCGACTATGTCTTTGCCGCCGACGCCACGCAGCCCGTGGCCATTTACGAGGAAATCGAGAAACTTACCGACGGCAAGCTCTGCGACGTGTGCATCAACAACGTCAACATCGAGAATACCGAAATGACCAGCATCCTCTGTACCAAAGACGACGGCGTGGTGTATTTCTTCTCCATGGCCACCTCCTTCACCAAGGCAGCCTTGGGCGCCGAAGGCGTGGGCAAGGACGTGACGATGATCGTCGGAAACGGTTACACCAAGGGCCATGCCGAAATCACGTTGCAGGAATTGCGCGAGAACAAGGCTTTGCGCGACATATTCACCGAACTTTACGCCTGATTTCAGATTGTCAGGAAACAGCCCGGCAGTCATGAACAGGCATGGCTGCCGGTTTTTGGCATATAACAACCATTGATTTCGCAGTTATGAAAAGCAGAAGAAAAGAATTGTTCCCCAAGGTGACCGATACCCAGTGGAACGATTGGAAATGGCAGGTCAAGAACCGCATTGAAACCCTTGAAGACCTCAAGAAATACGTGAAGCTCACCAAAGACGAGGAAGCGGGCGTGAAGAAGACCCTCGCTACCCTCCGTATGGCCATCACTCCGTATTATTTGAGCCTTATCGACCCCAAGGATCCCAATGATCCCGTTCGCAAGCAGGCCATTCCTACCGGTGCCGAGACCCACGTTTCGGCGGCCGACTTGCTCGACCCTCTGCACGAAGACGAGGATTCGCCCGCACCCGGCCTTACCCATCGTTATCCCGACCGGGTATTGTTCCTCATTACCGACCAATGCTCCATGTATTGCCGTCATTGCACGCGTCGTCGTTTTGCCGGCCAGCACGACTGCGAAAGCCCCAAGGAACGTATCGAGAAAGCCTTGGAATACATAGAACGGACTCCCCAGGTGCGCGACGTCCTGCTTTCGGGCGGCGACGCCTTGTTGGTATCGGATGCCAAGCTGGAATACATCATCAAACGTCTGCGCGCCATCAAACATGTGGAAATCATCCGTATCGGCAGCCGCGTTCCGGTGGTTTGCCCCCAGCGGATCACGCCCCAGTTGGTGAAGATGCTTTCCAAGTATCATCCGGTATGGCTGAATACCCATTTCAACCATCCCAATGAAATAACCGAAGAGAGCGCCGCCGCTTGCGCCCGTCTGGCCGACGCCGGCATCCCCTTGGGCAACCAGAGCGTGTTATTGCGCGGCGTGAACGACGCGGTGAGCATCATGAAGAAGCTCGTATGCGAACTGGTGAAGATACGGGTTCGTCCTTACTACATCTACCAGTGCGACCTTTCGATGGGATTGGAACACTTCCGCACCCCTGTCAGCAAGGGCATCGAAATCATCGAAGGCTTGCGCGGCCACGTGTCGGGTTTTGCCGTGCCCACGTTCGTGGTGGATGCGCCCGGAGGCGGTGGAAAGATTCCCGTCATGCCCCAATATCTTATCTCTTTGGGCGGCGGGAAGGCCATCTTGCGAAACTTCGAGGGAGTCATCACCACTTACACCGAGCCGGTGGATTACGACAACCGCCTATCGGCGGAAATCGACAAGAAGAACCTCAAGACAGAAGGCGTAAGCCAATTGCTGAGTCTTCCTTATCAGGCCGTTTCGATCGAGCCGGCCAAGTTGGAACGTCATGAACGCGCCAAATTGCGTCAAAAGTACGCGATCGCGCCCAAGAAGGCTTCCAAGGCGGGCGCAAAGGCGGCTTCCGGGACAAGAGCCGCGGCCAAGACGAAAACCTCGTCCAGGAAACCGGCCGGGAAGAAGTAATGTCCGAACCGTTTTTTCCAGCGGGCGGCCTCCACGAGGCCGCCCGCTTTTGTTTCCGGACGGTCTGGAATCCGGATCTTTCGGGTTCCGGTTCCTTCGGGCGCAGATGGAAACGAAATTGAAATTATGTATCTTTGGCCATGGATTCGGGTCGGTTTCGTGCGGGGGATGAATTGAAAGGAAAACAAGAATGACAGGAAAGAAGATAAAAGGCATTGCGGGCGTACTGGCCTTGGCCGTCGCCGTTTCGTTCATGGTCTCATGCAAGGGCGACAAGCCGCAACCGTTTTTGAACCCGTCGCGGATGTGCGACTTGATGTGCGACATCCGTCTGGCCGAAGCCCATTTGTACCAGACCCGCGAAACGAACACGGGGGAAGCCGACCGGGTAATGGTTGAACGGTCCCTGGACGTGTACGTGCCTATCTTCCGGAAATACGGTCTGAAAAGTTACGAGCAATTCCAGGCGTTGGAAAATTATTATATGAGGCATCCCGAAAAGTTGGAAAGGATCCTGCGCAAGTCGGCCGAACGGCTCAAGGAGATGAATCAAAGGGACGTCTAATCCACGTCGATGTCCGTGCGCAGGTTTTCCATGATGAACCCTTGGCGTTCGGGCGTATTCTTGCCCATATAGAATTCGAGCGTCTCGCGCAGGCCATGGTCCTTGCGCATGATGACGGGGTCGAGGCGCATTTGCGGACCGATGAAGACCTTGAATTCTTCGGGCGAAATTTCGCCTAGCCCTTTGAATCGCGTGATTTCGGGCTTGTTGCCTATCTCCTTGACGGCCTCCACGCGTTCTTCTTCCGTGTAGCAATAAAGCGTCTTCTGTTTGTTGCGCACCCGGAACAGGGGGGTCTGCAGGATATACAGGTGTCCGGTCCTTACGATGTCGGGAAAGAACTGCAGGAAGAACGTAAGCAGGAGCATGCGGATATGCATGCCGTCCACGTCGGCGTCGGTAGCGATGACGATGTTGTTGTAACGCAGGTTCTCCATGTCTTCGCCTACGTTCAAGGCCCCTTGCAGCAAGTTGAATTCTTCGTTCTCGTACACGATCTTCTTGCTCAATCCGTAACTGTTGAGAGGTTTCCCCCTCAGGCTGAACACCGCCTGGGTATTGGCGTCGCGGCTTTTGGTGATGCTGCCCGTGGCCGAATCGCCCTCGGTGATGAACAAGGTGGTCTGCAAGCGCAGGTCGTGGTTCGAATCGTAGTGGACGCGGCAATCGCGCAGCTTGCGGTTGTGCAGGTTCACTTTCTTGGCGCTTTCACGGCTGAGTTTCTTCAAGTCGGTCATGCTTTTGCGCTCCTTCTCGCTTTCGACGATCTTGCGCTGCATGGCCTCGGCCACGTCGGTGTTGATGTGCAGGTAGTTGTCGATGTTCTTCTTGACGGAATTTCCCACGTAGTTGCGCACCGTTTCGCGGTTTTCACCGCTTTGCGCCTTTTTCGACTCTTCGCTGTTGTCCATGTACACCGAACCGAGCTTGGTCTTGGTCTGGCTTTCAAAGACGGGTTCGATGACCTTGATGCTCACGGCCGCGATCAGGCCCGTGCGGACGTCGGCGGTGTCGTAGTCTTTCTTGTAGAATTCCTTCACTGTCTTGGCGAAAGCTTCCCGGAACGCCCCTTGGTGGGTTCCGCCCTGGGTGGTGTGCTGTCCGTTCACGAAGCTGTAATATTCTTCGCCGTACTGCTTGTCCACATGGGTAAAGGCATATTCGATGTCTTCGTCCACGATGTGCACGACCGGATAGAGCGGATTGCCGTCCATGTTACGTTCCAGCAGGTCTTTGAGCCCGTTCTCGCTCTTGATGCGGTTCTTGTTGTAGTGGATCGTCAGGCCGTGGTTCAGGTAGGCGTAGTTCCACAGCATGCCTTCTATGTATTCTTCGATGAAATGGTAGTTGCCGAACATGTCCGCGTCGGGAGTGAAGGTGATCTTGGTGCCGTTCCTTTCGTTGCATTCCGTCAGTTCTTCCCTTACCAGCACGCCTTTGGCGAATTCGGCGGACTTTTTCTTGCCTTCGCGTACCGATTCCACCGCAAAATGGCTCGAAAGGGCGTTTACCGCCTTGGTGCCCACTCCGTTCAGGCCCACCGACTTCTTGAACGTCTTGGAATCGTACTTGGCGCCGGTGTTCATTTCCGAAACGCATTCCACCACCTTGCCCAACGGGATGCCGCGTCCGTAGTCGCGCACCGTGACCGTGTTTTCCTTGAGCGCCACCTCGATGCTCTTGCCGTTGCCCATCACGAACTCGTCTATCGAGTTGTCGATGACTTCCTTCAACAGCACGTAAATGCCGTCGTCCTGGCTGGCGCCGTCACCCAATTTGCCTATGTACATGCCCGGACGAAGCCGGATATGTTCGTTCCATTTGAGCGTCCGGATGGTCGCCTCGTCGTAGTCGGCAACGTTGAAGTCGATGGTCCGGGCTGATGTTTCCTGCGATGTTTCTTCTGTCATGGCGTGCAAAATGTAGGCGGGCAAAAATAACAAATTTAGCCAAGCGGCAATGGCAATAATTTAGTAACTTCGCGCGGTATTAACAACCTAATTCCGCGTAAAATAGTCATGAAGGTTTTTTTTGAAAAGGTTTTGGCCGTGGCAGGCTTCGGCTTGTTTTTCGGTTTTTCGGCGCAAGCCCAGGATCCTGTTTCCACCTATCCTTACGAGTCGGATTTCGGTACGCAGGAGAATCCTGGACAAGACAACGCCCGTTGGCGTTACAAGGCTTTCAATTTGAGTGATTTCTCTACCGTGGAGAGCGGGCAGTGGGGCATCGTGCCGCTTCCGGAAACTTCCGCCCAGGCCGTCCGTTTCATCCAGAATTCGGCTACGGAAGACCAGGCGGCCGCTTTCACGCCGGCGTTCCGGCTGGAGAAATCCCCAAGCGTGACGTATACGGTCGGGGTGGAATATCTTCTTCCCGCCGGTTCCACGTTTCCCTCCGACAACCTGACGGTAAGGTTGCACTCCGTGGACGCGTCGGGTGAACCTTTTTTCCGTTTCGACGGTACTTACTACGACACCGAGGATCCCATAAGCGGTCCGGACGGCCAAATCAGCACGTTCCTGCATAAACATCCCGGCATACCTCAGACGGGCAGTTATTCCTATCAGGTCTCGGCCGACCAGATTCCCCAAGATGGCGATTACCGCTTTTCGTTCATCGTCAGCCGGGCCGGCAAGAAGGCCGTCAAGGCCGAACAGGTGTTCTATATTACCGGGATTACCGTCGAAAAGAGCAACGGTCAGGACCTGGCCGCCGGGCAGATACAGACGCCGTACAGCGATCCGCAAGCCAACGGGCAGCCTTTTTCGGCCTATGTCGTCAATCATGGCGGCGGCGCGGTGGACGGATTCACGGCTTGCTACCGGATAGACGGACAGGAGCCCGTCAGGCAGGAGTTCCCGACGAAGGTGGAACCCGGCAAGGCCGCCTTGGTCGTTTTTACTCGCTTTCCCGATGTCGAGCCCGGCAATCATCGATTGACATTCTGGGTTGAGACGGATGGCGATATCGACCATGCCAACGATACCTCGTCGTGCCTCATAAAGGCCGGAACCCAGGCCATTGCCGGCTTGCCTGCCCATTTCGGGTTTGCCGAAGAAGAACCCTATGGATGGACGATGCGCAGCGATTCCATATATGCCGTCCCGGCCTGGCGTTTCGTCAAGGAAGGAGACCTCAACCGGCCTCATGTGTCCACGGAAAACGAAAACGCCCGCAGGAACAACGACTACGTGGTTTCTCCTCCCATGGCCTTCCAAGGCGGGAAGATGTACCGCATCGCCTTTACTTATGCCGCCGTCCTGGGAAGTGACGAACCGATGGGAGACTTGTCGCTGGCCATGCACGTGTGCCCGGATGCGGATTGGAAAACGCTTTCTTCGGCCACGGAACCGCTTTGGAAACAAGATCGTTTCAGCGACCGTGGCGACCGCAAGGTGGTGGTATATTATCGTGCCAGAGAGGACGCCCGCCGCGTATTGGCCTTCCATGCCTACGGACCGTCCGCCAAAGGCGGTTTGCAGATAAAGAGCCTTTCGGTGGCGTTGGCCGAAGAGAACACCTTGGATTACTTTTTTGAATTCGACGGCAATGCCAGCGCCGATCCGCAATATCTGGCGGACAGGAACCTCGATTTCGTCGACTATGACGGAAACGTTTTCGGTGACGGCGTTCCGGGAAATTGGGAATTGTATGGCCACCAGTCGGGTCACAACAGCGAGTATTCGGCCCGTTCGGCCGGCTTGCGCGGAAAGACCGACGACTGGTTGGTATTCAGGCCGTTTTACTTGCAGGCGGGCCAGACCTATTACCTCAATTTCAGTACGAAAATGAGCGCGGCCAACAATACCGGGATGTTGGAAATCTATGTGCAGCAAGAGGGACCGCGTTACGACCTGCCTTATGCCGGCCAACCGGGCGTGAAGAGGACCAAACGTGTTTCCACCGCCAGCTACGATACGGTACGCCAAGTGGTCGAAGTGCCGGAAGACGGATATTACCTGCTTTCGATACGCAACGTTACCGACGTTCCTGAGATGAGCGATGCGGAAACCCGCAGCAACTATACCGTTCATGTCGATAACGTCTCTTTCGGCCGGAAGGAAAGGTCGGCCGTGCAGGCGATGCAGGCGACGGTGCCTTACGAAGCCAGGCTGGGGCAGTCGGTGAGTCTGAGCATGTCGGTACGCAACTTCGCCATGTCGCCGATCGACGCTCCGAAGGTTTCCTATTGCTACCAGATAGACGACGAGGCCGTTTGCCGTGAACATCCTTCCAATGCCGTCCAATCGCAGATAACCCTTTCGTACACGTTTACGCGGCGTGCGGTCTTCGGCAAGGAGGGCGTCCAGGTGGCAAAGTTCTGGGTCGAGACGGAAGGTTCTGCCGAAAAACCCGACACGGTGCGTGTGAGTGTGGAAAAAATCCATGCGAGGGCCTTGCCCTTTGTGGAAAAATTCGGCGAGAGGTCCATGGACGAATGGCAGTCGTATCCGTCTTCCCGCAACGTATGGCAGGCGCAATACGGCACGGAAACGGCACGTTCGGGCGAATGGTCGGTGCGTTGCAACACCGGCGCCATGGCCGTTTCCGATTATCTGGTGACACCTTTGCTCCATGTGGAAAAAGACAAGACCTACCGCATATCATTCTTCTACAAACGCGCCGGCGACGCACCGGTTTCGCAGAACGATACCTTGCGTCTGAGCTATGCCTACGACCGTTACGACAATACCGGCTTTCTTGAACATCTGGCCGTCTTTGCCCGTCCCTCGTCCACCGACTACGACTTTTGCGAGGCCTATGTGCGTTTCCCTGATTCGGGCATGGTGTTCATCGGACTCATGGCCAAGTTGGGCGGCAACGCTCCGATGTTGTATGTGGATGATTTCATGGTCGTGGACAGCCTTCAGACCAATCTTACCTATTACACGGTTTCCGACCTTGTCGTTTCGGGCAACATGTCGGAATGCGACACGACCGTGATGGGAAAACTTTCGTTCAAGGTGACGGCGGGCGGATTTTCCATGCCGGGCACGGTTCCCGCCTATGTGCGTTATGACGACGGTCGGCCTCTGGACGTTTCGATCCGCCATGAGATGATGGACGGGGAAGAAACCACGTTGATGTTCGACATGCCTTTGTTTTCGGGCGGGGAACATACGGTCACGGCCTGGATCGGCTTGCCCGATGAATCCGATCGTTCGGACGACACGCTCAAGGCTTCGTTCACCGTGCGTGCGCCGATGTCCGTCCCGTTCAAGGACGGCGGCATCCGGATCGTCGGTCTGCCGCAGATGACCGATTGTTTCATCCTGGATACGGCAGGCGTCTATTATCTCCGCTATCGTTACGATGCGGCCGAGGCTTCGGGCAGTTCGTTGCAGTTGAACCTGCTCAAGTACGGCAGCAATGCCATAGCGGAAGCGATTCCGGTGGAGAGCGTTCCGGTTTCCGGTTCACAGGAACGCAAGACGGCCGTGCATGTTTCCGTTCCGGGCGTGTATGCCGTCGGTCTGGCGTGCAGGAACCTTGCCGACGGAGGCAGCCTGCGCATAGACAGCCTTTGGTTTGAAGGTACGGACGACTCCGACACGGTCGCCAATGCCGTTTTCGGAAAACACGAGCTTCGTCTCTCTCCGAATCCGGCGGGTGATTTCGTGGAAGTGTTCCTGCCCGCCCAGGCCCGCCATCTCGCCCTTTTCGACATGCAGGGACGTATCCGTCGTCGATTCGACGTGGCCGGCCAGGGAAGCATCGTCCTTCCTTTGGCCGATTTGGCTCCGGGCGTGTACATGATACGGGTCACGGGCAAGGACAAGGCCGGAGCGCTGAAACTCATCAAGCAATAGCATGAAAAAAATCGCCTTTTACGGCAAGGCGGCCAAGTTGGTGCAGTTGAGCATGTTCGAGGAACTGCTCTCCGCCTTGGGTGAGACTTGGCCGGAACCGGCAAGGTTTTTCTTCGCCCATGACCTGGCCGAGAGGATGCGCATGGAATTTCCGTCCTTGGCCGCCCGCTATCTGGACGAACCCGACAAGCTCTATACCGACGAGCTTCCCGAAAACACGGACTTGCTGGTTTGCCTGGGCGGGGACGGCACCATGCTCGACACCTTGCATCTCGTAAAAGACACCAACGTGCCCGTATTGGGCATCAATTTCGGACGTCTGGGTTTCTTGAACGCCTTGAACGCCGACGGTATCAAGACGTATCTCAAACCCGGCTTTTTCGACCATTTCAGGCGGGAAAACCGTTTGGTGCTGGAAGCATGCGAATTCGACTTCTACGGTGAACAGGAAAACGAGAATCCGTTCGCGTTCCCTTACGCCCTCAACGAGGTCACGGTCTACAAGAACGACGTTTCGCCTCTGGTATTGCTCGACGTGTTCGTGGACGGTTCGTTCATGAACACCTACTATGGCGACGGCGTGCTGATTTCCAGCCCTACGGGTTCTACCGCCTATTCGCTCAGTTGTGGCGGCCCCATCCTCATTCCTTCCGCCGACAACATGCTTGTCACGCCCATCGCCTCGCATACGCTTACCGTACGCCCCCTTGTCCTGGAAGGTTATCAGGAAATCATGGTGAAGACAAGGGGCGGAAAGGGTTGCCGGGTCATGCTCGATTCGACGATGGTGGAAATCGGGGGCTCGTTCAGTTTCAAGATCCGCAAGGCGGGTTTCAAGTTCGTTGCCATCTATCCGCCCGAGCGGAATTTCTTCGATGCCATCCGGGAAAAGCTCATGTGGGGTCTGGATATACGCCACAAGTAAGGCCGGCGGGCATTTTTCGGTGATTTTCCGTATATTTGCCCGTTTTAGCCAAAATGAAAACAGATTCGTGAGATGGGTCGATTGAAAGTTGGATTTACGCTTTTGTTGGCGGTCGTCGTGCTCTTGTGCCCGTTCCGTTCGCAGGCTCAACGCTCCGAAATAGGTATCGGACTGGGAGGATCGTTTTATTTGGGCGACTTGAATCCCAAGAAGGTCTTCCATGACACGCGTTTCGCCGCCAGCCTCTTTTACCGATACAACATCGACACGCGCCTGGCTTTGCGTTTTGCGGGCAGTTACGGCCGCATAACGGGCAATGACAAGAATTTCGACAATCCCCGCAATCTCAATTTCCGCAACGACCTGGTGGATATTTCCGCTCTTTTGGAAATCAATTTCGTGAATTTCTTTACGGGAAGCAAGCAGCATCGTTTCACGCCTTACCTGGGCTTGGGGCTGGCCGTATGCTTCTCGAATCCCTACGGCCAGTATTTCGATCCGGTCACGCAAGATACGCGTTGGCTGGCCTTGCGTCCTTTGCATACCGAAGGGCAGGGGCTGCCGGGATACAAGAAGGAATATTCGTTGGCGCAGTTCGCCATACCTTTCGGTATCGGTTTCAAGGTCAGCATAGCCAAGGGCGTTTCCTTGGGGCTGGAATGGATGATGCGGCTCACGTTCACTGATTATCTGGACGATGTGGGCGGCGATTATGCCGATGTAGGGCAGATCCGGGCCAATTACGGCGACAAGGCGGCTTATTTCGCCGATCCGTCGGGAACCTACCACGAGGTAGGCTCGCAACGCGGCGACAAGAATTTTTCCGACTGGTATTCGTTTGCCATGGTTACCGTGAGCGTGCGTCTGAACGGACGTGACGCGCTTTGTCCCGCATATAGCCGGAATCAAATCAAAAAGAGGCATTAGTTCCATGAGTCTTTTGCAAGCCATACAGTCAGGCAAGGTTCCCGCCCATGTGGCCGTCATCATGGATGGAAACGGCCGTTGGGCGCAGGCGCGGGGGCTGGAACGCGCGCAAGGTCACGTCGAGGGCGTGAAGGCCGTGCGGCGTATCGCCGAGGCTGCTTGCAAGGCCGGGGTGCGGTACTTGACCCTTTACGCCTTTTCCACCGAAAACTGGGATCGCCCGCGGGGCGAAGTCGACGCGTTGATGGGTCTTCTGGTTTCATGCCTGCATGAGGAGATGCCGCTTTTCATGAAAAACGGCATACGGCTCAGGATAATCGGCCAGGTCGGGTCGTTTTCGCCTCAGGTAAGGCAGGCCATGGACGAGGCTTTGCGACAGACGGAGGGGAACACCCGCATGGACTTGGTGCTGGCGCTCAGTTACAGCGCGCGCTGGGAATTGACCGAGGTGGTAAGGGAAGCGGCCGTGCGTGCGGCTTCGGGCGACTTGCGACCGCAAGACATCAGTTCACGGACGATAGACGGGTTGCTCGCCACTTCTTTCATGCCCGATCCCGATCTGCTTGTCCGTACTGGCGGCGAACAACGTGTAAGCAACTTCTTGCTTTGGCAGATAGCCTATTCCGAAATGTATTTCACTCCGGTGTTCTGGCCCGATTTTACCGAGGAGATGTTTTACGAAAGCATAGCGAGTTTCCAAAACCGGGAACGCAGGTTCGGGAAAGTCCCCGAACCCGGCCGTCCACTAAAAGCAGACAAAGCGTGAGGGACATAAGAAGGCATATCCTGAGATGGGCCGTTTGCGTTTTCGTCGTGGCGGCCTCGTCGTCCTTTTACCCTCATGGCATGGCGCAGGACGTCATGTCTTACAGTTACGTGCGCGAGTACCAGATCGCGGGAATCACCGTCAGCGGGGTCAGTTACCTGGATCCCAACGCGCTCATACATCTTTCGGGCCTGTCGGTGGGACAACGCGTCAAGGTTCCGGGCGACGCCACTTCGGCGGCCATCGACAACCTGTGGAAACAAGGGCTTTTTGAAGACATCAGGCTCACCGCCACCAAGGTGGAGGGCGACCGCATCTATCTCAACATCCATCTCCAGGAGCGTTCCCGTTTGTCGGGCATCGTTTATGAGGGCGTGCCCAAGTCTATCGTTACCAAGATAGAGGACGAGGTCAAGATCAAGGTGGGAGACATCCTTACCGACTACAAGATCGGTCAGGTGGAAAAGAAAATCCGTGAGGCGTTCTTCGACAAGTCGTTCTACAATGCCAAGGTGGATTTCGTGAAGAAGGCCGATACCGCCAACCAAAACGGCATCATATTGCTCGTGAAGGCCGAAAAGAACGAGCGAGTGAAGATTCAGAACATAGATTTCGAGGGTAATACGGCCATTACGCCGGAGGGTGCGAACCTGGATTTCTGGAAGAAGGTGGCGCGGGGATTCCGGAAAGTGGGCAACAAGGGTAATCTGGCGTTTTCCGACAAGCGTTTGCGCCGCATCATGAAGTCTACCAAGCAGGTTTCGCCCTTGCGTTTCTGGAAGAAGTCGAAATACATGCCCGGTTCGCTGCAAGAAGATTTCAAGTTGTTGACAAAAGCCTACAACAAGGAGGGTTTCCGCGATTTTCGCGTATTGGGCGACTCGCTCTATGTCATCAACGAAAAACGGCTCGGCCTCAAGATCAAGCTCTACGAAGGGAATCCTTACTATTTCGGCGACATCACGTTCGTGGGCAACGAGAGATATACTTCCCGCCAGTTGTCGGCGGTCATGAACATCAAGAAGGGCGAATTGTACAACGAGGAGAAATTCACGACCAACCTGATGATGAACCCCAACGGGGCGGACATCAACTCGCTGTATTTCGACAACGGCTATCTTTTCAGCCAGACCGTTCCCGTGGAAACGAAAGTGTATGACGACACGGTGGACATCGAAATCCGTATTTCCGAGGGAATCCAGGCCCGTTTCAACGAAATCCGCATACAAGGGAACAACCGGACCAACGACCACGTCATCTTGCGCGAGCTGCGTACCGTTCCCGGCCAGTTGTTCAGCCGTACGGAAATCATCAATTCGGTGAACACCTTGCGCCAGATGCGGTATTTCAACGACGAGTCCATCGCACCCCAGCCCGTTCCCAACATGGCCGACGGTACTACCGACCTTGAATTCAACCTGGAAGAAGTGGGTTCCGACCAGCTGGAACTTTCCGGCGGTTTCGGAGGAGGCATGGTGGTGGGCACCATCGGTTTGTCGTTCAACAACTTTTCGTTGCGAAACTTGTTCAAGCTCGACCGTTGGAAGCCGCTTCCTTCCGGCGACGGCCAGCAACTGAGCATCCGTGCCCAGTCGAACGGCACGTACTATTGGTCGGTGGCCACTTCGTTCACCGAACCTTGGCTGGGCGGAAAGAAGCCGCTCGCCTTCAGCGTTTCCTATAACCACTCCCAGCAGTCGAACGGCCTTTCCAAGAACGACGTCAATTACGGCAAGTTGATCGTGGACGGTGCTTCGGTCGGATTGGGACAACGTCTCAAGTGGCCCGACGATTTCTTTACCATTTACCAGTCGATAGGCTACGAACGTTACCGTATGCACAATTACGACATGGACAACGGGGTTACCGACGGGGTTTCGAACAATATCCGCTACAACTTCACCATCCAGCGTCAGAACTTGGACGCGGCGATGTTTCCCACCAGCGGGACTTCCATTTCGCTCGGCTTCGAGTTAACGCCGCCATACACGGCCTTGGGCAGCAAGCTATACAAGAGCAAGAATCCCCAAGACCACTACAAATGGCTGGAATACTATAAAATATCGTTCAAGGCGGGTTGGTACTTCAATCCTGTCGCCAAGTTGGTTTTCAATGCCCGGATCAGGGTGGGTTTCCTGAGTTATTACACGGCCAAGACCGGGTATCCCATATTCGAACGCTTTTATCTGGGCGGGGACGGACTTACGGGATTCGGACTGGACGGTCGCGAACTGATAGGCATGCGCGGATATTCCAACAATTCGCTTTCGCCGGCAGCCGGCGCCACGGCTTACGACAAGATCACGCTCGAGATGCGTTATCCTTTTTCCACTTCGCCCGTGGCGACCGTTTACGCCTTGGCCTTTTTCGAGGCGGGCAACAGTTGGGGCAAGGCTTCCGACCTGAATCCTTTCCAAGTCTACAAGTCGGCCGGGGTAGGAGTGCGTTTGTTCCTCAGTTCGATGGGCATGTTCGGTCTTGACTGGGGCTACGGTTTCGATGAAGTGCCGGGCAACAAGTCGGCCAATGGCAGCCATTTCCACTTCTCTATCAACCAATCGTTGGATTGGTAGGTTTCGGCATGCTATTTGCAATGGATGTCGCTTCGTGTGCAGCATTTCGAGAAGACGGGCCATGCGCGTCTTCGTAACTAAAAAATGACATGAAAATGAAAAAGATTGTTTTTTCCACCGTTCTGGCTCTTTGCCTCGGCGTTTTCGCCCATGCGCAAAAGTATGCTTATGTGAATACCGAATACATCCTGCAGAACATTCCCGAATTCGCTTCGGCGCAGGAGGAGATCGACAAGCTTTCGATCGAGTGGCAGAAGGAAATCGAAAACAAGTTCGCTGAAATCGACGCCCTTTACAAGAAGTTCCAGAACGACGCGCCTTTGTTGACGCAGGATATGCGCAATCGCCGCGAGAACGAGATCGTCACCAAGGAACGTGCCGCCAAGGATCTCCAGAAGAAGCGTTTCGGCGTGGACGGAGACTTGTTCAAGCGTCGTCAGGAATTGGTCCAGCCCATCCAGGACAAGATTTACACGGCCATCGAGAAACGCGCCAAGCAAAGGCAGTACGTGTTCGTGTTTGACCGTAGCGACAATACCGGTATCATGTATGCCGATCCGCGCAACGACATCAGCAACGACGTGCTCAAGGACATGGGCTACGAGCCGGGAAAAGCCAAGGAAGCGTCCCAGGCCGACTAACAGGATTTCATCAAGGAAAATTTTAGAAAGCAGATAATGAAAAAGATTCTTTTGACGGCAGCCATGACGGCCGCCTTGGTATTTGGAGGAAATGTCCTCGCCCAAAGCAAGCTGGGGCATGTGAACGCCATGGAACTCGTGCAACAGCTTCCCGAAGCCGATTCGGTACAGAACGCCTTGCAGACGTATGCCAAGGACTTGCAGGACAATATCGCCACGATGCAGACCGAAGTACAGAACAAGTACGCCGAATACCAGAACAACCAGAGCCAGTGGTCGGAATTGATCAAGCAGACCAAGGCCAAGGAAATCCAGGACATGCAGGTCCGCCTGCAGGAATTTTCCGCCCAGGCTGAAGAAGATTACCAGCAAAAGACGCAGGAATTGCTGGCTCCTCTCAGCGACAAGGTGAAGAATGCCATCGAAGCCGTGGCCAAGGAAGGCAAGTTCGCCTATATCCTCGATGCGAGCAACGCCACCGTCTTTTTCGGTTCGGAAGCCATCGACGTGACGTCCTTGGTAAAGAAGAAACTGGGACTTCCCGACGTTCCGGTAAGCAAGACGCTTCCCCGATAGTATCGCCATGGCGACAAAAGTGATTGTTACCGGCGGTCTGGGTTTCATCGGATCGCATACGGTGGTCGAACTCCAACAGAAAGGTTACCAGGTGGTCATCGCCGACAACCTTTCCAATTCGACGATCGGCACGGCCGATCGTATCGCCAAGATAACGGGGGAAAGACCCGTGGTGGAAGTGGTGGACCTGGCCGACAGGGACGCTTGCTTGTCTTTTTTCCGGACCCATGCCGACGCCCGGGCGGTGATCCATTTCGCGGCCGCCAAGGCCGTGGGCGAGTCGGTGCAAAGGCCGTTGCATTATTATCGCAACAATCTCGATTCGTTGATGTATGTCGTGGAGGGCATGTGGCAGACTTCGTGCCGGAAACTGGTCTATTCCAGTTCCTGTACGGTTTACGGCCAGCCCGAACGTCTGCCCGTTACCGAACAGACGCCGCGTTTGGCGGCCGAATGTCCTTACGGCAATACCAAGCAGGTAAGCGAAGACATATTGACCGACCTTGTCCATGGCCAGTTGCCTCCTGACGGCCAGCCGTTCAGGATCCTGGCCCTGCGCTATTTCAATCCCATCGGCGCGCATCCTTCGGCCTTGATCGGCGAACAGCCCAACGGCGTTCCGGGCAACCTGGTCCCGTTCATCACGCAGACCGTCGCCGGCATCCGTCCCTGCCTTCAAGTGTTCGGCAACGACTATGGCACGCCCGACGGCACGCCGGTGCGCGACTACATTTACGTTTGCGATTTGGCCCAGGCGCACGTGGCCGCCATGGAATACCTCGACAAGGACGCCGCCGTCGGCATAGATTTCCTTAACCTCGGCGCGGGACGCGGCTATTCGGTGCTGGAAGTGATAAACAGTTTTGAACGTTCAACCGGAGAGAAAGTCAACTACAAGATAACGGGCCGCCGCGCGGGCGATATCGAGCAGATCTGGGCGGATACGAGCAAGGCCGAACGCCTGTTGGGCTGGAAGGCCGGGACGGACATAGACCAGATGACTTCAAGCGCGTGGAAATGGCAGCAAAGCTTGGCGCGCGAGCAATAGCGGACCTCATAACATCCTGCTTTCCCTTTACTCCCACTTTCGAGCAGACGAGGCTCATAGAGGCTTTGACCTCCTTTATCCTCGACTTTCGTTCGGAAGTGGGTTTTGTCTTGCAAGGGTATGCCGGTACGGGAAAGACCTCCATCGTGGGAGCCTTGGTGAAGGCCTTGCCGGAACTCAACATCCATACCGTCCTGGTGGCGCCCACCGGTCGGGCGGCCAAGGTGCTCGCGGCCTATTCGGGGCGTCCTGCCTGCACGATTCACAAGCAGATTTACCATACCGGCATGGGCGAAGACGGCCGGATACATGTTTCCTTGCGGAACAACCGTTCCCGCAACACGCTTTATATCGTGGACGAGGCTTCCATGATGGGAGAGGAAAACAGCCTGCTTTTCGACTTTTTCAGTTATGCGCGCGCGGGCTATCGTTGTCGCGTGCTGTTGTTGGGCGACACGGCGCAATTGCCGCCTGTGGGCTCCGATTACAGTCCGGCTTTGGACATGGACTATCTCCGTTCTTGCGTTCCGGTCGATTTCAGGAGCTTTCGCTTGCAGGAGGTGGTTCGTCAAGGAAAGGGTTCCCTGGTGCTCGAGAACGCCACGAACCTGCGCAGGAAACTGGCGGAGGCGGACATGGACTTGCCTTTTTTCCGTTTACATGTGCCGGATACCTTTCCGGATTTGACACGCTTGACCGGAGAAGACCTGGAAGAAGTCTTGCAGGACGAATATGCCGGCCGCCGCCGTGAGGACATCGTGTTCATCACCCGTTCCAACAAACGTGCCAACCTGTTCAACAATGAAATACGGGCACGTATCTTCGGCAGCGAGGGTGACTTGGCGGCGGGCGACCTGCTGATGATCCTGAAAAACGACTATTTTTGGCTTCCGCAAGGGAGCGACATGGGATTCTTGGCCAACGGCGACATGATGGAGGTCATGAAGGTGAAACGACGTGAGGAGATGTACGGTTTCCGCTTCGCCGACATAGAGGCGCGTCTGGTGGATTATCCCGGGCAGGCGCCGATAGAGGCGAAAGTGCTGCTGGATTCGTTGAACGTGGAGGCGGCGAGCCTTCCGTATCCGCAAATGCGCCGGTTGCATGAAGCCGTGGAGCGGGACTATGCCCATTTGCCCCGTAAAAGCGATCGGATCGCGGCCTTGCGGAAGGATCCGTACCTGAATGCCTTGCAGGTGAAATACGCCTATGCGCTTACCTGCCACAAGACCCAGGGCGGCCAATGGCCTTGCGTGTTCGTGGAACAGGGTTATTTCACGGACGACATGCTCGACGCCGGATACCTGCGTTGGCTCTATACGGCCATTACCCGGACTACGGAAAAGGCGTATCTGCTCAATTTTTCCGATAAATTCTTTGAAGATGACCAGACAAGACAAGATTGAAAAATGGCCGCTCGCGGACGATGTGGTCCGTCGCCTGCCCAATCCCTGCTATGTGATGGACATGGATCTGCTGGACAGGAACCTCGAAAAACTGAGGCGGACGGCCGACGAGGCGGGCGTGGAAATCATTCTCGCGTTGAAAGGCTTTGCCATGTGGAGTGCGTTCGGCCGTCTTCACGACCACGGCTTCGACCAGTCCACGGCCAGTTCCTTGTGGGAAGCCCGTTTGGCGGTGGAAGAAATGGGCAAGCCGGCCTATACGTATGCGGTCTCGTACACGCCGGAGGAAATAGAGGAAATGGCTTCGCTCAGCAGTCATCTCACGTTCAACTCGCTGGTGCAGTTCGGGCGTTTTTCGTCCGTGGCGCGTGCGGTCAACGGTTCGATTTCATTGGGATTGCGGGTCAATCCGGAAATAAGTTCGGTGGGCGTGGACCTTTACAATCCGTGCGTGCCGGGTTCGCGTCTGGGCGTGCGTCTGGGCGACTTGCCTGCCGCGCGGGACTTGCCCTCCGGCATGGAAGGTTTCCACTGTCATGCCCTTTGCGAATCGGACGCGGCCGGTTCCTGTCGTCTCATAGACCGTTTCGAGGAACGTTTCGCCGATTATCTTCCGCACCTGAAATGGGTGAATTTCGGCGGCGGTCATCTCATCACGCGGCAAGGCCATGACACGGCCTTGTTGGTGGAACGTCTCCAGGCGTTCAAGGCCCGATGGCCGCATTTGCACGTGATATTGGAGCCGGGCGCGGCTTTCGTGTGGCAAACCGGTTATTTGCTGGCGCGCGTGGAAGACGTGGTGCGGAACGGCGGCCTGCCGGTGGCGGTCATGAACGTGTCGTTTACCGCCCATATGCCCGATTGCCTGGAACAGCCTTATTATCCGGCCATTTACGGGGCCTTTCATGTCGAACCGGGAAAGGAAACGGAAGCAGGCGTGCAAGGTCATCGTTATCGCTTGGGCGGCAACAGCTGCCTGGCGGGCGATTTCATGGGTGATTGGGTTTTTCCCGAGCCCTTGCGCGCGGGAAGCTTGTTGTTGTTCAAAGACATGATACACTACACGTTCGTGAAGACCACGATGTTCAACGGCGTGCATCATCCTTCCTTATGTATGGTCAGGGGCGGGGAGATAGCCTATCGGCGCGATTTCGGTTACCAGGATTTCAAGAGCCGTTTGTCGTAAGTTCGCGTGCCTCTTGCAGCAGCAAGGCCGCTTCGGGTCCTGTGTTGAAGAGCAGGTCGAGGATGCTCAGGTGTCCTGCGGGGCTTTGGCAGGGAAAAGTTTGCAGGTAGGGAGCGAAGCTGAACCGGGGCGGCATCTTGGGACTGAAATCCACGGGGGGCGTGTAAGTTTCCGTGTCTTGTCCGGATTCGTTTCTTTCCGCGGGAACCCGGATGGCGGGTAGTTTGAGTTTCTTCAGCAGCCAATCGAGGATTTGCGTGTTGAGGTCGGAAAGTTTCTCGTGCCTTTTCCCGAAAAGGACGGCGAGTTCGTCCTTGTAGTATAAGAAAAAGGGAGATTTGTTGTAGGCCGTGCACATGCTGCGCCAATGGTCGCGTTGCCAGTGCCGGTTCGCGTCTATTTTCATTTCCGCCACCGGCGTGTGGTTCCCCATGGTCTTGATACATGGTACGGAGAGGCATTGCACGCCTTGCGAGGTGACGATGAGCGTGCGGTTGCGGAAGGTCTGCTTGGCATAGTTTTCCCGCGTGTCGATGACGAACCGGTCGGCTTTCGTCAAGGCGGCGAAATAATCCAGCGGAGGAAAATAGGCGGTGCAAAGGCGCAGCATGGGGTCAGAGTTTGATGATTTTGTTGATTCGGAACGGATTCCCGGCCATACGCAACAAGTATGTGCCCGGGGGCAGACGGCTCGTTTCCACATGGTGCAGACCCTCGTTCCAGTCGAAAATCTTCAGCAATCGTCCTTGCAGGTCGAGGAAAAGGTATTTTCCCGCTTCGGGAATGCGCACGTGAAAGCCGCTCCGCACAGGATTCGGAAAGAGTCGCAAGGCGGTTTGCGAGGCTTGTCCGTTTTCGTTTTTCACGTCCGTGCCGGCTTGCCATTCGGTGCCGGCCATGTATTGCAGGCCGCCGCATTGGTTTCCGATGACCAGTTCGGGCTTGCCGTCGCCGTCAAAATCGTGAAGCAAGGGCGAAGCGTGGATGCCGTTGTTGTTTTTTCCTTCGGCCATGGCTTGTCCCGTCCGACGGAATTCTCCTTGCAGGTTACCCGTTATATGGTCGTACAGATAGACTCTTCCGTTTTCGTTTCCGCAGGCCAGGATGATCTCGCCCTTTTCGTCTTCGTGGAAGCTTGGCCGGGAATAGCCGAAATTGGAAAACGCACGGTCTATGACATCCACGCCGCCCAGGCTGTCGGTTATCTTGCGGAATACGGGCATGAGACCTGTTCGGTCGTTTTTCCGTTGTCCCGTATTTTGAAAATACGTAAGGCTCCCCTTGGTGATGCGGCGGGGCGAAGCAGGCCAGGAATGCTGCTTTGCGCCTACGATCAGGTCCGTGCGCCCGTCTTGGTCGAGGTCGAACAGGACAGGTGCCGAAAATCCGCTGAATGCCGTTTCCAGGAACGCGGAATCCAGCAAGAGGGCGGTTCCGTCCTCTTGCAGCCGGAAAAGCCATAGCCGTCCGTCTTCCATTCCCAATACCATTTCGTCCGCGCCGTCGCCGTCCAGGTCGGCAAAGGCGGGATGGAGGGCGCGCAGGCCGTAGCGTGAAAGTCCCAGGTAGTCGTCGGTCTTGAGTTCGAAGGCAGGATTTTCTTCCGAACCGGTATTTTCCAGCAGGCTCAAGGAGGCCGTCCAGCGTGTCTTCCAGCTGCCGCCGTGATGATAGGCGTCCGTCTGCCTGCCGTAATTCCCTACTACCAGATCGGTCTTTCCGTCGTGGTCGTAGTCGTAGGCCACGGGAATCGCGCCCGAACCGAAATCCAGCATCATGTCTTGCAGGAAATCTTTCTGCACGAGTTTGCCCAAGGCCGCGCCGCCACCGGTGTCGGCATAACGCCACAGGCTTTGCGAGCCTTGCGCGTTGAAAGGGTCGGTCTCGAACGGAGAAAGCACGTGGCAAAGGGTGTCTTTCCAGAAAATGCTCGAAAGCACGGGAAAATTATACAGCCTGGCGGGCGTGGTAAGAGGAAAAACCGTGTCGTAACTTGTGATGCGCGCTTGTTGCGGAGTTCCTCCATTGTGCAGGAACGACAAGCCGGGATACCCCACGTCGCCCAGCACCAGGTCGAAAAGTCCGTTGACGGGATTCTTGACGGCGAACAAGGTGGAGCCTGCATGCTTGGCGGCGTTCGGGTTCTTTTCCGCGGTTTTTCCCGTTTCGTTCCTGAAACTGCAACTGTCGAGGAAAATCACGTTCGATTCTTCGCTTTCCACGAAACATCCCCAGCTCCAGTCTTCGGTCTTGAGCAGGAACGTGTCGGTCCGCTGCCATTCTTCCATGGCGTAGTTGCGGTAATGGAGCAGGAAGTCACCCGTGGAGGGCACCCAGAAATTGAGCACGTCCAGGTCGCCGTCGCCGTCCAGGTCGGCAATGACAGGATAGTCGGCACCAGTGCAATAGAGCGGCGAGAAGGAACCGAACATCTGCGCGGGCAGTCCGTCGGTGACGGTCCGGAATCGCAGCGCGTAGCCGTCCGATGTCATCTTGGAAACGTTCCGGTAGACGCGGATACCCGAAATGCCGTTGAACGTGAAGATGTCCCGCAATCCGTCGCCGTCGTAATCGTGCGTCTGTATCCAGGCCGACAGGGGCGGCAGCTTGTCTTCAACGCCCGGCATGGGCGTCCAGTCGGATGAAAAGCAGAGAATGCGCGAACCTACGCGGTCGAAGGCCACGTAGTCGTCCTTGCCGTCGCCGTCCAGGTCGATGGCGGCGAAATGGCAGGCGTTCAGGCCTCCGAGCCAGGGGAAAGGCAACGTGGCGCCGTCTACGCGTACAGGGGGAGGCGTCTTGCTTGTGGCCGCGGGGAACAACACGAGAAAGAAAAGGAGAATCGGAAACGTGCGGCCATAAAAAACGCCGGACCGGATCCGACGTTCTTTATTCTTAATCGACATCATGGGTGCAGAATGTGAGCCTCGCAAGAGATTTGAACTCTCGACCTGCTCATTACGAGTGAGCTGCTCTACCGCTGAGCTAACGAGGCTTGTGGTCGGGATGACAAGATTCGAACTTGCGACCTCAACGTCCCGAACGTTGCACGCTACCAACTGCGCTACATCCCGATTAAGGAGCCGCAAATTTAATGTAAGTGGAGATAAAAACAAAATTTAAAATTGCTACATTTGTGGTTCGGGCTCAAAGAAAGCTTATATGCACAGGTTTTTCAGACAAAAGCGATTGCACGTTTACCGCTTGTACCGCACCCGTTTTGCCGGTTGGTGGGGCAGGCATCTGTCCGATCGCAACCTGATGATAGGGCTCGGCATCGTGGTGGGATTGCTGAGCGGCTTGGCCGCCGTGTTGCTCAAGAACATGATATTTTATTTCAGCGAGTTCATCATAAACCTTCGTTCGGCCGAAAAGGAAAACTATCTCTACCTTTTCCTGCCTTTGGCGGGCGTTACCCTTTCGTACCTGTATGTGCGCTATATGGCCAAGGACGACATAAGCCATGGCGTGACCCGCGTGTTGCAGTCGTTCAGCCGCGCCAGGGGACGCATCAGGCGCAGCAAGATGTATTCCTCGTTGGTGGCTTGTACCGTCACCATCGGTTTCGGCGGTTCGGTAGGCCCCGAAGCCCCCGTGGTGCTTACCGGCGCGGCGATCGGGTCGAACGTGGGCCGCTTCTTCAACATGGGTTTCCGCAACTTGGTGCTTTTGATCGCCTGCGGTTCGGCGGGCGCGATCGCGGGTATCTTCGGCGCGCCCCTGGCCGGCCTGGTATTCGCCTTGGAAGTGCTGATGATAGACCTTACGATGGAGTCGCTCATTCCCATCCTCATCGCCTCCACTACCGGCGCGGTCACTTCGGTCATCTTCCTGGGACGGGCCGCCACGTTCCATTTCGACGTGACGGCCGATTTCATGCTGCAGAATCTCCCCGTCTATCTGCTTCTGGGCATAGTCGGAGGTTTCGTCTCCTGTTATTTCCTGATCGTCACCGAAAGGATGGGGCAGTGGTTCGGACGTATCCGGAAACCTTATTGGCGTATCCTGGCCGGCGGATTGTCGCTCAGCCTGCTTATCTTCCTTTTTCCCCCGTTCTACGGCGAAGGCTTCAACTTCCTGGCGGATATTTTCAACGGGGATACCACCCGCATCTTCAACAACACCGTTTTCTACAGCTGGCAAGACAACCATTTCGTCTTTTTCGGCTTCCTGTTGCTGCTCATCTTGCTCAAGGTGGTGGCCACCTGCCTTACCAACGGTGCGGGCGGCGTGGGCGGCGTGTTCGCCCCTTCCATGTTCGTGGGGGCGTTCCTGGGGCTTTTCGTGGCGGAGGCTTTCAACGTGCTTTTCGGCCTGCGTCTGCCCATCGCCAATTTCGCCTTGGCGGGAATGGCCGCGCTCATGGCGGGTGTCATGCATGCGCCCCTTACGGCCATTTTCCTGGTGACGGAAGTGACGGGCGGTTACAATTTCTTCATTCCGTTGATGCTGGTGAGCGCGGTTTCATACTTGGTGAGCCGCCATTTCAACCCGCATTCCATTTATACCAAGTCGTTGGCCTTGCGGGGCGAATTGCTCACGCACAACAAGGATGCCATCGTGCTTTCGCTCATGAGCGTGGAAAGGCTTATCGAGCGCAATTTCGTGACCATCGGTCCCGACGACACGCTGGGAGCCTTGGTCCGGGCCATCAGCCGTTCTTCGCGCAATATCTTTCCGGTTACCGGATCCGACGGCGAGTTTCTGGGTATCGTTTTCCTGGACGATATAAAAACGCTCATATTCAAACCCGAACTGTACGGGCAGATTACGGCCAAGGAACTGATGTACAAGCCGCAGACCATCATCTATCGTCAAGAGAACATGGAGCAGGTGGCACGCAAGTTCCAGAATTGCCCCGACTACAACATTCCTGTATTGGACGGGAAGACCTATGTCGGGTTCGTGTCGCGGGCGAATGTTTTCTCGCATTACAGGAACAAGGTAAAGGAATTTTCAAACGACTAAATACACAATGGATATGGAAAAGCTGAAAAGTCGGTTTCTGGCGGGTATCTTCCTGATGATCTGCGGAACCGTGCAAGCGCAAGAGGCCCGGTTGCTGGCTACGCAAGAGTCGGTTGCCGAAGGAAAGAAACTGCAAATCGGTCATCTGATGGACAGGTCGTTGTATGCCGGTGCCCCTTCGCAGTTGCAATGGAATGCCTTGGTGAACGAACCAGCTTGCTTTTTCGTGGAAGGTGACACGTTGAAACGTTTCCTTCCCGCCACGGGTGTTACCGAAAACGTGCTTACGCGGGAAGACCTGAACAACGACCTGGCCATGCGCAAATACAACCTCATGGACCATTTTCCGCATATCCTCGAAATCGGCAACGGAACCGTTTTCTTCGATTGCCATGACAACCGCATGATTTTCGACTATCGGGCCAAGACCTTGATATTCGACGCTTCGCAGCGTTCCGACGCTACCAATTTCGACGTGCATACCAAGACCTTGCAGGTGGCCTACACGCGCGAGAACAATCTTTACGTCACGCGAAACCGTATGCGCTTTGCCGTCACGCACGACGAAGACAAGGCGATCGTGAACGGCCAGGTGGTCCATCGCAACGAGTTCGGCATCACCAAGGGCACGTTCTGGTCGAATTCGGGCAACAAGCTGGCTTTTTACGTCATGGACGAGCGCATGGTGAACAGGTATCCGCTCACCGTTTACGGGGAGGACTCCACCTATGTGCGGCAAATCCGTTATCCGGAAGCGGGCAATACGATGCACCGCGTGCAGGTGAAGATTTTCGATGCCATGGCGCATACCAGCAGGTTCCTTGAACCGTATGCGGATCCGGGCGAGAACTACATACCGAGCATCACATGGAGTCCCGATGATTCGGAACTCTACGTGGTGATGCTGGACCGTAACCAAAAGGAACTGATGTTGCTTTGCTACGATGCCAATACGGGCAACGTGAAGCGTGTCGTTTTCCAGGAACGCAATTCCACGTATGTGGAACCCGAAGCGGGCATCGTGTTCCGTCCCAGGCATCCCGACCAATTCGCCTGGTTGAGCGAACGCAGCGGCTACAACCATCTTTACCTTTACCGTACCGACGGCGAGTGCATCAAGGCGATCACTCCGGAAAAGGAACATTGGATGGTCACGTCCTTTCTCGGCTTCTCGCTCGACGGGAATACGGCCTATGTGACAGGCACCAAGGACGGTCCGCTGCAGGAAAACCTTTACGGCGTGGATGTCCAGACGGGCAAGGTGACCCGCATCACCAAGGAAAACGGTGTCCATCGCGTGAAGATGCACGCTTCGGGCAAATATTTCATCGATGACTGGTCGAGTCCCGAAGTGGCTCGCTGCACGCAGATTATCGATAACAAGGGCAAGATAGTCAAGGTGATGAAGAAAACGACGGATCCCATGGAGGGCTATGTTTCGCCTGAATTCCGCCTTTACTCGCTCAAGGCCGCCGACGGCAAGACCGATCTTTACGGCCGCATGCTCCTTCCGCCCGATTTCGATGCGAACAAGAAATATCCGGTGATCGTGTATGTCTACGGCGGCCCGCACGTGCAGTTGATCACGCAACGCTACAACTACGATTGCGGCACTTTCCTGCGTTTTCTCGCCCAACAGGGTTACATCGTCTGGACGCTCGACAGCCGGGGTTCAGCCAACAGGGGATTCGCGTTCGAAAGCGCCATACACCGTCGTGTGGGCGACGTGGAAACCGCCGACCAGATGCGCGGCATAGAGTTTCTCAAATCCTTGCCTTACGTGGACGCCGCCCGTATCGGCGTGGACGGATGGAGTTACGGCGGATTCATGACCCTTACGCTCAAGACGCGCTATCCGGACGTTTTCAAGGTGGCCACGGCGGGTGGTCCGGTGATAGACTGGAAATGGTACGAGGTCATGTACGGCGAACGCTACATGGGAACGCCCCAGGACAACCCCGAAGGTTATCGGAACGCGAACCTGATCGAGCGCGTGGATTCCGTGCGGGGCAAGGTGCTGATCATGCAAGGCGGTCTCGATCCGGTGGTCTTGCCCAAGAACAGCATCACTTTCGTCGAAAAATGCATAGAAAAGAAGATTCCGGTGGATTTCTTCCTCTATCCTGCCCACGAACATAACGTGCGTGGAAGGGAACGCGACCATTTGTACGAAAAGATTTACGATTACTACCGGCAGAACCTCTGATGGAAACCGTTTCCCCCTTGCGCCGGTTGCGGATAGAGGACTATGACTATCCGTTGCCCGACAGCCGTATCGCGCTTTATCCGTTGGCCGAGCGCGATGCGGCCAAGCTCTTGGTTTACAAGGGCGGCGAGCCTCGGTTGGCGGTTTTCAGGCAGATTGCCGGTTTCTTGCCCGAGTCGTCGCTTCTGGTGTTCAATGACACGAAAGTGGTGCATGCGCGCCTTGTGTTCCACAAAGACGCGGAGCGGTCAAGACCTGCGGAAGGTTGTTCTCCGGCGCGTGTCGAAGTGTTTTGCCTGGAACCTGTCGCCCCGGCTGAAATTGCCGTCGCGTTCGCCGCTTCCGGTTCCTGCCGGTTCAAGTGTCTGATAGGAAACAACAAGCGTTGGAAACAGGGAACGCTCGACATGGAGTTTCCGCTCCGGGACGCATCCCCGGATGCGGAAAAAGGCGTCTTGCATGCCCGCAAGACCGCCGTTTTGGATGATTGCTTCGAAGTGGAGTTCTCGTGGGAGCCGGCGCATCTGAGTTTCGCGCAGGTGCTGGAACTTGCGGGAAAGGTGCCGCTTCCGCCTTATATCCGCCGTCAAGCGGAAGAGACCGACGACAACAGGTATCAGACGGTTTTTGCCCGTTTCGACGGTTCGGTGGCCGCACCCACGGCAGGATTGCATTTCACGCCTCGAATCCTCGAGGAACTCCGGGAAGCGGGCATGGAACAAGACTTTGTCACGTTGCATGTTGGGGCGGGGACTTTCCGTCCGGTCAAGGCCGGGCAGATCGGCGACCATGTCATGCACTACGAGCATATCCTCGTCACCCGGGGGCTGGTTTCGCATCTGCTGGATTGTCTTCGGGCGGGCAGGCCGGTCATACCTGTCGGTACCACGTCCATGCGCAGCCTGGAAAGCCTTTATTGGATCGGCGTGCGTCTTTTGTCGCGGCAGGCTGCCCACGGCGAGGAAGCCGTTTTCGAGGTGCACCAGTGGGATGCCTACGAGACGTTCGCCCAGGCGAGAAAGGAAATTTCGCCCGTCCGTTCGCTGGAGGCGGTGGCGGCGTATATGGACGAACACGGTTTACGACAGATACGGGGGCACACCGCCTTGATGATCGTTCCCGGCTACGATTGGGCGATTTGCAGCGGTATCGTCACCAATTTCCATCAGCCGCAAAGCACCTTGCTTTTGCTGGTTTCCGCTTTGATAGGTCCTGTCTGGCGGCAGCTCTACGATACGGCCTTGCAAAATGATTTCCGCTTTTTGAGTTACGGCGATTGTTGCTTATTTTTGCCTTGAATCCGTTTTTCCGGGACAGCGTTGTCCGGACTTGGCCGGCATGGATCGGTCAAGGAAGACGGTGCGGGTTGTCCGGAAGCCGTGAGGCGGCTTGCCATTATGCGCATATCATAAAACAATATAAACTCAAAACAAGATGAAGAACCTTTTATTGACAATCGGATTGGCCTTGGCGGTGGTTTTCTCCTCCTATGCGCAAAAAGGCAAGAAGGATGAAAACAAGTCCGTTTACCAATTCACCGATGTTAAGACGATCGACAACACTTCCGTCAAGGACCAGAACCGTTCGGGTACCTGCTGGAGCTTTTCGGGCATGTCTTTCCTCGAATCCGAACTTTTGCGCATGGGCAAGGGCGAGTACGATCTTTCGGACATGTATCCCGTCTACAAATGCTACCTGCTCAAGGGCGACAAGTATGTGCGCATGCACGGTCGTACCGAGCTGGCCACCGGCGGTGCCAGCAATGACGTGGTGGACGTCCTGGAAGTCTTCGGCGTGGTGCCCGAAGAAGCCTTCCCCGGCCTCAACTATGGCGCCGATGCCCATGACCACAGCGAATTGGATGCCGTCCTGACCAACTTCCTCAAGGGCGTGGTGAGCGGCAAGAAAATCACCACCGCCTGGCCTGTCGCCTACAAGGCCATCTTGAACGCCTACCTTGGCGATGAACCCGAAAAGTTCACTTATGACGGAAAGGAATATACCCCGCGCAGCTTTGCCGACGAACTGGGCTTGAAGGCGGAAGATTACCTCAAATTCACCTCCTACACGCATCATCCTTTCTACACGCAGTACGAAATGGATGTTCCCGACAACTGGAACCATGGCATGGTTTGGAACGTGCCCATCGACGAATTCCAGCAGATCGTGGACGAGGCCGTCAAGAACGGATATTCGTTGGTTTGGGGCGGTGATGTGAGCGACCCCGGCTTTTCGTGGAAGAAGGGCGTGGCTATCATGCCCGACATGGAAGCCGCCGACTTGAGCGGTACCGATCGCGACAAGTGGGAAACGCTTTCGCAATCCGAGAAACGCAAGAGCGCCTATGGTTTCGAACGTATCGTTCCCGAAAAGAACATCACCCAGGAAGACCGTCAGAAAAACTACGACAACTGGAGCGCGACCGACGACCATGGAATGCATCTGGTAGGTCTGGCCAAAGACCAGAACGGCAACGTTTACTACAAGATCAAGAATTCCTGGAACACGGACAACCCGTACAAGGGCTATTTGTACATGTCGGTGCCTTTCTTCCGTGCCAACACCTTGGACATCATGGTGCACAAGGATGCGGTTCCCGCCTCCATCAAGGCCAAGTTGGGCTTGTAATGCGTCGAGGTCTTCATGCGAAGGTTTTTTGACAAGACGCTCAAATTAACCCTTATCATCGGCACACCCTTGCTGCTTGCAGCTTGGGTGTGCTATTTTTATCCGTGGCTGGAATGCATGGAAAACGAAAGTTTTTTTTGTTTCCTGCCAGCTTGGATGCAGTCGTTTTTCGCCGAACCGGGCGGCTTTTCCCGTCTCCTTTCCCGGTTTTTCGTGCAGTTTTTCTGTAATCGCGCCTTCATGGTGGCGGTTTTGGCCTTTCTGGCCATGTTTTTGTTTCTCGCGGCAAGAGGCTTCGCCCGGGCCCTTGTTCCCGGAGAGAGTAGGAGCGCATGGTGGCGGCTGTTGCCGGGGTTGGTCGTTTTCGTGCCTTTTTGGTGTTTCGCCTATCGTGACTTGTACCATTTCTGTTTGGCTGTCGCTTATTGGCTGAACATGATGGCGGTTTGGGCGAGCTTGCCGTTGGTTGAACGTGACCCGGTTCCTGCGCCCGGTAAAGGCAAGACGTTCGGTTGGCGGTTGTCTTTATTCTTTGTGGCTTGCGTTCTCCTGTTTTACCTGACGGGTCCGGTTTCGTTGCTTTACGTTTCGTTGACGGGGATCCTTGTGCCATGGTCGGAGTTTTTCCGTTCCGCCGCGGTGAGGGCGAATCCTTTTCCGGCCTTGGGTTTTTCGTTGACGGGAATCGCTTCCTGGGTATTGACGGCATGGCTTTTTTCCATCGTGTTCGTTTATCCGGTCCGGACCATGTTCGGCTTGGACCTGTGGCAAGGTCGAGACAAGGATCTTTCCTTGCATCGCGTTTTCTCCAGAAGCGAGAAAATGGCCGACCGTGAGCAATGGCGCGCGTTGGTGGATATGGCTTCCACTTATTTCGATGCGAATCCGAATCCGGTCGACGGGGCGGATCGGGAACATTACGTCATTCGTGAGATGTTGGCGGTAAACTTGAAAGAGGCCTTGTTGGAAAGCGGCCTGCTGAACCGTCGTTTTTTTTCCTATGGCGATATTCATGAGATGAACATGATGCTTCCGGGAAACTCCATCGCAGGAGAGTACAATTTTCCGAACATGCGTTTCGCCTGGCATCTGGGCCTTTTCGTACCGATGCGCATTTATACCAACAATATATTGAATGTCAACGGACTGCAGAATGCTACATTGAAAATGGTCATTCCCAATGCCCTTTTTCTGAAACGTTACGACTTGGCTGCCAATTACCTCTATTATCTTCGATATACGTTGTTCTATACAGGTCTGGCTCGTGAATGGCAAGAATCCTTTTTTGCGGAGCAACGTCGTATCAACAATCAGCGGATGCAGGAAGAGCCCGGTACCGCCCTCGACGGTTGGGTCTTGCAGATGTACACGCCTCGTTCCGGCAGGAACGTGTTGGAATATTATACATTCCTCAAACTTTTATATAAGGAGCTGGATTCCTTGCCGTCTTTGGCACGGCATTATCGCCGGTGCGGTTACAAGATATTGCCCGATTACGTGCAGGAAGGCCTGCTTATCCTTCAGGACTATGAACCCGACAGGGACACCGCCCTTCGGAGATACGCCGGTTACGATTATTCGCCCGCCATATTGGCCGGATTCCGGCGTGCCCGTCAGGATCAAAAGCTGCATCGTATGGGCGGCCTGACAGTGGACGACATAAGGAAGACCCAGGGTTCCACGTATTTCTTCCATTATTATTTCCGTAGGTTCCTATATCGATGATGATCATGAAAACTCGTTTCCTGATATATCTGGCGGCATCGTTCTCCTTGTGGGTGACGGCCTGTTCCGGCCCGGTCGAAGACAGGGGGGAATTGTCCGGTACGTTCGCTCCCATCGTTCCGGCCTATGCCGACAGCATCGTGATACCAGTCAATATGGCTCCGCTCAATTTCGCTTTCCATCCTGATTCCGTTTGCATGGAAAAGGCCTGGGTCGTTGTCCGGGCTTATGATTCTTTGCGGAATCCTCGCAGATCGGATGTCTTCGGCATAAGGCGCACGGGTGGTACGAAAATTCCGTCCCGAAAATGGAAAAGGCTTCTTTCGGAAGCCGTCGGCGGTTATCTGTCGGTCGAGATAAGTTTCAAGTCCAAGGAAAAACATGTCCGATACGAGCCTTTGCATTGGTTTGTTTCTCCAGATCAGATAGACAAATACCTGCTTTACCGTGTAAGCCAGTATGAGGAGGGGCGGCATGGCGACGTGTTCATGGTCCAATACGACTTGGAAAATTGCAAGACCCGTCTTGTCGGTCACAACCGCCTTCTGGATTACGACGGCCGTGGGCAACGAAGTTGCATGAATTGCCACGACTGCCTGCAGAACGATAGCCGGAACATGGTCTTCCACGTTCGTGGCAACCATAAGGGGACGATTGTCATGCGTGGCGACACGCTCATGAAGATCGCCCTCCCGGATAATTACGACCTGCGCCTGACCTATCCGGCATGGCATCCTTCGGGAAAGATCGTGGCTTTCTCGACGAACCTGCCCACGTCGGTGCACTATGCGAGTTCTACGCGGAAAATCATATATACGCTCGATACGTTGGGAAGCATCGTGTTGCTGGACGTGGAAAAGATGCGGCTTTTTTCGTGCCCGCAACTTACCGATACGGCGTTCGACCAGGTTTTCCCCGCATGGAGTCCGGACGGCAGGCATCTTTATTTCTGTCGTTCCCCGAAAAAGAGATATGGGGTCTTTCCGTTTCCGCGACATGTCGACTCTTCGCTTTCCATGCGCCAGAACCGTACCGAGCAGGTTTGGGATGACTTGATGCGGATAAGCTTCGATTTGTCTGACAGGAGTTTTTCAGACTTGCGTTGCGTTTATCCGTTTTCCCTCATGCAGAAAAGCGCCTCCATGCCCAAGGTGAGCAAGGACGGCAGGTATCTGGTACTTTCTTTGCTCAAGACCAGCACTTTTCCCTTGCAGGACTTGGGTGATTTCTATCGATTGGACTTGCATGCGGACACGTTGCGGCCGCTGGAATTGAAGATGCTCAATACGCCCGGAAGCGAAAAGGGTCATTCGTTTTCGTCTACCGGCCGGTGGATGGTTTTTTCGAGCAGCCGGCGGACTTTGGTCATTCCTGAAACCTATGTCACCCGTTTTGATGCGGAGACGGGCACGTTTTCAAAGCCGTTCCTGGTGCCTCGTGCGCGGGGAGACTTCTACCTGACCAATTTACAGGGTTTTGTCTTTCCCGTGCTTTCTACCGTGCCGGTACGTCATACGGCGCATGAAGTCATGGGCACGGCCCGTTCCGAGGAGGTCCTGGTGGACATAGACACCTCCTTGTCTTGTTTCAGGCTGGAATCCGGAAAAAAGTCGATGCTCCGTGGCGGACACTGACGTATCTTTGCCGATTATCAGCCTTTGACATGTCCCTTGTTCCCGACATCCGTGTTTTTTCCTTGTTGGACGTATGCAAGAGCATACGGAAGACGTTGACCGAAAGGTATGGTTCGACGTTTTGGGTGAAGGCCGAACTTCACAAGCTCAATCTTTATCCGGGCAGCGGGCATTGTTTTCCCGAACTGCTTCAGAAGGAAAACGGGGTCATCGTGGCGCAGATGCGCGCCACGCTCTGGAACGGTGACTACCGGCGTATCAACGCCTCTTTCTTGCAGACGGTGCGCGAACCCTTGAAAGACGATATGGAAATCCTGTTTTCCGCCTCTGTCCAGTACGATCCCCGCTATGGCCTGAGCTTGCGTATCCACGACATCGATCCGGCCTATGCCTTGGGCAGTTTGGAACGTGAACGCGCGTCGAGCCTGCGGCGTCTGGACGAGGAGGGGTTGCTGGGACGCAACAAGCGGTTGGAATTGCCGTTGCTTCCGGCCAAAATCGCCGTCATCTCGGGGCAGACAAGCAAGGGTTATTCCGATTTCATGCAGGTGCTGGGCCGGAACGGCCGCGGATACGGATTCTACGTACGTCTTTTTCCGGCGCTCTTGCAAGGAGACGGCGCGGTGGAATCCATTCGTGCCGCCTTGCGGGAAGTGCAGGAATTTCCGCTCGATTTCGACGTGGTGATGATTGTCCGTGGCGGCGGCGACGAAGTGGGGCTGAGCGCTTACAACAACTACGACCTGGCGCGCGACATCTGTCTTTATCCCGTGCCCGTGCTGACCGGCATCGGGCATTCCACCAACCTTACGGTGAGCGAGGAGGTGGCCTGGTTCCATGGCATCACGCCTACCGAATTGGCGGTTTTCGTGCTCAAACGTTTCGAGGAGTTCGAGGAGATGCTCGACTTGGCCGCCGAGCGGCTGCGTGTGTCGGCCGAAGGATGTCTGGAGGCGGCCAGGAATTCGTTGGACCGGGTGGAAAACCTTTTGAAGGTTCCTGGACTGAGGCTGCGTTATCGAAAGGAACGTTTGCAGGAATTGCAGGAACGGATGCGACGTGCCGTCTTGAGATTGCTCAAGGAAAAAAGCCAGGAAACAGGGGAAATGGAAAAGACCTTGCGTCGCGTTTCTCCGGAACGGAACCTTCGGATGGGATATTCGCTCACGTATCAAAACAATAAACTCGTTTCCCGGGTCTGTGATGCCGCGCCGGGAGAACAACTTGTCACGGTCTTGGCCGACGGTGTTCTGACCAGTCGCGTCCTGACCTCCGAAAAACACGAATAATGGAAAAGAAAGATTCTATCCCGACCCACGTCTTTCAGCAGTCAGGCGAAGCGGCCGGACAGGAGCGGGTCCTGTCTAAAAAAGGCGGAAAGAAACGTCCGAAGGCCCGTACGGGAACCGCCGAGACCGGGCAGGAAAGTTATGACAAGGCCTTTGAACGTCTTCAGGAAATCGTGGAGGGGCTCGACGCGGAAACGATAACGGTAGACCGGCTCACCGAACACCTCAAGGAAGCCGTCGGCTTGCTTGCCATCTGCCGCCGCAAGCTCGGCAGTACCGAAAAGGAGGTGCAGGAGATACTGGACGGGCTCGGATAGTTTCCTGTCAGTTCCCGTTTCCGATTTCGGTACATGCCTTTTCCAGACGTGCCAGGGTTTCCTGCTTGCCGATGAGTTGCATGATGTCGAAGATGTGCGGCCCCATGGAGGCGCCGACCAAGGCCAGTCGCATGCTGTTGAACACCTTGCCGGCGTTCCAGGCGTTTTTCCCTATCATGTCCTGGGTAAGCGATTCCAGCACGGAGGCGGAGAAATCGGTCTTTTCCGCTTCGGCGCACCATGCGCGCAGGATCTGCGGCATGTCTTCGCTCCAACGTTTCTTCACCACCTTTTCATCGTAGGAATCCGGAGCCTCGAAAAAGAAATAGGTCTGCGCCCAGAGTTCGTCGGGGAAACTGAGACGTTCTTTCACCAAGCCCACGATTCTTTGCAGGTCTGCATCTGAAAACGTTCCGGCGGAACGGGAAAGTCCGCCTTTCACATCGGGGCCGGACGTGCGTTTCTTGAGTCCTTGGGCCAAGTCCGCGTCGCTTTGCCGTTGCAAGTACTGATGATTGAACCAATGCGCCTTTTCCAGGTTGAACTTGGCACCCGACTTGCTCACTTTTTCCAGGTTGAAGGCTTCCACGAGCTCGTTTAGCGTAAAGAGTTCCTGTTCGGTGCCGGGATTCCACCCCAGGAATGCCAGCATGTTCACCACCGCTTCCGGGTAGTAGCCGCTTTCACGGTAGCCGCTGCTTTTCTCTCCCGACTTGGGGTCGGTCCAGGCCAAGGGGAAGACGGGAAAACCGAGGCGGTCGCCGTCTCGCTTGCTCAATTTGCCGTTGCCGTCGGGTTTGAGAAGAAGAGGGAGATGGGCGAAACGAGGCATCGTTTCCTGCCAGCCGAAATACCGGTAGAGCAGGACGTGCAACGGTGCCGACGGCAGCCATTCCTCCCCGCGGATGACATGTGAAATCTCCATCAGATGGTCGTCGACGATATTGGCCAGATGATAGGTGGGCAGGTCGTCGGCGCTCTTGTAGAGCACCTTGTCGTCCAATATGTCGGAACTGACCGTCACTTCCCCTCGGATCATGTCGTTTACCGTGATCGTTTGCCCCGGGTCTATCTTGACGCGGACCACGTAAGGTGTTCCCGCCTCGAGAAGGGCTTCGGTCCGGGCGGGTGAAAGGCTGAGCGAGTTTTTCATGCCCATGCGGGTGCTTGCGTCGTATTGTTGGCTGTTGGACTTGCTTTCTTCCAGCCGCTTGCGCATGGCTTCCAGTTCTTCGGGCGTGTCGAAGGCGTAATAGGCGTGTCCCGAATCCAACAGTTGCTTCACGTAGCGGCGATAGATGTCGCGCCGTTCCGACTGACGGTAAGGTCCGTGCGGACCGCCGACGCCCACGCCTTCGTCGAAAGGCAATCCGAGCCATCTGAAAGCTTCCATGATATATTCCTCCGCTCCGGGGACGAAACGGTTGGAGTCGGTGTCTTCTATGCGAAGGAGAAAGTCCCCGCCGTGCTTTTTGGCAAAGAGGTAGTTGAACAAGGCCGTGCGTACCCCGCCGATGTGCAACGGTCCCGTGGGGCTGGGGGCGAACCGCACCCTGACTTTTCTTTCGGTGTTCATCTTGTTGAGGTTCTTTTCTGTTTTTCTATTCGTCGAAGATCTTCTGCCAAAGCACGACATCCACCCATTTCCCGCCTTGCATGATCCATTGCCTGCGTGAACCGCAACGTTTGAACCCGCAACTGCGGAATATCCTGACGCTGCTTGTGTTGCAAACGGCCGTTTCGGCATGAAGCTGGTGCAAATTTAGTCGGTTTTGCGCGTAGACGCATGCTTCCTGCAATATTTTTGCGCCCAAACCCTTTCCGCGCAGATCCTTGCAGACCACGATGCCCACTTCGGCACGACGGTGCAGCGCGTCGTGGTTGAAAAAGTCGAGCACTCCCACGGGCGGCATCTCGAAGCCTTTTTTCCCGAGGGGCGGCGTCTTGCACGCCACCAGCCGCAATTGTCCGGTGGAAAGCAGGTTTTCGTGCAAGGAAGCATATACGAAACGTTGCAGGAAATCACGCGAGAACGGAATGCAGTTTTCACCCACCAGGAAACTGTCCTCCCGGTTCTCCAGATCGTAAAGGAAATCGATGTCGTCCGGTTCCAAGGCTCGCAGGAACAAGGATTCTGAAAGGTGTTCCGTATCCATCCGGTGCGTGTTACAAGTCGATTTCCAGGTCGGCTTCGAAGACGAAAGTGGCCAGGCCTTCCAGATATACTTGGCAGAATCCATGATCCCGGGGCGCGTGGAATCCTTCGGGAAGCGTGGCGAACGCATGCGGAGCGACAGGATCGATGCCCGTCCTCTTGCCCGACAGGAAATCGACTTGCAGCTGACCGCCTTTGGTGGAAACCCCTATCCGATGCCTGCCCTCCGGAAAATGTTCCTTGAGAGCCATGGCCATGGCCGAGGCCGTGGCACCCGTGCCGCACGAGAACGTCTCGTCTTCCACGCCGCGTTCATAGGTGCGTACGATCAGTCCTTCGCCGTCTTTTTCCACGAAATCCACGTTCGTTCCTTCGGGAAAATCGCTCGAAAAGCGTATCCTTTTTCCTTCGCCCGTCACGTCCGTGTTCTGGCAATTGTCGCGAAACGAGACGTAGTGGGGCGATCCGGTGTCTATGAGGAACGTGCGCATGTCCGTGTCGCAAGCGTAGAAATCCACGTCGCGCATCTTGAGGCGCACCATGCACTGATCTCCGTGCCGGGAGAGCACGGTGGCTTGATGTTCACCGTCGCTGCTCCAAAAGACGACAGGCTCGTTTTCCCGGATCAGTCCCGATTTCAAGGCGAAGGCGACGATGCACCGGCCGCCGTTCCCGCACATGCTTCCGGGCATGCCGTCGGAATTGAAGAAACGCATGCAGAAAGCGTGTTCGGGATGATTCTCCAAAAGCATGAAGCCATCGGCACCTATGCCGAAACGCCGGTCGCAGATGAGGGCTATCTGTTTGAAATCCAAATTGGAAAAATGCCCCTGGCGATTGTCCGCCACCACGAAGTCGTTGCCCGCGCCTTGATATTTGTAGAAGTGCAACCTGTTTTTCATGCCTATTTTTCCTGGATATGTCTTTCGGCGGCCAGGCCGGCTTGGACGGCCAGGATGGAATCCTGGGCGGAAAGTGTCGCGCCCCGTTCCACGAAAGGCATGTAGCCCGTATTGGGCTTGAGCAGATAGATTTTCTTGTCGTGGTGCATCCAGATTCCGTCTTGATGGTTTTCGAAACGCAATGCGTCGTCGGGGGATATTCCGAATATGATCAATTGCTTGCGGTCGAGCTTGTATCCTTTGTATTTGACGGGCGATTCCCAAAATTCCACATGAAGGGATTGCTGGGGCGTGTTTTCGGGTTGCAAGGGGGCGGTGGTGGCGTATTCGTGTTCGCCTTTCTTGGTTTCGGAAAGCACGTTGTCCGAATTGCTGTCTTTTTTCCAGGATACTCCTTCGGGGCTGGTATAATAGTCGGTCCGCCACAAGGAGGTGTCGAGCTCTTCCTCTTTCTTCCTGCGTTTTTCTATACGCGGATGACGCGCGTAGAATTCTTCGAGTTCGGAAGTGCCGGTCGGTACGGGTGCCACGATTTCGGGTCGTCTGACGATGGGTCTTTCCGTTTGCCTTTCTTTCGAGAACCAATGGCTTGGGTCCGTTCCGGCCAAACGGAAACCCATCAGCCACAAAAGCAGCAAGGCCAAGGTAACCGTTCCGATGACGATGAGCAAGATACCGATGCGGGTGTTTCGTCTAGCCATGGTATTCCGTTTATTCTTTTGAACCGTAGGTTTCGTCCGCGATCTGCATGGTCGTGGAATCGGGCATGAACTTTTCATCCTTGGCCATCATGGGTTCGGGCGCGGGAAAATGTTCCTGCGAGGAATCCACTATTTCAAAGATCTTGGAAATGTAAGGGTTGATGGTCACGTCGCTCCGGTTGTTGAGCCAGACGATCGTACGTTCGCATTGGTAGTCGTGGATGAAATACGTGCGGAAACCTTTCCACCATCCGTTGTGGAAGACGATGCGGTGTCCGGCCGTGTCCTGCCGTATGCGGAAGCCCAGCCCGTAATCGTTGTCGTGCGAGGACGTGAGTTCCTCGGCGGGCGTGAACATGAGCCGGATGATGCTGTCTGCCAGCAGATCGGAACGATACAATGCCTGGTCGAAAAGGAAAATGTCCTGTGCCGTTGAAAAAAGCCCCTTGTCGCCCACCACTCCGTCCAGATAGTCGGGATAGCGTTTGTAAAAGCCTGTCCGGCGGGAATACGAATAGCCGCTTACGATGTCCTTGTCGGGCATTTGCGGGTTCTTGGCGTCGAATACGAACGTGTTTTCCATTCCCAGCGGGCCCGAGATGTTTTCATCGAAATACCGTCCGAAGCTTTGTCCGGTGATTTTTTCCACCAAGAGAGCCAGGTAGGCGTAGTTCGTGTTGCAATATTTGAAGCGTGCGCCGGGCTTGAAGTCGAGCGTCTTGCCGTAGCGTGCCAGAAGCGGCGAAATGTCGGCGTTCCTGAGATAACGTTTCTTGTCCGGCCAGTACTTGTCGGCGATGTAGATGTAGTTCTTCAGGCCGGAACGATGCCGCAGGAGATGTTCGACGGTGATGTCCTCGAAGGGGAAATCTTCCAGGTATTCCTTTACGGGCTTGTAGATGTCGATCTTGCCGTGCTGGTAGAGTTGCATTACCGCCACGGCCGTGAAAGGCTTGGAAAGCGAGGCCAGCTGGAACGTGCTTCCGGGCAGGATGGAGTCGCGTCGGGCGCGGATGTTGGAAAAGCCGAAGCATTTGTGGTAGAGCACTTTCCCCTTTTCGGCCAACAACACTTGGCCGCTGAAGCCGCCCCGGCTGTAAGCGTGGGTGAGAAGCTTGTCTATGCGTGCCGACTTTGCCGAATCCAAGGCTTTTTCGTACATGGCCCGCAAGACCTCTTCTTCGTTCGACGGCAAGGAACGACTTTCCTGTTGCCCGCTTTGGGCGCGGGTCCAAGGCAGCGGCGTGAAGAGCGCCACGCCCATGAGGACAAGCAAAACGGATGCGGAAAAATGTTTTTTTGACATGTTCAGCACATTTTCTGTCGTCTATTCTTCTTTTTATAGTATCTTCGCGCGCCGCGGTACGGTTCGCCCCAAACGGCAAATTTATTTTGAAAAGAAAAGCATAAAAAAGCCATCCACCATGAATTCTCAACATTCAGACGTTGATAATTGCATCCCCAGGCGTTATACCGTGACCTCCGCCTTGCCTTATGCCAACGGACCGGTCCATATCGGACATCTGGCGGGGGTGTACGTGCCGGCCGACATTTATGTGCGCTATCTCCGCAGCAAGGGGCGCGAGGTGATGTTTATCGGCGGCAGCGACGAACATGGCGTTCCCATCACGATCAAGGCCCGTAAGCAAAATACCACGCCCCAGGCGATCGTCGACCGCTACCATGCGCTCATCAAGGAATCTTTCGAGAAGTTCGGCATATCGTTCGACATCTATTCGCGCACATCCTCTCCCATGCACCGGAAGACGGCTTCCGATTTCTTCCGCACCTTGTACGACAAAGGTTGTTTCATCGAGAAGACATCGATGCAATACTACGACGAGGAAAACAAGCAATTCCTCGCCGACCGCTACATCACCGGCACTTGTTCCAAGTGCAATAGCGAGGGAGCCTACGGCGACCAATGCGAAAAGTGCGGGTCTTCGCTCAGTCCCGACGAACTGATCGATCCCAAAAGCGCCATCAGCGGCAACGCGCCCGTGAAGAAGGAAACCAGGCATTGGTACCTGCCGCTCGACCGTTACGAGGATTTCCTGCGTGAATGGATCTTGAAAGGCCACAAGGCGGATTGGCGCACGAACGTCTATGGCCAATGCAAGTCGTGGATAGACCAAGGCTTGCAGCCTCGTGCCGTCACGCGCGACTTGGACTGGGGCGTCCCGTTGCCCTTGCCCGGAACGGAAGGGAAGGTGCTTTACGTCTGGTTCGACGCGCCTATCGGCTACATATCCGCCACCAAGGAATTACGCCCCGACGACTGGGAAAAGTACTGGAAAGACAAGGAAACCAAACTGGTCCATTTCATCGGAAAAGACAACATCGTCTTCCACTGCATCATCTTCCCTTGCATGCTCAAGGCTGAAGGCAGTTACATATTGCCCGACAACGTCCCTGCCAACGAGTTCCTGAACCTGGAGGGCGACAAGATTTCCACTTCCCGCAACTGGGCGGTGTGGCTGCACGAATATCTGGAGGATTTTCCCGGAAAACAGGATGTTCTCCGTTACGTGCTTACCGCCAACGCGCCCGAATCGAAAGACAACGATTTCACCTGGAAAGACTTCCAGTCTCGCAACAACAACGAACTCCTGGCCGTCTTCGGCAATTTCGTGAACCGTACCGTGGTTCTCACACACAAGTATTTCGAGGGCAGGGTGCCTGCGGCGGGCCGGCTCACGGAAGCCGACGAGGCCGTCTTGCAGGAAATGTGCGCTTATCCGGCCCGTATCGCCGGGAGCATCGAACAATACCGTTTCAGGGAAGCCTTGAACGAACTGATGAACTTGGCGCGCCTGGGCAACAAATACCTGACCGACAACGAACCTTGGAAAGTGTTCAAGACCGATCCGGAACGGGTGAAGACGGTGCTGGACGTTTCCTTGCAGATCGCGGCGCATCTGGCCGTACTTTGCGAACCTTTCCTGCCGTTTACCGCCGTCAAGTCACGCCGTATCCTGAACATGTCCGAATCGGGCTGGGACAAGGCCGAAGAGCGTTTCCTTTTGCCGGAAGGGCATGTGCTGAATCCCGCCGAATTCCTGTTCGAGAAGATAGAGGACGAGGATATCGAAAGACAGATGGACAAGTTGCGGGCCGCCAAGGAATCCAATGCGAAAGCCGCCGCCGTGGACTATGAACCGCAAAAGAATCCGGTGAATTTCGACGAATTCGGCAAGATCGACTTGCGCGTGGCCAAGATTATCGCCGCCGAAAAGGTGGCCAAGACCAAGAAGTTGCTCAAGCTTACGCTCGACACGGGCTTCGATACCCGTACGGTGGTGAGCGGCATAGCCGAATACCATGCGCCGGAGGCGATTGTGGGCAAGAAGGTTTGCCTGTTGGCGAACCTTGAACCCAAGAACCTGAAAGGCATCGAGTCGCACGGCATGATTCTCATGAGCGAGAATCCCGATGGAAGGCTTTGTTTCGTGGAACCCGCGCCCGATGCCGAACCGGGCATGCAGATAAGGTAGGAAATGGGACGAAAGAAATTCAGCAAAAGGCTCAAGATAATGCTTTACGCGGCGGCCGTGTGCGTTTTCGCGCTCATGGTGGCGGTGGCCTCGGTAGGCATGGGATCGGCGGTGAAGAAACGCACCGAGATCTTCGTCCCCACGGGAGCCACGTATGCCCAGGTGCAAGACAGCCTGCGGCATAGCGGAGGTGTGAAGATGTGCAAGTTCGAGATCATCTCGCGCCTGAAAGGCTACCCTGTCTGCGTGAAACCGGGACGCTACGTGCTGCAACGCGGTTCGACGGCCTTGACGGTGGTAAACAAGATGCGTGCCGGATTGCAGGATGAAATCAGGCTCACGTTCGGCAAGGTGCGCACGCCCCAGGCCTTGGCGGGCATCGTTTCCAGGCAGATAGAGGCCGATTCGGTTTCCATACTGCGGTTGCTGGGCGACGAGGCGTTCCTGGGCCGTTTCTGGTTCGCCGGACAGGAAATCGAAGACGAGGACGATGGATTCGACACCTTGCGCGTCGATCCGTGCAACGTCATGGCTTGTTTCATTCCCGACACGTACTATTGTTTCTGGAACATGGACGCCAAGGGCTTTTTCGCGCGGATGTTCCACGAGCAGGACCGTTTTTGGAACGCCTTTCGCCGGGGACAGGCCCGTGCGATGGGGCTGAACCGGGTGCAGGTCATCACGCTGGCTTCCATCGTGGAGGAAGAAACGCTCGACAAGGCCGAACGCCCCGACATTGCTTCGGTTTACCTGAACCGCTATCGCAGGAAGATGCCGCTTCAGGCCGATCCTACGGTCAAGTTCGCCGTGGGTGACTTCACGCTCAGGCGTATCCTCAAGGAACATCTCAAGGCGGAATCTCCCTATAATACGTACTGCCGGAGAGGTTTGCCTCCCGGCCCCATCTGCACGCCTTCAGTTTCGAGCATCGATGCCGTCCTGCAGAACAAACAAACCAAATATTTGTACTTTTGCGCCAAGGCCGATTTTTCGGGCAGCCATTCCTTTGCCGAAACCTATGCGGGGCATCTGGCCAACGCCCGCGCCTATCGGAGGGAACTCGACAAGATGGGCATCAAGTAGTAAATACGCCATAAAACCAATAAGATGAGACAACTTAAAATTTCAAAATCCATTACCAACCGCGAAACCGCCTCTTTGGACAAGTTCCTGCAAGACATCGGCAAGGAAGAACTTATATCCGCGGAGGAGGAAGTGCGTCTGGCGGGGCTTATCCGTATGGGTAACAAGGCCGCCTTGGACAAGTTGGTGAAATCGAATCTCCGTTTTGTGGTTTCCGTGGCCAAACAATACCAGAACCAAGGCTTGAGCCTGCCCGACCTTATCAACGAAGGGAACCTGGGGCTGATCAAGGCTGCCAAGCGTTTTGACGAAACGCGCGGTTTCAAGTTCATTTCATATGCCGTTTGGTGGATTCGCCAATCCATCCTGCAAGCCTTGGCCGAACAGTCGCGTATCGTGCGTCTCCCGTTGAACCAGGTGGGTTCGCTCAACAAGATCAAGAAGGAGTCTTCGCGGCTCGAGCAGAAATTCGAACGTCCACCTTCCATCGACGAGTTGGCCGCCAGCCTCGACATGCCCAAGGAAAAGATAGCCGAGGTGCTCAATATCACCACGCGATATATCTCCATGGACGCGCCTTTGGTACAGGACGAGGAAACCAATTTCATCGATGTCTATGTGGCCGACGATGCGCCCAGCACCGACCAGTCGTTGATGAAGGAATCGCTTTCGCGCGAAATCGAACGGGCCTTGGCCACGCTCACCGACAAGGAACGCGACGTGATAAACCTCTTTTACGGCATCGGCGGGCATCACGGCCTCACGCTCGACGAAATCGCCGCCAAGTTCGACCTTACCCGCGAGAGAGTGCGCCAAATCAAGGAAAAAGCCATCCGCCGCTTGAAGAACTCCTCGCGCAGCAAACACCTCAAGACCTTCCTCGGGGAATAATAAGGGGATTTCAGCGTTAGATATGAAGCCGGTTCTTTGTAGGATCGGCTTTTTGTTTTGCCGGTATTGGGTATTCCGATTCTTGAAAAGTTGTAAAACCAGTTCGGAAGAGGGGAAAAGGTCGGTGTCCTATAACCGTGGGAATCTTGATCGTAAAAACGAAATGTCCCTCACGTGCCGGAGGAAATCGTTGTCGAACAAAAAAGCGGGCCCGCCGGATATTCCGGCAGGCCCGCCCATCTATCGACCAGACACGTCCTCACACGTTTACCGGCAATCAGGCTGATTCAGCCCCGGACGCACCAGCTCCGCGTATTTAAACGGGGCTTATTGGTGCATCTTGCGGAACTCTTCGCCGGTGCAGGTATAGATATGGTAATCGTGTTTGTAGAGGTCTATCATGGCTTGGAACCGTTGTTCGTCCATGAGCCGGAGCAGCTTTTTCCGGTTGACTTCCATTTGCGCCCTTGGAATGTAGCCCAAGGTGTCGATACGGCAATAACGCCAGCGGAACCCGAGACTATCCACTTCTGCCAGCGGGTTGAAATATCTCCCTTTCACGGTATCATAATAGGCACAGAAAACTGGTTCGACGTAGCAGGCCAGCCATCCCAATCGTTCCGTACCCGGCACTCCGAGTCGGTCATTGTCGTATTCGGTAAAGAAAACGGCCGCATCGTGCATAAAGGAAAACGTGTGGCTGACCGTGTCCCGGATAAAGACGTTACGATCATCACCGAAAAAAACATGCTCGTTGTTTTCCATGGCACCACTGATCCAATTTGAGTCGCAGGGACCTTGAATGAGGCAAGAGTAAACCGCCAATTGATGCACGGACAGGCTGTCGCCCACCACATCGACCGATTTCTGCCGATGAGCGTTGCCCGGAGCAATGTCCATCTGCACGATGGCGTAGGCGAGGATACGGGTATCTTCTTTGCCCGCATCGTCCGGCTTGCAGGCCTGAAACAGCACCATAGAGGCAAGTATCAGCAACAGTGAAAACGTGATTTTTTTCATACTCGATTTTTTTTGCGAAATTAACCAATAAATATCATCCGACCTCGACGAGCACGAGTCTCTCAGGAAGGCGGAAAGCGTTCCAACGTGTTGTCGTTTAAATCGCTCCAACACCGGTACACGCAAAAAGCGGGCCTGCCGGAATATCCGGCAGGCCCGCCCATCTATCGACCAGACACGTCCTCACACGTTTGCTGGCAATCAGGCTGATTCAGTCCCGGACGCACCAGCTCCGCGTATTTAAACGGGGCTTATTGGTGCATCTTGCGGAACTCTTCGCCGGTGCAGGTATAGATATGGTAATCGTGTTTGTAGAGGTCTATCATGGCTTGGAACCGTTGTTCGTCCATGAGCCGGAGCAGCTTTTTCCGGTTGACTTCCATTTGCGCCCTTGGAATGTAGCCCAAGGTGTCGATACGGCAGCTATTGAAATCAAAATCAGCAATTCCAACCAATGGATTGTTGTAGTGTCCATTTATGGTATCATAATAGGCACAGAAAACAGGTTCGACGTAGCAGGCCAGCCATCCCAATCGCTCCGTACCCGGCACCCCGAGTCGGTCATTGTCGTATTCGGTAAAGAAAACGGCCGCATCGTGCATAAAGGAAAACGTGTGGTTGACCGTGTCCCGGACAAAGACATTGTGATCGTCTCCGAAAAAAAGATACTCATTATTTTCCATGGCACCACTGATCCAATTTGAGTCGCAGGGACCTTGAATGAGGCAGGAGTAAACCGCCAGTTGATGCACGGACAGGCTGTCGCCCACCACATCGACCGATTTCTGCCGATGACCGTTGCCCGGAGCAATGTCCATCTGCACGATGGCGTAGGCGAGGATACGGGCATCTTCTTTTCCCGCATCGTCTGGTTTGCAGGCCTGAAACAGCACTATGGAAGCAAACAGCAGCAAAAACGTTTTTGTTTTCATACTCGATTTTTTTTGCGAAATTAAACAATAAATATCATCCGACCTCGACGAGCGCCAGGATTCCGTTGCTTGGACGTTCCGTATAGCCGCTCTTACGGTTGTAGAAGACCACATCGAAAGAGGTGCCACCTCCCGTACGCCCGCTGGCAGCGGCGGTGTACCCCAAAGGCGGGATAACCACCGGATAATAGACACGGCTCGAATTTCCACCGATCAATTTTACCCGGAAGCAAGCCTCCCCATTGGAAGCGGTCGCTGCGGTACATGTAACAGTAATTCCATGCCTGTTGGCTAATCCGCCATTACTTTGAAAGTCGTATACACCGGCAATCCGCATATTCATCAGGGAAGTCAGATCTGTCTTGTCGGCGGCGCTCATCAGACCGGCGGCCGAGGTGGAGGCGGCCGAGTGGGT
>CAJTPR010000007.1 GCA_910578275.1 uncultured Bacteroidales bacterium | reverse complement strand
AAAAAAGCCCCGGGTTCTCCCGGGGCTTGGTAAGGGCGGCGACGACCTACTCTCCCACGCTTTAGACGCAGTACCATCGGCGCGGGCGGTTTTAACTTCTCTGTTCGGAATGGGAAGAGGTGGTACCCGCCGCTTTCGTCACCATGTCTCTCTGGCGCGCGCATTGACCTGAACGGAAAGCACGATCCCGGTCCCCCCTTGCGGGAGTCCGGCGGGGCGAGGAAATCTCTCGGGCCATTAGTACCGCTCGGCTTTGCCGTCGCCGGCTTTACACCTGCGGCCTATCCACGTCGTCGTCTTCGACGGCCCTCATGGGAAGTCTCATCTTCGGGCGAGTTTCGCACTTAGATGCTTTCAGCGCTTATCTCTTCCGCACACGGCTACCCGGCGGTGCCCCTGGCGGGACAACCGGTACACCGGCGGTGCGTCCGGCTCGGTCCTCTCGTACTAGAGCCAGCTCCCGGCAAACTTCCTGCGCCCATAACAGATAGGGACCGAACTGTCTCGCGACGTTCTGAACCCAGCTCGCGTGCCACTTTAATCGGCGAACAGCCGAACCCTTGGGACCTTCTCCAGCCCCAGGATGTGACGAGCCGACATCGAGGTGCCAAACCACTCCGTCGATGTGAGCTCTTGGGAGTGATCAGCCTGTTATCCCCGGAGTACCTTTTATCCTTTGAGCGACGGCCCTTCCATGCGGAACCGCCGGATCACTATATCCTAGTTTCCTACCAGCTCGACTTGTTTGTCTCACTGTCAAGCACCCTTCTGCTATTGCGCTCAGCGCACGGTTGCCAACCGTGCTGAGGGTACCTTTGAAAGCCTCCGTTACGCTTTTGGAGGCGACCACCCCAGTCAAACTACCCACCAAACAATGTCCCCGCTTCCCGCGGGTTAGATTTCAAGTAAATAAAGGGTGGTATTTCAACATCGACTCCCCGAATGCTGGCGCACCCGGCTCGCAGTCTCCCACCTATCCTACACAGCACGTACCCAAAATCAATGTTAAGTTGTAGTGAAGGTTCACGGGGTCTTTCCGTCCCGTTACGGGTAAACGGCATCTTCACCGTTACTTCAATTTCACCGAGCTCATGGCCGAGACAGTGCCCAGATCGTTACACCATTCGTGCAGGTCGGAACTTACCCGACAAGGAATTTCGCTACCTTAGGACCGTTATAGTTACGGCCGCCGTTTACCGGGGCTTCAATTCGGACCTTCGCCTCGCGGCTGAGCCCTCCTCTTAACCTTCCGGCACCGGGCAGGTGTCAGGCCATATACTTCATCTTGCAATTTCGCATAGCCTTGTGTTTTTGTTAAACAGTCGCCTGGGCCGCTCCGCTGCGGCCCGCCTTGCGGCGGGCACCCTTTCTCCCGAAGTTACAGGGTCATTTTGCCTAGTTCCTTAGCCATGAATCTCTCGAGCACCTTTGGATCCTCTCCTCGACCACCTGTGTCGGTTTACGGTACGGGCACCGCATGCCTGGCGCTTAGCGGCTTTTCTTGGAAGCCTGCTTTCCGTCGCTGTCCGTTCGGCCGTGGCCTCCCGGTACTATCGGGTTCGGCACCCCGCGCGGTCTTCCCTGCGCGGCGTCTACCTACGCCCTTCAACGTGCCATTCCGTCGGCACGCGGACGGTTCACTCCTTCGTCCCCGCTTCGCAGCATGCGCCGGCGCCGTAATCTTCAACGGCTTCCCATCGGCCTCGCCCTTCGGCTTATCCTTAGGTCCCGGCTTACCCTGATCCGATTAGCGTTGATCAGGAAACCTTGGTCTTTCGGTGGGCGGGTTTCTCGCCCGCCTTGTCGTTACTTATGCCTACATTTGCTTTTCCGCGCGCTCCAGCGCCCCTCCCGGAACGCCTTCCGCGCACGCGGAATGCTCCCCTACCGACCCCATACGGGGTCCCGTGGCTTCGGTGGCGTGTTTCATGCCCGCTTATTATCCATGCGCCGGCGCTCGACCAGTGAGCTGTTACGCACTCTTTGAATGTATGGCTGCTTCCAAGCCAACATCCTGGCTGTCTCTGCTCCGGCACCGCGTTATTTTCAACTTAACACGCACTTGGGGACCTTGGCCGTCGGTCTGGATTCTTCTCCTCTCGGACGCGGACGTTAGCACCCGCGCCCTCACTCCCGGGCATCACGTGGCGGCATTCGGAGTTTGTCAGGACTTGGCAGGCGGTGAAACCCCCGCATCCTATCCGTAGCTCTACCTCCGCCACGCTGTACCCCGAGGCTGCCCCTAAAGGCATTTCGGGGAGTACGAGCTATCTCTCGGTTTGATTGGCCTTTCACCCCTACCCACACGTCATCCGGAAGCTTTTCAACGCTTATCGGTTCGGCCCTCCATGCCGCGTTACCGGCACTTCAGCCTGCACATGGGTAGATCACCAAGTTTCGCGTCTGCCGCGGCCGACTATACGCCCTATTCAGGCTCGCTTTCACTTCGGCTCCGGACCTCCTGGCCCTTAGCCTCGCCGGCCACCGCAACTCGTAGGCTCATTATGCAAAAGGCACGCCGTCACCCCTCAAAAAGGGCTCCGACCGCTTGTAGGCGCACGGTTTCAGGTTCTCTTTCACTCCCCTGTTCGGGGTCCTTTTCACCTTTCCCTCACGGTACTTGTCCGCTATCGGTCTCTTGGGAGTATTTAGCCTTGCCGGATGGTGCCGGCCGATTCGGGCAGGATTCCTCCGGTCCCGCCTTACTCAGGATCCCGTCCGGGCCGCTTCCGCTTCGCGTACGGGGCTTTCACCCGCTACGGCGCGCCTTTCCAGGCGCTTCCGCTCGCCTCCGCGGTCCCTCACGACGGTCCTTCTACCCCGCACGGGCCTTGACCCCTGCGGTTTGGGCTCCTCCGCTTTCGCTCGCCGCTACTGGCGGAATCACTGTTGTTCTCTTCTCCTGCGGGTACTTGGATGTTTCGGTTCCCCGCGTTCGCCCCGCGGCATCCTCTGCCGGGTGTCCGGCCTTCAGCCGGACGGGTTGCCCCATTCGGATACCCCCGGATCTCAGGCCATTTGCGCCTCCCCGGGGCTTTTCGCAGCTTGTCGCGTCCTTCTTCGCCTCCAAGAGCCTAGGCATCCCCCGTGCGCCCTTCTCTCTTTCCTCGCTCGGCCCGCGTCGCCGCGGACCCTCGCTCTTTCCGTTCCAGCATGTCAATGAACTCGCTCCGGCCATCCGCGGGCTGCACGCCCGCTCCGCCGGTCTGTCCCGTTCCGGATATTTCTTCCACGAACGGGAGTGCAAAGGTACGACAGTTTTTCAAACTGACAAACTTTCTTCGCGTTTTTTTCTATCGAAAATCACAATGGACTGTCTGTCAAAATAAAAAATCACTTCTTCCGTATAAGATACAAGCCCGCCATGGTAAGCAGCCCGTTCAACAACAGCAATTCGAAACCGAAATGATACGACCAGAACAGCCTCGCAAGGAGGGACAAGACATAGGACAACACGGGCGCGAGCAAGACCACGAGCGGCGTAAGCCTGTCGTCCACCTTCCATCGGGTGCAGATGCCCGTGACAAACAAGCCCAAAAGAGGTCCGTAGGTGTACGAGGCTATGTCATATACCATGTTTATGACCGAATCGTTCTTTATCTTGTCGAACAAGATGATCAGCAGCAAGAACGACAACGACATGGCCAAATGCACGACATACCGGATTCTCCGGCGCCGTTCGGCGGAAAGCCCCCTGCGTTCCACCCCCAGGATATCGATGGTAAAACTCGTCGTGACGGCGGTCAATGCCCCGTCGGCACTGGAATAGGCGGCCGAAAGGACCCCGATGATGAACGTCAGGCCCGCCAATGCCGGAAGATAATGGATGGCGACGGTAGGAAAAAGATGGTCGGTATCCGCGCAGACGATGCCGTTCTCTTGCGCATAGAGGCAAAGTATCGCGCCCAATACCAGGAACAGGAAGTTCATGACAAGGATGATGCCGCTGCAGGTGTACATGTTCTTCCGGGCATCCTTCAGGTTGCGGCAACTCAGGTTCTTCTGCATCATGTCTTGATCCAGCCCGGTCATCGTGACGGTAATGAACAAACCGCTCACGAACTGTTTGAGATAGTAGCGAGGCGCCAGCGGATCGGTATCGAAAACACGGGAAAGCGGACTGTCTTTCACCGAAACCAGCATTTCGGACCACGTCCAATGCATGCTCCGGGCGATGCAGAAGATGGATATTCCGACGGCGGCAAGCATGAACGTGGTCTGCAAGGTATCGGTCCAAACGATCGTCTTTATCCCGCCCCGGAACGTATAACCCAGGATAAGCAGGATGAATACCAAGGCCGCCACCGGAAAAGGTATGCCCATCGCCTTGAATACGAATTCATGCAATACGCTTATCACCAAGAACATGCGCAATGTAGCCCCCAAACTGCGCGAGAGCAGGAAGAACGCCGCCCCGCTCTTGTACGAACGCAAGCCGAAACGCATGTCCAGATAACCGTAGATGGAGGTCAGGTTCAACTTGTAGTAAATGGGCAACAAGACCTTGGCGATGACGACATAGCCCGCCACGAACCCCGATACCATGGGCAAATAATAGAAGTTCTCCCGCAACACGTTTCCGGGCACCGACATGAACGTGACACCCGAAAGCGAAGCCCCTACCATGCCGTAAGCCACCACGAACCAAGGGGAACGGCGGTCGCCCCTGTAATATGCTTCGTCTCCCGCCTTTTTCCCCGTCAGGAACGCTATGAGAAACAAAAGGGCCGTATAGGCCACGAAGATGAGTCCTATGACCGAGGGCGTCATTTCCTTGCCTGACAAAATTGTTCCACAAAACTTTCCAAACCCAAGTCCTTGCCTGTGGCCAGACGGGTAAGGTCGTCCCAACGAAGACCGGCGCCCGGTTCAAAGACGGACTTCCTGAAATACCCGCCGATCTCTCCGCTGCCTACCAGGAAGGGACTGCACGGATCCCCAAGTTTGGGATAGGTCGTGCAGAGATGCTCCGTCACCTGGGCGGCCCAAAGTTCCGCCAGCAAGAAATCATGTATACGGCAAGCCTCAACGAAAAAATAGGTATCCGCCATCCATTCCCGCCTTTTGCGCGAGGCGGCATGTTCCGAATCCGAATCCAGGTCCACAAACAGGTAGCGCCGGTTCAATTCGCGCCACAAGCCGGCAAGATCCGTCTTCCGGTCCGCATAAAGGCGCCTTTCAAAATGATAGACCAACAGGCTCCAGCGGCAAAAAAACAATTGTTCCCGAACGAACTCCCTGCTGGTCGTGCCTCTCAACCTGCCGGCCTGCCCTGCCGAAAAGATTCCCATCGACAGGCTCCAATCCGGATAGCCTACCATGCGCGAGAAAAACGAGGCCACGCCCATTTGCAACATGAACGAAGAGGGGCAGCGCAACAAATACGGCAACGTGTTCGGGATACTCTTCCAATAGGCCGCTTCCCCGCAACAAGCAAGCAACTTCAGCATATCCGTCTCCTTGCCGTCCAATATCCCGACCATCCGTATATCGTTTTTCCTGTCCATGGTAACGCACCTGAACAACGGAAGCTTGGCATAACAGCGTGAAAAATCACTATGAGCCACCACTTCTTCCAGTTCAAGGCCGATGCCCGAAAAGAAACGGAGGGCAAGATGAGGCATGTCCACCTCACCGTAGCACGCATCACGTCGCTCGTCCTGAGGACGTTGCCCGTATGGCGCGAAAGAACCTGTGTAATCCGGAAAATATTCCTCGTTTCTCAGTTGACGGAAAACCGAATCGGTCCGTTCTTCCAAGCGGGCGAACAATTCATCGACATAAGCGGGGTCCATCTCATCCAGGAAGAACTGCAAGGCATAATAATCGGAAAATCCCGCCTGGCGTGCCAATTCGTTGCGCAAATCGACCAAGAGCAGCAGGCTGTCGGCCAAGGAGGCCTCCCTTCGCGCATCATACCCGTCCGAATCCTTGATCGGACGCGCACGCATGCGTTTTTCCTTTTTCCAAACCTCGTGCTTCAGATGATTTTGCAGCCGGCCTATGCGGACTTGCAAGGACAGGTCGGCCTGGCAAGGCAGATATTGCCTGTAAAGGATTTCCAACTGCCGTTGGAGGTATGCGTCCTTTATCCGTCCACTCTCCCGCAGGCGTTTCAGATAGGAAAATTTCCTTTTGTCATGCAGAAACTCCATTTTGACTTGATTCAAGGAATCGTACCGGGTCATATAGACGTTCGCGCCCGTGCGCGCATAATTCCAGAAAGTCCGGTTGATTTGCTCGGACAACGGTATCATCGTGGATTCGTGGCGTGTGATGAAGTTTATCAGATTCGATTCCGCGTCCTTTTCGGAATTGCCGCAGGAAAGCAAAAGCAACGGCAGGACGAACGCGATTCCTGGAATTTTTATCCGCATATCTCGTCTATTGAGCAGAATGGCAAATGTAACAATATTTTCATGCCAAGGCAACTTTGTCGTATTTTCGCGACTCAATCGGTACCTGTTTATGGAAAACATTTCGCTCCGGCTGTTGGAAAATGCCGTCGAGGAACTCAACAAATTGCCCGGTATAGGACGAAAAACCGCGCTCAGGCTCGCCTTGTTCTTGCTTTCCCAGGAGCGCGAAATGGTGGAAAGGTTCGGAAACACCTTGATCGGATTCCGGAACAACATACGTTATTGCAAGCATTGCCACAATATCTCGGATACCGAGACCTGCCCCGTCTGCGCCTCGCCCAAACGCGACAGGGGGCAACTGTGCGTGGTGAGCGACGTCCGGGACGTGATGGCGATTGAAAACACGGGAATGTACGACGGACTTTACCATGTCCTGGGCGGTCTCATCAATCCGCTTGCGGGCATCAGCCCCTCGCAACTCAACATCGCCTCGCTGCCAGGAAGGATCCAGCAGGAAAACGCGCAGGAAGTCATCCTCGCCCTGCCCGCCACGCCCGAAGGCGACACGACCTCTTTCTATATCTTCCGTCAACTCAAGGAGCTCCCCGTGCGGGTGACGACCTTGGCCAAAGGCATCGCCATCGGCGACGACCTGGAATATACCGACGAACTCACGTTGGGACGTTCCCTTTCCAACCGGGTGGAATTCAAATTGTGATTTCCCGGAATATCTCCGCAAAGACATGAAAAAAGGGATTTGCACCATCCGGAGCAAATCCCTTTCGGTTTCAAGGCACGCGAACATCAAGCCTCGGTGGCGGGCGTGTTCATGAACGCCATCGGAACCGGTTCGGGCTCCTCGATGGAGCCGAACATGCTTTCATACTTGCGAATGTTGTCACTCAAAGCCCGCATGAGACGTTTGGCGTGCTGGGGTGTCAAGATGACCCGCGACTTGACGCGCGCCTTGTCCACACCCGGCATCACACGTATGAAATCAACGACAAATTCCGACTGCGAATGCGTGATGAGCGCCAAGTTGGAGTAAACCCCTTCCGCCACCTCGCCCGACAATTCGATCTGTATCGGATTGTCCTTTGTATTGCCTTTCTTTTCCATCGATTATTCCCTGTTGGCGGCTTCCTGCAACTCGGCGTATTCTTCGCTCGAGTAGACGATATTCCCGCGATAGTCTTCCAAACCCGTACCGGCCGGTATCAAATGACCTACCAGCACGTTCTCCTTCAAACCTTCCAAGTAATCCACCTTGCCGTTGACGGCGGCATCGGTAAGGACCTTGGTGGTTTCCTGGAAAGAAGCGGCGGAGAGGAAACTGCGAACCTGCAACGAGGCACGGGTGATACCTTGCAGTATCTGACGTGCCGTGGCCGGACGCGCATCGCGTACTTCGACGAGTTTCAAGCCCTTGCGACGCAAAATCGAATTTTCGTCGCGCAAAGCCCTGGCGGATATGATCTGACCGGCCTTCACGTTTTCGGACTCGCCGGCATCCACCACCACTTTTTCGCTGTAAATGCGGTCGTTCACTTCCACGAAATCCACCTTGTTGACATGTTCGCCTTCCAAGAAGTTGGTATCGCCCGGATCGATCACTTCGACCTTGCGCATCATCTGGCGCACGATCACCTCAAAGTGCTTGTCGTTGATCTTCACGCCTTGCAGACGATATACTTCCTGAATTTCGTTCACGATGTATTCCTGAACCTTCATCGGTCCCTTGATGGCCAAGATGTCGGCAGGCGTGATGGCACCTTCCGAAAGCGGCGTGCCGGCTTTCACGTAGTCGTTTTCCTGAGCCAGGATCTGCTTGGACGTGGGAATGAGATACGATTTGGCATCGCCCATCTTGGAGGTGATGATGATCTCGCGATGGCCGCGTTTGGACTTCTTGCCGAAGCTTACGCTGCCGTCGATTTCGGAAACCACCGCGGGATCGGACGGATTACGGGCCTCGAACAACTCGGTAACGCGGGGAAGACCTCCCGTAATATCGCCCGACTTGCCGAACGAACGCGGAATCTTCACCAAGATGTCACCGGCCTTTATCTTGCTGGCATCGTCAAGCTGGACATGGGCTCCCACCGGAATATCGTAGATCTTGAGGATATTCCCGCTCGAATCCACGATATTGATGGAAGGTGTCTTCGACTTTTGACGGGATTCGATGATGATACGATCCTTGTAACCCGTCTGGTCGTCGGAACCTTCACGATAAGTGACGTTCTCAACCATGTTCTGCAACGAGACCTTGCCCGAGTATTCGGAAACGATCACGGCATTGTACGGATCCCAGTCGGCGATAAGCGTGCCGGCCTTGACCGTGGCGCCGGAAGCCACGTACAACGAGGCTCCGTAAGGAATGTTGGCCGTGGTAAGGACAGACTTCGTATTCGGGTCCACGATGCGCATTTCGGCCGAACGACCGATGACCACTTCGTGTTTTCCCTTTTCTTCGGCCACATGCGAAACGCTACGCAGCTCTTCGATTTCAAGCACCCCGTCGTATGCGGCGGTGATGCTCGACATGATGCTGCTGCCTCCCGCTACCCCGCCGACGTGGAACGTACGCAACGTAAGCTGCGTACCGGGTTCACCGATGGACTGGGCGGCGATGACACCTACGGCCTCGCCTTTCTGTACCATCTTGTTGGTGGCCAGGTTCCGTCCGTAGCACTTGGCGCAGACGCCATGCTTGGACTCGCAGGTAAGCACCGAACGGATTTCCACTTCCTCGATGGGAGATTCTTCTATTTCGCGGGCGATTTCCTCGGTGATTTCTTCTCCGGCCTTGACGATGAGCTTGCCCGTCTGGGGATGAATCACGTCGTCGATGGTGGTCCGGCCAAGGATACGTTCGTAGAGCGATTCCACCACGTCGTCGTTTTTCTTCAAGGCGGTAGCTATCAAGCCGCGCTGGGTATGGCAGTCTTCTTCGGAAATAATCACGTCTTGCGAGACATCCACCAGACGACGCGTCAGATAACCGGCATCGGCGGTCTTCAAGGCGGTATCGGCCAAACCCTTGCGGGCACCGTGGGTGGAGATGAAGTACTCCAATACCGAAAGGCCTTCCTTGAAATTGGACAAGATGGGGTTCTCGATGATTTCGCCGCCGGAAGCGCCTGCCTTCTGGGGCTTGGCCATAAGTCCACGCATACCGCAAAGCTGACGAATCTGTTCCTTCGAACCACGGGCTCCCGAATCCAACATCATGTAAACGGGGTTGAAACCCTGACGGTCGGACGAAAGCTGCTTCATCACCGCATTGGTCAACTTGTTGTTGGTATGTGTCCAGATGTCGATGATCTGGTTGTAACGTTCGTTGTTGGTGATGAAACCGAGGTTGTAGTTGTTCATCACCTCTTCCACGTCGTCGTTGGCCTTGGCGATGAGTTCCTCTTTCACCTTGGGGATGATCACGTCGCCCAAGTTGAACGAAAGACTGCCGCGGAAAGCGGTCTTGTATCCCATGTTCTTGATATCGTCGAGGAACTTGACCGTCTTCGACATGCCGCATTTCTTCAAGACGTCGGCGATGATGTCGCGCAACGACTTCTTGGTGAGGACTTCGTTGATGAAACCGTATTCCTTGGGCACCACTTGGTTGAACAGGATCCTGCCCACGGTGGTCTCGAGCAATTCGGGTTTGCCGTCTTCACCCTCACGACGGATTTTCACCCAAGCATGCAAGTCGGCACGTTTCTCATTGTGCGCGATGATGGCTTCCTCGGGAGAATAGAAAACGGTGCCTTCGCCTTTGACCACGTCATCGCCCTCGGTCTTGCGGCCTTTGGTAAGGTAGTACAATCCCAAGACCATGTCTTGCGAAGGAACGGTGATAGGCGCACCGTTGGCCGGGTTGAGGATATTGTGCGAAGCCAGCATCAGCAACTGGGCTTCCAAGATGGCGGCATTGCCCAGCGGCACGTGCACGGCCATCTGGTCCCCGTCGAAGTCGGCATTGAAAGCCGTGCAGCAAAGGGGGTGAAGGCGCATGGCCTTGCCTTCGATAAGCTTGGGCTGGAATGCCTGGATACCCAGACGGTGCAAGGTCGGGGCACGGTTCATCAGGACGGGATGTCCTTTCAATATGTTTTCGAGGATGTCCCATACCACGGGATCCTTGCGTTCCACGATTTTCTTGGCCGACTTGACGGTCTTCACGATGCCCCGTTCCAACATCTTGCGGATGATGAACGGCTTGTACAATTCGGCAGCCATGTCCTTGGGCAATCCCATCTCGTTCATCTTCAAGTCGGGACCTACCACGATGACCGAACGACCGGAATAATCCACACGCTTGCCGAGCAAATTCTGACGGAAACGGCCTTGCTTTCCTTTCAAACTGTCGGACAGGGATTTGAGCATCCTCGCACCTTCGCTCTTGCTCGAGCGGGCCTTGCGCGAATTGTCGAACAGCGAATCGACGGCTTCCTGCAACATACGTTTCTCGTTGCGCACGATCACGTCGGGAGCCTTGATCTCGATAAGTTTCTTGAGGCGGTTGTTGCGGATAATGACACGACGATACAAGTCGTTCAAGTCGGAAGTGGCGAAACGTCCGCCGTCGAGAGGCACCAAAGGACGCAAGTCGGGCGGGATGACCGGAATCACCTTCATGATCATCCATTCGGGACGGTTCTCCACGCGGGTCTGGGCGTCGCGGAAAGCTTCCACGACATTAAGACGCTTCAAGGCTTCCTGCTTGCGTTGCATGGAAGTCTCGTTGCTGGCCTTGTCGCGCAATTCGTACGAAAGGGCGTCGAGGTCTATCTTCTTGAGCAATTCATACAAGGCTTCACCGCCCATCTTGGCGATGAACTTGTTGGGATCCTCGTCGTCCAGAAGCGCGTTGTCTGCGGGCAAGGTGTCGACGATGGCGTAATATTCCTCTTCGGACAGGAACTGCAGACGCTCCACGCCGTCGGCTTCCTTGATACCCGGCTGGATGACGACGTATTTCTCGTAATAGATGATCGATTCCAACTTCTTGGTCTGGATGCCCAGCAAGGCTCCGATCTTGTTGGGCAACGAACGGAAAAACCAGATGTGCGCCACGGGAACCACCAACTGGATATGCCCCATGCGTTCGCGACGCACCTTCTTTTCGGTTACTTCCACCCCGCAACGGTCGCAAACGATGCCTTTGTAACGGATACGCTTGTATTTTCCGCAATGGCATTCCCAGTCTTTGGTAGGACCGAAGATACGTTCGCAGAAAAGCCCGTCGCTTTCGGGTTTGTATGTACGGTAATTGATGGTCTCCGGCTTGGTGACTTCTCCGTGCGAGCGTTCCAAGATGGTTTCGGGAGAAGCCAAGCTGATGGTGATTTTATTGAAGTCCAACGTTACCGGACCTTCTTTTTTTGACGCCATATTATGCTGCAAAATTGAATATTTGACAAAATATTATTTGGAGAAGGTGATTTCCAAGCCCAAGCCCCTCAACTCGTTCACCAAGACGTTGAACGATTCAGGGATGGAGGGCGTAGGCATGTTGTCACCCTTGACGATGGCCTCGTAGGTCTTCGCCCTGCCCGCCACGTCGTCGGACTTGACGGTCAACACTTCCTGCAGGATATTGGCCGCGCCGAAAGCTTCGAGCGCCCAAATTTCCATTTCCCCGAAACGTTGGCCCCCGAACTGCGCCTTGCCACCGAGCGGTTGCTGGGTGATGAGCGAGTAAGGTCCGATGGAACGGGCGTGCATCTTGTCGTCGATCATGTGGTGAAGCTTGATCATGTAGATGTAGCCCACCGTGGCCGGCTGGTCGAAACGTTCGCCGGTTTCCCCGTCGTAGAGATAGGTGCGACCGTAACGCGGCAAGCCTGCCTGATCGGTATAGGAATCGATTTCTTCGGGCGTGGCGCTGTCGAAGATAGGCGTGGCGAACTGCAAGCCCAGACGTTTGCCGGCCCAGCCGAGCACCGTCTCGTAAATCTGCCCGAGGTTCATACGCGAAGGTACGCCCAGAGGATTCAAGACAATATCGACCGGAGTTCCGTCGGCAAGGAACGGCATGTCTTCCGCCCTGACGATGCGCGCCACGATACCCTTGTTCCCGTGACGACCGGACATCTTGTCGCCGATCTTGAGCTTGCGTTTCTTGGCAATCGTGACCTTGGCCATCTGCACGATGCCGCCGGGCAATTCGTCGCCCACGGTAGCCACGAACTTGTCGCGCTGGAAACGTCCGAAGATCTCGCGGTATTTGATGTTGTAGTTGTTCAACAGGCGTTTCACCAGCTCGTTGACCTCCTCGTTGTTGGTCCAACCCGAAGGATTGACCGTCTGGTAATCCAGTTCGTTGAGCACCTTGGCCGAGAAACGCGCCTTCTTGGCGATGAGTTCCTGCTTGAGATTGTTGGAAACGCCCGCCGAAGTATTGTTGCCCAGCACGTTCATCAACTTTTCGACCAACTTGTTCTTCAAGTCCTGGCTTTCCTTGTTGAAGTCTTTTTCGAGCGCCTTGACGACATCCTTGTCCTTGGCTTTGCTCTTGCGGTCCTTGATGACACGGCTGAAAAGACGTTTGCCGATGACCACCCCGCTTACCGAAGGCGGAACTTTCAAGGAAGCGTCCTTGACGTCGCCCGCCTTGTCGCCGAAGATGGCACGGAGCAGTTTTTCTTCCGGCGTGGGATCGGACTCGCCCTTGGGCGTGATCTTGCCGATAAGGATGTCGCCTTCCTTCACTTCGGCGCCGATCCTTATCAAGCCGTTGCTGTCCAGATCCTTCGTGGCATCCTGGCTTACGTTGGGAATATCGTCGGTAAGTTCTTCCATGCCGCGCTTGGTCTCGCGAACCTCCAACGTATATTCTTCCACATGAATGGAAGTAAAGAGGTCGTTCTTGATGGCATCTTCCGAAATGACGATGGCATCTTCGAAATTATAACCTTTCCAAGGCATGAAGGCTACCATCAGGTTGCGACCCAAGGCCAGCGAACCGTCTTTGGTGGCGTAGCCTTCGCAAAGGACCTGGCCTTTCTTCACCTTGTCGCCCTTGCGGACGATAGGCGTAAGGTTGATGCAGGAACTTTGGTTGGTACGCTGGAACTTGGTAAGGTTGTATGTCTTGAGGTCGTCGTCGAAGCTGACCAGACGGTTTTCCTCCGCCACGTCATAGCGAATCGTGATCGTATTGGCATCGACGTAGGTGACCACGCCGTCGCCCTCGGCATTGACCAAGATACGCGAATCGTGCGCCACATACGGTTCCAGCCCCGTTCCCACGATAGGCACTTCGGGGTTAAGCAGGGGCACCGCCTGACGCATCATGTTCGAGCCCATCAAGGCACGGTTGGCGTCGTCATGTTCCAGGAAAGGAATCAACGAAGCGGCGATGGAGGCGATCTGGTTGGGCGCCACGTCCATCAACGTCACCTCGTTCCTGTCCACGATGGGGAAGTCGGCCAAATGGCGGACCTTTATCTTGCTGTCGTGAATGGTACCGTCGGCCTCCAGTTCCGTACAGGCCTGCGCGATGATTTGGTCTTCTTCCTTCTCGGCGGTAAGATAGACCGGCTCCTGGTCGATCTTCACTTTGCCGTTCTCCACCTTATAGTAAGGCGTTTCGATGAAACCGAGCTTGTCGATGACGGCGAACACGCACAAGGAGGAAATCAAACCGATATTGGGACCTTCGGGCGTTTCGATCGTACACAGACGTCCGTAGTGGGTATAGTGGACGTCGCGCACCTCGAACCCCGCCCTTTCACGGCTCAAACCTCCGGGGCCCAAGGCGGAAATACGACGCTTGTGCGTCACTTCCGAAAGCGGGTTGGTCTGGTCCATGAACTGCGAAAGCTGGTTGGTACCGAAGAAGGAATTGATGACCGAACTGAGCGTCTTGGCATTGATCAGGTCGGCAGGCGTGAATTCCTCGTTATCGCGCACGTTCATACGTTCGCGAATCGTGCGGGCCATACGGTTGAGCCCTACCCCGAACTGGGCGTAGAGCTGCTCGCCCACGGTACGTATGCGCCGATTGCTCAAGTGGTCGATATCGTCCACTTCCGCATGCGAGTTGATGAGGCGTATGAGATGCTTGATGATGCAGATGATGTCTTCCTTGGTAAGCACGTGGGTATCCAAGGGGATGTTCAAGTCCAACTTGCGGTTGATGCGGTAACGTCCCACTTCGCCCAAGTCGTAGCGTTTGTCGGAGAAGAACAACTTTTCGATAATGCCGCGCGCCGTTTCCTCATCGGGCGGTTCGGCGTTGCGCAACTGCCTGTAGATGAATTCCACCGCTTCCTTGGCATTATTGGCGGCGTCTTTCTGGAGCGTGTTGAAAATGATGGAATAGTCGAGATTGTTGTCGGCATCGTCACGATGCACGAGAATCGACTTGATGCCTGCATCGACGATCAGGTCGATGTGGTTTTCTTCCAATTCGGTTTCACGGTCGATGAGCATTTCGGTACGCTCGATCGAGACCACTTCGCCCGTGTCTTCGTCCACGAAGTCTTCCACCCACGAACGAACCACGCGGGCGGCCAAACGGGCACCGATATATTTCTTGAGACCCGAGCGGGAAACCTTCACTTCCTTGGCCAGGTCGAAAATTTCGAGAATATCCTTGTCGGTCTCATAACCGATGGCACGCAAAAGCGTGGTGATAGGCAATTTCTTCTTGCGGTCGATGTAGGCGTACATCACGTTGTTGATGTCGGTGGTGAACTCCATCCACGACCCCTTGAAAGGAATGATACGGGCCGAATAGAGCTGCTGCCCGTTGGTATGATAGCTGGCACCGAAGAAAACGCCCGGAGAACGGTGCAACTGGGACACGATGACACGCTCGGCACCGTTGATGATGAACGAACCGCCCGGTGTCATGTAGGGAATCATTCCCAAATAAACTTCCTGGATGATTTCCTTGAAATCATCATCTTGTTCACGGTCTTGGCAGACAAGTTGCAACTTGGCCTTGAGCGGAACGCTGTATGTAAGCCCTCTGTCCAGACATTCTTCTATGCTATAGCGCGGAGGATCGATAAAATAATCGAGAAAACGCAACTCGAAGTGGTTGCGTGCGTCGGTAATGGGAAAATTCTCGGCGAATACCTTGTAAAGACCCTCATTCACCCGATTTTCGGGATTGGTTTCCAGCTGAAAGAAATCCTGGAAGGATTTAAGCTGAATATCCAAAAAATCAATATGCTTGGCCGGTTTGGTCGAAGCAAAATTTATCTTTTTCACAACCTTTGTCGACAAAGTAGTAGGTTTTAAGTGCAACGATTAGGAACAGGGGGTATATACGCAAAAAACACGAGGGGGGCGGACAAGCCTTCCCCCTCATGTTCGGGAACCGGTAAGGTTAAAATTATTTCATTTCAACTTCGGCACCGGCTTCTTCCAAGCTCTTCTTCAAAGCTTCGGCTTCGGCCTTGCTGATGCCTTCCTTGACGGGCTTCGGAGCCGCGTCAACGAGTTCCTTGGCTTCTTTCAAGCCGAGGCTGGCCAGTTCCTTGACCAATTTCACCACGGCCAACTTGTTGGCACCACCCGATTTGAGGATAACGTCGAAGTGCGTTTTTTCCTCGGCGGCACCACCGGCGGCGGCACCACCGGCAGCGGGAGCTGCGACGGCCACGGCCGCGGCTGCGGGTTCAATACCGTATTCGTTCTTCAATACGTCGGCCAATTCCTTGACTTCCTTAACGGTCAAACCGACCAACTGTTCTGCGATAGCTTTAATATCTGCCATTGTTTTGACTTTTTAAAGTTTCTAAATTGTTTTTTTTGTCGGAGGAAAACCTCCTGTTTTTTTTAAAATACCTTGCGGGATCAAGCTTGTTCGGGTCTTTCGGCCAAAGCCTCCACCAATCCGGCAATCTTGCCGGGGGCCGATTCCAATGCGCCCAAAACGCTTTGGATGGGCGATTGCAAGAGGGTGACGATTTCGCCGATAAGCTCGTTCTTGGATTTGATCTGAACCAAAGTCTCCAGACTGGCATCTCCCAAATAGAAGGATTCTTCCACGTAGGCGCCTTTGAGGACGGGCAATTCCGACCTCTTCCTGAATTCCTTGATCACGGTGGCAGGAGCCTTGTTCACCTCCGCCAGCATGATAGCCGTGGTTCCCTTGAAAGCGGGAGCCAGTTCGGAGAAATCGATTCCTGTCTTTTCCAAGGCCTTCTCAAGCAAGGTATTCTTCACCATCATCAATTTGACGTCGTTCTTGAAACAAGCACGGCGCAAGGCACTGGTGGCGGCGGCATCCATACCTGCGATGTCAACCACGTACATGTGCGGTTTGGCCTGTACCTGCTCATAGATCTCGTCTATGATCCTGGCTTTTTCTTCTTTCTTCATACCTCGTTTAAATTACCTGATTTTTAATACCGGATTAGATGGACTTGGGGTCGATCTTCACGCCGGGGCTCATGGTACTGGACATGCAAATGCTGTTCACGTAAGTACCCTTGGCCGAAGACGGTTTGAGCTTGACGATGGTCTGAAGAAGTTCGCGGGCGTTGTCGGCAATTTTTCCGGCTTCGAACGAAACCTTTGCCACGCTGGCGTGAACAATCCCCAACTTGTCAACCTTGAAGTCGATCTTACCAGCCTTCACTTCCTGTACCGCCTTGCCAATTTCCATGGTGACGGTTCCGGTCTTAGGGTTAGGCATCAGGCCGCGGGGGCCCAAGACCTTTCCAAGCGCGCCCACTTTGGGCATGACGCTAGGCATGGTAATAACAACGTCAATGTCCGTCCAACCGCCTTTGATCTTTTCCACGTATTCATCCAATCCGTAGAAATCGGCTCCGGCTGCTTTGGCTTCTTCTTCCTTGTCGGGCGTGCAGAGCACCAGCACGCGAACTTGCTTGCCGGTTCCGTGAGGCAAGGTCACCACGCCGCGAACCATCTGGTTCGCCTTGCGGGGATCCACGCCCAAGCGCACGTCCAAGTCGATAGAAGCGTCGAACTTGGTATAGGTCATTTCCTTTACTAAAGCGGCAGCTTCCTCAAGGGTATAGACCTTGTCCTTGTCGACTTTGGCCAAAGCTTCTTTTCTTTTCTTAGAGATTTTTGCCATTGTTGTTGTTTAAAATGTGATGTCTTAATTCAACTCGGCAGGCTTTTCGCCTTTCACTTCGATACCCATGCTGCGAGCCGTACCGGCGACCATGCTCATGGCCGAACCGATCGTGAAGCAGTTCAAATCGGGCATCTTGTTCTCGGCAATCGTCCTGACTTGTTCCCAAGTCACGCTGGCCACCTTGTTGCGGTTGGGCTCGGCGGAACCTTTCTTTGCCTTGGAAAGTTCCTTGAGCTGTACGGCAACAGGAGGAGTCTTCACCACGAACTCAAACGATTTATCGGCATACACGGTGATAATTACCGGAAGTACTTGACCGGCCTTATCCTGCGTACGCGCGTTAAACTGCTTGCAGAATTCCATGATGTTGACCCCCTTGGCACCCAATGCAGGGCCTACGGGAGGCGAAGGATTGGCAGCACCGCCTTTGATCTGCAACTTGATTAAGGCACTAACTTGTTTTGCCATTTCTGTTAAAAATTATAATGTGAAAAACACCATTGATGAAAACATATTACTCTTTCTCTACCTGGGAGAAATTCAATTCGAGAGGTGTCTTCCTCCCAAAGATCTTCACCATCACCTTCAGCTTCTTTTTCTCCTCGTTCACTTCCTCGATGACAGCCGAGAAGTTGTTGAACGGCCCGTCGGTAACTTTGACAGGTTCGCCCACCATGAAAGGTTCCATGGGCTTTTCGGGAGATTCGGCCAATTCGTCCACTTTCCTGAGGATACGTTGAACCTCGGCCGGACGCAAAGGCACGGGATCGCCGTGATTGCCCAAGAATCCCAAAACTCCAGGGATGTTCTTGACTACGTGCTGGATTTCGCCGATCAGCAAAGCCTCTATCAACACATAACCGGGAAGATAAGAACGTTCAACGCTTACTTTCTTGCCGTTGCGGATAGTGTACACCCTTTCGGTGGGAATGAGTACTTGCGAAATATAGTCTTGGATATTCAATCTGGAAATCTCGCTTTGCAGATAATCCCTTACCTTCTTTTCCTCGCCGCTGGCGGCGCGGATTACGTACCAATTCTTCACTTGTTCGGTCATACTCTTTGCGGATTAGCAGCCGCACCTTTCCTGCCGATGCAGAATCACCTAAAGTGCGACAAAGCTGAATTTAACGGAGCGGTTAAACCCGGGGTAATATGGGTTCGGTCAAGCAGCCTTTCCGGCAGGCATTGGAAGCTATGCCCGCAGACCCGGAGGTCCGCAAGACCTATTCATTCCTATCTTAAAAGGTCGTAAATGTAACCTAAAACACCTTTCCACGCCAAATCGGGATGCGCGCCGGCTATCATGTCCATGCAAAACACGATGACCGCCACAATGAGGGCGGCTACGAAAACCACCACCGCACTGTTCTGCAGTTCGGAGTACGTAGGCCACGACACTTTGTGCAACAGCTCGTCCTTGCTGGCCTTTACGTAGTTGATAAACTTTGACATCTCTTCAGCGTGTTAGATTTATTGGCAGGAGCAGAGAGAATCGAACTCCCATCAACGGTTTTGGAGACCGCTATTCTACCATTAAACTATGCTCCTATACTATTTGCGGGCTTATCCCCTAACGGGAACGTTTTCTTGCCACCCCCTCAGGAACAAACCCGCTCATAGTCGAGGACTTCCGTCCTCATTTATCGGCTAAAACTAGTCGAGGATTTCAGTTACCTGACCGGCACCTACCGTCCTGCCACCTTCACGGATGGCGAAGCGGAGGTTCTGGCTCATGGCGATGGGCGCCAGCAACTTGACTTCGATGGTCAAGTTATCGCCGGGCATAACCATTTCCACACCCTGCGGCAGAACGATCTCGCCGGTAACGTCGGTAGTCCTGAAATAGAACTGGGGACGATAGTTGTTGTGGAACGGCGTATGACGACCGCCTTCTTCTTTCTTCAAGATATAAACCTGAGCCTTGAAGTGCTTGTGCGGGGTTACGGAACCGGGCTTGGCGATAACCATACCACGACGAATCTGGTCTTTTTCGATACCGCGGAGCAACAAACCTACGTTGTCACCGGCTTCGCCGCGATCCAGGATCTTGCGGAACATTTCAACACCGGTAACGGTGGATTTGAGTTTCTCATCGCCCATACCGATGATTTCAACGGGGTCGCCCGAGTTGATGACACCGGATTCGACACGACCGGTGGCAACCGTACCACGGCCGGTGATGGAGAACACGTCTTCGATAGGCATCAAGAAATCCTTGTCCACGTCGCGCTGGGGCAGAGGAATCCAGTTGTCGACTTCGGACATCAATTCCATGATCTTTTCTTCCCATTTGGGTTCGGCGTTCAAGCCACCCAAGGCGGAACCACGGATGATGGGCGTGTTGTCGCCATCATATTCGTAGAACGAAAGCAGTTCACGGATTTCCATTTCAACGAGGTCGAGCAATTCGGGGTCGTCCACCAAGTCAACCTTGTTCATGAAAACGACGATACGGGGAACACCCACCTGACGGGCCAACAAGATGTGTTCGCGAGTCTGGGGCATGGGACCGTCGGTGGCGGCAACTACCAAGATGGCACCGTCCATCTGGGCGGCACCGGTAACCATGTTCTTTACGTAGTCGGCGTGACCCGGGCAGTCCACGTGAGCATAGTGGCGAGCATCCGTTTGGTATTCAACGTGGGAGGTATTGATGGTGATACCACGTTCCTTTTCTTCGGGCGCGTTGTCGATAGAATCGAAAGACTTGACTTCGGAAAGACCTTTCTTGGCCAATACGGTGGTAATGGCGGCGGTCAAGGTCGTTTTACCGTGGTCAACGTGACCGATCGTACCAATGTTAACGTGGGGTTTGGTACGCACAAATGCTTCTTTTGCCATAGCTTGAAAATGTTTTTAGTGTATATAAACCAATTTGCGTGAAGCAAACCTATTGCCCCCGCCTTTTGAGCCGACAACGAGATTTGAACTCGTGACCTCTTCCTTACCAAGGAAGTGCTCTACCCCTGAGCTACGTCGGCCTATGGATTCCGTGAGCGGAAGACGGGGCTCGAACCCGCCACCTGTAGCTTGGAAGGCTACCGCTCTACCGAATGAGCTACTTCCGCAAGTGGGTGGGAGGGGAAGGATTCGAACCTTCGAAGGCTAAGCCGACAGATTTACAGTCTGTTCCATTTGACCGCTCTGGAACCCTCCCGGTCTTTTTCGCGTCATGTCCCGCCCGTCGGTGCGGTTGAGCCAATGAAGGGACTCGAACCCACGACCGGCTGATTACAAATCAGCTGCTCTACCAACTGAGCTACATTGGCGTTTGCACGTTACATAGCGCAAAAAGGACTGCAAAGATACGCTTTTATTTTTAAAAACAAAAAAACTTGATATTTTTTTTCGTCGAACCCCGGGAATCCATTCCGGACCTCCGCAAGGCAAGCGTCTTTCACGCCGTCCCGCCTCGTCCCGAGGGCGAAACCGCCGCCCGTATTTCCACACGATAGGTCTATCCCGGTTTTCCGGAAAATGCCGTCCGGCCGATAGGATCAGGCCACGATATCGCTTTCGACAAAAGGATATTCTTGATCTTACTCAAAGACGGAAACTTCCGCACCCGAAACGGAAAGTTCTTGCGGGGATTGGAAACAGGACGTGGTCCGGGTAAGGCGAACGCCATGACGGGGCGAATCGATGATAAGACCGCCCGCCGCCACCAAGACGGGTGAGCGGGCGGTCAATTCCACCTACATCCTTATCTCGACAAAAGGCGAAAAGGAGCAACGGGCAAAACTGCAAAGCCTGCCCAAGACGATTAATAGGCGAATTCCATAGAGCCTTCGTAAGTTTCAATCTCGGTGCCGTATCCATCCACGTCTTTCTCCACTTTCTTGACCTTGATTTTCTTGACCAAGCCGCCATCGGTAAAGGAATACTCGAACTTAAGGTATTCTTTCCATTCGCCGTATTCATACACGCCCGTCTGATCATTCCATTTTTCATCCCTGGTCAGAATCCGGGCAGGCAGGTTCTTGCTTTCCTTGCCCATGAAACCGAATACGCCGATGAACTGACCGGCCGCCATCGGTTCGTATAAACAGGCCATGAGATAAATGAAATCCACGTTGCATTTGTTTTCCTTGCCGGAATATTCCACTTTCATGTCATCGTCGATAATCCAATCGGATACAGCCTTGGCAGCCTTGGGATTCTTCTCGGAAACAAGATTCCTGAACAACTTCCGCATGAAAGATTTGTTTTCGTTCCACTCCCAGACCATGCCGACAATGTTACCGTCCTTCCATTCATAGCCGATCTTGTATTCCGGGTCATCGGAATCCCGGACACTGGCCAATTGACCCAAGTCATCGTAGGTGCAAGTGAACCTTTCCCGTCCGGTTTCCGGATCGGACGCCATCCTGAACGAACCGTTCCCCGACACGACGACCTTGTCTTGAAGTTTGTAGGAATACTCTCCCGAACCCAACGCGGATCGGCGCTCTTCGTGTTTGTCTGTCATGATACCGTCCTCATCCTTCTCGACAACCTTCTGTGTGAACGAAGCGTTGACGTCACCTTTCAGGACGACCGTATCGCCCTTGTAAACAAATTCCATCTTGCCATCGCCCTTGCCGTCAATTTCACCATGTTCTTCACCGTACCCGTCTTTGCTGTCATACGTGTAGCGATAGTCGCCGTCGGCCAGAATCTGTTTCATTCGGCCTTTGTCATAAACGATATTCAAGGTCGCGTCGATCTTGTCGGATTTTTTTTCGTAATCACCATCCGGATACTGACTTTCCTGGACAAGATTCCCACGGACAGTCAACTTCTTCACCAACGACTTTCCGGCCGAACCGGCGAACGAATCGCCCCCTTTTTCCGCTTTCTTGTCGACATCTTCCCCGCAGCCCATGAATACCAACGGCATGACGAACGCCAACGAAATAATCGATTTTTTCATAGATTCCTCCTTTTTGTTTTACATATCTTTCTGATACGCTTATCGCCAAATATACGAAGAAAATCGCTTATCGGCAAACGACGGCACGCCAAGGCCATGCCGCCCGTACGGCTTTGGTTTATCTGCGCCTTATGGCTACTTTTGCGGTCTTTTTGCATTCCGAACAATTGAAAGAGCAATGAAAAACCTGGATTTCAAGCCGAAACTTTTTTCGCAGTTCAAGACTTACGACAAATCCCGATTCATCTCCGACCTCATGGCGGGCATCATCGTAGGCATCGTGGCCTTGCCCTTGGCCATCGCCTTCGGCATCGCCTCAGGGGTAAGCCCTGAAAAAGGAATCATCACGGCCATCGTGGCCGGATTCATCATTTCGTTCCTGGGAGGCAGCAAGGTCCAGATCGGAGGTCCCACGGGCGCGTTCATAGTCATCATATACGGCATCATACAGCAATACGGCATCGACGGGCTTACGGTAGCCACGCTCATGGCCGGCGTATTGCTCGTGCTCCTGGGCGTATTCAAGTTGGGAACCGTCATCAAGTTCATACCCTACCCCATCATCGTGGGGTTCACGGCCGGCATTGCCGTGACGATCTTCACCACGCAAATCGCCGACATCTTCGGGCTGGACTTCGACGGGGAAAAGGTACCGGGCGACTTCGTGGGCAAATGGATCCTCTATTTCAATCACTTCGAAACCGTGAACTGGTGGAACGTGGCGGTGAGCGTGGCGAGCATCGGCATCATCGCCCTTACGCCCAAGTTCCTCAAGAAGATTCCCGGCTCGCTGGTAGCCATCATCTTGGTAACGACAGGCGTGTATTTCCTCAAGGCCTATGCTGGAATCACGTGCATCGACACCATCGGCGACCGCTTCACCATCGCCGCCGAATTGCCGGAGGCCACGCTTCCTGCCTTGAACTGGGAGGCCGTCAAGAACCTTTTTCCCGTAGCCATCACGATTGCCGTGCTCGGTGCCATAGAAAGCCTGCTCTCGGCCACCGTGGCCGACGGGGTGATCGGCGACCGGCATAACTCCAATACCGAACTCATCGCCCAAGGCATCGCCAACATGGTAACGCCTCTTTTCGGCGGCATCCCCGCCACCGGGGCCATCGCCCGCACGATGACCAACATCAACAACGGCGGCAGGACGCCCGTGGCCGGCATCATCCACGCGGTGGTACTGCTGTTGATACTTCTTTTCCTCATGCCGTTGGCCAAATACATTCCCATGGCCTGCCTGGCGGGCGTGCTGGTGGTGGTTTCCTACAACATGAGCGGCTGGCGGACGTTCAAGAACCTGTTCAAGAATCCCAAAAGCGACGTGGCGGTATTGTTGCTGACCTTTTTCCTCACCGTCATCTTCGACCTTACCGTGGCCATCGAAGTGGGGCTGGTCATCGCCTGCATCCTGTTCATCAAGCGCGTCATGGAAACCACGCAGATTTCGGTGATCAAGGACGAACTCAACCCGCAAGAAGAATCCGACATGGTGGTCCATGAAGAAAAACTGAATATTCCCCAAGGCGTGGAAGTATATGAAATCAACGGACCGTATTTCTTCGGCATCGCCACGCGTTTCGAGGAAACGATGAACCAGATCGGCGACCGCCCGAAAATCCGCATCATACGCATGCGCCGTGTCCCGTTCATCGACTCTTCGGGCTTGCACAACCTCGAATCGCTATGCCAGCTGGCACAGAAGGCGGGCATCCGGATCATCCTTTCGGGGGTCAACGGAAAAGTGTTCTCCACGCTCGAAAAGGCGGGATTCGTAAACGTGCTGGGGCGAGAAAACGTATGCGCGAACATCAATCTCGCCTTGGAGCGCAGCCGCGAAGTGATGTCGGCCATGGCGGACGAAAAAGCCTAGACGAAATCCAAATCGAATACCAGGGCGAAATGACGACGGACCGTATCGCAGACTTGCGCGAAATCCAAGGCGCCGCCCTTTTCCTCTTGCATGGAGGTGACCCCCTTGTCGGTGAAACCGCAGGGGTTTATGAGTTTGAAATACGACAAGTCGGTATTGACATTGAGCGCGAAACCGTGCATCGTGACGTAGCGTGAACACTTCACGCCGATGGCGCATATCTTCCTTGCCCGGGGGGTATGCGGTTCCAGCCATACGCCGGTGGCTCCCGGCAGACGTTCGCAGGCTATGCCGTAACAAGCCATGCTCCGGATCACGACCTCTTCGATCTTGTCCACGTAGGCCTTGACACCCAACGGGAATTCTTCCAGATTGAACACGGGATAACCCACCAGCTGTCCCGGCCCGTGGAAAGTCACGTCGCCACCCCTGTCCACATGGATGAACTCGGCACCCTTGGCGCGCAGCAAGGCAGGCGTGGCCAGCATATTGCCGTCCTTTCCGCTCCGCCCTACGGTATAGACAGGCGGATGCTGCACGAAGAACAAACGATTCCGGCCAGTCTTTCCCTCCGCCTTGGCCTGCTTGACCTCTTCCAAGGTCTTTTCCTGCAAGTCCCATGTTTCACGGTAGGAACGACAGCCCAGATCCTCGAAACGACAAAGATTCTTATTTAACGACATGGCGTTCGGCATGGTAGCTGGAACGGACCAGCGGACCGCTTTCCACGAAACGGAATCCCTTTTCCTTGCCGATCCGGGCATATTCGGAAAAAGTCTCCGGCGTCACGTACTCCTGCACTTCCACGTTTTGAACTGTCGGCTGCAGATACTGGCCGATGGTCATGACTTGACAACCGGCATCCAGCAAATCGTCCATGACCTGCAATATTTCCTGACGCGTCTCGCCCAAGCCGAGCATGATGCCGCTCTTGGCCGTGACACCGCTTTGCGCGACATGCCTTATCACCTGCAAGGAACCCTCGTAGGTGGCCTTGCTGCGGATGGAAGGCGTCAGACGACGCACGGTCTCGAGGTTGTGCGAGATCACTTCGGGTCTGCGGGCGATGACAAGGTCGATAAGTTCCTTTCGTGACTGGAAATCGGGAATGAGGACTTCCATCGTGACATCGGGATTCCGCTCCTTTACCGCCTGGATGACTTCCGCCCAATGACCGGCACCCAGATCGGGCAAATCGTCCCGATCGACGGATGTGATCACGGCATGCCTGATCCGCAAGGTCGCGATCGAATCGGCGACACGGCGAGGTTCTTCGGGATCCAACGGCAACGGTCGGCCGCTGGAGACATTGCAAAAGCGGCAAGAACGGGTGCATATGTCACCGCCTATCATGAACGTGGCCGTGCCGCACCCCCAGCACTCGCCCTGGTTGGGGCAACGCCCGCTGGTGCAAATGGTATGCAGGTTGTTGTCGTGGATGGCATGCTGCACCTTGCGCGACAAATCGCCCATCGGCAACCTTATCTTAAGCCAGTCGGGCTTCCTTCGGCTGTTCCGCATCGTCTCCTATTCCCTATTTTTCGGCCGACTCGGCACGTTTGGCCATCCGCTTGCGTTCGTTCTCGTCCAGAATGATCTTACGAAGGCGCAAATGCTGGGGCGTTATTTCCAGATATTCGTCCGGACCGATATATTCCATGAATTCTTCCAACGACATCTTGCGCGCCGGGGCGATATGCGTGGCGTCGTCAGCGCCGGAAGCCCGCATATTGGTGAGTTTCTTGCTTTTGCAGACATTCACGACCAAGTCGTCGAGACGGATATGTTCGCCTATGACCTGGCCTGCATACACGTCTTCGTTGGGATCGATGAAGAACGTGCCGCGATCCTGCAGCTTGTCGATGGCATAGGCGTAGGCGGTACCTGTTTCCATGACCACCAACGCGCCGTTGCGCCGGGTTCCGATTTCACCTTTCCAGGGCGCAAAACCGTCGAAGCGGCTGGCCATGACCGCCTCGCCTTCGGTGGCCGTGAGCACGTTGTTGCGCAAGCCTATCATGCCGCGGGCGGGAATGCTGAAAATGATATGCGTACGGTCGGACTGGGTTTCTATCGACTTGATTTCCCCCTTGCGCTGCGTGGCCAGTTCGATGGCCTTGCCCGAAAACTCCTCGGGAACGACAATCGTGAGTTCTTCCATAGGTTCGCACTTCTGGCCGTCGATTTCCTTGACGATCACTTGCGGCTGCCCCACCTGCAACTCATAACCCTCGCGACGCATGGTCTCGATAAGCACCGAAAGGTGAAGGATGCCCCGTCCGTAAACGAGGATGGCATCGGGCGAACCGGTTTCTTCCAGACGCAGGGCAAGGTTCTTTTCAAGTTCCTTCTCCAGACGTTCGCGCACGTGGCGGGAAGTGACATACTTGCCGTCCTTTCCGAAAAACGGGGAATTGTTGATGGTGAAGAGCATGCTCATCGTAGGCTCGTCCACCGAAATGGGCTTGAGCGCCTCCGGATTTTCAAAGTCCGCCACCGTGTCGCCGATTTCAAAGTTCTCCAAGCCCATCACGGCGCAGACCTCACCCGCTTCGACAGGAACCTTCACCTTTTCCTTCCCCAAGCCTTCAAATACATACAATTCCTTGATTTTCTGCTTCTCTACCTTACCGTCACGTTTCACCAGGCTTATGTTCTGACCGGCCTGCAACGTGCCGCGCGTAAGGCGTCCCACGGCGATACGGCCGATATAGGAAGAATAATCCAAGGAAGTGATCATCATCTGCGTGGTACCCGCCGAAATCTCGGGGGCAGGAATATGCTTTATGATAAGATCCAGCAAATAGGTTATATCGGTGGTCGGCTTCTTCCAATCGTCGCTCATCCAACCGTTCTTGGAAGATCCGAAAGCGGTGGGGAAATCCAGCTGGTCTTCGGTGGCCCCGAGGCTGAACATGAGGTCGAACACCTTTTCCTGGGTCAGTTCGGGATCGCAATTGGGCTTGTCTACCTTGTTGACAACCACGATAGGCTTGAGGTTCAACTGCAAGGCTTTCTGAAGCACGAAACGGGTTTGCGGCATGGGACCCTCGAAAGCGTCCACGACCAGCAGTACCCCGTCCGCCATATTGAGCACGCGTTCCACCTCGCCGCCGAAATCGGCGTGACCCGGAGTATCGATGATATTTATCTTGAAGCCCTTGTACCGGACCGCCACGTTCTTGGAAAGGATGGTGATGCCCCGTTCACGCTCCAAGTCGTTGTTGTCGAGAATGAGTTCTTTCTTTTCCTGATTGTCCCTGAACAAGTTCGATTGATACAAGATCCTGTCCACGAGCGTGGTCTTGCCATGGTCGACGTGGGCGATGATGGCTACGTTCCTGATTTCTGTCATTAATTCATATTGTCTAAAAGCGGCGCAAAAGTACGAAAATTCGCGCATTCAGGCTAAACCCGGAACAGTCCCGTGCCGATCCGCCCGCTACTCCCCTTGCACGTCGGCGCCATTGAGATTGTTGCGCAAGACATCCATTCCGTTCGCGTCGAGGTAGACCGGATAGGGTGTCTTGACGCCCAAGGGCAGTTCGACGGGACTGACCGAAGCATTGCGTCCCAGTTGACGCATAGGGTCGAGCTGCCCGTCGGTCTTGTCTTGTTCCTCCGCATCGGGCAACACGCCGGGAAGACGTTCCATGTCCACCGCGGCGAAAGAAACCAACGTGTTCTTGTTGGCCATGAAATAAAAGTCGAGGTCGAAAATACCGCAGACCGTCTCGAATTTCTCGTCACATACGAGACGTTTGCCCGAACTTGTCAGGATTTCCGCCCGGCCTCCCTGCGGATGAAGCATGACCAAAGGCACGGTATCGGCGGAAACGGCACGCAAGACCCCGCCTATCTTCAAGTACAAGGTGCGGTTGACAAGGACGTTGCGCTTATAGGTGTCGTCTTTATAGAGCGTGCCCGAAGGCAAGTAGAAATGCCAGACGCCCTCTTTCAGGCCTTCGTCGTAAGAACCTTCGATGAAACGCGTGCTGTCCGGATACAGGGCCACGTATCTCCCATGCGTGACATTGAGCTTGTAGGTGGAAATCTGGTAGCCCTTTTCATCGTGGATGAACCAGCGGCCGTTGCGCAAGCCCCGGAACCAATGCTGGTCCTCGGACAGCTTCCCGTCGACATCGTAAAGCAAACGCCTCCCATGCAGGAGCCCTTTTTCAAAACGCTCTTCCCTGATGAGGCGGCCGGAGGAAGCGTACAGTTTCCAGACGCTGTCTTTCCGCTTGTCGAGATAATATCCCTCCGCCATCAAGGCCCCGTCGGGATAGTAATAGCGGTTGCTGGAAGCATAACCTCCACGGAAATAGAAAACTTCCGCCACCAACGTGTCGCCCATGGAGACGTAACGGAACGTGCCCGAAGGCATATCGTCCTTGAACTGCCCGGCATAACCGAGCTTGCGGGGGGATGGCTTCCTTGTCCAAATCCCCTGCTTGCGCCCTTTATCGTCAAGGCGGTTGGCATCCTGGGAAAAGCCGGGAAGCGTTCCCGCGGCCGCGAAGAGGAGGCAAACGAAAAGAAACGGAATCGAAATCCTGACCGGGCGCATGCTCATTCCGCTTTTCCGTTTTCTTCCACGCCCACGGTCTCGGCCACGAGATAGGTATTGCGTGTGGGCGAATTGCGCCCTACCAGTTCGGCCAGATAACCGGCCAAGAACAGTTGCAAACCCATCAACATGAAAGTGAGGCAGATATAGAAATAAGGCGAAGACGTCACCAAGGGCGCGACGATGCCATGGCGCAGAAAGTAGATTTTCTGCGCGCCCAACCAGACGGCCGCGATGAAACCCAAGACGAACAACAACAAGCCGATGCTGCCGAAAAAATGCATGGGCTTCTTGGAAAAACGCCCGACGAAACCGAGCGAAAGCAAATCCAGGAAACCATTGATGAAACGGTTCATTCCGAATTTGGTAGTACCGTACTTGCGGGCGCGGTGCTGCACGACCTTTTCGCCCACACGACCGAAGCCCGCCCATTTGGCGATGACGGGAATGAAACGGTGCATCTCGCCATATACCTCGATACATTTGACCACTTCGCCCCGATACGCCTTCAAGCCGCAATTGAAATCATGCAACCGGATTTTCGACATACGGCGCACCGCCCAGTTGAACAACTTGGTGGGTATGGTCTTGGAAACAGGATCGTAGCGTTTCTTCTTCCAGCCCGAAACCACGTCGTAACCCTCTTCGGTTATCATCCTGTACAAGTGCGGGATTTCGTCCGGACTGTCTTGCATATCGGCATCCATCGTGATCACCACCTTGCCTCGTGCCGCCTCGAAACCCGTCTGCAATGCGGCCGACTTGCCGTAATTGCGCCGGAAACGGATTCCCCGCAAACAAGGATTCTTTTCGTGCAACTTGCGGATGATGCTCCACGACTTGTCGCGGCTGCCGTCATCGACGAAAACGACCTCATAGGAAAAGCCGTTCCCTTTCATCACGCGTTCTATCCAGGAAGCCAGTTCCGGCAAGGATTCTTCCTCGTCGTACAAAGGAACCACAACCGATATGTCCATAAGTCCTGTTGGTTAAGATGTGCAAAGATAGCATAAACGCGAAATCTTTCGAGCCGATCCCCCTTACCTATTCCTGGTTAGCGCCCGCCGCGGAAAATCATAAGACGTAGGTATTGCCGCCGCCATGGAGCGGCCTTAATCTTGCAAACGGAAAAAAACGAAAGAGATGCAGGCGAGATTTACTTTTTCAATATTGATTTTCTTCTTTTTGTCTACCGTTACCCTGAAGGCCCAGACTGACGCCGTGAGCGGAGCCTCCCTGCCCGACGGGCAACGGGAACGGCTGAAAGCCGAATTGCGGGCGGAACTTCTGGAGGAACTGCGCGCGGAACTGACCGGGGAAAGGCCCGCAAGGAACCGTAAGAAGACGACGGACGACACGACAAGAAAAGACGGCTTCCAGGCCGCAAGCAAACCGCGGTTTCAGGCAGGCGGCTACGGGGAAGCGGTGATGACGCGCAATTTTTTCAGCGACAACTATCTCCGTTACAAGAATCCCGAATTGTACAAGGACGGACAGCACGGCCGCTTCGACCTGCCGCACGCGGTTCTCTGGCTCGGGTACGACTTCGGGCGCGGCTGGTCGACGGGAATGGAAATCGAATTCGAGCACGGCGGGACGGGAAGCGCCGTGGAAATCGAGGAAGAAGAAGGCGGAGAATACGAATCGGAAGTGGAACGCGGCGGTGAAGTGGCATTGGAGCAATTCTGGATCCAAAAAAGCTTCTCGCCCGCGTTGAACATCCGTGCCGGCCATATCGTCGTGCCCGTGGGCGCGACAAACGCCTACCACATGCCCGACGAGTTCTTCGGCGTGTACCGGCCCGAAGGGGAAAACACGATACTGCCCTGCACCTGGCACGAAACAGGCATCAGCTTCCTGGGCGAGACGAAAGGCTGGCGATATGAAGTGATGTTCCTGGCCGGACTGGATGCCGACCGCTTCAATTCCAAAGGCTGGATCCATGACGGAGCAGGAAGTCCCTACGAATTCAAGATCGGAACGGCCTATGCGGGCGCGTTCAGGATAGACAACACGTCCGTGCCCGGACTGCGTCTTTCCTTGAGCGGCTATATCGGAAACAGCTTCGACAACACGCTGGCAAACCATAGCGCGGAGAAATGGAAGAAAACGCGCGGAACGGTCCTCATCGGCGCGTTCGACCTCGCCTACAAAGGACGCGGCCTTGTGATACGCGCCAACGTGGATTACGGGCATCTTTCGGACTCGAAGATGATCACGGCATTCCAAAACACGATGAACAAGTCTTCCGTGGCTCCCAAGCAAGCCATCGCTTCCGACGCCCTCGCCGCCGGCTGCGAGATAGGATACGACTTCTTCTCCCTGTCGAAGCGACTGGGATCAAGCGGGCGGAAGTTCTATCTCTTCGGAAGATACGACTACTACGATTCCATGCTCAAGACCGAAAGCGGCGTGGCCCGGCGCAAATGGTGCGGACGGCAACGGGCGGCGGCAGGGATCAACTTCTATCCGATCAAGGAAATCGCCATCAAGGCCGAATACGCCGTCGGCATCCTCAATCCCTACCGGGTGGCCACCGCCACGGGGTCGGAAACGAGACGTTACAACAACGAACCCTGCGTTTCGATAGGCATCACTTATTCCGGAATTTTCACAAAATAACCAATATAACCTAAACGAAAATGAGAAGCATCATCCAATCCGCCATGTACGTGTTGCTCTTGGCCGGGCTTGCCTCCTGCGAACGCGAAACCGACACTTCCTGGGAAGACAAACGCGAAAACAGCCTCAAAGCCGTTGCCGTGAACTATGTGGACAACATCGTCATACCCACCTACGAAGACTTGGCCGAAAAGTCCATGGAACTGGCGCAGGCCTGTGCCGACATGGAAAAGTCCGTACGGGAAAACCTTTCGAGCGACGTGGGCGGAAACGGCACGCTTTGCCCGGCCACGCGGAAACTCGTCGAAGAAGCCTGCCGGAAATGGTACCAGGCACGCAAATACTGGGAACTGAGCGAAGCCTGGCTGTACGGGGCCGCCGCCGACTACAACATCGACCCGCATATCGACTCCTGGCCTTTGGACGCCGCCGAACTCGACCAATTGCTCGACGACCCGAATCGCATGGACAAGATGAGCGCCGAATACGCCGCCGACTTCCTGGGCTACGGACTGCTGGGATTCCATGCGGTGGAATACATGATCTTCGAACGAGGCATCGAAAATTCCTCGCAGAAGGGTTCGCCCAAGACCTCAGCCTTCCGCCGCGTGGAAGAAACGACATTCCTTTCGGCCGTGGCCGAGGACCTGCGCAACCAATGCGTGCGTCTCCATGCCGCCTGGGCCGGAATGGACGGGGTGAGCGCCCGGGAAAGGGAAATACTGGAAGAAGCCGGAATGGACGTATTCGACTATGGCGCCAGCATGCGCCATGCCGGCAAAGGCGGTTCGAAATACACCAACTACACGCAAGTGGCGCAAGAAATCCTGGAAGGCGCCGCCAGCATCGCCGACGAAGTGGCCAACCAGAAGATCGCACGTCCCAACACGGGTACCAGCGGAGAGGACCTCAGCTACATCGAATCTCCCTACGCCAAAAACTCCAAAGAGGATTTCCACGACAACATCACAAGTATCAAAAACGCCTACGAAGGCATGTACGACGGCAAGAAGACCGGCGTTTCGGTCGGCGATTACCTGCGCGACTCGGATGAACCGGAACTGCAAGCCGCCGACCAGGCGGTACGCACGGCCATCGCCGCCACCTTGGCCGCCATCGAAGCCGCACCCGCGCCTTTCGTGAACCATGCGGGAAGCGACAATCCCCTTTGGGCGAAAGCCACCGAGGCATGCAACGAACTGGCAGAAGCCTTGGAAACGGCGGGCGACGTGGTAGGCCGTTAAGCGAAATCCAACAATCCCGATGAAACCGAAACAGACAAAAATCATGAAAAGAAAGACCATCTTATCCGGCCTGACGGTGCTCGTGTTCCTGCTGGAAGCCTGCAACCGGGACGACAATCATCCCAAGCCCTCCCCACCCGTGACCCTCTCGGAAGAATACTATGCGGGCGGACAACTGGGAACGGCGTTCAACACCACTTCCGCCGCTTTCGAGCAACCTACACGGGCGATAACGAACGCAGGGCTTTCGCGCTCGTTCCTGAACGGGGAAGCCTTGTTCGAAAAGGTGTTCCACCAAGCCTCCGACGGCAGCAACAGAGGCGGACTGGGGCCGCTTTACATCCGTAACTCCTGCATATCCTGCCACCCCGGCTACGGCCACGGCAAGAGGCAGGAAGGGATTTTCGACGCCAACGAGATCGGCAACGGCTACCTGTTGGCGATCTATGACGACAAGGACAACTACATCGCTTCGCTCACAGGCATGCCGCAGCATTTGGCCGTGGCGCCGTTCAAGGCACCGGTAGACCCCGCGCAAATCCGGATCGACTGGAAAACCCATACCGACGAATGGGGAAACAAGTTCGAGGACGGGGAAACCTACGAACTGATCTATCCCGAAGTGGACATCCCCCAGTCGGCCTATTACGTGGACTTGCAGACCACCGACGGACGCACGCTTTCGGCAGAGGAAGTGAACGTACGGCTGGAATCGACCATAGGCATTTACGGTACGGGGCTGTTGGACGCCATCGACGATGCCGACCTCAAAGCCGAATGGGCGAAGCAGGAAAAAGACGGCTTTTGCAAGATGAATCCCGCCTTTTTCAAAAACGGAGAATGGGTCAAGCAATACGCCAACACCAGACCGCAAGACGGAGGCACGGGCGAACGGCATCCTTTCCGTTTCACCTACGCTCTCAGCCGCGGCCCGTTGCAGGATGCCGCCGGTTCGAACGCGTTCTGGAACATCACCAACGTGACCCGTTCCAACCGCCGGTACCACTACATGACCAAGGCCTATGCCGAAAAGGCCTCCAAGGACGAAGAAGTGCAGGCGCGGTTCTACGATTATTTTCCCGAAAGGAAGACCGAGGCGGGCGTACAGGCCGACATCTACGACTACCTCACCGCCACCGACTTGCCCGTGGAAATAAGCGACGCCTACTTCACCGACCTGATGGTCTGGCACCGCGGGCTGGCCGTGCCGGCCGCCCGCGACCTGGACGACAAGGACGTGCGACGCGGCAAGGAACTGTTCACGCAGATCGGTTGCGCTTACTGTCATCGTCCCTCCTGGACCACGGGCGACGACCATTATTCCGATCCGAGCGGATTTTTCGTCAAAGGCGACGAACTGCCGCGCTATCCGCACCAAAAGATATGGCCTTACAGCGACCTGGTCCAACACAAGCTCAACATGAAGAACGACATCCGAACCGGCTGGTGCCGCACCACCCCGCTTTGGGGACGCGGCTTGCACCAGAAATGTACCGGATCGTCCGAAGCCGACCGCCTGCACGACTGCCGTGCCCGCAACGTGATCGAGGCCGTCATGTGGCACGGCGACGCTCAAAGCGACGCCCGGCACAGCGTGGAGGCATTCCGCAAACTGAGCAAGAGCGACCGGGAGGCGATGGTAAGATTCATCGAATCCATTTGAATTTTGCTTACTTTTAGTCCTTCAAGCCGTACGGACGCGTCAAGGCCCGCCCGTACGGCTTTCACTTGCAAAGACATCCGAACATGAAACCGCTCAAATACGCATCTTTCGGGCTATTGGCGCTCTTGTGCGCCGTGATGACCTGCGCCACCGTGCTCGAAAAGTTCCAAGGCCCGACGCCGGTGAGACAAAACATTTACGGCGCATGGTGGTTCGCGCTCCTATGGGCGGTTTCCGCCATGACATGGGCGATATTCCTGTGGCGGAGGAAAGTGTTCCGCCGGCCCGTGGTATCCGCCCTGCACCTGTCGTTCCTGTTGATCCTGGGCGGAGCGGCCCTGACATGGCTTTCCGGCAAGCAAGGTTTCCTGCATCTGCGCATAGGCGATTCCGCCGTTTTTTTCGAGAACCGCGAAGGTCATGCCGAAACCCTGCCGTTCAGGCTGCGCCTGGACGCATTCAGCGTGAAGAACTATCCCGGTACCCAGTCGCCAATGGACTACGTGAGCCAGGTAAGCGTCTTTACGGATTCCGACAGCCTGCAAGCCGGAATCTCGATGAACCGTATCTTGCGGTTCAAGGGCTACCGCTTCTATCAGGCCTCCTACGACGCCGACCTGCACGGCTCCACCTTGGCGGTGAGCCATGACCCTTGGGGCATCGGGCTTACCTATGCGGGCTACGGACTGCTGCTGTTGTCGATGCTGGCGTTTTTCTTCGACAAGGAAAGCGGGTTCCGCGCCCTGCTGGACCACCCCGCCCTGAAAAAAGGCCTTTGCTGCTGCGCCCTCTTGCTGACCGTCGCCACAGGTTCCGCCCGCACCCAAGTTCCGCCCGCCCTGCCTCGAAACGTGGCCGACGAACTGGGAAACCTGCACGTCTATTACAACGGGCGCATCTGCCCCTTGGCCACGCTGGCGCACGATTTCTGCCTCAAACTCACGAAGAAAGACCATTATAAAGGCTACGATGCCAACCAGTTCCTCAGCGGCTGGCTGTTTTTCCACGATGCATGGATCGAGGAACCGATGATGCGTGGGGAAAAGACCGATCCGCGTTCCCGGGAACGTCTGGCGCTGGCAAGAATGATCGGCTCGCAAGACATGTTACGGATATTCCCTTATTTCGACGAGGAAAGGAAAGAGATCCGTTGGGCCGCCCCCACCGAAAGACTGCCCGCCTGCGTGGGTGCGGACACGGCCGTCTTTATCCGGCTCTCGATAGACTACCTCGACGAACTGGCACATCGGCAAGAATACGATGAAGCCGTATCCGTGATACGGAAAATCGGCCTTTGGCAACAAAGGCAGGCGGGAGAGGCATTGCCTTCCCGGGCGCGTTTCGCCGCCGAAAAGTTCTACAACCGCGCCAACCGTCCGCTGCCCGTGGCCGTTTTCTTCCTGACGACGGGCTTGGTCGCCTTCTTCTCCTATTGCCGCCGCGTGGCCAGGCAACGTCCCCCAAGCCGCATCCTCCGGATCGGACTTTTGACGGCAGCATGCGCAGGTGCGGCATATTTGTCGGTGATGCTGGGAGTACGGGCCTGGGTGTCGGGCCATTGGCCGATGGCAAACGGTTACGAGACGATGCAGATGATTGCCTGGTTTTCGTTGCTCGTCACGCTTTTTTCAAAAAAAAGATGGGATTTCGTACCGCCTTTCGGATTCCTGACGGCAGGATTGGCGATGATGGTCTCGACGATGGGCGCGTCCAATCCGCAAATCACGCCGCTGATGCCCGTGCTGGCCTCGCCCCTGCTTTCCGTACACGTGATGCTGATGATGATTTCCTACACGCTCTTTGCGTTCATGATGCTCAACGGGGCGGCGGGCTTATCGTTGAACCGCAAGCACAAGGCCGCTTCCCTTCGCCTGGCGGTGGCGGGAAGGCTCATGCTCTACCCTGCCGTCTTCACGCTCGCGGCAGGAATCTTCGTGGGCGCGGTCTGGGCCAACGTCTCATGGGGACGTTACTGGGGCTGGGATCCCAAGGAGACATGGGCGCTGATCACGCTCCTTGTCTATTCATTCGCCCTGCATGCCCGGTCGTTGCCCCGTTTCGGACGTCCCGCCTTTTTCCATGCGTTCGCCATAGCGGCTTTCCTTTGCGTGATAATCACCTACTTCGGCGTGAATTTCCTGTTAGGCGGGATGCACGCGTATGTATAGGCAAAGATAGTTTCCGCCCTCACTTTACATTTTCCCGCAAAAGACGTATCTTTGCCTCCGGGTAAGTCTTACACGACCAGCTCCTTTCTACTCCCCCAGGGCCGGAAGGCAGCAAGGGTACGAAGGTCGTAGCGGTGCGATGTAAGGAGCTTACCCTTTTTTTTACCCGTTCCTCAAGCCGCCAAGACACGGGATTGCGGGTCTTGCCGTGGAATGAACCGAAATGATACTGAAAGCCAGAAACCAGGAAATACACAGCAAGCAGATAGACCACATCGTGCAATGCCTGCGGCACGGCGGCATCATCATCTATCCCACCGACACCATCTACGGCATGGGCGTGGGGCTTTCCAATATCCGCAGCCTCAATCGCCTCGCCCAAATCAAATATCGCCGCAAGGAAGACCTCAACTACACGCTTCTTTGCCACGACCTGAGTCATCTTTCACATTACTGCCGCCCCATTTCCAACTCCGTTTTCCGCTTCATCAAGGCGCATACGCCCGGCCCGTTCACTTTCTTGCTGGAAGCCAACAACGAAGTTCCCAAACTCTTTCAAGGCAAGAAGAAGACCATCGGCATCCGTATTCCCGACCATGTCATCGTCCGGCAAATCGTGGAAGCCTTGGGCGAACCTTTGCTCAACACCTCCATCGACTGCCCAGACGACCAGACCGAATATCTTACCGACCCCGAGTCCATACATGGGAAATTCGAAAAGCAGGTGGACCTGGTCATCGACGGCGGCATCGGCAAGGTACAATACTCCACCGTGCTGGACTGCACGGGCGAGCACATGGAAATCATACGCCAAGGTATCGGCATGGTGCCTTCCTTGGATTGAAAACGGTTATCGGAATGCCCAGCCTCAAATACGACGACATAGTAAAGCAAATCCGCTCGCACAAGCCCGCCCCCGTCTATCTCCTGTGGGGCGAGGAAGATTTTTATATCGACCGTCTTGAAAAAATCATCGAAAGCGAACTGCTGGACGAAATGCAGAAAGAGTTCGACTTCAGCGTCTATTTCGGACAAGACCTGAAAGGAAAGGAACCCGGCCTGCAGGGCGTGATCGCCAACTGCAAGCGGTTTCCCGTCATGTCGCCTTTCCAATTGGTCATGGTAAAGGAGGCGCAGGCCATCGACCGATGGGACGCGGTGGAAAACTACCTGCAAAACCCTGTCCAAAGCACGGTCCTGGTATTCTGCCACAAGCACAAGAAAATAGACAAGCGCAAATCGGTATTCAAGTTGTTCGACAAGGCGGGCTCCTGTTTTGAATCGGCACCGCTGAAAGACAAGGACTACATGCCTTGGATGGAAAACTACCTGAAAGAAAACGGGTATTCCGTCGAACCGCAAGCCTTGGCATTGATGAGCGAGACCTTGGGCGGCAACCTGAGCATGGTGGCCAACGAACTGGGCAAGTTGTTCGTGAACCTGCCCCAAGGCGCGACAGTGAGCGAAGACGACGTGGAAAAATACGTGGGTATCAACAAGGAATATAACAACTTCGCATTGGAAAAGGCGCTGGCCATGCGCGATGCGACGGCCTGCCGCAAGATTTGCAACCATATCCGGAAAAATCCCAAGGAATTTCCACTGCCGCCGCTCATGGGCGTCGTCTACCGGCTTTACGCCAGGATTATGCAAGTCCACGCCTTGCGCGGACGCGGGACGCCGCGCAACGAATGGGCCGCGACCATCGGCGTGGCACCCTATTTCATAGGACAGTACGAAACCGCCGCCAGCCGCTATTCCTACCGCGAAACCGCCGTCATCTTGCAGGTGGTCAAGACCTACGACCTGAAATCAAAAGGCTTCGGAGGAAACCTTTCCCACGAAGCCTTCATCGACGAACTTTGCTTCCGGCTCCTGCACGCCTGTTAAGCGGCTTCTTGCCTGCGCTTGCGCCACAACTGCCAACTGTTGATGATATTCTGCCAGATGATATAAGTACCTAAGGCCACGATGGCCAAAGGCGTTCCTCCGTGCGCGGGCACAAGGAACATGTCGGCTATCCAGATGGCCAGGATCATGTTTTTCTGCCCCAGGCTCTGTCCTCCGGCGACACTGTCTCCGCCAAACCTTGCCCCCCACCGCTTGCCGAGAAAAAACTGCGACAGGCACAAGACCAACGACAACAAGGCCAATATCGACAAGTCGCCCCGCCCCGTATGGCTGGCGACGACTGCCTGCACCATCTGCGCCGAGGCGAATACCAGGCAACTCGCCCACAAGTAAAACGACACCTCGTGCCAACGGGCAAAAGCATCGTGGACTTTCGGCCACAAGCGTTCAAGCAGCATGGCCGACAGGAACGGCCCCGCCATGACAGGCAGCACGCGCCGGAGGATATGCCAACATGCCGTCCAGAAAGGCAGTTGCGAAGACTGTTCGTGAATGAACGGAAACCACAAGGGAGCGACGAGCGATACCAGAAGGCTTGAAAGCAAGACGTACGTCGTATTGGAAGCCCCGTCCCCGCCCAGTTTCAACGTGACCACCGCCGATGCCGCCGCCGTGGGGGCAAGCAGGCACATCATGGCACTTTCGGCCAGATTGTCCCAGCCCAGGAAACGAAAGAGATAGTAGGAACCCATCGCCCCGGCCAACTGAAAGGCCAGGAAAAAGGCATGCACTTTCCTGAAACGGAAACGCGAAGGGTCGATACGGCAGAAAGTGAACAAAAGCATCACGAAAATCAGGTAGACCGTCTTGCCGGCATAGGGAATGAATACCTTGTATCCTATTCCGCCGACAAGCAAGGCCAACAGCAACGCCCAGTTCCTGACAAACCGCAACAGCGCGTCCATGTCCGCCTATATGGCCTTTCCTCCGAGGAATACCTTTTCCACCTTGTTGCCGCCAAACGAATAGGGCATATATTCGTAGGTGGGGATTTCCTTGGTGATGAAGAAATTCGCCTTCCTGCCCTTGGAAATGGCACCCAACATGTCGCTCACGCCCATGGCCGCGGCGGTATTGATGGTGGTGGCATGCACCGCCTCCTCGGGATACATCTTATAGCGGATACAACCCAAAGACATGACAAACTGCATGTTCCCCGAAGGTGAAGAACCAGGGTTATAGTCGGAAGCCAAGGCCACCGGCAATCCGGCATCCATCATCTCGCGTACCGGACTCAAAGGCATGCCCAGGAAGAAGGCCGCGCCCGGCAAGACGGTCGGCATGGTATCGCTGCCTTTGAGCACCTTGATTTCCGCCGGCCCCACGTATTCCAGATGATCCACCGAAAGCGCGCCGTATTTCACACCGACCTGGATACCGCCCGAAAGCGCCAGCTCGTTGGCGTGGATCTTGGGCCGGAGCCCGTATTTGGCGGCGGCATCCAGGATACGTCCGGTATCCTTCACGGTAAAGAAGCCCTTGTCGCAGAAAACATCCACGAAATCGGCCAACTTTTCCTTGGCCACGGCCGGAATCATCTCCTTCACGATCAGATCCACGTAGGCGGTCTGACGCCCGACGTATTCGCGGGGAACGGCATGCGCGCCCAGGAAATTGGCACGGATAGTGAGCGGCGAGGAGGCCTTGAGGCGGGCGATGACGCGCAACATCTTCAACTCGCTCTTCAGATCCAGGCCGTATCCGCTCTTGATTTCGGCCGCGCCCGTACCATAGGCGCACATTTCCTGCAAACGTTGCCAGGCAGCATCGTAAAGTTCGTTCTCGGAGGCCTTGCGCAAGCGGTCGCACGAATTGAGGATGCCTCCGCCCCGCTTGGCGATTTCCTCATAACTGAGGCCGCGTATCTTGTCGTTATATTCGATCTCGCGGCTGCCGGCATAAACGATATGCGTATGCGAATCGCAAAAAGTCGGGAAGACGAACCGCCCGCTCGCGTCGGTTTCCTTGATACGGGGATACGCGGCGGCCATCTCCGTCCATTTCCTCATGCTGCCGTAATCCAAGATCACGCCTTTGTCGAACAAGAGAAAGGCGTTTTTCAAGACTTTCAACCGCTGCATGTCTTTTCCTTTCACCCTGCGCGTGCTTGAAGGCAGCACCTGCACCAGGCCCTTGATATTCGTAATCACCTGCATATCGATACATTTTTTTAAGAACGCGCAAATGTAGCACCAAAAACGTTACGCCCCAAGGGCGCCGGAAATCACAGCAAACGGAAAAACCTCGCTCCCGATGTCCGCCCGCCGAAAAACGTGAAGGGGGAGCCATAAGGCTCGCCCTTCACGTTGCGCCTTGCCTGCAATGAACAGGCAGTATGAAAACCCGAAACGTTTATCTCGAATAAATGAATTTCACCGTGGCACGGCCGTCAATCCTGGCCATATAGATTCCGGCGGGCAAGATACCCAGGTTGATTCCCGATTCCGTGTACCTTTCCTGACGCAAGATATGACCTCCCGCATTGAAAACCTGAACCAAGCTTCCTTCTTCCACGCCATCGATTTTCAATATGCCTTCGTTCAACGTCCAACGCAAGGACGAAACCTCTTCGGCAAGACGGTTTCCTACGTTTCCGCCTTCATAAGTCCAAAACCAGGTACCCGCGTACGTCAACGTGTCGACTTGGACGGGAACCAGCCACTCGTCCATTTCAACGATGATGTTGGAAGACATCTTGATAACCTGGACCCATTCGTTTTCCCAATCCTCGAACTGCAGGGGGAAATTCGTTTTCTCGGCCAAGACCTTGGTGTCATAACGGTATACGTTGCGCGACACGGGATTCTTTCCTCCGAGATAATTGCTCACGTCCGTCACGTTGCCGTTTTCATCCCAAGTATAAATCGTATGACCGCCCTGCTGCTCTTCTCCGGTACTGGCATCGTAGTTATAGTTCTGCTTCTTGGTCAAGCGGCCTTGCGCATCGTATTCGAAAGTGCTCTTGCTCACAGGAGCGAAGTTCGGCTCTCCGCCGAACAGATTCTGGTTGGCAACCATCTCCCTGGCGACAAGCTGATCCTTGCTGTTATAAATATATACCTCGTTCGAATACAACACGAAATCCATCATTTTCAAGAAAGTCTTCACCGAATCCAGTTGTCCCTTCTCGTTGTATACGTATTCCAATCTTCCACCTTGCGCCCATTCACCACTGAAAGCATTGAAATTGGAACGGACTATCACACGACCTTGATCGTCATACTCGTATTCGACATAGTTGACATTCTTCCATTCGCGGTCGATCAATTGCCATACGTCCGTACGTACGTTGTTCCCCTTGTCATCGTATTTGTTGAGCTGATAAACGGTATACCATTGGTCGAAGAATTGATGGTGCCATGAAGAATCGACAAGGCCTTTGTCATTGTAAAAATAGTAATTCTCATCATAGTCTTCCAATACACGCGACAAAAGCGTATGTGTCTTCTGGGCATGGGCACAAACACACATAAGGAAAACTACGGCAAGCAATGATAACTTTTTCATGAAAGTAGATTTTGTTTGATTTGTTTGTTTTTTTTTCACGCTTCCGGGTGAATTCGGTTTTGGTTGGCCGTCGAAATTTCCGACGATTTTTTTCTTCTGTTTCCGGCGCAGTTATCGTTTGGGTTTTCATTCCGTGGATTTATCCCGTAACCAACGTTACGGGACTACAATTATAGTAAAACAAAACCAGAAAAACAAACCGGAAATAAACCAAATCTTATTTGCAAATTAAATGGATCTTGATTTATTATTTACATGAAATATGAAAAATAACAACGGATTCGAAGAAAAGAATCAATCCCCGTGTCGCCGCGACCGACGGGCAGGCTCCGGAAACTTCCACGAACTCTTTTTCCGAAAATCCTGCCGGACATATCTTCCTTGTCTTTCCCGGACGGCGGCATCGACCACCTCGCGCGCCTTTCGCCATCACGACATATCTTCCCGGGACACGAAACCGCCAAGGCCGTAATTTCCAGCAATCCGGACAGGTGGCAGGGAAACATGAAAGCGAGGCGCGGCACGTCAAGGCGGAAAAGCAAAGATAACCAGGCCCGAAAGAAGCGGTAGCGAACGGACGTCCCGCGTCGTCCAGCCCGGAAAAGACGGAATGGCACCCCAAACAAAAGCGCCGCCGGACAATGTCCGGCGGCGCCCGCCACTTCCGGCAAAGCCGGAAATATCAACAAAACACCTATTCGGCCTTATGTTCCTGCTTGATCAACGTACGACCCAACTCGATGGCCTTTTCGTTTTCGGGAATCATGTTGTGATGACGCGCCGGAAGCGACTTCTCAAGACCTTTGTGGATGTATTCGGGCTGAACCAACGGCTTGATCTTCAAGAATCCGCCCAAGACAATCATGTTGAATACCTTGTTCATGCCCATCTTGTTGGCGGCATCGTTGGCCTCGATCGTGTAGATGTTTATATCCTTACGGGTAGGCTTGTGCGTGATGCCGTTAGGGTCGTAAATCAAGGTACCGCCCGGCTGGACGGTGCTTTCGAACTTGTCGAGCGACTGCTGGTTGAGGATAATGGCGGTATCGTACTTGGTGATTACGGGCGAGGAAATACGCTCATCGCTGATAATGACCGTAACGTTGGCTGTACCGCCACGCATTTCAGGTCCGTAGGAAGGCATCCAGCTTACTTCCTTGTTTTCCATGACACCGGAATAAGCCAGAATCTTGCCCATCGACAAGACGCCTTGCCCGCCGAACCCCGCTATAATGATTTCTTCTGTCATTGCTGTGTGTTTTTAATTATTCGTGATTCTTATCTGACCAGTTTCCCGTCAACCTTGATGTCTCCGGGCACGAAGTATTCAAGCACGTGTTCCTCCATCCACTTGTTGGCTTCCACGGGGGTCATCTTCCAACCGGAATTGCAAGAAGAGCACACTTCAACAAAGCAGGTTCCCTTGCCGGCCATGGAATCTTCGATACCCTTCCTGAGGGCCTTCTTCAATTTCACGACGGCACCCGGGGTATGGACCGTATGACGGGATGCGCTCCAGACGCCGTTGAGCTGGGATACCATCTCGGTGATACGCAAAGGCCAACCCACCTTCTCCACGTCACGGCCATAAGGCGAAGTGGCGGTTTTCATGCCTTCCAACGTGGTGGGAGCCATCTGGCCGCCGGTCATACCGTAAATGGCGTTGTTCACGAACACCATGAGGATGTTTTCTCCACGGTTGCAGCAATGAATCGTCTCGGCCGTACCGATGGCGGCCAAGTCGCCGTCGCCTTGATAGGTGAACACGAACTTTTCAGGCATGAGACGCTTGATGGCCGTGGCAATCGCCGGCGCGCGACCATGAGCGGCCTCCTGCATGTCGATGTTCATGTAATCGTAGGCGAGAACCGAACATCCTACCGGGGCCACGCCCACGGTCTTGTCCTGCAGGCCCATTTCATCCACCACTTCCATCAGGGCGCGATGAATGGTACCGTGACCGCAACCGGGGCAATAGTGCATCACCTTGTCGGTAAGCAGCGAGGTCTTCTTGTAAACTAAGTTTTCGGGGGTGCATATATTTGACGACATACCTACTTCCTCCTATAATAATTTGGTTTCTACCGCGTGGACAACTTCTTCGGGCGCAGGAACGATACCGCCGCAACGTCCGAAAAATTCCACTTTTACTTTGCCTTCCACGGCCAACTTCACGTCTTCCACCATCTGTCCGAGGCTCATTTCCACTGACATGAAACCCTTGACGCGCGTGGCGAGTTCCTTCACTTCCTTCGTGGGGAAAGGCCACAAGGTGATGGGGCGCAAAAGACCCACCTTCACACCCTTGGCACGAAGCAGGTCGACCGCCTTCTGGCTGATACGCGCCGAAGACCCGTAGGCCACCAGGACGTAGTCGGCATCCTCGCACTTGATCATCTCGCAACGGGCTTCGTTGGCTTCGATCTGGCGGTATTTCTCTTGCAAGTGCAATACGTGCTTTTCCTGGCTTGCTGCCTGCAAGTCCAAGGAGGTAATGATGTTGTGCTCGCGGTCGATGCTCTTGCCCACCGTGGCCCAAGGCGTGTTCTTGCGGATTTCCTCTTCGGTGAAACGGGGACGTTGCGGTTGCAACACCACCTTTTCCATCGTCTGGCCGATCACACCGTCGGCAAGCATCAACACGGGATTACGATACTTGAACGCCAGGTCGAAAGACAACGACACGAAGTCGGACATTTCCTGCACCGACGAAGGAGCAAGGACGATCAGGCGGTAATCGCCGTGTCCGCCGCCCTTGGTGGCCTGGAAATAGTCGCTTTGCGAAGGCTGGATCGTTCCAAGTCCCGGACCGCCGCGCACCACGTTCAACACGAGGCAAGGAAGTTCGGCCGCCGCGATATACGACATGCCTTCCTGCATCAGACTATATCCGGGGCTGGAGGTGGAGGTCAGCACGCGCTTGCCGCAACCCGCGCCCGCATACACCATATTGATGGACGAAACTTCACTTTCGGCCTGCAAGACCACCATTCCGGTCCTGTTTTCGGGCCTTTCCTTCATGAGGTATTCCATTACTTCCGACTGGGGCGTAATGGGATAACCGAAGTAACCGTCGCACCCGGCGCGAATGGCGGCTTCGGCGAAAGCCTCGTTTCCTTTCATTAACCGCAAATCTTCCATTTGTTGTCTTTTTTAAGATTAATTTTCCGTTTTAGTCTTCTTTCGCCCTGTAAACGGTAATCACGCCGTCGGGGCACATACGGCCGCAGGAAGCGCAACCGATGCAGCATTCCTCGTTGACCATGATGGCAAAGTTGTAGCCCTTGCCGTTAACTTCTTTCGACATACCTATCGTCTTGGTAGGGCAAATCGACATGCAAAGCCCGCAGCCCTTGCATTTTTCCTTGTCCACCACGATAGCACCTCTGAATTTCGCCATGTGTATATAGTTTTAAGGTTTTATTTCAAATTACAGCATCACGGGCATGACCAGCATGAGGATGTCCTCGTCGGCGTCCCCTTCCCCTACCGGCACGATCAGGCCCGCCCGGTTGGGCATCGACATCTGCAGGCACACGTCGTCCGATTCCAGGTTGGAAAGCATTTCCAGGAAATAACGGGCGTTGAAGCCTATCTCCATGGGATCCCCCTCGTACTGGCAGGCGATCCTTTCCTTGGCGGCGTTCGAATTCTCCACGTCTTCGGCCGAAACGAGCACCTCGCCGCTCCCGCTCATGCTCAAACGCGCCTGCGGCATGGCCTTGCTGGCAAAGATGCAGATACGTTTCACGCAAGTGAGGAAAGGCAAGCGCGATACCGTGAGCTTGTTGGGGTTTTCGGTAGGGATGACCGCCTGGTAATTGGGATAACGGCCGTCTACCAGACGGCAGCTGATACGCACGTTCCCGAAACGGAAGAATACATTCTTCTCGTTGGCTTCCATGTTCACCTGAACAGGCTCCTTATGCATGGAAAGGATGCTCTTGAGAAGCATCAACGCCTTCTTGGGCACCACGAAAGAGGTTTCAGCGGCCGCATGCAGGTCGGTACGACGATAGCGCACGAGCTTGTGGGCGTCGGTAGCCACGAAGGTCATTCCGTCCGGCTTCATCTCGAACAGCACGCCGCACATGGTGGCGCGCAACTGGTCGTTGCCCGTGGCGAAGACGGTCCGGGAGATGGCGCGGACCAGGATGTCGGACGAGATGCCCGCCAACGTATTGCCCTCGCCCATCTGAGGGATTTCGGGATAGGTGTCGGCCGGTTCGCCGGTAAGCTTGTACTGCCCCGTGCCTCCCGAGATCTCTATGCCGGAAGTGGCTTCGTCCACATTGAATATCAAAGGAATGTTGGGCATGGTCTTGAGCGTGTCGATCAACGAACGCGCAGGAACGGCCACCGAACCCTCGCCGGAAACTTCTTCCAAGGCAATGTCCACTACCGCAATCGATTCCGAATCGGAAGCCACCAACGTGAGGGTGTTTCCGTTAATGCGGAAAAGGCATTTTTCCAAGATAGGCAACGCCTTGTTTTCCACCAAAAGTCCGCTTACGCTCTGAAGATTCTCCAAAAGCAGCTGGCTGTTGACAATAAATCTCATATTGTTGATTTTTTACCGCATTGCGCCCGACCGGACGAACGCAGGCTTTACGCGAGCGCAAATATACGCTTTTTTACCTTGAAAAACAGCCCCTCAACGCCCTTTGAACCACCCGGCTTCCTTAACTAACTTGTCTAAAACCACATAAGGAAGCTCCACCGTGTCCGTGCCGCCGCCATGCCTCCTTTCCACCAATGCCTTGAAGATGTCGGTCCCTTCCGCCGTTTTCTTTTCAAAGACCTTGAACGAGACGCAATCGCCCCGGCCCGGACAGATTTCCAACGCGCACAAGAAGTCTCCCGCCTCCTCCTGGCCGTCCCGCGAATCGAAATAAACGCGCCCGAAAGAAGAAAGATAGGCCTGCGCCCGGCCGACGGCTATCGTATCCACGCCCGCCGAAGAAGCCAGCAAGTAGGTATCGCCTTGCCGCCTCAAGCGATAGGAACCTTCCGTTCCGGGCCGAAGCACGCTCACGGAAGCCAATCCCGTATAATCGAAATCGAAAAGAAGGCGGTTCCGCCAAAGTCCGGGATCAGGTTCAAAGAAATCGTGCCAGGAATCCGGCCTGTACGGCACCGTCATGGCATAAACCCGGCGTGGCGAACGTCTTATGACGAAACATCCGCTCTCGTCCACGAAAGACGCCCTGAAAACGTGGCGCCTCCCCGCCTTCAGAAGAATCTCCCCGCCATGCCCGTCGATAGCCTCCTTCCATGCCTTTTGCTGGCTGTCGGCAGGTACGATCGCGATTTCCCACTCGTTGAAGACCGACAGGAAATCGTCTATCCGCGCCGCATCCGGCTCAAATACGGACCGTCCCGCCATCCCGCGCCAACGCCCGTCCTGCCCTCTTTCCAATTGCAGGAAACAAGTGTCGGAAAATCGCCATAAGATCGCATCCACGCCTTGCAACGTTTCCGACGGAATCCGCACTTCTTCCAGTTTGCCCGAAAGCCGCCTGACCGCCAGGAACACGATGACGACCCCCGTCACGGCAACGACGGCCGCCCACAGGACCGCACGCATCCTCCCGCCTTTTTCCAGACCTCTCATGCGACGTACCTTTTTCTCCTGAACGCCAGGAACGATACACCGAATAAAAAGACCGCCCCCAGAGGCAGGACGAAAGCGAGCACCGTATATTTCTTCCGATGCTTCTCCAAGGCCGCCTTGTCCAAAAGCCGCAGCCTGACCTGACGCGGCTTGAGGTCTATCCATTCCTGACGGCCGGCAAGGTAGTGCACGGCGTTCACGAGGAAATCGCCGTTGGCGTACATCCGTCTCGCATATCGGTCGAATCCGAGCGGCAGCGCCTGCCCGTCGGGCAAGAAGTCGTTCCGGGCCATGTCGCCGTCACCCGCCACGATCATGGCGGAAGGTTCGCTTTCCTTGACAAACGAAAAGCCCTCGGCCTTTTCCAGTCCGGGTTTCACCAAGGGATAGGCCGTCGGGAACCTGCCTTCCAGAAGCAACGCCACCGTTTGCCTCCCTTGGTCGAAACGTCGCAGGTCGGGCGCCTCACGCATCAGGTCGGCCGACATGGCATGGGGCAGCCGCACCTTGAACGAATACGCGGAAGTCTGCAACAACGGTGTCTTTTTCAGGCCGTTCTCGATCGTGTCGATGCCTGCCGCCACTTCCAGGCGTACGCTTCCCGTGCCTTTGGCCAGACAGGCCGCCTCTCCCATCCGCGAAGGTTCAGGTTCCACCACGGGACAATAATAGTTGGGCAGGAACTCTATGATCGGTTGTTCGCCCATGAACCCGGTGACCACGGGAGAAGGCGCCGCATTGCGATCCAGAAGCATCTCGGGACGTATCCTGAACCCGTAACGGAAAAACATGTCGTCCAGGTTCAGATGGTAAGGCATGGCATCGTAGAGGGCCCGGCCTTTGAGCGAATCGAGCGAACCGTCGCCCGCGTCCATGAGCCAGAGCAAGCGGCCGCCACGCATCAGGTACTGGTCGAGAACCGCCTTTTGCGGTTCGGTGAACGCCTTTTCCGGACGGGCCACGACCACCACGTCGTAACGGGGATGCCATGTGCCGTTGCTGTCCTTTTGCAGGAGAGCGGCGGGTTCGGGCGTCAAGCCGGCACGCGTGACACGATAGAACGAACTGAGCGCGTTTCCGAACGAAAGCGTCTGACTGTAAGTGAGCTCCCCGTTGCCGTCAAGAAAAACCACGCGGGACGGTTCTTTTTCCGACAAGGCGCGTATGGCGTTGACCAATTGCAATTCCAGGTTCTCGATCGAGTTGTTGAGCGTTTCTTCCGCGCCGCGCCCCAGTTGCTCGCTCAACAAGCCCACCGAAACCGATCTCCCTCCCGCGCGCAATTCGGCCGCCGGAAAAATCAACCGACGCGTGAGCCCTTCCTTGGTCTTGACCTCCAACTGCGTGGGGCGTATGCCTTTTTGCGCCAATTCCTGCATCAAGGCTTCCCGCGCCTGCTGGTTTTCCATGGCATGGATGTCGGAAAAAGAATAACGGATGGAAGGGCGGTAAAGCCGGAATTCGTCCAAGGTCTCGCGCACCGAACGTTCCAACCGCTTGAAACCTGCCGGCAAGTCGCCCGTCAAGTACACTTTCACGTACACCGGCGTCTCGTCTTGTTGCAGGATGCGCTTGGTGACGGGCATGAGCGTATATCGCTTGTCGGCGGTCAAATCCAGGCGGAAAGGCAGCAAGGCAGCCAGCACATCCAGCACGATCAACGAAAAGGCAGCCAATACATACCGGCTCCGGAAAATCCGCCGGCGCTTGTCCAGCCCGAATACCGTCAGACCGGAAAAAAGCACGATGACGTTCAGGTAATAGGCCAAGTCGCGGAAGTCGAACACGCCCCGGCTCAACGACGCATAATGCCGGCTGATGCCCAGTTTGGCGACGAAGAGGCTCAAACCGCCTTCGGGAATCAGGGCGGCGAACAAGTCGAAGCCCGTGTAAAGCACCGTGCATGCGGCCACCGAAAGCACGAACGCCACCACCTGGTTCTGGGTAAGCGACGACATGTAGACGCTCACCGCCACGAAACAAGCACCCAAAAGCAGCAAGCCCGTGAAAGCCCCCCAGAACGCGCCCAAATCGAAGTTGCCCTGCGGGGAAGCCAAGGCCGAAACGACATGCAGGTACAAGAAAGAAGGTATGAGGCAAACGGCCAGCAACAGGAAACCCGCGCCGAACTTGGCCGTCACGACCTGCAGGGACGAAAGAGGTCGGACAAGGAGCATTTCCATCGTTCCGCTTTTCTTCTCTTCCGAAAATCCGCGCATGCACAAGGCCGGAACCAGGAACAGGAACACGAGCGGCGCCCATGAAAAGAACGCGTCCAAGGAGGCGTAGCCCGAATCGAAGATATTGAACGAGGTGGGAAGCACGAACAACATCAGCGCGTTCGCCGTAAAAAAGACGGCCAGCACCAGATAGGCCAACGGCCCCGAAAAGAACAATCGTATTTCCTTGTCCAGCAACGAACGCATGATTCCTTATTTCTTGTTTTTCTGCCCGAAGCGCAGGTTCACCTTCGCATTCTTGTTCAACCCGCGCAACTTGGCCATATTGTCGCGATTCACCGAGATTTCCAGAAACCCGTTTTCCAGGAAGATGAAAGCCTGGTCGGCCTCCGGCACATCCATGTAGGCCTTGGCGAAGGAACCGTCCAATACTTTCCAGCCTACGCTCAGTTCGGCAAACGGATAGGCTTTGAGGCAAGCGTCGAACTGGGTCTTGGTAACGTTGGTGACGATGTTGCCGAAACCGTCCACATGGAGCACCCGCCCCGACAGCCTCAGGCCGATGACGTTGCCCTCGCGATCCTTTTCCGCGACCCGTTGCAGGAAGATGCCGCCGTCGAGCATCTTGAACCTCAGTTGCACGGCAGGACCGATCTCGGAAAACGGCGTGCCGGCGGCCAAAAGGGCGGCCACTTTCGGAAACAGGTCCCTGGCCGGGAACGTGAACACGTCAGACTCCTGGTAGACCCGTTCTATTTCATATATTTCCTGCGCATTACGACCCGTTATGGCTTGCAGGACAGAAAAAAAGCCGTTGTCGGCCCCGATGAAGAAATGGTTGTCGAACCGCACCACCAGATGCGGAGCCTGGGGTGAAGCGATGTCGTCCACGCCGATGATATGGATGCTACCCTCGGGAAAATAGGGATAGGTGTCGAAAGCCATGTAGGCGGCGGCGTAAATGTCGTTGCGGGGTACCATGTGGGAAATATCCACCACGTTCGCCCCGGGCATGAAAGAAAGCAACTTGCCCCTCACCACGGCGGCGTAATGGTCGGCAATGCCCCAATCACTCAACAGTGTTACCGTTTGTATCGACATAATATGGAAACAAAGTTACGTCTTAGAGGCCGAATATACAATTCATATTCCACGCATTCAAACCTTATTGCGTATATTTGCACGGATTGCACGGGCCTATGCCCTTTTACGACCAAACATCAATTGAATAATGCTCAGCTTTTCCCTTTCCAAGATCGCCGAAATCATCGGCGGAACCGTTGAAGGCGGTCGTGCGGATGCCACTATCCACACGCTCTGCAAGATAGAAGAAGGACACGAGGGCGGCCTCACTTTCCTGGCCAACCCGAAATACACGCCCTACATCTACCAGACCAAAGCCACGGCGGTGATCGTCAACAAGGATTTCGTGGCCGAACACCCGGTAAGCGCGGCGTTGATCCGCGTGGAGAATTCCTACGAATCGTTCGCGCGCCTGCTGGCGTTCTACAACGACTACATCACGCCCAAGCCGGGCATCTCGCCGCTGGCTTCCATCGCCCCCGACGCCAAGATAGGCAAAGACGTCTATATAGGCGAGTTCTGCGTCGTTTCCTCCGGAAGCGAAATCGGCGACGGCTGCAAGATCTATCCGCAATGCTACATCGGAAGCGGCGTGAGCGTGAAAGAAAATTGCACGCTCCATCCGGGCGTAAAGATCTATTCCCATTCGCGCATCGGCAGGAACTGCGTGTTGCAGGCCGGCGCGGTAATCGGGGCCGACGGGTTCGGCTTCGCGCCCAACAACGGCAGCTACGAGAAAATCCCGCAAATCGGCAACGTGATACTGGAAGACAACGTGGAAATCGGAGCCAACACCTGCGTGGACAAGGCCACGATGGGCTCGACGGTCATCAAGGAGGGCGTGAAGCTCGACAATCTCATCCAGATAGGCCACAACGTGGTTGTGGGGAAGAACACGGTCATGGCTTCGCAAGCGGGCGTGGCCGGCTCCACCAAGATCGGCGAAAACTGCATGCTCGGCGGCCAAGTGGGCGTGGCCGGCCATATCTCGATCGCCAACGGCGTGAAACTCGCCGCCCAGACGGGTGTTCCGGGCTCCATCCGCAAGGAAAATTCCGTATTCATCGGCGCCCCCCCGTTGGATCCAGCCATTTTCCGCCGTTCCTGCGTGCATTTCAAGAACCTGGACGGCATCGTGGAGCGGCTGGCCCAAGTGGAAAAGGAACTGGCCGAACTCAAAAAATAGTCCCATCCCTCCAAGAAGCGGTCAAGGCGCACGGCTTTGACCGCTTCTTCGTCCGGGGCATCCGAAAGCGCGGCACGGCTCCGTTTCGTCCCCGCCTTGTCCGCATTTCCGACTCGTCTTTATGAAGAAACAACAAACAGAAATTCCGGAAAGCGAACGACATCCGCTTGAACTGGGCCAGGTAATCCTCGTAGACAAGCCGTTGGACTGGACCTCGTTCAATGTCGTGAGTCGCGTGCGCAACTGGGCGCACAAACTGGCAGGACGGCGCGTGAAGACCGGCCATGCCGGCACGCTCGACCCCTTGGCGACGGGACTCTTGATCGTCTGCACGGGAAAGTTCACCAAGAGAATCGAGGAATTCCAAGCCCATGAGAAAGAATACACGGGCACGTTCGTGATCGGTGCCACGACCAAAAGCCACGACTTGGAAAGCGAGGTGGAACCCGGAGGAGGCCATGCCCATATAAGGGAAGTACAGATTCTGGAGGCGGCGAAACATTTCACGGGAGAAATCCTGCAAGTGCCGCCGGTCTTCTCGGCGGTGAAAGTGCAGGGCAAGCGCGCCTACCAATACGCCCGCGCCGACAAGGAACTGAAACTGGAAGCCAAGCCGGTAACGATCCACGAATTCGAAATCACGCGCATCGCGCTTCCCGAAGTGGATTTCCGCATCGTATGCAGCAAAGGAACCTATATCCGCGCCATTGCACGCGACTTGGGCGAATACCTGGGCTGCGGAGCCTACCTTTCAGCCTTGCGCCGCACCAAGATAGGCGAATTCAATGTGAAAGACGCCCGCCACATCGACGAATTCCTGCATCACCCCGCTCAGGCCGTTTCCGGCAGAACGCCCGGAAACGAAGCCGAAGATATTCCTTGAAACAAAACAGAGGCGAAACGCGCACATCAAAAGAAAAAACACCAATACATCAGACAAATACGAAACGAATCATCGGAAAAAGACGCGCGGACGGGAAAACGGAACGGAAACTCCCGAAAAAAATAGTATCTTTGGAGCCCCTATGTCCGAAGCAAGCCGATCTTGCGGCCTTTTCGTACGGGAATCTCAATCGGAAAGCGTTATCTTATGAAATACAATACCCAAAGAAGACCCTTGGTCTATACCGAATACGGTCGAGGCCTCCAGGACATGGTGGACTTCGCCGTCGGCATACCCAGCAAGACCGCCCGCAACCGCGCCGCCCAGACGATACTCCGCTTCATGGAAGTCCTTCACCCGCAAGTACGCGAACTGGACGACTACATGCACAAGCTCTACGACCAGCTCATCATCATGAGCGACTTCAAACTCGACATAGACAACCCCTATCCCGCTCCCGAACGCAACAAGACGGCGGCCTCCGTCAGACCGTTCGTGTTCCGGCAAACACCCATCAAGTTCAGATACTACGGCAAGACGCTCGAGGCCATGATCCACAAGGCCACCGAAATGCCCGACGGCCCCGAAAAGAACGCGGCCCTGAACCTGATCACGGTGCAGATGAAAAAGTCGTATTACCTTTGGAACGACGACATCCTGAGCGACGAACTGGTAGCCGAGCATCTTCATGTCATATCCGACGGCAAGCTCACTTATACCGACGCGATGAAAGGGGAAGTCTATTCCACTTTCTACAACAAGCCCAGCCTGGAACGCAAAAGCAAGTATATCAACGTCAGCGCATACGAGAACACCGGAAGGCGGACCTACCATAACAGCCGGAGCAACTACAACAACGGCGGCAATGAAAGCGGAACACGTCGTTACTACGGTGGAAACAACAATCGCGACAACAACCGCGGTTTCTCTCCCGGCGGCGCGTCGGCGTTCAAGAGAAGGAGGCCGTTTTGAGTTCGTTTTCCATCACGGGAGGCAAACGGATCAGCGGTTGCCTTGTCCCGCAAGGAGCCAAGAACGAGGCATTGCAGGTAATCTGCGCCTGCCTGCTGACCAAGGAGAGGGTCACGATCCATAATGTTCCCCTTATCCGCGACGTGCTCAAACTTGTCGAACTGCTGCAAGCCATGGGCGTGAAGACGGAACGGCCCGAAGAACACACTTTCGTCTTCGAAGCCAAGGACATCGACGAAACCTACCTGCATACCGAAGACTTCCGCCGAAAGACGGGCAGCCTGCGCGGTTCGGTCATGACCGCCGGCCCGCTCCTGGCCCGTATCGGCCACACCATCGTACCCCAGCCGGGCGGCGACAAGATCGGCCGCCGGAACCTGGACACGCATTTTACCGGTTTCGAGAACCTGGGCGCGAACGTCTCGTACAACCAACAGGAACACGCTTTCCACGTGGAAGGGAAGGACTTGCGGGGACGCTACATGCTTTTGGACGAGGCATCCGTCACGGGAACGGCCAACATCATCATGGCTGCCGTCCTGGCAAAAGGGACCACCGTCATTTTCAACGCCGCCTGCGAACCCTACGTGCTGCAGCTTTGCCGCATGTTGACCCGCATGGGGGCGCAAATCCACGGCATGGGTTCCAATCTCCTGCAAATAGAGGGCGTAGGCGAATTGCACGGCACCGAACACACGCTCTTGCCCGACATGATCGAAGTGGGCAGTTTCATCGGCATGGCGGCCATGACCCGTTCGGAAATCACGATTCGCAACGTGGACAGGCTCAGCCTCGGTCTCATTCCGCAGGTTTTCGGAAAATTGGGCGTATACACCGAATTCAAAGGCGACGACCTGTATGTTCCCGCACAAGACCATTACACGATAGAAAGTTCGCGCGACGGTTCCATACTTACGATCTCCGACGCGCCCTGGCCGGGATTCACGCCCGACCTGATCAGCATCGCGCTGGTAACGGCCACCCAGGCCAAAGGCTGCGTGCTCATTCACCAGAAAATGTTCGAAAGCCGCCTTTTCTTCGTGGACAACCTCATCAGCATGGGCGCCAAGATCATCCTTTGCGACCCGCACCGGGCCACGGTCATCGGACTCGACAGGGAATCTCCGCTGCAAAGCATCTCCATGGTATCACCCGACATACGTGCCGGCGTCTCGCTCCTCATCGCCGCCATGTCGGCCGAAGGAACCAGCACCATTCACAACATCGAACAAATAGACCGCGGTTACGAGCAGATCGACACGCGGCTCAACCGGATCGGCGCCAGGATCGAAAGGATTTCCTAAACGATGGAAACCTACGTCGACGTACTCTTGCCACTGCCCGTCCGGTGCGATTTCACCTATTCCGTTCCCCAAGAAATGGAACGGCAGGTGCAAGTCGGCTCGCGCGTCTGCGTGCCGTTCGGCAAAGGGAAGGCATACGCCGGCCTGGTACGGAACATCCACCGGCAACGGCCGCAAGGGCATCAAATCAAGCCGGTCATCGCCCTGCTGGACGAATCGCCCATCGTCAACGCCAAACAATTCGCTTTCTGGAAATGGATGGCCGGATATTACCTGTGCACGGAGGGCGAAGTGATGGCCGCCGCCCTTCCATCGGGATTCAAGCTTGACACCGAGACGAAACTGGTCATGAACCCGGATTTCGACGGCGACATCTCAAGTCTGAACCAACGGCAGGTCGATATCATCTCCGCCCTTCAAAGCAAAGGAGAATTGAGCATAGGAGAGGCGGCGCAGGCGGCCGTGCAAGCCAAGGTATTTCCCCTGATACGGGGCTTGCGCGAACAAGGCGTGGTATTGGTGAAGGAAGAAGTCCGGGAACGCTACCGGCCGGCAAGCGAAAGTTTCGTACGCTGGTCGCCCCTCTACGCGGAAAATCCGCAAAGGCGGCAGGAACTTTTCGACAAACTCGAAAAACGCGCATACGCCCAGTTGCAAGTGCTCATGGCGTATATGACCGAAGCACGGTCGGACGAAGACGGACTGGTGAGGAAATCGTCGCTGACGGCCAAATCCGGACAAACGCCGGCCACGTTGCAGGCTCTCGTGAAGAAAGGCGTCCTCGAAATCGTCACCAGACGCAAAAGCCGGCTGGAGGCCGTCTCCGGCCACGAGACGGAACAGGCGCAAGTAAGCCTGTCGCCCGCACAGGAAGAGACCTTGACACAGATACAAGACGGGCTGCGAAAGAAAGAAGTCTGCCTGCTGCACGGAGTCACCTCCAGCGGCAAGACGGAAATCTATATCCGCCTCATACGCGAAACCCTCGCCCAAGGCAAGCAGGCATTGTTCCTTTTGCCCGAAATCGCGCTTTCGGCACAGATGATCCTGCGCCTGAGAAAATATTTCGGCGACATGGTGGGCGTGTATCATTCGCGCTACAACGAAGCCGAAAAGGTGGAAATATGGAACAACACCGGTTCGCGCTACCGCGTCATATTAGGTGCCAGGTCGGCACTCTTCCTGCCTTTTGAAAACCTGGGGCTCGTGATCGTGGACGAAGAACACGAGACATCCTACAAGCAGCAAGACCCCGCCCCGCGCTATCACGCCCGCGACGCGGCGGTCTTCCTGGCACGATTGCACGGTGCCAAGACTGTCCTGGGATCGGCTACCCCTTCCATCGAGTCGTACTACAACGCCTTGCACGGCAAATACGCCCTAGCCACGCTCTTCACCCGCTACGGCGGCGTACGTCTGCCCGACATTTTGGTTTCGGACCTGATAGTGGAAAAACGACAAAAGACGATGCACGGCGTGTTTTCCTCCCTCCTGACGGAAAAGATGCGCCAAGCCTTGGACGAGGGCCGTCAGATCATCCTTTTCCGCAACCGACGCGGCTTTTCCACACGTCTGGAATGCGAGGTATGCGGCCATGTCCCCGTTTGCCGGAAATGCGACGTGACGCTCACTTATCATAAGCGCCGGGCAACGATGTCGTGCCATTATTGCGGCTATGCGGAAGCCCCGCCCGTAACCTGTCCCGAATGCGGAAGTCCCGCCTTGAGGCTGAAAGGCTTCGGCACCGAACGCCTCGAAGAAGACCTGCAACTGCTCTTTCCCGAAGCCAAGGTGGCTCGGATGGACCTGGACAGCACGCGAGCCAAAGGCTCCTATCTCAAAATCATCGAAGATTTCCAAAGCCGCAAGATCGACATCCTTGTCGGGACGCAGATGGTCACCAAGGGGCTTGATTTCGACAACGTGGCGGTAGTGGGCATCGTGGACGCGGACAGCCTCATCTCCTTTCCCGACTTCAGGGCCTACGAGCGCAGTTTCCATCTCATGACCCAAGTGAGCGGACGGGCGGGGCGCAAGGAGGGCGGAGGCATGGTGGTGATCCAGACCCACAGGCCCGGTTACCAGGTAATCCAGGACGTGATGAACAACGACTACGCGTCGATGTACGGCCATCAGATATCGGAACGAATGAGGTTCGGCTATCCTCCGTTCTACCGTATCGTCCGCCTCAGCCTGCGTCACAAGGACGAGGCGACGGTGGCCGAAGGGGCGCATGTCCTGGCGCAAGAACTCAAAAGGCTCTACGGCGACCGCGTGCTGGGACCCGAATACCCGATGGTAAGCCGCATCAATACCTATCATATCCAGGAGATACTCATCAAGATGGAGCGCGGGCCGCAGATCGAACGGATGAAAGAGCGGCTGAAACGATGCATCGACGATTTCCAGGCAGACCTCCGCTTGGGAAAGATCAGGGTGATCGTCGACGTCGACCCCCAATAAAACGCGATAATCCTTATATTTGCCTTTTGCTTTTACGATTATGCAACCGAACAAGAAACTTTCCATGCAAGGTCCGGTATTGGGCATGGGCAATGCCTTGGTGGATCTTATCTTCCAGCTTCCTTCGGACGAGGTATTGGACAGATGGCAGCTGCCCAAAGGCAGCATGACGCTCATCGACCAGCGACAGGCGGGGATCATACTCAATTACTTCGGTCAGACGCAACCCGTCCTGGCCACGGGCGGTTCGGCATCCAATACGATCACCGCCATCGCCGCCTTGGGCGGACGGTGCGGATTCATCGGCCAGATCGGCAAAAACGACATCTACGGCAACTTCTATATAGAACACCTGACCAAACACGGCATCAGGCCTTATTTCCGCCGTATCGACACTCCTACGGGAACAGCCATCACGCTGATGAGCCCCGACACCGAACGTACCTTCGCCACCTATCTGGGCGCGGCCTCTACGATGACGGCGGAAAACCTCAGCCGGGAAATCTTTTCGGGATACGGCTATCTCCACATCGAGGGTTACATGGTGCAGAACTACGAATTGCTGGAAAAGTCCCTGCAATTGGCGAACGAATGCGACATGGTGGTCTCGTTGGACCTGGCCAGCTACAATATCGTCAAGGAACACGAAAGCTTCCTCCGCAAGATACTCCCCTCGGTCGACGTGGTGTTCGCCAACGAAGAGGAAGCCTCCGCCTTTACGGGCAAAGACAGCCTGGAAGCCCTGAACGTGCTTGCCACGGAGGTGCCCGTGGCCGTGGTGAAATTAGGTTCAAGGGGCTCCATCGTCATGCATCGGGGCAAACTCTACCATATCACCGCCGACAAGGTGGTCAAGACCGACAGCAACGGGGCGGGCGACAGCTATGCAGCCGGTTTCCTTTACGGCATGTGCCGGGGACTGGGCGTGCAGGAATGCGGGGAAATCGCCTCCACGGTGGCCACACAGGTAGTGCAGGTGACCGGTCCCAAGCTCAACGCCAGGCAATGGGAGGAACTCCTGCCCCGCATCCGCGAAATCGAACAGCGCAACACCCGATGGCCCGAATAGGAAACACCGACCTGGGCGATTTCCCTATCTGGCTCGCGCCCATGGAAGCGGTTACCGACGCCCCGTTCAGGACACTCTGCAAGCAATACGGCGCGGACGTGCTGGTAAGCGAATTCGTCTCGTCCGAAGCGGTGGTCCGCATGGCGGGCAAGACGCTTTCCAAAATGACATTCCAGGCCGATGAACGCCCCACCGGCATCCAAATTTTCGGGCACGACGAACAAAGCATGCGCCGTGCCGCCGAAATCGCCGCCGAACGGGAACCCGACTTCATCGACCTCAATTGGGGCTGTCCCGTACGCAAGATCGTGTGCAAGGGAGCGGGCAGCGGCATCCTGCAAGATATTCCCAAGATGGTTTCCATCACAAGGGCCGTGGTAAACGCCATGGAAAAGTCGCATCTTCCCGTCACGGTAAAGACCCGCCTGGGCTGGGATGCCTCCAGCAAGCCCATCGTGGAAGTGGCCGAACGCCTGCAAGACATCGGCATCGCGGCCATCAGCATACACGGAAGGACCCGGGCGCAACTCTACGGCGGGACGGCCGACTGGAGCCTCATCGGAGAGGTGAAACGCAATCCGCGCATGCATATTCCCGTATTCGGCAACGGCGACGTGGATTCGGCCCGAAAGGCTGCCGAAATGAAAGCGCGTTACGGAGTGGACGGTATCCTGGTGGGAAGGGCAGCCATCGGGAATCCATGGATATTCAGACAAATGAAACATTTCCTGGCTACCGGACAGGAAGAACCGCTTCCCTCTTTCGAGGAAAGGAAAAAAATCTGCCTGCGGCTATTCGAAAAAGAGACGGAATGCAAGGGCGAACGGGTCGCCGCCCAGGAAATGAAAATCCACTACTCCGGTTTTTTCAAGGGATTGCCCGGTTTCAAACCGGTAAAGACGCGCCTCATGCTCTCCTCTTCGATGCAGGAAACACGCGACTTGCTCGAAACCTACAACTGTTCGTGACGGATGGTGCCGTTTTCGCACACTAAGATATGAGAAGGATACTTGGTGATGATCAAAAAGTCGTGCGTGGCCACCAGAACCGCACATCCGGCCTGGCTGATCTTGACCAACAAGCGCATGATTTCCTCGGAAGTGTCGGGATCGAGGTTTCCCGTGGGTTCATCCGCCAATATCACTTCGGGGCTGTTCAACAACGCCCTTGCGATGGAAAGACGTTGCTGCTCTCCGCCCGAAAGCTGATAGGGCATCTTGTGCGCCTTGGTTTCCATTCCTACCATTTCCAGCACCTCCCGTATGCGAAAACCGATGTCCGACTTGTTCTTCCAGTCGGTGGCGCGCAACACGAAGGCCAGGTTCTCGTAAACCGTGCGGTCGGTCAACAGCTGGAAATCCTGGAACACCACGCCCAACTTGCGACGCAGGTAAGGAATCTCTTTCTTGGACAAGGAGGCCAGGTCGTAACCTGCCACGTTCGCCTCTCCCGCCTTGACGGGAATATCGGCATACAACGTGCGCAACAAGGAACTCTTGCCTGACCCCGTCTTGCCGATCAGGTAAACGAATTCGCCTTTGCGCAACGAAAAGTCCACGCCCGAAAGCACGCGCGCCTGCTTCTGATATACGTCCAGGTTTTTCGCCCACAATACGGGATTATTGTCTGTGTTCATGCTACATTCCCAATTTTTCCTTGATGGCGCGCAATTCGCCTTCCAGTTCCGCCTGTTTCCTCTGCTGTTGTTCCAGGCGTTTTTCCAAATCGTCCACCTTGCCCGCCAACTGCCGGTTGATTTGCCAGAGAACCGGCACGAATCCGATATAGTCCACGCTCAACATGCCCTTGGCATTCTCCTTTACCAAGCCGGGAAATACCTTGCGGACATCCTGAGCGATGAATCCGAAACACGTCTTCCTTGCCTTGTCGGCCTTGTAGACGAACGAAACCGGTTCTATCAAATCCGACAAGACCGGAGAAAAAGACAACGGAACGATGCTGTCCTTCAAGCGACGGTCGGAAGGAGTGAGCAACTGACCGTCCGCGAAAATATCCTTTCTCACCCTGATATCATACGCGAAAAAGGCGTTTCCCATATTGGAAATCTCAAAGGCGACAGAGGAACTGGTGGTGTTGGGATCGAGGGCCCGGGTCGTAAATACCCGTTGGGATCCATACATGAAAACAGGTCCTTCATCTTCCCATTGGCCGGTATTCGGGTTCTGCCAGGAATCTCCCGTAAGCGACATGAACGCTTCCGAAGACGTATAGCCGTCCCCTACCATCGTCAACGACATGTATTCTCCGTTATTGCCCAAGATCGAACCGAACAAGTTGGCGTACGATTCATCCGCCATGCCCGCGGCGTCATAACTGTTGTTCCCGCCGACGGAAACGAGATTCGAACTTTTCGATCCGGAACCCAATGCCGTCGAACCGTAAATGATTCCCCCTCCGAACCCGTTGCTTCCATCATTGTCGCCTATGATAAGCGAATTTCCGCCGGATTCTATGCGCGTTCCGATGCTTATCGAGTTCTGTCCTATCTGGTTGTCGAACCCGATGGACAGCGCACCGTCACTGAGCCCTTGGATATTATGGCCTATGAGTACCGCACCGGAAGCCGGCGTGTTACGACTATTCCCGTAACCTATCAAGACGGCATCCCTGTCGGCCATCTGCGAATGGCCCAGCACGACGGAGTTGTCGCCAAGGGCCTTGGCGTTGTCACCTATGGCCACGCTTTTCATCCCGGCCGCCTCCGAACTTTGTCCCAAGGCCATGGAATTGTTGCCGGAAACGTTGCTGTTCGATCCCATCGCGAACGCGTTCACCGCGCTCACGGACGAATTGTCGCCGAATGCCATGCCGTGGTCCGCCGTCACCGAGGCATCCCGACCCAAAGCGATCGAATAATTGCCCAGATTGGGCGTACCCGTGGTCAAAGCGCCGGCAAACAAGGAAGAGGTCCGCGCATTCCATGAAAAAAGCGGCGTCTTGCCGTCGGCGTCCGCAGGCGCGGAAAACCGCACGTCGCCGCCTTGCACGTGCAGCATGGCCGCCGGAACATCCGTGCCGATACCCACGAACGTCTTGTCCAGGTCCTTTCCCCGATTGTACGCATACAAGTTCTCGGCCGCGTTCCTGCGCCAAAGCGAATCGCTGCCGCCCTGCGCCCCGGTCACGGCATCCACTTGCAACGTGTCCTTGGAACCTCCCTGCCCCCGGATGAGCCTTATTCCGTCTTTCATCACCAAGCCGAGTTCGGTCTTGCCGGTCTTGTCCATCATGACGTGACCGTGCATGTTCACCGGAGACAAGCGGGACTTGTTGCCGTCGCCCACCCATATCTGCGCGTCACCCAAGCCGTCGGCGGTCAACAGGTTGTTGTCGCCCGAAACCTCGCCGTTCAACGAAAACCTGCGCCCGTCACGATAGTCATACACGAACGGTGTCGTATCCAATTCCCCCTTACGGTCATTCCAATAGACCAGGTTGCCGTCGCCGGTCAGATTCAACGAAGCACCGCCGCCACCGCCGCCGGCCGTATCCCAGACCAATGTCCCGTCATTGTCGGCCAAACGCAACACTTGCCCCCTGCGCCCCGCCTTGACGGGAAACTTGTATGCGATATTTCCGCTTTCCCTGCCGTTGCGGAACTTGATGGTGTCGGCATCCAGCGTCAAGACGCGACCTTTTTCCGAAACCCCCGAATTGACCAAGGCCTTTTCGGCCGCGGCATATTTGGGAAGGACGCCGTCGTCCAAGTCATGATAGAGACGGTCTCCGCTGGCGTTTCCCGCATAGAAGGCATAAGGGACGGTAAGCAGTTCCACGTTGCCCATGTAGGTATAGCCCGTACCGTCGGTCTCGATTTCCATTTGCAGGTATATCTCGTGCTCCGCCCAAGGAACGTCGTTCAACGTGGTACCGGACAGGACCGTTCCGCGGCCTATTTCCAGATGGATCACGCCGTAAGGGTTGGTCGAGATCCCTCTGTGCTCCTCCTGATAGGCTATCGTGCCCGAAGCCGCGGGATCGTCCAGACGGAGCGTGAGAATCAAGTTCACGCCGCTCTTGTTCCCCATGGGCTTGCCGTTCACGTCGCGCAAGACAGCCTGGTACTTTATGGCGCCGGGCACCGCCTGCCCTTGCGCCGGAAACGACATCCACAACGCCGTCATCGACAAAAACAGATTCCTGAAAAAAGTTCCGGTTTTCATTTCCTAAATAAAGCTTATTGGACTTTCACTATCTTGAAGGCCGTGCGACCGCCTTGCGTCCCTACTTCCAGCAAATATACGCCGGCGGGGAACCGGCTCATGTCCAGGCGATAGCCGCCGGTCCTGGCCTGATGCCTGGAGCGAAGGAGATTTCCATGCAAGTCCCGCAAATCGAGCGTATATGTCAAATCCGGCCTTTCCGGCAAGGACACGTGCAGCATGTCATGCACGGGGTTGGGATAGACGCGCACGCCGTCGACCGCCAAGTCTTCGTCCGCATGCAGGTTCTCCCCGTTCTTGTCGAAAGGATCTTCGATAAAGCCTTCGCCTTGTTCGAAACCCTGGGTAAGACGTTTCTTGGAGGCGTCGAAATCCGCGTCGCTGCCGAAAGCCTCGGTAACGGGTTCGCCCATGTTCCAATCCACCGTGACGGTCTCCCCGGCCAAGACGACCTTTTCCGTGCCCCCGGCCGTCGAAAGCACGGTGAAATCCGCCTCCACTCCCGTCTGTCCCTTGACGTCCTGCAAAACCCAAGGCATGCCGGCCGCCACGGCCAAAACGTATTTCATGTACCGGAGATTCATCTTTCCGTATCTTACAAAAGACATTAACTTGCAAAGATACGATTTTACGCCCATTTTTCCTTGAATAAGCGACGACACATGTTTTTCACATATTTTTTCGTAACTTCGCGCCCTAAAAATCTCCAACACCGTCATGGCTCAAAAAGAAGAAAAAGGCGAACAGATCGTCGAAGACGTGGAAATCGCCTTAGCAAAGACCGGAAATTATTTCGAAAACCACAAGTCGCTCATCATCGGCGTGGTCGTGGCCATCGTGGTCGCGATAGTCGGCTATTTCGGCTACAAGTACCTGTATCTGGCGCCCAAGGAAAAGACGGCGGCCGAGGAAATGTTCTACGCCCAACGCTATTTCGAGATGGATTCCTTGACGACGGCCCTCCACGGAGACGGCCAACATGCCGGCATGCTCGAAATCGCCGACAGTTACGGTTCCACCAAGAGCGGCCGGTTGGCCAACTACTACGCGGGGCTCGCCTACCTGCACCAAGGCGACTTCGAGGAAGCGGTCCGCCATCTCAAGAAATTCAAGACGAAAGATCCGGTGCTCTTCATTCTCTCGCGCCAAGTCCTGGGCGATGCCTATCTGGAACTCGGCCAAGCCGAAAAAGCGGTCGGTTCCTATGCCGAAGCGGCTTCCAAATATCCCAATGACATCCTTACGCCCGCCATATTGACTCGTCAGGCCTTGACTCTCGAAACATTGCAACGGTACGACGAAGCCTTGAAAATCTACCGCCAGGTGCGTAACGACTTCCCGGCGGCCCGTGAGGCCTCCGATGCCGAGCGCCATATCGCCCGGCTCGAAGCCAAGTCGGGGAAATAAGACGATTTCACTTCCTTTCTGACGGGGAAAGCCTATAACCGGATTCGGCAGGGTTTCCCCGTTTTTCGTATAGGCAAACACCTTATATAATATATCATGTCAACAAAAGACAGGATTTCGGACGGCAAGACCCTGACGATTCCCGAAGACAAGAAGCATTCCTTCACCTTGCTGGTGGCCGAATGGAACACGGAAATAACCCATGCCTTGCGCGACGGCTGCATCCGGACGCTCAAGAAGCACGGCGTGACGGATAAACGGATCGACGTGGTTTCCGTGCCCGGCAGTTTCGAACTCTCCTCGGCGGCAGCCTATTTCGCCGCAAAGGAAGAATGCCATGCGGTGATTTGCCTCGGCTGCGTGATCCAAGGCGAAACCCGTCATTTCGACTTCATCTGCCAGGCAGTGGCCGACGGCCTCACCCGGACAGGCATACAATATCTGAAACCCGTCATTTTCGGGGTATTGACCACCAACGACCAAAAGCAGGCGAAGGAACGTGCCGGCGGAAAACTGGGAAACAAAGGCTGCGAGGCGGCCGAAGCGGCCCTGCAGATGCTTCAAGTCATGAGCAAGTGACATGGACAAGCGTATCGTCTTCATGGGCACGCCCGAATTCGCTTCCGGCTGCCTGACCGCCTTGCTGGAGGCGGGAATGAACGTGGTAGCGGTGGTCACCATGCCCGACAAGCCTGTCGGACGCGGTCAAAAGACCGGCATGAGCGACGTGAAACGTCGCGCCCTGGAAGCCGGATTGCCGATCCTGCAACCCGAACGTCTCAAAGACCCCGGATTCCTGGAAAAACTGGCCGCATTCAAGGCCGACCTGCAAATCGTCGTGGCGTTCAGGATGCTGCCGCAGGAAGTATGGAGCATGCCGCCGCTGGGCACCTTCAACCTGCACGCCTCGCTGCTTCCCCGATACCGGGGCGCGGCGCCCATACAACGTGCCATCTGGAACGGGGAAACCGAAAGCGGCGTGACCACGTTCCTGCTGGACAAGAACCTGGACACAGGCGCCATACTCTATCAGGAAAAGGTCGCTGTCTCGCCCGAGGAAACGGCCGGGACCTTGCACGACAAACTGCTGGCGAAAGGGGCGCCATTGGTGGTAAAGACCGCCCGCGCGCTCTTTGAGGGGAAAGCGGAGCCGAAACCGCAACCGGAAATGGACGATGAAAATTTGCCGGATGCTCCGAAAATCTTTAAAAAAGATTGTTTTCTCAACTTCAACATGCCCGCCCGGAAAGTGCTGCAGCAAATCAAGGCCCTTAGTCCGTATCCCGGCGCAATAGCCTGCCTACAACAATGTTCCACGCAAAAAAAGATACCTGTGAAGCTGCTTGACGGCCATTTGAGCGAAAAAAAAACAAAAAGTTATAAACAGGGAACTTTGGAATCCGACAACAAACGTTTTCTCGACATCTGCTGCGGAGACGGAGCCTTTTTATCGGTAACAAAAATACAACTTCCTGGTAAAAAACAACTTACAACGGAAGAACTTTTGCGTGGATTCAAATTCGACACGGCCTGCGACGCCTTCCTGCCGGAAGTTATCAACATCTGAAAGGCGAACTACATGATTATCAAAGGGGTGGAAATTTTGCCATTTTGCGAACAAGGAATACCTTTGTCTCATAAACCATTGAGTGTTCAACACCTAAAACCTTTCAGTCATGAACAAGACAGAATTGATCGACGCTATCGCCAAGAAAGCCAACTTGTCGAAAGCTGATTCCAAGAAAGCCCTTGAAGCTTGCTTGACCGCCACGGCCGACGCCCTCAAGAAAGGCGACCGCATTTCCTTGATCGGCTTCGGTACTTTCAGTGTTCAAAAGAGGTCCGCCCGCATGGGTCACAACCCTCGCACCGGCAAGAGCATCAAGATTGCCGCCAAGAAGGTTGTCAAGTTCAAACCCGGCGCCACCTTGGCCAAGAAAGTGAAATAGCATTCCTTCACCGAATGAAAAACGCTCCTGACCGGGAGCGTTTTTCATTTGCAGGCTTCCCCTCCCGAATTTTCATTTTAAACTTCCCCGTGTTTGCCGTATCTTTGACCCCCGGCCCGATTTACGCGCGGCCGCGGAAAAGGGAAACATCGTCATGGCTGAAAAGATCACACACGAAGGAATCGTCATCAAAGTGGAAGCCGACGCGGTGACGGTAAGGATCCAATCCGCCTCGGCCTGCGGCTCATGCCATGCCAAGAGCCTTTGCCAGATGTCGGAGAAGACCGACAAGGAAGTAAGGGTCGAGACAAGGCAAGCCGCGCGCTACAAGGCAGGCGACCGGGTAAACGTCTTCCTGACTTCGGGCATGGGACTCAAGGCGGTCCTCTATGCCTACGTACTTTCGCTGGTCGCCGCCGCGCTCGGTTTCTTCATCGCGGCCTTGTTCACGCCCAACGAAGTGATTCGCGGCTCAGGCTCCCTCTTGGCGGTAGCCGTCTATTTCCTGCTTTTGAAATACAAATCCGAAAAGATAAATTCCCGTTTCAGTTTCGGCATCGAGAAGCCGGTTGATACGGAAACGACTTCGATTTATTAAAAATCAAATAGTTTATGAAACTCTTACAAGACAAAGTAGCCTTGATTACCGGTGCCTCGCGCGGCATTGGAAAGGCCATCGCGTTGCGCATGGCGGGTGAAGGCGCCCACATCGCGTTTACCGACCTCCGTGAAGACGAAAACATGCAAGCCCTTGTCAAGGAACTGGAAGGCATGGGCGTGAAAGCCAAAGGCTATGCTTCCGACGCCTCGAATACCGAAAACACCGAACAGACCGTGGCCTTGATCGCCAAGGATTTCGGACGTATCGACATCCTGGTAAACAATGCCGGCATAACCAAAGACGGGCTTTTGCTGCGCATGACCGAAAAACAATGGGACGACGTGATCAACGTGAACCTCAAATCGGTATTCAACTTCACCAAGGCCGTGGCACCCATCATGAGCAGCCAGCGTTCGGGCAGCATCATCAACATGAGTTCGGTGGTCGGGGTTTCGGGAAATGCCGGTCAGGTGAACTATTCGGCCTCCAAGGCGGGAATCATCGGCCTCACCAAATCGGTTGCCAAGGAATTCGGCAAACGCGGCATCCGTTCCAACGCCATCGCGCCCGGTTTCATCATCACCGACATGACCGCCCAGCTTTCCGAGGAAGTACGCAAGGAATGGGCTTCCAAGATTCCCTTGCATCGCGGTGGAACGCCCCAGGACGTGGCGGACGTCTGCCTCTTCCTGGCCAGCGACCTTTCCTCGTATGTAAGCGGACAGGTCATCCACGTTTGCGGCGGCATGAACATGTAAGCCTGCCCTCATGCAATTCTTCTCCCACGCGTGGTATTGGATCATAGCCCTTTTGGTGGCGACAGCCTACGCGGGAGGATTGTATTTCAATAACAAAAGAGACGAACTCGCGACGGGTTGGCGGATTTCCCTGGCCTGCGTCCGTTTCGGGTTCGTCTTTCTTGTTTGCCTGTTGCTTTTCGCGCCTCTCGTGAAATTGAAACGGGAACGCATCGAAAAGCCGCTTTGCTTCTTGCTGCTCGACCAATCCGCCTCCATGCCTCCCGGCATCGACACGGTCCTTTTGAAACGGAATCTCCGGTCTTTCTCCGAAAAAATCTCCCCAAATTTCGACGTACGGGAAGTAGGCTTCGGCCTATCGTCCCGGACAGGCTTCGACTTTGCCTTCGACCAACCTGCCACCGATTTCGGCAAGGCGTTCGAACATGCGGGTCGCCTGGCCGCGGGCAACGAAAACGCCGTTTGCATCCTCTTTTCGGACGGCAACGGCAATACCGGCAAAGAGGCGGTTTCAGCCTACCGGACACTGGCCTTGCCCCTCTACACGGTCGGCATGGGCGACACCGCCGTTTATCCCGACCTGTTCGTGGCACAGACGATCGTCAACGACTATGCCTACAAGGGCAACCGGTTTCCGTTGCAAGCCAGGCTGGGGCAAAGCGAGGCTCCGGATGCCGTGGCAAGGCTCGTGCTCGAACGCGAAGGCAAGCCGTTGCGCGACACGCTCGTTTCCTTTCGTGGAAAAAAGGAACAAACGGTGGAATGGAACATCGAGGCCGAGGAATGCGGATTGTTCCGTTACTCGATCGCCCTCGAGCCGCTTGCAAACGAACGGAACGTACGAAACAACCGGCACTCGTTCTTCGTCAGGGTGCTGGAAAACCGTCAAAAGATACTGATACTCGCCCATTCGCCGCATCCCGACCTGAGTTGTCTGCGCCAAAGCCTGCAACGACAGGAAAAATACCAGGTCGACCTGGTATTGGCCAAGGACCTTGAATACATGGACAGGCTCGAGACGCAAATGGACGCCTACGACCTGATTATCCTGCACGGGCTGCCGTCCGGCCTTTATCCGCTGCATCGCATAAAGACAACCTTGGGCAGGAAACCGCTGTTCTACCTGCTTACGGCTTCCACCGACCTTTCCGCCCTGTCGAACGAGGGAGTACGGCTGCGCTTGCGCGCAAACCGATGGAACGAGACCCAGGCGAACCTCGATCCCGGCTTCGGGCTTTTCAACGTATCGGCGCAAGAAAAGGAAATCTGGCAAGGTTTCCCGCCCCTGCAAGCACCTTTCGCGCAATACGAAACGGTGGCCGGCGGGCAGGCGATTTTCACGCAAACCGTATTGGGCGTGCCGACCACCGACCCCTTGCTCTGGATCGGACCGCGAAACGACCGGAGAATCGCCGTCTGCTTCGGGACCCATCTTTGGAAATGGCGATTGGCGGCCTTTCTCGAAAAAGGCGAGACCGGACCGTTCGACTTGCTCATGGACAAATGTATCCAGCTCCTGTGCATGGCCAAACCCGAACAAAACCTTGTCGTGCAATGCCCTTCCATGCTGCCGGCCACCGAACCGCTCTCGGTCCGCGCCCGATTGTACAACGCTTCCTTTGAAACCGTAAGCCAAGCGGAAATCCGATTCAAATTGACCGAACAAGGTTCAAAGACCGAATATCTTTTCGATTTCGTACCTGAAGAGGACCGCTACGTCCTGAACGCGGGATTCTTGCCCGAAGGATCGTACGTCTATTCCGCCCAAGCCCGGACAGGTGCCGAAACCTACCAGGCCGACGGCAGGCTCGTCGTGGCCGACCCGCAAATGGAAAACCCCATGCAACGTGCCGACCTGGCATTGCTGCGCAACCTGGCCTTGACCTATCAAGGGCGTTTTTTCTACATGGGAGGAGCCGACGGGAACGGGAATCGGGACGTATGGGACCGACTGGCAGAGGAACTGCAAGGAAGAAAAGACCTCAAGCCGCGCATCAAGACGGAAGAATCCCATGTCTCCCCGCTCGACCGTACCTGGCTGTTGGTCTTGCTGCTGGCCCTGGCGGGCTTTGAATACCTTGCAAGGAAAAGGTTCGGCGACTTGTAGTCGCCGAACCTTGTTTTTCCCACATTACAACAACTTTCCGGCGATTTCGGCCAAATGGCTCCGTTCGCCTTTCTTCAGGTTGACATGCGCGAACACTTCCTGACCGAACATCCGGTCGCAGAGATAGCTCAAACCGTTGGAACGGGAATCCAGATAGGGTGAATCTATCTGCCGTATATCTCCCGTAAAGACGAGCTTGGTACCTTCTCCGGCACGGGTGATGATGGTCTTGACCTCGTGCGGGGTAAGGTTCTGCGCCTCGTCGATGATGAAGAACGTGTCCGAAAGGCTACGACCTCTAATATAGGCAAGCGGCGTTATCTGGAACGCGCCGTCTTTCTGCATGTCTTCTATCTGCGCGTATTCCTGCGTGGAAATACGGGTCTTGTTCTTGATTACGGCAAGGTTGTCGTAGAGCGGCAGCATGTAAGGTCCCAGCTTTTCGTTGGCATCGCCGGGCAAAAATCCCATGTCCTGGTTCTTCAAGGGGATGACCGGACGGCTCAAAAGCACGGACTTGTAGTCGTTCACCTGCGCCAAGGCCGCAGCCAAGGCCAACAGCGTCTTGCCTGTTCCCGCCACGCCGGTAAGCGCGACCAACTGCACCTGGGGACGCATCAAGGCATCCAAGGCGCATGCCTGCTCGTCATTGCGGGCCGTAATGCCCATGACCTTGAGCGATTCCACCTTGACGATGCTTTTGGAAAGAGGGTTGTACATCACCGGCAGATGCGTGTCGGACGACGCCAGTTCGAAATACTCGTTGGCGGCGGGTTTTACCTTGACATCACCCGGCAAGACCCCTTCGGGACGTTCATAAAGCCGTGCGATGACACTGTCCGAAACCCTTACGCTGCCTAATTTCCGCTTCAGGTAATCCGACTCTTCGGGAGCCTTGTCGGTGAGATAGTCTTCGGCCGGCATTCCCAAGGCCTTGGCTTTCATCCTCAGGTTCACGTCCTTTGTAATCAGACGCACTTGCCGTCCGGGGTTGTCCTTTTGAACATCCAACGCCACGGCAAGGATCCGATGGTCAGGTATATCCGCCATCGAGGCCGCCTTCATTTCGGCGGTAAGTCCCTTGCCCAGCACCACGCTCAACCGACCCATGCCCTTGCCTAATGAAGCACCCGTATGGAAAAGTCCCTCTTCGGACAACTTGTCCAACGCGCGCATGATTTCACGGGCATTGTAGTTGATTTGTTCGTTCCCTCTCTTGAAACGGTCTATTTCCTCCAAGTCGACCATCGGGATGACGATGTCGTTGTCTTGGAAATTACGCAAGGCGCGATAATCGTGTAGCAGCACGTTCGTGTCCAGCACGAAAATCTTGGGCAGTTTCCTGACCTGTCCGGCCTTGCCCGCGGAAGGAGTCTCCTTTTTTGTCCTTTTCGTTTCCATGGCTGTATGTTTTAACCAAAATCAGAATCAATGTCTCCGGATTACCTTATCTCGTCCAAATCCTGATAGAACTCGGGAACTTCGCCCAAATAACGGCCCTTCACCTTCAGCCCGGGTTCAAGCAGGATCTTGGTCGGATAACCGCTGACCCCGTACAATGACGCGACGTCGTTGTCGCTGTCACCGTTCATCACGTTCACCCACTTCATGCCTTCCTTTCCGACCATCGCCTTCACCTTTTCCTCCTTGTCCCGACAGGCAATACCCAAGAAAACCACCTTGTCCTTGAGCTTGGCGTGGTATCGCTTCATTTGCGGGATACCTTTCACGCACCACGGGCACCACGTTCCCCAAAAATCCAGCACGACGTGCTTTTCCGAAAAATCGCTCAACCGGACAGGTTTGCCTTCCAGGTCCAAGAGCGTGAAATCGGGAGCCGTCGCCCCCGGCGAGAGTTTTTCGGCATTCTCCCTCAACAGGCGCATATGCTCGGCATACTGGCGGATCTGCTGCAACCTTCCGGCCATCGGCCCTTCGACCACCGACACGTCCAAGACCGGCAGATAGTTCAGGAACGTGTCCCTATCTGGATGCTTCATGAGGAACCATGCCGAAAGCATCTGCTTCGGATGCGCTTTCACATAGGGCAACGCGGCGTTCGCCTTGCGGGCATTGACTTGGCCGAAAACCTCGTAAAGGCTGTCCACATAGGCCTCGTCGGCATTTTCCACGCCACCGGCCAACGCCTGGGCGATCTTGGCATGCAACAGGCCCGAGGTGACGTATTCCTCGCGCGAGCGGGCGCGCAAGTCGCTTTGGAGTTCCAATTCCCGCGAACCGGAAAGTTCATACGACAGGAAATCGTCTTCATAAACGGCCTTTATCCTCACTTTTTCGCCCGGTTGCAACAAGAAGTTGACACGATAGGCGTCCGAGGCCGCCGGCGCACGTCTTCCGCTCGGTCTGCGATCACGTCCCAATTCCAACAACACGTCCGTGGGGGAAGCAAGTTCCACGTCCCACACGAACGCGCCGTCCTCCAAGGCGATCGTATCGTAAAGCACGCTGTCGGTCCTCGAAAGGGGAATGGCGGTAAGATAAACCGTCTCGTTCCCCACGCCCTCGAATTCCGCTTGCAACAAGTCTTTCCGCGGAGCCGAGCAAGCCCCCGCCAACATAAGGATTCCCAACGGCAAAACCGTCTTGAAGATCATCTTTTTCATATTGTTTTGTTTTTTTCATGCAACCACTTCAAGGCTGCGGTAAAATCGTCATCACGCCGCAAATAAGCGGGATAGAAGCCCAAGTCGTCGTACAAGTCGCGCCCTATGAGCGCCTTGAGCGTAAGTTTCATCTGTGCGCCGTATTTCCCTATGCTCGCCCGATGGCGCGGCAAGCCTTTTTTTTCCGTATAACGCAAGAACTCCTCGAACAAGGCATCGTCCACTTCGAAATTTTCGGTAAAGGCCTCGGCCGAAGGATATTCCGCCTTGAGACGCGAACGATTCCTGTTGGTGTACGAAAACGAGAAATCGTAGTTGTAACCGCCGTTCGAGATACGGTTCTGATAGACGAACAAGCTGTCGGTCTTGTACGGCAGCGCCAAGTCGGGCTCGATGCCGCCCCCGCCATAGACCACCCGGCCGCCCTTGGTATGATATTTCACCGTGTCGGTGTGCGAAAGGCTGTCGGTCCCCGTCATTTCCCCGCTCAGATAACGGCGCATCACGTCTTCCTCGTAATCTTCGTAACTGCCGTCGTACGGCTTCTGGATGCAACGGCCCGAAGGCGTATAGTAGCGTGCCACCGTAAGCCGCAACGCGCTTCCGTCGTTCATGTCGATCTGCTCCTGGACAAGTCCCTTGCCGAACGAACGACGCCCCACTACCCATCCCCTGTCGTTGTCTTGAATGGCTCCCGCGAAGATTTCACTGGCCGAAGCGGACCATTCGTCGATAAGCACCAAGACTTCCATGTCTTGGTATTTTCCTTTTCCTGACGCGTTGATTTGCGTCCGCCTGCGGTTCCGGCCTTCGGTGTAAACGATGGCGTCGCCTTCGGAAAGGAACATGTCGATCATATCCAGGCAACTGGCCAACAGGCCTCCTCCGTTGGAACGAAGATCGATCATGACCTTGGTCACGCCGCGCGAGGCCAGATCGGCCATGGCCTTTTCAAACTCCTTGTCCGTGGTGGCGGAAAACTTGCTCACCTTCACATATCCGATGCCCGGTTCCACGACGAAATGCACGTCCACGCTGTAAGTGGGTATGACGTCACGCCGTACTTCCACCCATAGCAGCTTGCCGGATTCACCCCTGCGCAAACCCAGGCGCACCCTGGTGCCCTTAGGTCCCTTGAGCGCTTTCATCACTTGCCCGGTACTCTTCTTCATGCCTGAAACGGTATCGTCGCCGGCCACGATTATCTTGTCGCCGGGCAAGACGCCTGCTTTCTCGGAAGGCCCGCCGCTGACAGGCATGATGACGGTCACCGTGTCGTCCATCATGCGGAACTGGACGCCGATTCCCTGGAAATTGCCTTGGATTTCCTCTTCCGCCTTTTCAAAATCCTTGGCAGGAATATAGACCGAATGCGGATCGAGCTTGCGCAAGACCGCCTCGATTCCCGCCTCCGCAAGCATCTGGCCATTGACCGTATCCACGTAGTTTTCGTCAATAAGCCTCATGACCGAGTCCATCTTCGAACCTTGCACATACGTCATGACAGGCTGCCGTGCCCCGCCGATACGCCGCTGCATCACCACCGCGCCGGCCAGCAATCCCAAGGAAAACACCAAAGCGATCGCAAGCCAGGAATAAGAAGGTTTCATTTCGCCATTCATGAGGATAAAATTACAAAAAAGAATCAAGTCCCCGTAAAAAGGAAAGAGTCCGGCAAGCTACCGGACTCTCTTTCCCTGGATGGACAAAACCTGATTGTCCGACGCTCCGGAGCCGTTTCTTCCCAAACGCGCCCCTTTCCTTGTCGCCGGACAACGGACAAGGCCTACTCGGCTCCTTGCAGTTCCTCGATCTTCTCCCGCAAGACCTTGGCTTCTTCGGCCTTGCCGAGCTGAACGTAGACATCGCGCAGGGTCATCATTACTTTCAGGTTCTGCGGCTGCTTTTCGATTACCTGCTGCAAATAGGGCAATGCCTGGTTGAAAGCCTCGTTAGCCTGGGCCTTGACCTGATCGTACTTGGCGGTTTCTTCCAACGGCAGGGCGTTGGCCTCGTCGTTGAGACGGATACCCTTGTTCACGTAAAACGCGCCCAAGTCGAAAATGGCATCCATGTACTCAGGGTTGATTTCAAGGGCCTTCTTGTAAGCGGCTTCCGCCTTTTCGTATTGCTTGTCGTTTTCGTAGGCGATCCCCATGAAAAGCTGGAAAGAAGCATCATCGCCCCATTTTTCGAGCGCCACGTTGAGCACTTCGCCCGCCTTTTCATTGAGTCCCATGCGCAGATATACCGAAGAAGCGGAAGTGTAGACCGTCTTGTCTTCGGGGAAGCGGGACACGGCCTCTTCCATTGCGGCGACCGCCTGCTCGCCCTTGCCGTTCTGGAAATAGGATTCGGCCTGGATGGCGTAGATGTTGGGCGATGCCATCGTGCTGGCGATGACGATCCGGGAGTAGTCTATCGCCTTGTCGTACATGCCGGCGTTGAACGCGCACAAGGCCACGTTGAAAGCCGCGCTGGTATCATATTCGCTTTCCAGCTGCGAAACGGCCAAGGAGGTCTCGAACGCCTCCACCGCCTTTCCGTAGTCGGCCTGTTCGTACAGGCTCGCCCCCTTGTCGTAGAAGACACCCGCCAAGTCGCGGATGTTCTGACGCAACATGATCAAGTTCTTGTCGGAAGGGTCGATGCGCAAGGCACGTTCGAACGATTCCTTGGACAAGGCGGCCGCATCGGGATAATCGCGCGCCAACAAGGGATTATTGGCTACGGACAAGTAGATTTTTCCACGCAGCATCCAAGCTTCCAGCGAATTGACCGTTTCCGGATTTTGCACCGCCTCGTCGATGGCGCTTACCGCATCGCTCCATTTCTGTTGCGAATAATATCTTTTCGCCGATTTGACCGCTTTTTCCTGGGCAAAGCAGAGGCTCGCGCTGAACAAGGCGATCAGGCAAACCAGAACCTTATTTTTCATGACTTTTTTATTTTGGATTGTTGTTTGTTTCTTTTTTTGATTACTCCTGGCTTTCGGAAGCGTTTTCGACGTTTTCGGCATTCTCGACGCCTTCTTCCGTCTCGTCCTCCTCGTCCATGGCCACCTTGGCCACCGAAGCGATGGAATCCTTACCCTTGAGCTCGATAAGCTTCACGCCCTGCGTGGCACGTCCCACGACACGCAAGTCCTTCACGGCCATGCGCAAGATGATGCCCGACTTGTTGATGATCATCAAGTCGTCCATGTCGGTCACATCCTTGATGGCGATGAGCGCGCCCGTCTTGTCGGTGACGTTGATCGTCTTCACCCCTTTTCCGCCACGATTGGTCTCCCGATAGTCTTCCAAGGAAGAACGCTTCCCGAAACCTTTTTCGGACACCACGAGTACGTCGCTCTTTTGAGCCGGATCAAGGCAAATCATACCCACCACCTCGTCCTTTTCATCGGCCAGACTGATACCGCGCACGCCCGAAGCGCCACGTCCCATCGGACGAACCTTGTTTTCAGGGAAACGGATCGCCTTTCCCGAACGCAAGGCCATCATGATGACCGAAGAATCGTTGGTCAGCTTGGCTTCCAGCAGTTGGTCGCCTTCGCGCACCGTGACGGCGATGATACCGTTTTGGCGCGGACGCGAATAAGCCTCCAGCGAGGTTTTCTTGATGATGCCCTTCTTGGTGCAGAGGACGATGTAGTTGTTGTTGATGTATTCCTCGTCTTTCAAGGTCTTGACGTTGATATAGGCCTTCACCTTGTCGTCCGAAGAGATGTTCATCAGGTTCTGCAAGGCGCGGCCTTTCGACTGGCGCGAACCTTCGGGAATGTCGAACACACGCATCCAGAAGCACTTGCCCTGCTCCGTGAAGAACAGCATGTAATTGTGCATGGAGGCGACGAACAGGTGTTCCACGAAATCCTCGGTACGCACGTCCGAACCTTTCATTCCCTTGCCGCCCCTGTTCTGGCGACGGTATTCCGCCAGACGGGTACGCTTGATGTAACCCATGTGCGAGATGGTGATGACCATGTCCTCGTCGGGAATCGTGTCTTCGATGTTGAAATCGGCCGAATCGTAAACGATGCGCGTACGGCGTTCATCTCCGTATTTGGCCTTGATTTCCAAGATTTCCTCCTTCACCACCGCCATGCGTTTGCTTTCGTTGGAAAGCAACTCGTGGCATTCGGCGATGAAACGTTCCAGTTCCTCGTATTCCTTCTGCAACTTCTCGCGTTCCAAGCCTGTAAGCTGTCCCAGGCGCATTTCCACGATGGCCTTCGCCTGAATGTCGCTGAATTCGAAGCGTCCGACCAATTCCTGCTTGGCTTCGTCTATGGTCTTGGACGAACGAATCAGGTTGATGATCTCATCCAGGTGGTCCAATGCCTTGAGCAAGCCTTGCAGGATATGCTCGCGCGCCTCGGCAGCCGCCAGACGATGCCGGGTGCGGCGGATCACCACTTCGTGCCTGTGATCCACGAAATTGGAAATCAAATCCTTGAGATTGAGCAGGCAAGGCCTTCCATGAACGAGGGCGATATTGTTGACGCTGAACGAAGTCTGCAAGGCCGACTGCTGGTAAAGCTTGTTGAGGACCACGTTGGCTACCGCGTCGTGACGCAAATCGAAGACGATACGCACGTCACGCTTGGACTCGTCGCGGATGTCCACGATGCCGTCGATCCGCTTTTCGGTGACCAGGTCGGCGATCTTCTTGATCATCTCGGACTTGTTCACCATGTAGGGAATTGACTTGACCACGATCTGGTTACGTCCGCTTTCGGTAGTCTCTATTTCGGCCTCGCCCCGGATGACGACACGCCCCATGCCGGTCTCGAACGCCTCGCGCACGCCGTCATAACCGTAAATCACTCCGCCCGTGGGAAAATCGGGCGCCTTGACATACTGCATGAGTTCCTCTACGGTGATGTCCTTGTTGTCTATGTAAGCGGCGATACCGTCGCACACTTCGCTCATGTTGTGCGGTGCCATGTTGGTGGCCATCCCCACGGCGATGCCCGAAGAACCGTTCACCAGCAAGTTGGGTATGCGGCTGGGAAGAACGGTAGGCTCCTTGTTGGTATCGTCGAAGGTGTTCTGCATGTCCACCGTGTCTTCGTCGATGTCTTCCAGCAAGGATTCGGCGATCTTGCGCATCTTGGCTTCGGTATAACGCATGGCCGCGGGAGGATCCTGGTCGATGGATCCGAAGTTACCCTGGCCGTCGATAGGCGGATAACGCATCGACCAGTCTTGCGCCATACGCACCAAGGCGCCGTAAATGGAACTGTCGCCGTGGGGGTGGTACTTACCGAGCACGTCGCCCACCACGCGCGCCGATTTCTTATGAGGACCCGAGGCGGTAATGCCCGCTTCGTTCATGGCAAACAAGATACGGCGGTGAACCGGCTTCATGCCGTCGCGCACATCGGGCAAGGCACGCGCGACGATAACCGACATCGAATAGTCGATATAGGCCGACTGCATCTGCTTGTCGATTTCCACCGGAACGATCCTGCCCTGTCCTTCTGTCTCTTCCTTTTCTTCCATTTCTCTTAACTTTCTATGAATGTGCTACTTTGGTATTTTCAACAAAGTACGAAATTACAAAATTCAAAGGGATTTCGCAAGAATGGGGACAGCAAGGGGAAACGGGAAACAAACGGACAGCATGGAATTCTCGACTCTTTTCATGATTTTCCGTAAATCACACAAAAGGAATACGGAGTGAGCCAAGCATGCCGGCATCATGAAAGACACGAACCCACCCGAGCCGGATACCGGCCGGGGCAAGCAACCTTCGACCCGCCTGCAGATACCGAATTGAGAAGGATCAGCGTCCCACAGCGACCATCATCAACGTATCATACGGAGCCGAAGTGGCAAGCGCATCGTTCGCATCTCATGTGTCGACGATGGAAACGGCATTCCGAGGAAAGACGGCAAGAAACGCTATTTTTGCAACCCGAATCATGACAACGAACTTGAACGACCCGAGACCTTCGGAACGGCTCTGGAACAAGGAGTACATAAAGACCCTCGGATCCAACTTCCTTTTGTATTTCGCCTTCTATATCCTGGCTCCCCTGCTGCCGATCTACCTCGACGCCCGTTTCCATGCCGACAAGGACACGATCGGGCTCGTGCTGTCGGGTTACGTGCTGGCCGCCTTGGCGGTAAGGCCTTTCAGCGGATTCATCGTGGACAGTTTCGACCGGAAAAAAGTGCTGACAATCTGCTTCTCGGCCTTTTTCATCTGTTTTCCCGGCTATCTGGCGGCAAGTTCGCTATTGCTGTTCGCCATCGTCAGGACGCTGCACGGCCTGCCTTTCGGGGCAGCCACGGTGGCCAACAGCACCGTGGCCATCGACGTGCTGCCCTCCTCGCGCCGCAACGAGGGCATCGGGTTCTACGGGCTGAGCAACAATCTGGCCATGGCCTTCGCGCCCTCCACGGGCATCTGGATATACTCCGCCACCGGCGATTTCTCCTTCTTGTTCTGGATCGCCCTCGTGCTGGCCTTGGCCGGCCTTTGCTGCGCGTCTTCGGTAAGGCATCCCGTCCGCAAACCCGTGAAGGACAAGCCGCGCCTGGGCATGGACCACTTTTTCCTGACCCGAGCCTGGCTGTTGGCTTTGAACATCATGCTTTTCGGACTTTGCTGGGGTTTGCTGAGCAACTACGTGGCTATCTACGGAAAGGAATCCTTGGGCATCACCGAAGGCACCGGCTTCTTTTTCACGCTTCTCTCGACGGGGCTCATCGTCTCCCGCCTGTTCGGGGCGAAGGCGCTGCGGGCGGGCAAGCTGACGCAAAACGCCATGGAAGGCGCCGCCGTCAGCACGGTGGGCTACGCGCTCTTCGCCTTGTCGCCCGGCGTATGGTCCTATTACGTCTCGGCCTTGCTCATCGGCCTGGGCAACGGACGCATGTATCCGGCATTCCTGAACATGTTCATCGCCACCGCGCGCAACGACCAACGGGGCACGGCCAATTCCTCGATACTCACCTCCTGGGATACGGGAATGGGACTGGGCATCCTCTCCGGCGGCCTGGTGCTCGAACATTCGGGCTACGCGGCGGCTTTCCTGCTCACCGCCGCCTCCCAATTGGCAGGTTTCCTCCTGCTGGTCTTCTTCACCCGCCATTTTTTCATGAAACGCAAACTGTCATAAAGCCGTATTTTTCACTGGCACGAAAATTGCACACTCCGCAAAAACCCCTAAATTTGTAGGTTTCGCCGTCCGGAACATTCGACGTTCCTACCCTTGCGGCGGAACAAGAAAGGCCAAAAAATGGAAATCAACATTTCAGACACTTTAAAGACCATATTGAACTACAGCACGGAAGAAGCCGGCCGCATCGGCAACGACTACGTGGGCGTGGAACACGTGGTGCTGGGCATGCTGCGTCACGGCGACAACAGGGCCGCAAGGCTGATGTCGCAATACGGACTGGAAGCGCAGACCCTGCGCAAACGCATCGAAGACGCCATACGGCCCGCCGTGCGGGACAACGGGAACGAATCCGGAGACCGTGCCGAGAGGAACCTGCCCGTCAACGGCCAACTGGACCGGATGATAAAGGTGATGTATCTGGAAAGCCTGCGCTTCGGACAAGACCAAGTGGAAGCCGAACACGCGCTGCTGGCCATCCTCAAGAACGATTCCGGCCTGATCACGGGCATCCTCAACACCGCCGGCCTCGATTACGGGAATATCAGCGCGCTCCTGCAAAAGGAACGGATCACCGAAACCGGCATCCGTGCCGGGCAAAGCCTTGACGAGACGGGCACGTCCGACGATCCAGGCAGGACCTCTTCCACGGCTGGCGCGACGCCTTCCGGCATGGAAGAAGGCATCGGCATGCACGAATACGGCGAGGAAAGAGGTGCAAGGAAAGGCATGGACGCCGCGCAGACCGACACGCCCAAGGCAGCCAACTCCAAGACCGACACGCCCGTGCTGGACAATTTCGGCAAGGACCTCACCCGCGCCGCCGTCGAAAAGTTGCTCGACCCCGTGGTAGGCCGCCAAAAGGAACTGGACCGGATCATACAGATCCTCAGCCGCAGGAAAAAGAACAATCCCATCCTCATCGGCGATCCGGGCGTGGGCAAATCCGCCATCGCCGAAGGCCTGGCGCAACGGATCGCCGACCACAAGGTACCGCACAGCCTCAAGAACAAGCGCATCCTCACGCTCGACATCGCCTCCGTGGTGGCGGGCACCAAGTATCGCGGGCAGTTCGAGGAACGCATGAAAGCCATCATCAACGAATTGCAGAAGCATCCCGAAGTGATCGTCTTCATAGACGAAATCCATACCATCGTGGGCGCGGGCAACACGGCCGGCGCGCTGGACGCTTCCAACATGTTCAAACCCGCCTTGGCCCGGGGCGAAATCCAATGCATCGGAGCCACGACCTTGGACGAATACCGTCAAAGCATCGAAAAAGACGGCGCGTTGGAACGCCGTTTCCAGAAAGTGCTGGTGGAAGCCACCTCCAAGGAAGAAACGCTTGAAATACTGCACAATATAAAGGGGCGCTACGAGGACCACCACATGGTCCGCTTCGGCGAAGCCGCCTTGAAAGCCTGCATCGAGCTCACCGACCGCTACATCACCGATCGCGTCTTGCCCGACAAGGCCATCGACGCCCTGGACGAGGCCGGTGCCAAGGTTCATCTGGCCCGGACCGACATACCTGCCGCCATCACGCGACTGGAAGAAGACATAGCCAAGACCAAGCAGGAAATGGTGGCAGCCATCAAGAACCAGCGGTTCGAGGAAGCCGCCAAGTTGCGCGACGAGATGGGTTCGATGCAAAAGACGCTGGAAGACGAAACGCGGCAATGGGAACAGGAAAACCAGGAAAACCGCCCTGAAGTGACCGAAGAAGACGTGACGGACGTGGTGGCGATGATGTCGGGGGTTCCGTTGCAGAAAGTGGCGCAGAACGAGATGGAACAACTCCTGCGCATGGAAGATGTCCTGGAAGACCAGGTAATAGGACAAGACGAAGCCATCCACAAGCTGGTACGCGCCATCCGCCGCAACCGGACCGGCCTCAAAGACCCCTCGCGCCCTATCGGAAGTTTCATCTTCCTCGGCCCCACGGGTGTGGGAAAGACCTATCTTGCCAAATGCCTTGCCAGATACATGTTCCATTCCGAAAGTGCGCTGATCCGGGTGGACATGAGCGAATACATGGAAAAATTCGACGTCTCGCGCCTTATCGGCTCGCCTCCGGGCTACGTGGGATACGAAGACGGCGGGCAATTGACCGAAAAGGTAAGACGCAAGCCCTATTCCATCGTCTTGTTCGATGAAATAGAGAAGGCGCATCCCGACATCTTCAACCTGCTCCTGCAAGTATTGGACGACGGACAACTGACCGACGGACTGGGGCGCAAGGTCGACTTCAAGAACACCATCATCATCATGACCTCCAACCTCGGCTCGCGTCAATTGCGCGAATTCGGTTCGGGCGTGGGCTTCCAGACCGCCGCCAAGGAGGCCGGAAAGGGCGATTGGGAACGAAGCATCATCGACAAGGCGCTCAAACGCCATTTCGCGCCCGAATTCCTGAACCGCATCGACGACATACTGGTGTTCAACAACCTCAGCAAGGAAAACATCTTCAAGATCATAGACATCGAGTTGGGAAAATTGCGCGAACGCCTGGCCAAGATGGACTCGTGCCTGCAACTGAGCGACGAGGCCAAGGAATTCCTGATGGAAAAAGGCTGGGATCCCGACTTGGGCGCACGCCCGTTGCGCCGCTGCATCGAACACTACATCGAGGACGAACTGGCCGAACTGCTTGTCAAAGGCGGCGTGCCGGAAGGCAAGACGGTGAAAGTGGCGCACGAAAAGGACGCGGAAAAACTGTCCGTCACCATAGGCTAAGGATCGGGCGGATGAATATCTATACCTTGCAGAAACTGTACGGCAAGATCCGCAGCCCGCGCGTGAAATTGCTGGCATTGCTGCTCTTGCACCTGGGCAGACGGCGTTACGCGGTCTTGGACCTGGATCCGGTCATGGCCTGCAACCTGCGCTGCCGCATGTGCTATTTCAGCGATGAAAACCATCGCCGCAAGTCGGGCGGCCGCATGAGCGAAGATGACTTGGCCGCCATCTCCCGCAACGTGTTTCCTGCCGTGCGCAAATTGCAAATCGGCTGCGGGGCGGAGCCGACGCTTTTTTCCGGATTGGAAGGAATCGTGGCCGAAGCCAAGAAAAAAGGCGTTCCTTACATTTCGCTCACTACCAATGGACAATTGCTGACCGCCGAAAGGCTGGAACGGCTCGTGGAAACGGGACTCGACGAAATCACCGTCTCCGCCCACGGACTTTCCGCCGACGTGTACGAATCGATGATGCCCGGCGCCCGGTTCGAAAAATTCCTGGATTTGACCAGAAGCCTGGCATCCGTACGCGAAAAGCACCCGCGATTCCAGATCCGTTTCAACTATACCGTCAACGAGGACAACATGCAGGATCTCCCGCTGCTGGGAACCGTCTTTTCGGACGTGGTCCCCGACATCGTCCAGATACGGCCTGTCCAATGCATAGGCGAAAGCGACTATCGCAATTTCTCCAAGAAGAAGATACTGGAACATTACGGACGATACATGCCACCCGTCGTGGAATTCTGCCGGAAACACGGAGCAAGGTGCATATATCCTTCCAAGGAGAACCTCGCCTCCGTGGACGGGACAACCGTCACGGACACCACCAACCACATCGCCGACGACCTGCCGCTCCTATACATGGCTCCCTGCAAGGAATGGCCCGAACTCGACCCTCACAAGGAAGATTTCCGGCAATATTGCCGTCGCACGCACCGGGTCGGCACCATGCTCCGCGTCATTTTCGGGCTGGATCCGGGACGGCACAAGAACCGCAGCAAGACGATGAACTACGATATAAGGTGAACCCTTACTCTTCCCGCGCCATTTGCCGCTTGATGTCCTTTTCCTTCAACGTTTCACGCTTGTCGTAAAGTTTCTTGCCTTTGGCAAGGGCGATTTCCACCTTGGCGCGACCGTTTTCGTCGATGAAAAGTACCACGGGAATGATCGTGAGCCCTTTTTCCTTTAGCTTGCCCTGCAACTTGCGCAATTCCCGCTTGTTGAGCAACAACTTCCTGTCGCGGCGCGGCTCATGGTTGAACGCCGACCCGTGGCTGTATTCGGCCACGTACATGTTCTTGATGAAAAGTTCACTTCCCAGGAACACGCAGAAAGCCTCCCCCACGCTGGCCTTGCCCGCCCGGATCGATTTGATCTCGGTGCCGGTGAGCACGATGCCCGCCGTGTACCGGTCTATGAGGAAGAACTGGTACTCGGCTTTCTTGTTCCTTATACGGACGTCTGACTTTAAACGCGGCATTTTTCTATGATTTCCTTGGCCACGGCGAGCTTTTCTTCCAAAAGAGCGGACGAAGAAGCCTCCATGATAAGCCTCAGATAAGGTTCGGTATTCGACGGCCTGACATTGAACCACCATTCCTTGAATTCGATGCGGTATCCGTCGAAGTCGTAGAAAGCCTGCGGTTCCTCCTCTGCGACGAAATGTTCACGCAAGGCTTCCATGGCCTGCTGCTTGTTGTCCAACTTGAAATTCACTTCACCCGAATTGGCATAAGTGGCAATGGACGAAATCACTTCCGATACCTTCACGCCGCGACGCTTGAAACCGGCAAAGATGCCCAACAGCAGGCTGCAAGCCATAAGACCCGAATCGGAATAGTTGAAGTCGCGGAAATAATAGTGCCCGGCCAATTCACCGCCATATACCCCGTCTATCTCGCGCAGTTTCAAGGCGGCATAGGCCCTTCCCACACGCCACATCTCCATCGTCCCGCCCAAGGATTCCACATAGGTCCGTACCGACTTGGAAGTACGGATGTCCTGCAAGACCTTGCCTCGCAAGCCTTTTTCCTTCAGGAAATAATCGCCCAGGACGGCAATCATGAGGTCGGGCGAAATAAAACGGGCGTTTTCATCCACGAACATCACCCGGTCGGCATCCCCGTCGAAGATGACGCCTATGTCGACCTTTGTCTCCCGTACCAGACGACATATGTCCTTGATGTTCTCAGGATCGAGAGGATTGGCCTCGTGATTGGGGAAAGTGCCGTCGAGCGTGTCGAAGATATAAGCCGGCTTGTTTCCGAGCAGGTCGTGCACGAACAAGGACGCCATGCCGTTGCTGCAATCCACGGCTATCTTGAGATAGTCGATGTCCGGGTTCACCCATTGCTTCTGGAAAGCCATGTAATCGGACTTCTTGTCGAAAGCGACGGTCTTGCCCTTTTCTCCGCGAGGCAACACGACGCGTTCTTTCAACCAACGCTCCAATTCGCCCAGTCCGGTGTCGAACCCTACGGGCAAGGCGTTTTCGCGCGAAATCTTGAGACCGTTGTATTCCTTGGGATTGTGGGAGGCGGTAATCATGACCGAAGCCTTGAAACCGTATTGCGCCGTGGCCCAATAAACCATCGGTGTCGTGCAGATGCCCAAATCATGGATGTCCGCGCCGGCGTCTTCGGCGCCCTTGCAAAACCAGGCGAAGATTTCAGGAGAAGACTCACGCACGTCGCGTCCCACCAGTATTTTCTTGGTATCAAGCAATTCCGGCAGGAAATAGCCGATCTTGTAAACGTCGTCCTTGTCGAAGTCCCGACCGTAGACGCCTCGTATGTCATACGCTTTGAATGCTCCCATGATCTTGATTGTTTAATAAGTATGGTTTCCTTTCCTTTGTCCTTTCCAAGGCCTTTTCATGACGCCATTCGGCCTTGAGGCGGTCGTTGCCGCCCATCAGCACTTCCGGCACCCGCCAACCCTTATATTCCTCGGGACGCGTATAGACAGGCGGCGAAAGCAAGCCGTCCTGGAACGAATCGCTCAAGGCCGACGTCTCGTCGTTCAGCACGCCGGGGACGAGACGGATCACCGCGTCGGCGATTACCGCCGCCGCCAGTTCCCCGCCCGAAAGCACGTAGTCGCCGATCGAAATCTCCCGCGTCACGAGATGTTCCCGCACCCGCTCGTCCACGCCCTTGTAATGGCCGCACAAGACGATGATGTTGCGGCAAAGCGAAAGCCGGTTGGCCACCGGCTGGTCGAGTACCGGAGCGTCGGGGGTGGTGAAAATCACCTCGTCGTAGTCGCGTTGCGCCTTGAGCGCGGAGATGCATTTATCGACAGGCTCTATGCCGATGACCATGCCCGCACCGCCGCCGTAGGGATAGTCGTCCACCGACTTATGCCGGTTCGTGCTGTAATCGCGCAAATTGTGCAATTCCAGTTCGAGCAACCCCTTCTTGACGGCCCGCGCCGGAATGGACGAGGCCAAGAAGCCCGCGAACATTTCCGGAAAAAGACTTATGATGTCGATCCTCACTACGCGTTTTCTCCTTGCACCGGGGCCTGTTCCTTGGAACCGGCCTCGGCTTCCGGCCTGGCCGGCTGTTCCTTGGGACGTTCCCTGATGATTTTCATCTTGGCTTCCAACAAGGCCAGCTCTTCCTTGGCGCGACGAATCTTGTTTTCAAATTCCTTGCGCAACACGTCCGAACTCTTGGCCTGCGAAATGAAGCCCATGTTGTTTTCCCAAAGCGTGATGTCGCTCCGCAGATGCTGGATACGATTTTTGAGTTGTGATATATCCTTGTTGTTCAACAAAACGGCATCATCAGGAGTCTTGATTTCGGAATAATCGCGCGACCCGCCATGCCTGAGGCCGAACAGTTTGAACTTCTCGTCGATGGCCGCCCTGAAATCGGCATACAGGCGGTCCTTGTCCTTCATCGGCACATGACCGATTTCCGTCCACTTGCGTTGAAGTTCTTTCACCATCGTCAACAGGGCCTCACGGCTTTCCACCGCCAAGGCCTTGGCTTCGGCGATCAAGGCTTCCTTGGCTTCCTTGTTGGTATTCTCCCCTTCGTGCATCGACTGGTAATAGCCGGCCTTCTTTTCGAAGAACTCGTCACAAGCGGCACGAAAACGTTTCCATACCTTCTCCGACAAACGATACGGAACCTGCCCTATCGTCTTCCATTCCTGCTGCAACTTCAACAAGTCGGCCGTGGCGGCACGATAGTCCTGACGTTCGCGGGCGATGTTCTCCGCCCGTGCACACAAATCCACCTTCAAATTGTAATTGTTGTTCTGCTCGTCGCGGATCTTGCGGAAAAAGGCTTTCTTTTCCTCGAAAAAGGCGTTCAAGCTGCCGCGGAACCTTTCCCATACGGTGTCATTGTCGCCTTGGGGCGCACGTCCTATGCTTTTCCAAAGCTTCATCAGTTCGTCCACCTCGTCGTTCAAGGCGTTCCATTCCTTGGCATTATGGCAAGTCCGGGCCAGAAGCGCCTCGGCTTTTTCGCACAAGCCGCGTTTTGCCAGAAGATTCTGTTCCATTTCGGCCTGCAACTTGTCGTAATATTCTTTCCGCTTCTGCGCTATGGCATCGGAAGCGGCCTTGAACCTTTCCCAGATCTCGTCTTTCTTTTCCGCCGCCACCGGCCCGATTTCCTTCCAACGGTCGTGAAGTTCGTGCAGTTCCTTGGAAGCCTTGCCGATGGATTCCTCCAGCAACAGGCTTTCGGCCTTTTCGCACAACTGCATTTTCTCCTCCAGGTTCTTCTTGTAGTCCAGTTCCCGGAACTCGTTGTTGAGCCGCACTTTCTCAAAGAACTTTTCCACCAAAAAGTGATAGTTCTGCCACAAATTGTTCGATTCGGCACGGGCGATAGGTCTTATCTCGCGCCATTTCTCGGTCAACTTGCCAAAGTCGTCGTGGATGGCCTTGAGCGGACGTTCATCGGTTTCCACCAACTGCCTGAGACGTTCCAGCAACTCCTGTTTCCTGACCAGGTTGTCGGCCATGAGTTTTTCCTGTTCCTCGCGCTTGCGCTGGTGGTATTCACGAATCTTCTGGTTCACGGTCACGAAGCGCTCTTCGTCCTTGTCGGCGAAACGGAAGTCGATCTTCTCACCGCCTTCTTCCAGGAACTTGTCCAAGGCCTCCTTCTTGACCAATCCGGTCTTTTCCTTGTATCTTAAACGCAACAGGGCCACCACGTTCTTGGAATCTTCCAGTTTCCCTTGATCATGGAGCTGCTCGAGACGATCCACCAAGGCGGTGCGGTCCAAGGCCGAAAGTTCCTGTTCCTCGGCTTCGCTCAATTTCCTGTCCTGCACTCCGGCCACGGGTTCGGCATCGGAATGGGATTCTTCCAAGGCCTTTTCGTCTTCCTGTTCCCGGGCTTCTTCCCTCTGCTGGACGGCAATCCGTTCCAATTGGTTCAAGTTCACTTTTTCCTCTTCCTGGAGCGGAGCCTGCGTTTGCCCGTTTCCGACAGGTTCCTGATTGTTCTGTTCGTTCATGGTTCTCGGTTTATCTGCCGCGTGGCGGCACGGTTGCGTTCAAGGATTATTTCCGGATTTCTTCCGTATCGGTTTCTTGCCGGGGCTGCGCCTTTTCCTTCACCAACGTCAATTCGTCGATCAGGTTCGTGGCACCGGCATATTTGTCGATGATGAACAACACATAGCGGATATCGGCCACGATGGTGCGCTGCAGGAGCGGTTCGAAGAAAATATCGCCGCTCATGGCTTCCCAGTTGCCGTCGAACGCCAATCCGATGAGCTCGCCGTCGGCATTGATGACGGGACTGCCCGAATTGCCGCCGGTAATGTCGTTATTGGTAAGGAAACAGGTAACCAACGTGCTGTCGCCGTATCGGCCGTAGTCCTTGGCCAGATACAGTTCCTTCAAGCGGGCGGGAACGATGAAGTCGGGATTGCCCGGATCTTCCTTTTCCATCACCCCTTCGATGGTCGTGACAAAATCATAGTGGACCGCGTCGGCAGGATCGTAGCCTTTCACCGAACCATAGCTGAGACGCATCGTCAGGTTCGCATCGGGCGCGTAGGCCTTGCCGGCGTTCATTTCACGGATTCCCTTGACGAAAAGGCGCAGGGCCTTCGTCTTCTTGGCGGCCACCTCGCGCATCTGCGAAGACGTACCCAAGGCATTGATCTGATTGTAAATGGATTTCACCCATTTGTAAGCAGGATCTTGCCGAAGTTTCTTCAGGTTGGGATTCTGCAAGAAAGATTCCAGCTTGTCGGCGCTCGCAAAAAAACTATTATCGTAGATTTCCCGGCCGATAAGGTCGAAGTCGCCTTTCTTCTTGGCCACATAGGCCCGGAAATCTTCCGGCTGCATGGCCGCATCGATGTCGTTGTAATACAATTCCAGGCCGCGGGCCACCATCTCGCGGTTCACTTCCCCGTCGTAATCCTTGTACATGCCGGCAAGCGCCTCTTTGGTGGATTGGACGATGTTGCGCACCTGTCCGGCGTCGTTCCTTTCCAAGGCCGACTCCAAGGGAAACAAGCGCATGGCGTACTGCATCATCTGCGCGCCGCGTACCGCTTCGAGGAAATAGTAGTTGAGCCGCATCAAGGAATTTTGCGCCGCATAGGATTCCTCCAAGTCTTTCAAGACACCCGCATATTCGGGCTTGTCGGCGGCAAAGGCGGCGAACCGCCTTTCGATTTCCCGTTTCTTGTCGGCCACGCGGTTCTTCTGCAACTGTTTTTCCTGACCGATGTAGTTCTTCCAGTAATTGGCTATCTGGGCGTAGATGGAGGCATACTTGATACGCACGGCGGGATCGGCGTCCATGTACTTGTCGAGGATGTCCAATTTGGCACGCCGGGTCTTGACGATGGCCGGAGCGATGACGTCAATGACCTGCTGCACGCCCCAGGAAGGCAGGAAGCGGTCGGTGGAACCGGGGTAGCCCATGATCATGGCAAAGTCGTCTTCCTGGATTCCGGCGATGGAAACGGGAAGGAAGTGCTTGGGCTTCAATGGCACGTTGGCTTGGTCGTATTCGGCCGGCTTGCCGTCGGGTCCCATGTAAACGCGGAATACCGAAAAGTCGCAGGTGTGGCGCGGCCACATCCAATTGTCGGCATCGGCACCGAACTTGCCGATCGAGCTGGGAGGAGCCCCCACCAGACGCACGTCCTTGTATTCTTCATACACCAGCAAATAATATTCGTTGCCGGCGAAATAACTCTTCAATTGCACCAGATAACGCCCCTTTTCGGAAGCCTCTTCGACCATACGGCCGATGACCGCGCGCAGGCTATCGGCACGCGTCCATTCGTCCATATCGTCGCTTACCGCCGAAAGCACTTTCCGGCTCACGTCTTCCATACGGACGAGGAACTTCACCGTAAGCCCCGGACAAGGCAGTTCCTCGGCCTTGCTCTTCGCCCAGAAACCGTCGGTAAGATAGTCGTGTTCCACCGTGCTGTGCGACTGGATCTGTCCGTAACCGCAATGGTGGTTGGTGAACAACAGACCCTCGGGCGAAACGATTTCACCCGTACAACCGCCACCGAATTGCACGATGGCATCCTTCAGGGAAGAATGGTTGATGTCGTAGATGTCTTCGGCGGTGAGCCTGAGCCCCAGCTCATGCATCTGTCCGATATTCAATTTCTTGATCAGGAACGGAAGCCACATTCCCTCGTCGGCGACGGCCCGGAACGGCGAAAGCACGCAAAAGGCCGCGCACAAGGATAAAAACAGTTTTTTCATTGTATTGTTGAATTATCTGAATATGATCGTCAAATGAATTTCTCTCCTTTTTCGGAAGCGATGTCGCCCACGATCTGCCGCAACATCTGCTCCTCGCTGCGGCGACAGACAAGCAGGCGGTCGTTGTTCTCCACCACGATGTAGTCTTCCAGGCCCTGCAAGACGACCAGCTTGTCCTTGGGAACGTTCACGATGCAACCCTTGGTGTCGTACAGCAACACGTTCCTGCCCTCCACGGCGTTCCTTTCCTTGTCTTTGGGCCGAAGTTCGTAGAGCGAATCCCACGTACCCACGTCGCTCCAGCCGAAATCGCACTCCAGCACGTACACGTTACGGGCTTTCTCCATCACTCCGTAGTCGATGGAGATGCTCTTGCAGACCAAGTATATCTTTTCGATGTATCCGGCCTCCTCAGGCGTATCGTATTTGCCCAAGCCGCTGGCGAAAAGTTCGTCCACTTCGGGCAGATGTTCCTTGAAGGCCTTCATCGAACTCTTGAGCGACCAGATGAAAAGTCCCGCGTTCCAAAGGAATTCCCCGCTTTCCACGAAAGTCTTCGCCATTTCCAGTTCGGGCTTCTCGGTAAAAAGCTTCACTTTCTTTATCTTGTCATAGCCACGCATCGATTCGGTGTCGAACTGTATGTAACCGTAGCCGGTATTGGGAGAAGAAGGCGTGATGCCGAGCGTTATGAGGCAATCGTTGCGGGAAGCCGCCTCGGCGGCCGTATGGATCGCCTCGTTGAAGACGTCTTCCTTGAGCACCACGTGGTCGGCAGGCGCCACGACGATCGTGGCCTCGGGATTCAGGCTGCCTATCTTGTAATTGGCATAGGCGATACACGGGGCGGTGTTCTTGCGGTGGGGCTCGCACAAGACCCTGTCAGGACGCATCATGGGCAGTTGCTTCAGCACCAAGTCGCGATAGGCCCGGCCCGTCACCACGAATATGTTCTCAGGCGGGCAAAAATCCCTGAAACGGGCGTACGTCTGCTGTATCATGGTCATGCCCGTGCCCATCACGTCTATGAACTGCTTGGGGCACGCGACGGTACTCATCGGCCAAAAGCGCGTCCCCACGCCCCCGGCCATAATCACTACGTAATAGTCTTTGTTCATCTGCGTCGGTTATCGAGCGTTTACAAAAACGTAAAGCGCAAAAACAGCCGCACGACGTAACGGAGCCGTTCTTGCACTTTATCGTACAAAGATAGCATTTTTGGGCAAACGATTCTCCACCACATCGACCTCGGCCCTGTCGACGCCCGGACCTGCCGGATTTTCCGACATGATGGCCTTTCCCGACATACGTCATGTCTCGATGCATCTGTCGGTTCCGTGCGTGGTTGACGGTTCCGCACATCGGCCGTCACGACGGCGCCGGTCATCATGCCCGGACGCGATGCAGGACAGACCTCTGCATAAAGGAGCGGTAGCTTGGACAGGGCCGCGTCCGATCGGAAATGAATGCCCTTCATGGAATTTTTCAATGCGTCACTGTTTCAGTTCACCTTGCCAGGCTCTTCGAATGACGCCAACACGGCGAAGAGGTCCCTTTACGATTCGTTTTTTTCGCAAATCGGCGGCATACACCGATTGAATGACATTATGACGATAAGGATAGCGAACCATCAGGCATTCTTCACGCGTTCCTCTGCCGTATCCGAAAACATGGAACTGAACATTTTCAACCTCCTGGGGCAATGCCTGCACACCGCCGGATTCCGCCATAGGGAGGCCGTCACCTCCTATCTGCCGGAGGGCATGTATATCTACCGCATATCATCGCGTCCCGGACGGAACGGGAACGCCCCGTTCTCCGCCGTCGCCGGCAAGATACGGATTCCATAAATGCCCGCCTTTTCACCCGACCTGAAACTACGCCCGCCGGAACGAAGCGGCCAGTAACGATTCCCGGCTAATATCCCAAGGTCTTGAGCATGTCCTTGTAGCTCTGCTCCTTGGCAAATATCTTGGTGGTGTATTGGCCATCGGCATCCTTGTCGATGATGATATGCTTGGGCGCCGGAATGAGGCAGTGCTGGATGCCGCCATAGCCGCCCAACGCCTCCTGATAGGCGCCGGTGTGAAAGAAACCGATATACATGGGCTCGCCCTCTGTCATCTTGGGCAGGAAAACGGCATTGGAATGCGCCTCGGTATTGTAATAGTCCTGGCTGTCGCAAGTAAGCCCGCCCAGGAACACCCGCTGGTACTCCTTGTCCCAGTTGTTGACCGCCAACAAGACGTAACGTTGGTTGATGCCCCAGGTATCAGGCAGGGTGGTCATGAACGAACTGTCGATCATGTACCAACGTTCCCGGTCGTTCTGCTGCTTCTGGTTCACGATCGAATAGAGCGCGGCGCCGCTCTCGCCCACGGTAAACGAGCCGAACTCGGTGAATATGTCCGGGTCGGGCACACCGTTCTGCCCGCAGATATTCTTGATCTGCGCCACGATTTCCTCGGCCATGTACTCGTAATCGTAATCGAAGTCAAGACGGTTCTTGATGGGGAATCCGCCACCGATATTGATGGCATGGAGCGAGGGACATATCTTCTTCAGTTCACAATACAACCCCACGCTCCGGGCCAGTTCGTTCCAATAATAAGAAGAATCCTTGATGCCCGTATTGATGAAGAAATGCAACATTTCAAGACTGAACTTCTTGTTTTTTGCAATCTTCTGCTTGTAGAAATCCACGATTTCATCGCAACGGATACCCAGACGGGATGTGTAGAAATCAAAGCGGGGCTCTTCTTCGGAGGCAATCCGGATGCCTAACTGGCATTTCTTGCCGATACATTTGTCCAGATACGCGAATTCCTCCTTGTTGTCCAATATGGGCGTGGTCTTCGAGAAACCCTGGTTCACCAGGTCGGCGATGTTCTCCATGTACTGCGGCCGCTTGAAACCGTTACATATGATATAGTGTTCCTTGTCGATGAGCCCCTGCGCGTAAAGCTCGAAGATAAGGTTGATGTCGAAAGCCGACGAAGTCTCTATATGCACGTCGTTCTTGAGCACTTCCTCCAGCACGAACTCGAACTGGGAACTCTTGGTACAATAACAATAGTTGTAGTCGCCCTGATAATCCACCTTGGCCATGGCCACGTTGAAAAGCCGTTTCGCCCATTGTATCTGCGACGATATTTTGGGCAGATATGTGATCTTGAGGGGCGTTCCGTATTGCTTGATGATATCCATCAAGGGCACGTCGTTAAAATACAATTCATTGTCGATAACCTTGAATTCGTCTTTCGGAAATTCGAAAGTTTGCTCGATCAGGTCGGAATATTTGTTTTTCATCGGCCAATGCAAGTTGATCGGATTAACATTTTTTGAACGAAGTAACTCACCCGGATTGCTTCGCGAATGCGAAATTAGGAAAAATGAACGAGAAAAAACACCAAAAAGAACCGAATGCCGCTTCCGGCATGCCATATCGCATGAACGTCACGCCATATCCGCCATCAACGCCTGAAAACGAACATGGCGCACCGAAAGGAAAGACGGGCGGCAACTTTCCTTCAGGTCCTGTCGTCTTGTACGGGCGCGCCGAAGCGCACCCGCACAAGACGATGTCAGGCATGCCGGGACATGCCCGCCAACGGAATGCCGACGACAAGGCACCGGCAAACGATACGGCTATTTCCTTTCAAAACGCACGAAACTTTGTTCGGTCGGATGATAATCGGGATTGCCCCACAGCGTACTGGAAAGGATATGATCGGCACTGACGCGATTACAGGCGATAGGGACGTTATGCAAGCGACATTGCCGCAACAACATCTGTATATCCGCCTCATGCGGTTGAGGATTGAGGTCGTCGATCAGAAAGACCGCGAAGTCTATTTCGCCGCGAACCACCTTGGCCGCGATTTCGGCATCGCCTCCCATCGGGCCGGAATGCATGCACTCCATATCGGGCGTTATCCCCATTTCCTCCATCGCCGCCTTGATCAGGGAGCCCGTGGTTCCCGTACATACCAGATGATGCTTCGACAGATAACCGGCGTTGTATTTCGCCCAATCCACCATGTCCGCTTTCCGATGGTCATGCGCCACAAGGGCGATATTCAATTTTTCTTTCATCTTCAATCATTGTTTCATCGATACGCAAAACTACACAAAACGACCTGAAATCCGCTCATCGTCATCGTCCGGCAGCCGGACGAAACGTTTATCTTTGCAGACAGATGACAAAATCATATCCTGACAACCCCTCCCTTGCCATCAGGCCGGAACGTGCATCCGACTTTGCCGGAATCCGTTCCGTCGTCCAAGCCGCCTTCCGGTCGGCGGAACATTCCGACGGCAACGAGCACGATCTGGTGGAACGGATCAGGAAAACGGACGCCTATATTCCGGAACTGGCCTTGGTCGCCCTCCTCGACGGCAAGGTGGTCGGGCACATCATGCTGTCGAAGATAAGAATCGGCCATGCGCAAGCGCTTGCCCTTGCCCCTTTATCCGTCCACCCTGACCACCAAGGCAAAGGCATCGGGAAATCCCTGATCGGTAAAGCCCACGGAAAGGCGTCGGAATCGGGATACACATGCTGCGTGGTTCTCGGTTCGCCCGGATATTATTCGAAAACGGGATACAAGAAGGCCTCGAACTTCGGCATATACGCGCCGTTCGACGTGCCGGACAAATATTACATGGTGTTTCCGTTCGGAGCATCGGACATCCCCGCCGGGCGAGTCAGCTATTGCGAAGCCTTCGGATCATGAATACGTCCCACGAATGATATGCAAGGACGATGCCGGAAAAACCGGAACCCCACGCCATCCAGGCAAAGAATGCCGGTTTCTTTAGCGAAACTCCAAGACTTTCCGGAACGATGCGGCAGAGGTGCCGCAAGAATCCTTATTTCGTAGCCCCGAGGGGAATCGAACCCCTATTTAAAGTTTAGGAAACTTCCGTTCTATCCATTGAACTACAGGGCCTCCTGTGTCTACACGTGCAAAAGGAAGCGCGAAATTAATCAAAAAAGCCCAATATTCCTTCGGCAATGTAACAAACTTGCTTGCGCGTCAAAGTCGGCTGCACGGGAATGGCCAGAATCCGTTGCGCCGTGCTCTCGGCCACGGGGAAATCACCCTCCTTGTAGCCAAGGTCGGAAAAGGCCTTCTGCAAATGCAAAGGCGCCGGATAATACACCATGGAAGGAATACCCAGGCTTTCCAAATGGAAACGCAAGGCGTTGCGTTCGCGCTCACTACGGCAAAGCAGGCAATATTGATGGAATATGTGCGAGGAGTGCGGAGCCCTGCCGGGCACTTTCAACTGCATGCAGCTTACGAAATTCCTGTCGTAGATTCCCGCTATCCGCTCGCGTTTCCTGTTGTTTCCGTCCAAATACGGGAGCTTGGCGTTCAACACGGCGGCCTGGACCGTATCCAGTCGTGAATTCACGCCCGTCAGGCTATGCACGTAGCGTTTGCCGGCCCCGTGACGGGCGATCTTGCGCAACTTGTCGGCCAATTCGTTGCTGTTGGTGAATATCGCGCCTCCGTCGCCGTAACAGCCCAGGTTCTTGGTCGGGAAAAACGAAGTGCATCCGATATGTCCCACGGTTCCCGCCTTCTTGCGGATACCCTCCTTCACGCAACGGTAATCGTAGGTAAACGGCCCCATCTTGAGTTGTCCCGTTCCCTCGCGCAAGATATAGTCGGCACCCAAGGCCTGGCAGGCATCCTCGATGACGAACAGATTGTAACGGGCGGCGATGTCCATGATCAACGTCATGTCGGCACACTGGCCGAACAAATGCACGGGAATGATGGCGCGCGTGCGGTCGGTGATGGCGCTTTCAATGGCCGTGGCGTCGATATTGAACGTATTGCAGTCTATGTCCACGAACACCACCTTCAACCCGAGCATCTTCACCGCCTCGGCCGCCGAAACGAACGTGAACGCGGGCACGATCACCTCGTCGCCCGGTTCCAGGTCCAAGGCCATCAACGCGATCTGCAAGGCATCGGTGCCGTTCGCGCACGGAATGACATGTTCCACGCCCATGTATTGCTGCATGGCGGACCTGAACGACTCCACTTCCTTTCCGTTGATGAAATCGGAAGTCTTCACGATACGCTTCACGCTCTTCCGTATCCGTCGCCGCACACGCCGGTCTTGCCTGCGGATATCCACCATCTTAATGCTTTTCATAGCACGATTCGGATTAAATTTTACCGTTTTTTCCTTAAACGCCAAATTGCAAATATAGTGTATTCTCATTTGTTCTTGGCCGTAAGCAAAAAATTATTACCTTTGCGCCGCAATCACGGCGGGGTAGCTCAGTTGGTCAGAGCGTCGGATTCATAACCCGGAGGTCACGAGTTCAATTCTCGTCCCCGCTACAAAACAAAAGCCTGTCCTTTTCCAAGGACAGGCTTTTTTCATAAGACCCGGACAGGTCGCCTTACTTCTTGAAATAGCGGTTGAACAAGGCGGCGAAACCTTTTCCGTGACGGGCTTCGTCCTTGGCCATTTCATGAACCGTGTCGTGGATGGCATCCAGGTTCAACGACTTGGCGCGCGTGGCGATACGCATCTTGTCGGCACAGGCGCCGGCTTCGGCATACATCCTCTTTTCAAGGTTCGTCTTCGTATCCCAGACCACTTCGCCCAGCAATTCGGCGAACCTGGCGCAATGTTCGGCTTCTTCGAACGCGTAACGCCTGAACGCCTCGGCGATTTCGGGATAGCCCTCGCGGTCGGCCTGCCGGCTCATGGCCAGGTACATGCCCACTTCGGTGGCCTCGCCCATGAAATGCGCGTTCAAATCCTTTTTCATTTCATCGTCACAGTCCTTGGCGACCCCGATGACGTGTTCGGTCACGAAATTCAAGGTATCTTCTTCCACCAGTTCCTTGAATTTCTCGGCGGGAGCCCCGCATTGGGGACAACGTTCGGGAGGCGTGGCGCCTTCATGAACATAACCGCAAACCGTGCAAATCCATTTTTTCGTCTTGACCATTGTAGTAAGTTTTTAAGGGTTTATCAATTATTCTCTATTCCGTTCGTCCTTGCAATCCGCGCAAAGCCCGAAGTAGGAGACTTCCGTCCGGAAAACCTCGAATTCACGCAATCCCGCCGGCAATTCCGCCCTGCTACCGGCCTTGGCATCCGCCGCAGGCACATCGAACACCCGGCCGCAATGCCGGCAGATAAAGTGGTCGTGCCGGTGCGTTTGCCCGTCGAAACGTTGGTTTCCCGCATCAAGGTTCAGGCTGCAAGCCAAGCCTGCCTCGCAAAAAAGCCGCAACGTATTATAGACTGTCGTTTTCGACAAAGTGGGAACGGAGGCGTGCAAGCCGGCATATATCATGTCGGCGGTAGGATGATCGTAACGGGCGCACAAATGCTCCAAAACGGCAAGCCGTTGCAAGGAGGGCTTCACGCCCGCTTCCTTGAGCCGCCGGCACAGCGACGGCCCCGTGGCCTTGTTGTTTTTCGCACTTGTTTCCATTTTGAAATAATTACAAATTTATATCAAATGCAAATATATGCCATTTCCGTGAAACCGCCAAATCAGGCGCAAACGGCAGGTGGATCCATGGCAAAGGCGTGAATCCCCCATCTGCACGCCCGCGGGACGCAGCCTCGGCAAGATGCCGGCAGGACGATGCCACGGGCTCGGGAACCGATGCCGGTGGCATATGTCAAGGCCGACTATCCCGCATAGGGAGAAAAGGCGTTCCTGATATGTTCCACCACGCGGCAGGCGCTTCCCTTGCGCTCCACCCACACGATGTCGAAACGGACGTTTTCCGTGCAATGGTTTTCGTGAATGTATTTGGAGGCTACCGAATAGAGGAACATCTGCTTGCGCAAGTCCACGGAACCCGGGGCGGAGACCAGACTGTCGGGAGCGCGGGTCTTCACCTCGACGAATACCAGATCCTCGTCCTTACGCAAGATGAGGTCGATTTCGCGATGGGCGAACCTGTAGTTGGAAGTCACCACCTCGTAACCTTTCAATTTCAGGTAAGCGGCGGCCAACACTTCACCGGCCATTCCCATGCGATAGTCGCTTTTCCGACGACGGGCCAAGCCTCCGGCAGCCGGAACCACGTGGCGAACGGACGCATCGTCCAGCCTGTTTCTTTCTTCTTTCATGACGGTCGTTTCCCTTATAATCCGGAAACACCGTCCTTATCGAAGCAAGAAGAAAACAAGGAAGGCCAAAAGAGTGGCCGTCAATCAAATAAATCGTCAGGGAAATTTCATCCTAACATCCCGCAAGTCGTGCACGCACCAAAGCGGAAGCTCCCAGGATGGCGGCATCGGCATCGGACGACATCAATCCGGAAAGTTCGATACGGATACCGTTCTTGTAGCAGCACAAAAGATTCTCATTGAAATGCCGGCGCACGGGTTCAAGCAATATTTCACCCACACGCGCCACCCCGCCGAAAAGGAAAATATGCGTGGGAGCGGTGACACAAGCCAGATTGGCCAGGAACAACCCCAGATGGCGTCCCATTTCCTCATAGGTCTGCAAGGCAAGCCTGTCTCCGCCCAAGGCCAGATCGGCAAAGGCCCTGAAACTCCCGGCCTTGGGAGCCTCCCCGTTTTCCGCACAAATTTCCTTGTAGGTTTCAAGCGCGCCCCGGGCGGCCACGTAACGTTCCAGGCAACCTCTCCTGCCGCAACCGCAGGGCCTGCCCCCCGGTTCGACGACAATATGCCCCACTTCGCCCGCCATGGCATGGAGACCGTAAACCAACTTGCCGTCGCATACCACGCCGCCGCCTACGCCCGTACCCAACGTGACGAACAGGAAATCCCGCAATCCTTTTGCCTTTCCATAGACTTGCTCGCCTATCGTGGCCGCATTGGCATCATTGTCCACGGCGACAGGTATCTCGGGAAAATAATTCCTGAAAAGCCGGAGCAGGGAGAATTTTTCCTTGAATTTGAGATTGGCGGCGTTTTCCACCGTCCCGTCCAAGGCGCAGGCGTTGGGACAACATATCCCTATGCCTTCCACTTTGGCCGCGTTGACCTTGGCCAGGCGAAGAATCGTATAGGCCAATGTGAGGACCAGATCGGCGGGACTTTGATACAAGCCCGTCTTCACCGTGTCGTGATCCACCACACGTCCCCTCCCGTCCACCATGCCGACCTTGGCATTGGTGCCGCCGATGTCGACCCCGAAGAACATCTTCCTTGCCCTGGCTATTCGCGAATCATGAACGAACCGCGGCCTATCTCCACGTTCTCCATATACAGCATCACGTCGTACGTGCCCGCCATCGCCGGAACGGAAACATCCTTGCGATCCCAGGACATCTTCACTTCCGTGGCCTCATTGCGGTATTCCACGTCTTGCTTCAACGTATATTGGAGTTTTTCCCCGCCAAGTTCGAACGCGTACATGTCATCGGTGCCCAAAGACATCACCACGCCGTCGGGACGGGAAATGCGGGCATAGACGGTCTTCAAGCCCGGTTCCACGATCTTGTTTTCACCGATGGTGAATTGCAGGCTTATGCGCGTGACGCGACGGGCACGGTCGGTAGGAATCTCCTTGCCGTCGGCACGAAGACGGACCGTGGCCACTTGCAGGTCGTAGGCCTTCAAGGCCGAAGCCAGCGTCACCTTTTCCTGCAACTGCGCCTTGTCGGCCTCCAGGCGATCGTTCTGCTGCCTGAACTGGCTCACCGTCTCCGTCAACTGGGTATTTTCTTCCGCCAATACACGGTTTTCGACCACCAACGAATCGATACGGGCCACGTAATCCTGTGTTATCTTGCGCAGCAATTCGAGTTTGCGGCGAATCTTGTTGTAATCGGCCTGGCTGGCGATGAGCTTTTCGATTTCGGCGCGGTTGGCAAGGATGATGCTGTCTTTTTCGGACATCTGGGCGGACAAATCCTGGTTTTCCAGCTTGATGGTCGTGTATTCGTCCATCACCTTGTCCAGTTCGCCTTTCAATTCGACGCCTTTGCTGAAACTTTCGTTGCGTTCGCTCACGGCCTTCTGGCTACGGACCGACATGATGACCAATGCCACTGCCAGCAAGAGAATGACGACATACAAGAATCTGTTTGTTTTTTGAGATGCCATTTTTGTTTTTTTTAACGTGAACCCTGCGAGCCTTAACACTATTTAACGCGCAAGGGAACAAAGTTAGCCTATTTTTGCCAACATGCAAAGAGCCATCGCCACACGGATCGAATCGGCATGGAAGAGCCTCGTCGACTTCTTCTATCCCTCCTGCTGCGCCGGCTGCGGAAAGGAAATGCTGCCATGCGAACGCCTGCTTTGCAGCGACTGCATCGGCCGGCTTTCGTTCACGGGCGGAGAGCGGGACGGGCGAAATCCGGTCTTCCTCAACCTGGCCGGCCGGTTTCCGGTGGAACATGCCGCGGCCGTATTCCACTTCCGCAAACAAGGCGTCATGCAGCGTCTGCTGCACGGATTGAAATACGACGGACGGCAGGACATCGGCTTTTTCCTTGGCCGGATGGCGGGCGAACGCATCCGGACGGACGGGATCTTTCCTCCGCCCGACTATGTCGTACCCGTACCGCTGCACAAGGAAAAGCTCGAGAAAAGAGGATACAACCAAAGCCTGTGCATCGCCTCGGGCATGCTGCGATCGTTTCCCGGAACGACCTTGGGCGACGGCCTCTTGCACAAAAAGGAAGCCACGCAAAGCCAGACCGGCAAAAACCGCGCTTCCCGCTGGGAAAACGTCAAGGAAAGCTTCGCCTTGGACAGGGAAGCCATCGCCGACCCGCGACTGCGCGGCAAGCATTTCCTGCTCGTGGACGACGTGATCACGACCGGAGCCACGATCGAAAGCTGCGCACGTCAACTGCTCCGGATTCCCGGCAGCCGCGTCTCGGCGGTCGCCCTGGCATCTCCCCCGTAAGGGAAAGGCAAGCCGCCTATCGTTGCATTTGCCAGCCATTTGGCGTATATTCGCAAGCCGAAACGATCCTATCTGAAAGGGTCAAAACCGCATTGAAAATGAAATATTTGAATTGGGCGTTCGCCTGTCTGGCCGCCGCCACCTTGAACATCACATCCATGCAAGCGCAAGAAAACACTTCCGCCTATCCGGCACCCGAAAAAGAACAAATGGCCGTCATCCACACCGGACTGGGAGACATCACCATCAAGTTGTACAACCAGACGCCGCGGCACCGCGACAACTTCGTCAAACTGGCCAAGGCCCAAGTTTTCGACGGGACGCTCTTCCATCGCGTCATCAAGGATTTCATGATCCAGGGCGGCGACCCCCAGTCGAAGAACGCGCAACCGGGACAAATGCTAGGCTCGGGCGACCTTGGCTATACCGTTCCCGCCGAATTCGTTCCCGGACTGATCCATAAGAAAGGCGCGCTTTCGGCGGCGCGCATGGGCGACAACGTGAACCCGAACAAGGAATCCTCCGCCTCGCAATTCTATCTCGTGCAAGGCCGGACATACACTCCGCAGGAAATCGAGATGCTGCGCCAACGCGGATTCCCCATAAGCCCCGAGAACGCGCAAATCTACACTACCGTGGGCGGAACTCCCTTCCTTGACGGACAATACACCGTGTTCGGCGAAGTGGTGGAAGGCCTGGAGATCATCGACAAGATCGCCGCCATGGCCACCGACCCCAACGACAGGCCCCTCGAAGACATCCGCATGACCGTCACCCTCAAATAAGAAAACGATTCCATGAGTCTCAAGGAAAGAATAGACAATTTGCTCGAAGAAGCCAGGAAAATCAAGCTGGCTTCGGCGGAGGAATCCGAAAACTACCGTATCCGCATCCTGGGCAAGAAAGGCGAAATGAACGAGCTTTTCGAGGAATTCAAGAAAATCCAGCCCGAATTGAAGAAAAGCATCGGCCAGGCCTTGAACGAACTCAAGACCGCCGTGCAGGAAAAGATACGTCAGGCCAAGGACGACTTCGGCAAGGAAAGGCAGGCGGCAGACGGAAACCAGGAACTCGACATGAGCCGTCCCGTGGACGACGCGGTCGGACACCGCCACCCCCTTTCGCTGATACGGGAGGAGATTTACCGCATATTCGGCAAAATAGGTTTCGACATCTCGGACGGCCCCGAAATAGAAGACGACTGGCACTTGTTCACCGCCCTGAACTTCGCGCCCGAACACCCCGCGCGCGACATGCAAGACACGTTCTTCGTCGAAAAGAACGGCCAAAACGACATCGCGCTGCGTACGCACACCTCTTCGGTGCAAATCCGCACGATGCAGTCCAAGCCGTTGCCCATCCGCACGCTTTGCCCCGGACGGGTCTACCGTAACGAAGCCGTTTCGGCACGGGCGCATTGCTTTTTCCACCAAGTGGAAGGCTTGTACGTGGACAAGGGCGTTTCCTACGCCGACCTGCGCGAGGTACTGATGCATTTCGCCAAGGAGATGTTCGGTTCCGACACGAAAATAAGGCTCCGCCCCTCCTATTTCCCCTTTACCGAACCCTCGGCCGAAATGGACATCGCCTGCTCGATCTGCGGCGGCAAAGGTTGCCAATTGTGCAAGGGCACGGGCTGGGTGGAAATCCTGGGATGCGGCATGGTGGATCCCAACGTGCTGGAGAACTGCGGCATCGATCCGGGAACCTATGGCGGCTTCGCGTTCGGCATGGGCGTGGAACGTATCGCCAACCTGCTTTACCGCGTCAACGACCTGCGGCTCTTTTCCGAAAACGACCGCCGCTTCCTGGCCCAATTCTAAAACATCGTCCTATGCGATCGAATCCGCGCGTGGCAGGCATCTTGCCGCTTCTGCTGACGGCCTGCCTGCTTGCCTGCTGCCAACCCAAGAAGGGGAAGGCCGGAATCCGCCAAACCCCCGCATCCACACAAAAGACCCGCGTACCGGCCTGCCATCCGGATTCCCTCATGGCGTTCGTGCGCGCCCAAACGGCTTTCGGACCGAGAATCCCCAATTCCGGATCCCAAAAAGCCTGCGCCGCATATCTGGCACGGCAACTGGAATCCTGCGGCGCGACGGTGCAGGTACAGGAATTCGAAAGCCTGCGCTGGGACAAGGTGCGTCTGAAAGGATACAACGTGACGGCGGCTTTCTTTCCCGAAAAAACGCGACGGGTACTGCTTTGCGCCCATTGGGATTCCCGTCCCTACGCCGACCGGGATCCCGATCCCGAAGCGGCACGTACCCCCATCGACGGAGCCAACGACGGAGCCAGCGGTACGGCGGTGTTGCTCGAAATCGCGCGTCTCCTCCGGGACCATACCCCCTCGGTGGGCGTGGACATCGTGCTGTTCGACCTGGAAGACTCCGGCAAACCGGACCACGAACGCCATGTGCAGGGCGACGAATACACGTGGTGCCTGGGGTCGCAACATTGGAGCGAGAACCTGCCCTACGGGAACCGCCCGATATACGGCATATTGCTGGACATGGTAGGCACTGAAAGGCCCTGCTTCACGATGGAAGCCACCTCCATGTACTACGCGCCCGACATCATGCGCAAGGTATGGGAAAAGGCGGCCTTGATGGGACATGGCGACATCTTCCAGAACCGAGCCACGGGAGCCCTGATCGACGACCACTTGTTCATAAACGACATCGCCCGCATTCCCGTCATCGACATCATACACCATGACGACGCCACCGAAAGCGGATTCTTCCCCCATTGGCACACACGCCAAGACAACATCCTGCACGTTTCGCCTTCCACGCTCAAAATCACCGGCGACGTAGTCCTGGCAACCGTGTTTGACGAATAAAGGGTTTCCAATCTCAAAATTTTGCTTACATTTGTGTTCCTTTAATCAAAGTGCGACATGGAACTAAAGAAATCTCCCAAAGCGGATCTTGAAAGCCAAAAAGGGATGTTCGGCACATTCGGCCTGGTACTGGCCCTCGTGATCACGTTGGTGGCTTTTGAATGGAAGTCATACGACCAGGAACAGATCCAAGTGGCGGCCCGTACGGCGGTTGACACCGAAGAGGAAGTGATTATCCAGACCGAACAGAACCTGCCTCCTCCCCCTCCGCCTCCTCCCGCCCAGATTTCCCAGGAAATTGAAATCGTAGAGGACGATGTCGAAATCGAAAACGAAGTGGAAATCAACGCCGAAGCCACGGAAAACACCGTAGTCGAGGATTATGTCGCGCCTCCGGTCGTGGAAGAGGAACTGGTTTCCGAAGAGGAAATCTTCCAGATCGTGGAAGAGATGCCCGGTCCGGCCGGCGGCACGCAAGCCCTTTACGAATACTTGGGCAAGAATATCCGTTACCCGATCGCGGCCCTTGAAAGCGGCGTACAGGGAAGGGTCTACATCAACTTCGTGGTGGAAAAGGACGGCAGCATCACCGATGTGAAGGTAATGCGCGGTATCGGCGGAGGATGCGACGAAGAAGCCGTACGCGTGGTAAAGGCGATGCCCAAATGGAATCCCGGCAAGCAACGCGGGCGTCCGGTACGCGTCCTTTATTCCATTCCCGTCATCTTCAACTTGAACTAGTTTCTTTTTTTTTGAAATAATCGGCAAACCGCTTGCAACCCTTGTAAGCGGTTTGTTTTTATACGCCATTCATGAGCAAATACGGCATTTGCCACTTGGCACAGGTTCCTTTGCGTGAGACCATTTCCCATTCTTCCGAAATGGTATCGCAGGTGCTTTTTGGCGACATCGTGGAAATCAAGGACAAATACCAGAACTGGCACAAGGTCGAAACGGTCTTCGACGGTTACGAAGGCTGGCTGGACGAAAAACAGTTCCTGCCCTTGGACCAGGAAGACTTCGACGCCTGCAAGTCCGACAAGGGCAACGTGTTCAGCGCGGGGCTGTTTTCGGAAGTGGAAAGGAACACCGACCATGCCTTGTTCCACATCGGTATGGGATGCAGGTTGCCCTTGTTCAAAGAAGGTTCTTTCAAGATCGGGAAACTGGACTATTCCTACAAGAGCCCCGTATTGGAAGTGCCCGCCGAACCCGACAGGAAAAGGAAAGCCATACTGGAACGCGCCACGGCCTTGATCAACACGCCCTACCTATGGGGCGGGAAGTCGGCGGCCGGCATCGATTGCTCGGGACTTACCCAGCTTGTGTTCCGCACCTGCGGCATCGACCTCCTGCGCGACGCTTCCCGACAAGCCACCCAAGGCACGCTCATCAACCTCATCGACGAGGCGCAAGCCGGCGACTTGCTTTTTTTCGACAACGAAAACGAACAAATCGTACATGTGGGCATCTATACGGGAAACGGCCATATCGTCCATTCCAGCGGATGCGTGCGCATGGATCCCGTGGATCACGAAGGAATCTTCAAGCAGGAAATCGGAACGTATTCCCACCATCTGCGCCTGATACGGCGTATGGTCTGATCTTATTCCCCGTCGAAAAGGTCACCTTGTACGGGTAGGGCCGGGGCGGCAGGGACTTGCTGCCTTCCGGGCATGTCCGCTTGCCCGTCGAACAACGACGCAGAAGGTTCCCCGCCTATCATCGTATAGAATTCCGCCTCCGAGACGAGAGGTATATCAAGTTTTTGCGCCTTTTTCAATTTCTCGGGCCCCATCCTATCACCCGCCAGCAGATGGCTTGTCTTGCCCGAAAGGCTCGACTGCATCTTGCCTCCGAAATATTCCACGAGCCGCTTCATTTCTTCGCGTGAACGCGAAAACGTGCCGCTGACGACCCAGACGGTATCTTGCAACGGAAGCGTCTCGCTCTTCATCTCCTCGTATTCCATCCGCAACCCGGCGGCGGCAAGCCGCTCCACGATACGACGTTCCTGAGGCCGGGAAAAGAACTCCACGATCGAACCGGCTATCGCGTCGCCCACCTCTTCCACCTCGCGCAATTCGTCGAACGAAGCGGCCATGAGCGCGGGCATGTCGCGGAAATGCCTTGCAAGCACCTTGGCCGTGGCCTCTCCCACATAACGTATGCCCAAGGCGTACAGCACCCGTTCGAAAGGACGGGATTTCGACCTGGCGATGCCGTTGAGGATATTTTCCACCGTCTTGTCCTTGAATGAGACCACGCCGTTGCTCAAATCCAGCAATCGGGCGTATCGCAGGTCGTAGAAATCGGCCACGTCGCGTACCAATCCTTTTTCGTACAGGATTTCCGTCTTGCCCTCGCCCAACGAATCTATGTCCATGGCCTTGCGGCTGATGAAATGTTCCAGCTTTCCCTTGATCTGCGGCGGACAATTCTCCTCGTTGGGACAATAGTGTCCCGCCTCTCCATCCTTGCGTACCAAGGCCGTACCGCATTCAGGACATTTTCCGATGAAGTCGAAAGGCCTCGATCCCGCCTCGCGTCGGGAAAGTTCCACGCCCGTTATCTTGGGAATCACCTCGCCGCCTTTCTCCACATACACGTAGTCGCCGATACGGACATCCATCTTCTTGATGATGTCCGCGTTATGCAAGGATGCCCGCTTGACGACGGTTCCGCCCAACGACACCGGATCAAGGTTCGCCACCGGCGTGACGGCACCCGTCCTGCCCACCTGGAACGTGATTTCGTTCAACCGCGTCAAGGCCCGCTTGGCCTTGAACTTGTAGGCGATGGCCCAACGCGGGCTTTTGGCGGTCGTACCCAGGCGCGGCCACAGCGAAGTGTCGTTTACCTTGATGACGATGCCGTCTATGTCGAAAGGCAGGTTTTCCCGTTCCTTTTCCCAATAGTCCATATATTCGAAAACCTCTCGCAGACCTGCGCAACGCTTGTGGTAACGACCTGTCTTGAACCCCCAGGAAGAAGCCAGTTCCAAACGTTTCTCGTGCCGTTTCTCTTCGATGGAATCCCCGATGAGGAAGTAAAGGAAACAATCCAGACGACGCCGGGCCACCTGGGCCGGGTCTTGCAACTTGAGACTGCCCGAAGCCGCGTTGCGCGTGTTGGCAAATGGGGTTTCTCCGATTTCTTCCCTTTGACGGTTGAGTTCCTCGAACGACGCCCTCGGCATGAGCACTTCGCCCCGTATCTCGAAACTGTCCGGATAATTCCCGCCCCGGGCCAAGCGCAAAGGCACGCTGCGTATGGTCTTCACGTTTCCCGTCACGTCGTCTCCCTTGACGCCGTCTCCCCTTGTCAGGGCCCGGACCAATATCCCGTCTTTATAGGAAAGGGAAATGGAAAGCCCGTCGTATTTCAATTCGCAAACGTAGTCGAAGTCCTGATCGGTGAGTTTGCGCAGACGCGCGTCGAATTCGGCCACTTCTTCACGGGAATACGTGTTGCCCAGCGAAAGCATGGGCACGGTGTGATACACCGTCTTGAAGTTCCTTACCGGTTCGCCGCCCACCCGCTGCGTGGGCGAATAAGGCAAACGGAATTGCGGATAACGGTTTTCCAGGTCCTCCAGTTCCTTGAGCAGGCGGTCGAACTCGTAATCGCTCACCAACGAAGTGTCTTCCTGGTAGTAGGCATACGAATAACGCGTGAGCCTGTCGGTGAGTTCCGTTATCTTTTCCCGTACCGGATCGAGGTTATCCACGCCTGGCTTTTTTCATGAACAGGCGACGCCACGTGTCGGCGTCGAGCAAGGAGGAATCGATCGTGGCCTGCAAGGTGAGGAAAAGTCCGAAAGGCAGGAATACCAACGTGGCCAGCCACGAGCCCAACGTACAACTGATCGTGCCTTCGATGGCCGCCTTTTCGCCGATGACCGAAATCATGTAGTAGATGATGAACATCAGCACCGAAACCACCACCGGCATGCCCATGCCGCCCTTGCGGATCAAGGCTCCCAGCGGCGCACCGATAAAGAACAATATCAGGCAGCCTACCGAAAGGCTGAATTTCTTGTGCTCTTCTACCCGATAGGCGTTCAGCCTTTCCTGCTGGTACTTGATGTCGCTCTTGTAATAGCCCATGTCTTCGGCCAAGGCGTTGGCGTGGACGGCGGCATCTTCCATTTCCTGCTCCGTGGATGCCGGACGGACGTAAGAAGGCTCGTAACCGCCTTGCTTCAAAAGCACGTCCATCCGGGCACGGTTGGCGCTGTCCAGGCCCAAAAGCGTGCAGAGATAGTAGTTGCGGCCGTCGATGCTGCGGACAAGGTCGCGAACACGTTCCTCGACATGGCTGCGCAACGTATCGATCTGCGGCCCGAGGTCTTTCAAGCCCAAGGATTTCTGATGACGCACGTAAAGGTTGTCGCCCCTGTCGCGCGTGTCGTACTGGCTCAAATCCATTACCAAGGTCTGGGTGTCGAACTTGATACGGGTAAAGGGATTGTCCGCCGAATTGCGGTTCGAGCCCATGCCCGATTGTCCCGTGGTCACGTCTTCCCCGTACGAATATCCGTCATAGAGATGGAACACCAGATATTTTCCGTTTTCCATCGTGAACATGCCGCCCGTGTTGGACATCGTCACCGCCCTGTTTCCCCGCTTGCCGGAATGGTCGTAGATCTGCACGTTCTCGAGATAACGCCCCTCGTCGCGACGTTTGCCCACCCGGATCACGTAATCGGGAATATCATAGTAATACACACCTTCCTGCACGTTCACGGCCGGCCGGGTCGTCTTGATCTCATGGTATTTCTGCCGATGCAGCATATAGGACTTGGGCACGGCATTATTGGCAAAGAAAAACGCCACGCCGCAGATAAGGAAACTCAGGAAAATGGCCGGACGCATCGCCCTGCGCAAAGGCAAGCCCGCCGCCTTCATCGCCACCAGTTCATAATGTTCGCCCAAATTGCCGAACACCATCAACGATGAAAGCAGCACCGACAACGGCAAGGACATGGGCACGAACGTCCAACAAGCATACCAGAGAAATTCAAGGATGTCGCCTATCTGCAATCCCTTGCCCACCAGATCGTCCATGTATCGCCACAGGAACTGCAAGAGCAGCACGAACGTGGCGATAAAGAAAGTGAGCACCAGCGGGCCGATGAACGACTTGATCACGAACCTGTCTATCTTCTTCATGTCTTCTTATTTTGCCAGTTGCGACAACTGGGCCTCCAACACGCTTATTTTCTGTTCGGCGTCCGCCTTTTTCTTGTATTCGGCCTCTACCACCGCCTTAGGCGCGGAATCCACAAAACGCTTGTTCTCCAATTTGCGCAGCACCGATTGCAGGAAGCCTTGCGTATATTCCAGTTCCTTGCGTATCCGGTCGCATTCGGCTTCCGTGTCCACGTTGCCTTCCATCGGCACGAACCATTCCATGCCGCCTGCCACGAACGAGAGCGCGTTCCGAGGGGTTTCCTCCGCCCGGGTGATGCTTTCCACGTTGCAGAGCTTGAGCACCAGACCTTCGAAATCGCCCAGATCGGACTCGCCGGCGGTCAAGAGGCGCAACGGGTTCTTCTGCGGGATATTCTTTTCGTTGCGCAAGGCCCTGATTCCCATTATCAGTTCCTGGACCTTGCCGAATTCCTGCAACAGCCTGACTTGGGTTTCGTCCGTTCCGGCGGCCGGAAGCGGCCGGAACATCACGCTTTCCCCGTCCTTGCGTTCGCCCAAAACCTGCCATATTTCCTCGGTGATGAACGGCATGAACGGATGCAAGGCCTGCATCAGGATTTCCATGAAACCGACGGCCGATTGCAAGGTCACGGCATCCACGGGCTGGCCGTAGGCGGGCTTTATCATTTCGAGGAACCAGGAGCAGAAATCATCCCAGACAAGCCGGTAGAGTTGCATCAAGGCTTCGCTGAGTCGATATTTGGAGGCGTTCTCTTCCACTTCTCCCAAGACCTGCTTCAATCGGGCCTCGAACCAGCGGCAAGCCGTCCGCGCCGTAAGGGGTTGGGGCAAGGAGGCATCGCTCTGCCAGCCTTTTATGAGCCGCAAGGCGTTCCATATCTTGTTGCAGAAGTTGCGGCCTTGTTCGCACAGGCTTTCGTCGAAAGGAAGGTCGTTACCCGCCGGGGAAGTGAGCAACATGCCCACACGCACGCCGTCCGTGCCGTAACGTTCCATGAGTTCGAGCGGATCGGGCGAGTTGCCGAGCGACTTGGACATCTTGCGCCCCATCTTGTCGCGCACCGTCCCGGTGAAATACACGTGCTTGAATGGAATCTTTCCCCGGATGTCCAAGCCTGCCATGATCATGCGCGACACCCAGAAGAAGATGATGTCGGGCGCGGTCACCAGGTCGGCCGTGGGGTAATAGTAGTTTATTTCGGGATTGTCGGGACGGCGCACACCGTCGAACAGCTCGATGGGCCAGAGCCAGGAGGAGAACCATGTGTCGAGGACGTCGTCGTCCTGCCTGAGGTCGGAAAGCGTCCAGGATGCCGCCTCCGGATATTTCTCGTTGGCAAGCGCCAAAGCCTCTTGCGGGCTTTTGGCCACCACCACCTCGCGATTGGGCAGATAGTAGGCGGGAATGCGATGTCCCCACCATAACTGGCGCGAAATGCACCAGTCCTTGATATTTTCCATCCAATGGCGGTAGGTATTCTTGAACTTGGCGGGAACGAACACGATCTGGTCGTTCATCACCGCGTCCAGGGCCGGCTTGGCCAAGTCGCCCATCTTGAGGAACCACTGCATGGAGAGCTTGGGCTCGATGGCCACGTTGGTACGTTCCGAATAACCCACGTTGTTGACATATTCCTCTTCCTTTTCGAGCAGGCCGGCGTGTTTGAGGTCGGCCACGATCTGGCGGCGCACCGCGAAACGATCCATACCCGCGTATTTTCCGCCCCGCTCGTTCAACGTGCCGTCGTCGTTGAAAACGTCTATGCTTTCCAGCTTGTACCTTTCGCCGATGGCGTAGTCGTTGATGTCGTGGGCGGGCGTTATCTTGAGACAACCCGTGCCGAACTCCTTGTCCACGTATTCGTCGAAGATCACCGGAACCTCGCGACCCACCAACGGAACGACGACATGCTTGCCGCGCAAGCCGGCATAACGTTCATCGTCGGGATTGATGCACACCGCCGTGTCGCCCATGATGGTTTCAGGGCGCGTGGTAGCCACCACGATGTATTTTCCGGGTTCTTCCTTGACATGGTAGCGCAGGTAGTAAAGGCTGCCCTTGGTTTCCTTGTACAACACTTCCTCGTCGGAAAGCGCCGTCTTGGCCTTGGGATCCCAGTTTACCATGCGAACACCTCGGTAAATCAAGCCTCGACGATACAGGTCCACGAAAACGTCCAGCACCGATTCGGAACAAACCTCGTCCATCGTGAAATGGGTACGGGCCCAATCGCAGGAGGCACCCAGCTTGCGCAATTGGGTGAGGATGATTCCACCGTACTTTTCCTTCCATTCCCAGGCGTACTCCAGGAATTTCTCACGGCTGAGGCTCTTCTTGTCGATGCCCCTTTCCTTGAGGGAGGCCACCACCTTGGCCTCGGTGGCGATGGAAGCGTGGTCCATGCCCGGAACCCAGCAGGCGTTCTTGCCCTGCATGCGGGCCCGGCGCACCAACACGTCCTGGATGGTATTGTTAAGCATGTGCCCCATGTGCAGGATGCCCGTGACATTGGGCGGGGGAATCACGACGCAATACGCTTCGCGCTCGTCGGGTTCGGAATGAAAGAAATCGTTCTTGAGCCAATAGGCATACCATTTGTCCTCGATCTGCCGAGGTTCGTACTTGCTTGACAGTTCCGCCATCGTTCTTCTGTTTAGGGCTTGCGGGGCATGGCCGGAACACGTCCGGATCCGACCCGAAGTCCAAAACGACAAATATACGAAGAACTTTTTTCAGTCGGGACATATCCGCGCCCCATGCCAAGAGGCCACCAACCGCAAGGAGCACCTTGCCATTCGTCCCGGCCGATTCCCCGCCAGGCCGGACGGCCGTCCGGACACCCGGCATACATGTCCGTGCAAGCGACTCGCAATGATATTCCATCGTTTTTTGTTATCTTGCAGGGTTTTTGCAAAAGGTTTTTACCGCACAACATGAAAAGACTCTTCCTGTTCGGTCTCATCGTCGGCCTGTTTCTTTCGCAATCAACCCAAGCAGACGGGCAAGATAATGATTCCTTGAATGTTTCACAGGCATGGGGCATCGTTTTCGGTTCGTCCGAAAGCGCCGGCGACTTTTTGATTTACGACGCCTGCCGTCCCGACTTCGATTCCTCCTTGATTTTCGTGGCCGGGAAATCGCGAAAGGAAAACGCCTTTGAGCTCAAACAAGGAGACAAGGCGTATTTTCATGCCAAGGATTCGAACACCGATGCCTTCCTGGCCTGTTTCTCCACGCGCGGACAATTGCTTTGGAGCACCTATCTGCCCAATCCGGACAACGAATACCTGAACGGGTTCGCCTCTTGCGTGCGCGCCGTGGGCAACACTGTCTGGGTGGTCGTGAACGCCTATCAGGTGCGTTCTTCCATAGAACGGACCCGAAACGAAATCCCCCTTGCAAGCGGAAATTTCCGCATTTTCGAATTCGACCGGAACGGCACCTTGCTTCGTGCCGGCAACTTTTATCCCCGCTACCGGCAAGACGGGTTTCCCGTGTCGCGGAGCTATCCTTACGTTCCCCGCATCTTCGACATGGAAAAAGCCGATGCCCGGACGGTGACGCTTTCGGGACACGTCCTTGCCTCGCGTGCCGAACCGAACGGCGCGCACGGGGCGAGCCATTCCTGCCGCTTCACGCTCGGCCTCGATTGGAGTGAAGACCAACTGACGGGTACGGGCGGGAACACCACGGGATTTTCCAACCGTATCACCCATTGGCTGGCTCCCGACCAGGCTTTCTTGGTAACTTTTTCCCGCGACGTGACCTGGACCCAGCACATGATCTGCCATCTGTCTTCCTCTGGCGCCTATAAGGAAAAAGCCCTTGGCATGCCTGAGGCTCCGAACACGCCGCAGAAAGCCCCGGGCGGAATGGAACAGGCTCCCTCGGCGGGCTTTTCGTTCGCGCAAGGCCATAACCTGCGCGGACGTCCCCTTTTCGCGGAGACATGGAAAATCAATTCCCGCACGAGGAACCGTGAAGACTACTTTTACGGAGAACCTGCTTCCACGATTCGTTACGAAGGAATGGACGGTGACTATTACACGGGAGCGGAAACTTCTTTTCCGGGCAGCGTGCAAAACACCCGCGACGTACAGGAATACATCCTCGTACAAGGCATCCACGCCGACCATTACGCCAACGGGTATTTCAAATCCGAGGACACGGGCACGTTCCTTTACAGCCATGCACCGGCGGAAACCTTTCCGGCAACGCCCGGCAAATTCGGGAAACGGAATCCCGATCACGTCGCCGCGCCGTTCCTGCTACTTTACAAACGCGCCACGTTCAACGACAATCCCATGCCCGGCCCCGACTGGGGCGGATTCCTCGACGTGGATTGGCTGTACAACGACCTTTTTTCCTGTATAGACCTTTCCAATCCCCGGAACTACTACGAACCCTCCGCCCCCGTGCTACTTTCTTCCGGAAGCCGCTTTTTCATCATAGGAAACGCCCGTACCATCGGAGAAAGCAACCTGTGCGGCCATTTCCCGAACGAAGGAGTCAAACCCGAGGCTCACCACCAAGGCTTCATGGCGGCATTCCAATTGGGTTGCCCGCCCGCCCTGGCACGGTTCATCGCTCCCGAGACGCTTTGTCCGGACGATTCGGTGAAATTGGAATTGCCCGCCGAGTACGAGAATTTCCTCTTTGCCTTCGACAGCACGGTGCTGAATGAGGGCTCGATCGTCGTTTCTCCCGACAGCCTGCACGCATGGGCCAAGAAACCGGGACGGTTCCATGCCCGGATGATCAGCCGCATGGAAGGCTGTCCTGACGCCCGCACCGACACGGTGGAAGTGACCGATCCGGGCATGCACAAGCCGGGCAACCTCTTCCTGCCGCGAGACACCATCCTCTGCGCCCATCTCGACCTCGACC
>CAJTPR010000006.1:35549-134541 GCA_910578275.1 uncultured Bacteroidales bacterium | reverse complement strand
ATCCGGACGACCCCGATGTTCCCGGCAACCCGGACGACCCCGATGTTCCCGGCAACCCGGACGACCCTGATGTTCCCGGCAATCCGGACGACCCCGATGTTCCCGGCAACCCGGACGACCCCGATGTTCCCGGCAACCCGGACGACCCTGATGTTCCCGGCAATCCGGACGACCCCGATGTTCCCGGCAACCCGGACGACCCCGATGTTCCCGGCAATCCGGACGACCCCGACGTTCCCGGCAATCCGGACGACCCTGATGTTCCCGGCAATCCGGACGACCCCGACGTTCCCGGCAACCCGGACGACCCTGTTTCAAATGCAATCGGAATAACCGGAACCCCAAAAATCTACCCCAATCCGGCAAAGGGCACGTTTTACGTGGAAGTCCCCGAGGATGTCCGGCTGGAAGTGTTTTCGCTTTCAGGGCTGCATGTCCTGGACACCCGTCTTGCGGCGGGCAAGCATCCGGTCGACCTGCCGGCCGGCGGCATGTACGTCGTTCGTACCACGGGCAAGGACGGAACGAGCGTGAAGCGGGTCGCGATTTTGTAAAAAGGGCTGTTTTTGCGTATCTTTGATACTTGTTATTACGAAAGTATGCCTGATAAAAAGACAAACGTGCCGGGCACGCGGAAAAAAATCCCCGTATTCGGTTCCATCATCAAAGCGGCTTTGGAATTCAGGGCCAACAAGGTTCCGTTGGTAGGCTTCTTCCACGTGAAAGATCCCGTCAAGGTCCAGAACCGGGTTCTCAAGCGCCTGCTCACGAAAGCTTCCGATACCTCGTTCGGTCGGGAATTCAAGTTCAAGAAAATATTGAACAGTCCGCGTTTGCGCGAGGAATTCTCCAAACGGGTGCCCGTTTACGACTACGACCGGATGTTCCGCGACTGGTGGTACCGCAGCCTCAACGGCGAGACTTTCGTTTCCTGGCCGGGCAAGAACACGCACTTCGCGCTCAGTTCGGGCACATCGGGAGCCAGCAGCAAGTATATTCCCGTAACGGGAGACATGGTAAGGGCCATCCGCAAGACCAGCATCAGGCAACTGTTCGCCTTGGCCCAATACGACTTTCCGAACGAATTGTTCGAAAAGAGCGCATTGATGCTGGGTGGCAGCACGCACCTGCAATACAATGGAACCTATCACGCCGGCGACTTGTCGGGCATCACAACAGGAAACCTTCCTTTCTGGTTCGAACATTTCTACAAGCCGGGCAAACGCATTTCCCGCGAACGCGACTGGCCTACCAAGATAGAAGAAATCGTGCGCAAGGCGCCCGAATGGGACATCGCTGCCATCGTGGGCGTGCCCGCATGGTTCCAGATCCTGTTCCAGAAAATCATCGAACGCTATCACCTCAAGACCATCCACGACATTTGGCCGAACCTGGAAATCTACGTGCACGGCGGGGTTTCTTTCGAACCCTACAGGAGCAGTTTCGAGAAATTGCTCGCACACCCTCTCACCTATCTGGAAACATACCTGGCATCGGAAGGATTCCTCGCTTTCCAGAACCGTCCCGGCACGAATGCCATGCAACTGGTATTGGACAACGGCCTGTTCTTCGAATTCATTCCTTTCAACGAACACAACTTCGATGAAAACGGCCAAGTGACCGAAAAACCGCAGACCCTGTATATCGACCAAGTGGAAGAAGGCAAGGAGTATGCCGTGCTGATTTCCACTTGTTCGGGAGCATGGCGGTACATGATCGGCGACACGATCCGTTTTACGGACAAGACCCACAACGAAATCGTGATCACGGGACGTACCAAGTCTTTCTTGAGCTTGTGCGGAGAACATCTTTCGGTGGACAACATGAACCAGGCCGTGAAGATGCTGGGCGAGGAAAAGAACGTGGGAATCCTGGAATATACCGTAATCGGAATCAAGAGCAACGGAATGTTCGGGCACAAATGGTTCATAGGCTGCGACCAGGCGCTGGACGGCAAGGAAGCCGCCGAGAAGATAGACGGCTACTTGAAAGTGCTCAACGACGACTACCGGGTGGAACGTCTCGACGCCATACGGGAAGTGGAAGTGGAAGTGCTGCCGCTGCAAGTATTCTACGACTACATGCGCCAAAGCGGCAAGGAAGGCGCGCAAAACAAATTTCCCAGGGTATTGAAAGGCGAAAAGGCGCAAGCCTGGATCGACTTCCTGGCCCGCCGCACCGCAAAATCCGAATAACCGGATTCCCTTACGATGAAACACCAAAACCTCGATACTATGAAAACGATACCCGCTTCCGAAATGCCGTTGAACAACGACGGCAGCATTTATCACCTGCACCTCCAGCCCGAACAACTGGCGCCGAACATCATCCTGGTGGGCGACCCCGGCAGGGTCCCGCTCGTTTCCGGATTCTTCGACAGCATCGAGCACAAGGTACAAAACCGCGAACTGGTGACCCATACGGGCATGTTGAACGGGAAAAGGATCACCGCCATGTCGTCCGGCATGGGAACGGACAATATCGACATCGTGCTCAACGAACTCGACGCCTTGGCGAACGTGGACCTGAAAACCCGCACGCCCAAGGCCGAACGGCAGTCGCTGAACATCATCCGTGTGGGCACGAGCGGAAGTTTCCAGCCTGATTACGAAGTGGACACTTTCTGCGCGAGCGAATACGGACTCGGCCTGGACGGTCTGCTGAACTATTACTCGGTACCCGACCAGATGTTCGAACACGACATGGAACGTGCCCTCGACGCCCATCTGAAACTTCCCATGGGCTTCGCCAAGCCTTATGTGGTACGCTGCTCGGCCACGTTGCTCAACAAGGTGGCCTTCGACATGCAGAAAGGCATCACGGCCACCGCGCCCGGCTTTTTCGCCCCACAAGGCCGCGAATTGAGGCTGCCTCTCGCCTATCCGCAGCAAAACGACCTGTTGCAGTCGTTCGCGTTCAAAGGGAACAAGGTGACCAACATGGAAATGGAAACCTCGGCGCTCTACGGTCTCGGCCGGGCCTTGGGGCATCGCTGCCTGACCGTATGCGTGCTGGTGGCCAACCGCTGCACCAGGAAATTCAGCGAGGACTACCATCCGCACATGGAAAGACTGGTCGAAACGGTCGTAAACCGCCTTACCGCCTGATCCAAATGAACGCCCGACCCGGACAAGCCGATTTGGAAGCCTTGGCAGGCATGCTGGACGAAACCGACGAAGAAATCCGCCAGACGCTGAAAGAGGCGCTGTTTTCCATCGGAGAGGAAGTATTGCCTTACCTGGAAAAGGCACGCATGCAAGCCGACGATCCGGCCAGACAGGACCGTATCGGAACCCTCATGGGCGAATTGCAGGTGGATATGGCCTGCAAGAAACTCACGGCTTGGAAAGAGGAAAGCGAGCCGGACTTGCTCAAGGGCTTCTACCTTTTCTCGTCCGCCTTTTATCCCGGCTTGTCGTGGGAAAAGGTGCGCGACGAATTCAATCGGCTGCACGGCGACTGCTGGCTGCTGCTGGCCGACGACACTTCCCTTTCGCGCAAATTGGCCTTGTTCAACAATTTCTTCTTCAACCAATGCGGATTCAGGTTGGGCACGAAAATCGTTTCGGACTATGACTTCGCCGACTTTTTCCTGCCCAACCTGCTTGACCTGCGCAGGGGAAACGACCGGAGCCTGGCACTCGCATACCAATATCTGGCAAAAAGGAACGGATTGCCCGTCTTCTTGTTGAACCTGCCGGTGGTGAACCTGCTGGCATGTACGACAGACATCGACTCGGTTGCCAAGGAAGACATACGCTTTTGCATAGACATCACCCACCACGGCTCATTGATCAACCGTATGGAGGTGGAACCTGTCTTCAGCCAGCAAAAGCACATAGGCATCTGCAACGTGGTACAAGCCTTGCAGGATCTTGCCAAGTTGCTCCACTATATCGTTTCGGTACGCGAAACCGATGCGTTACGCAAGCAGGCGGTCAAGAAACTGCATGACTGCCTGGGTTCCTCGCCGAACAGTTTCCCATTCTCCACCCCACCGCCTTTCGAGGGCGAGGGTGCCGACTTTTAAACACATGACATGGAACAGAACATCTTAATGCCGCAAGAGCATATGCCTTACTTGACGTTGCCCGTACGCAAGAAAGACGCGGAACCTTACAAGGTGCTTGCCAAAAGCGGTCAGGAAATCCATCCGCTCAAGACGTATCTGGAAAAAGCGAAAAACATCGTCATCGTCGGCCACAACAATCCCGACGGAGACGCGGTAGGGTCTACGATCGGCCTGCACCTGTACCTGAAGAACATGGGCAAGGAAAGCCGCGTGGTATTTCCCAACCGCTGCGCGCAGAACCTGCTCTGGATCGACGCGGGGAACATCTCGAGGAATTACCAGGAACACCCCCGGGAAGTAACGGAAATCATCGAACGTTGCGACTTGCTTTTCGTGATGGACTTCAACCGCCTCAGCCGCGCCGAGGCCATGGCTCCGTTGTTGGAAAAGAAAGACGTGGCGCGCGTGATGATCGACCATCATCTGGAACCCGACCTCGAAAGTTTCGTCCTGGCTTTTTCCAACACGCAGATATCTTCGACTTGCGAGGTACTGTACCGGGTCATCTACAATGAACTGGATCCTTCGCTGATCGACGCCAATGTGGGTGCCTGCCTGTATGCGGGCATCAGTACCGACACCGGGTCTTTCAGTTACTCTTGCGCGCACAAGGAACTTTTCGCCACGATCGCCGACCTGGTGGACCGCGGACTGGATACGGTGAAAGTCCACCAGAACATCTTCGACAACTTTTCGGAAAGCCGGATGCGGCTTCTGGGACGCTGCTTGGGCGAACGCCTCATCGTCAAGCCCGAATACCAGACCGCCTACATGTTCCTCAGCGAAGAGGAAATGACCAGATACCACTATCGTTCGGGCGACACGGAAGGCATCGTCAATTACGGGCTGGGCATCGCGGGCATCCGTTTCGCCGCCTTTTTCACGCAAAGGGAAGACCGTGTCCGCATTTCGTTCCGTTCACAAGGAAACATCGACGTGAACGTCTTCGCCAAGGAACATTTCAACGGCGGAGGGCACAAGAACGCTGCCGGAGGACTCTGCCACGAAAGCCTTGAAGCGACAGTAGCCAAATTCGAACGTCTGTTGCCCGGATTTTACGAAAAATCCATACGTCCCGACGCCTGCTGAATGATGAAAACGGATTCCCGACGTCATACGACCGGAAAAAGCGGGCTGCTCGTCACGCTCCTGGCCATGTCCATGCTTGCCTGCGCCTGCAAGCGCACGGTGGTTTCCGTACCCCCGGCCGCTTCGTCCGCCTCGGACAAGGAAGACATGATTTCCGCCCAGGAAATAGCCGTGAAACAGGAACTGGAATCCATCGAGGCGTTCTTGCGACGCAGCGGACGGCAAATGCGACGCAGCGGCAGCGGACTGTACTACGACATGGAACGAAACGACGCCAGCCATGCCCCGGCGGTGGAACGAGGCGACGCGGTGAAATTGAGCTATACGCTGAGGCTGCTCAACGGCAAGGAAATCGCATCTTCGGCGAACAACGGGCTCAAGACGTTCATCGTGGGCAAGTCGGAAACCGAACCGGGCCTGACGGAAGCCGTCCTGATGATGAGAAAAGGCGACTGCGCGCGGCTCATCCTGCCCTCCCGTCTGGGGTTCGGCTTTTCGGGCGACGGAGAGAATATCCCGCCCATGGCCACGTTGCTCTACGACATCTGCGTCGAAGAAGTCCTGATCCGCCCGCGGCAATGACGGAAAATTGAATAAAATTGACGACCTTTGCCAATTGCTACCTTTCATGGAGGCATATAACTTAATTCGCAATAAAATGAAAAAGAACATTCTCTTAGCGTTTGGGCTGGCTCTTTCCGTACTGGCATTGAGCGCCTGCGGATCGCAACGGAAAACCGAAAACGGGCTCAAGTACGAAATCCTGAAAAAAGGAAACGGACGGGAAGCCCGGATGGGCGACATCATAAAAGGAAAGATGGCCCTTTCGTCCCAGGATTCGGTGATCTTTTCCGTGGAAGAATCCGAAACGATCCTGCAAATCATGGAATCGATATTCCCCGGCGACCTCAATGAAGGTCTGTTGATGATGCACGAAGGCGACAGCGCGGTATTCTACATTCCCGTGGATTCGATGGCCAAGTACATGGGCGGCGTACCCGACATGTTCAAGGACCATGTGATCTATTCGATCAAGGCGGACAAGTTCTACTCCGAAGAAGAACTCCAGCAGGAAAACATGGTCAAGGCCGCCGAAGCCAAGGAAATCGAAAAGCAAGCCATCGAAAAATACCTGAAAGACAACGACCTGAAAGCCGAACCGACCGAAAGCGGCCTCTATTTCATCATGACCAGGAAAGGCAGCGGCAAGACCGCCACGACCGGCCAGCAGGTGAAGGTGAACTATGTAGGGAAACGCCTGGACGGCAAGTTGTTCGACACCAACATCAAGGAAATCGCGATGGAAAACGACATGTACATGCCGCAACGTCCCTACGAACCGATGGAAGTGACCGCCGGCGTGGGCCAAATGATCAGAGGTTTCGATGAAGCCCTGACGATGATGCCCGAAGGCAGCAAGGCCACGTTGATCATCCCGTTCGAACTGGGCTACGGCAACCGTGCCGTGAGCGAAGACATTCCCGCCTACTCCACCTTGGTGTTCGACGTGGAGATGGTCGACATAAACCGATAATAGCTTCCATCGACGACCATGCAAGGATTTTACAGACTTTTAAGCCTATGTCTCTGCATAGGTCCGTTCCTTTGCCCCTGCGCCCTGACGGCACAGGGGCAATTTGTTCTTTCGGGTGAAATCCGCGAAAGAGGCTTTTACTCGCACGGTTACGAGAAAGTGCTCGGTCCGCGGGAGCGCGGCGTTTTCTGGGTGGGACAACGCACCCGCCTCGGATTCGAATACGAGAACAAGGACATCGGCTTTTTCGTGCAATTGGAAGACGGCCGGGTCTGGGGAGAGGCCGAGGGAGGCCGTTCATACGGATTCGGCATCGCCCAGGCATGGTTCCATGCCCGGTTCGCGCAACGGTTCGAAATCAAATTGGGACGAATGCCGTTGGTATATGAAAACGGCCGCTACATGGCCTATTCCGGCTGGGACGAATGCGGCAATCCACACGATGCCTTGAAATTGCGTTACCAATCGCTTGACGGGAACACCCAGGCCGAACTGTCGGGTTCGGTATCGAACAACAGCGAAAGCCGCATCCTGAACCCCTACGGGACAGACAATTACTACAAATACCTGCTGGTCGCCTACGCTTCCCGCACGTTCGCGCCCGATTTCCGCTGGAGCCTGCTTTCGGTGACCGATTTCCAGGAAAAGCATTTCGAGGCATTCACCGACAGCAGCCAGAGCGCGACCGAGACCAAGGTGGATCCCTCCCGCATCTTCGCCCGCTCGGCATTGGGCACTTATCTGGACATTTGCCCGCGACGCAAGGTATCGGCCCTGGTTTACGCCTACGGGCAATTCGGAAAGGACAGTTACGGACGTAACGTATTGGCGGGCATGGCCTCGGCCATCGTCACCTGCAAGGTTCACCCCCTCTTCGAGATAAAGGCAGCCTACGAATATGTTTCAGGCAACAAGCATCCCGAAGAGGATTTGCCCGTGAACGCCACCGACCACGCCTTCGACCGCTTCATGGGCAGCAGCCATTCTTTCCTGGGCATTATGGACTTGTTCAACTGTTCGGGAAGGGACGACCTTACGCTCGGGGCAGGCTACCACCAACCTTACCTCACGTTTACCTGCTTTCCTGCAAAAGACCATACCCTTTCGCTCAACGCACGCTATTTCTGGACGGCCGACACGCCCGAGCCCGGCCTTTCGAACGATCTGGGCCTTGAAATGGCATTGACCTACAAATACAAGATACGCCCCGACCTGACCTTGGATTTCGGCTACGCGATCCATTCGCGCACCCGGACGCTGGAAACCCTCAGCGGCATCGAGCCGGGTGAATCGAAGTTTCCCCATTTCGGATACGTCATGATAGCTTACAAGCCTATCATATTCAACTCCGCCAACCATCCCAAAAAAGACCGGTAGCCTTTCATGCCCGACACGCAGGAAAAACCTTTCGCTTGGGGCAATACCCGGCGGTTCAACGCTTACAGCGACTATCTGAAGTCCCGATACGGCTTCCGCTTGCAGAAACTTTCGGTGAACGCCGGTTTCTCCTGTCCCAACCGCGACGGATCGAAAGGAACCGGCGGTTGCGTATTCTGCAACAACGAGGCCTTCAATCCCTCCTATTGTCAAAAAAACGGCAGTATCCGTCGACAATTGCAGGAAGGCATGGCCTTTCATGCCTGGCGTTACCGGCACGCACCCAAATATCTGGCTTATTTCCAAGCTTATTCGAATACCTACGCCCCGCTTTCCGTATTGAAGGCCCTTTACCGGGAAGCCCTCTCCATGCCGGAGGTGGAAGGCTTGGCCATCGGAACACGTCCCGACTGCGTGGACGAGGAGATTCTCGATTATCTGGCCGAATTGTCGCAAACCACGCATGTCCATCTGGAAATGGGCATTGAAAGTTGTTTCGACAAGAGCCTTGCATGGATGAACCGGGGGCATGATTTTTCCACGGCCAGAAAAGCGTTCGAGCAAGCCGCCCGACGCGGCATATTCACCGGCACGCACCTGATTCTCGGCTTGCCGTCCCAAAGTCGCGAAGAAGACCTGAAGCAGGCGGAAATACTTTCTGAATTGCGCATCGACACGCTCAAATTGCACCAATTACAAATCATCAGGAACACGCCCCTCGAAAAGGAATACGCCGCCCACCCGCAGAAATTCTCTTTTTTTTCAGCGGAATCGTATGTGGATTTCGTGACGGATTTTCTGGAAAGGCTCTCGCCGTCCATACGGATGGAACGCTTCGCGGGCGAAGCCCCTCCCCGGTTCCAGGCCGGGCCTGTTTTCGGAAACCTGCGCAGCGACCGTATCCTTCAATTGATAGAAAAGCGACTGGAAGAACGCGATACCTGGCAAGGAAGACTGGCCGCGCGTTGAAGATCCGGCATTATCCGTCGGGCAACGGCCATGCCCCGCAAAGCCATGAAGGCAAACATTATCTTCCATTCCGTTCCGTCCGGAGGGGATCGACCAGTTGTTCGCAGACAATCTCGGCAATATCCTTGATCCGGGTGGAGCCTATCTCGGCAAAGGCGCGCTTGCAAGAGGGACAGGCCGTGACAAGGACATCCGTAGGCCGCCCAGTCATCTTTTGCAAGGCATCCTTGGCTATCATGCGACGTTTCTTGTAGGGCATGTCGGAAGCAATACCGTGGCCGCAGCACAAGGCATCCTTTTCCTCGTAGGGCGTGGCATGCAGGTTCAGCAAACGATACAATACATCGCGCGGCTGTTGGTAGATGCCCGAATGACGCCCCAGTTCGCAGGGGTCATGGTAAACGCCGCGCAAAGAACTCTTGCGTACCGTTATCCGCCCCGATTCGAGCAACTGCAACAAATATTCGGTATGGTGCAGCACCCGGACACCTTCCAACTTGTAGGTATCCTTGAATATCTTGTAACAGATGGGGCAGGAACATACCAGGTTCTTCGCCCCCGTGGCGAGAACGGCCTCGGTGTTCTTGGCCACCAGCTGTTCGCTGCCCGCACGGTCGCCCGACAACATCGACGGTCGGCCGCAACAAATGCCTCCGTCCTTGTCAAGGAACGTGTAACGTACGCCCGCCGCCTCGAAAATCCGTTCCATCGACTGTTCTATCCTGGGCGTAAGATGGCTCATGCAACCGGCGAAATAGACCACTTCGGGCTTTTCCTCGCTCTCCGAAGAAACCGGTGCGGTCCTTTCTCCTTCTTGCAGGATGGAAGTCCATACCGAAGCGTTCGCCGAAGACGCGTCAGCCGCCTCCACATAGTCATAGCGGTGCGGATAGGCATATTTTAGCTCCGAGCCTTTGAGGTTCAACTTCAATTGCACGGAATTGACCCCTACCGGGCAAGCCTGCACGCAGCGATTGCACATGAGACAATAGGAAGCGGCATCCAAGGCCTTCTTTTTTTGCCCCAAACGGGTGTTGCGCGTGAACTCCACCGAAGCCATCTGCCGCAACGAGGCCGCCGAAACCATCTGGCAAGGATCCAGACACAGTCCGCAACGCGAACAGGAGAAGATTTCCACGCCCGCGTAACCGTTGTTCTTGGATGTTTCACGTATTCCGGCATTGCGCATATATATGAGCAATGCTTCCGACAAGATATGCGTGAAACGACTCCAAGGCAACGTGAGGAAGAACACCATGAGCGCGATCGAATACGCCCACCATGTGGGACGTATCAAGGCGTCATTGTTCATGAATTGGTTGAACCAGTCGAAAACCATTCCGAATCCCCTGGTAAGGAATCCCCCCCCGCTGATGTGCGAAGTGAAGCTCTCGGCCAAAAAACGCAAGGGAAAGATGCACCAGAGCGCATACATGCCCAACTGGTCGTTCCATTTGAGCCGCGTGGTGCGCCTCATGCCGAAGAAACGCCGCCGGATCCGCTTGATCATGGCCAAGGCGATGCCTGAAAGCACCACGAGCAAGAAAAAGTCCATCAGGAAAAAGAAAACGCTCCCGCCCACGGTAGTCTCCGTTTCCATCATGAAATACCGGAAAAAGATAGGATAATACGGCAGGTTGATACGATGAGGCGCAAAGAAGAAGATTTCGATATGCCCCACGACGATGAGCATGAACCAGCCGAAGGCGATACTGGAATGCATGTAGCCCAGAAGGCGGTTCTTTTTCCAGATCTTGACATGCAACAGGCAGTCGGCGACAATATCCTTGATCGTGATGAATATCTTGTAACTGAAAAGATGCCTGAACATCTTTTTCCGGTCGCTCACGGGCAAGTTCTTGACCACGGTGACCAATGCCACGACCAGATAGGCCAGGACGAATACATAGCCTATCATGTAGGGAATCACGAACGGGTCGTAGGCGTCAATGAATCTTTCGCGCATGGAGTTTCTTGTTTACGAGCGTGACTATATGGCGCGTATTGACCCCTTTGGGGCATGCCCACTGGCATTTTCCGCACAGCATGCATTCCGATATACGCCGGGCCACTTCCTCCAGCTGACCGCGCTTGACAAGCAGTTGCAAGCGGCGCAGGTTGAAGCCCGTATATTTTCCGGCACTGCAAGTGGCCGTACACGTGCCGCAATAAAAACAATGAAGAAAACTTGGTTCTTCTTCCGCTATCTCCTTGAACAGCGAAAAATCGGCCTTGTCCAAGTCGATGACGCCGCTTTTCTTTATTCCGAAACCGAAATCCTTCATTTCATCCAGGTTTTAATCGGTCAGGTAACGATGAATGCTCTCGGCCGCCGAACGGGCATCCTGCAAGGTTTCGGGCAAGGACTTGGGACCCGTGCAGGCCCCGGCCAGGAAAATGCCCTTGGAATGCGCCTGGTTGCCGCGCAAGAACAAGTCCTTCGTTTCGAGGAAATGGTCGGAGGCGGAGATTTTCAAATCCAGTTTTTCCGCCAGTTCCTCCGTGCCTTGGCAAGCCTGCATGCCGACCATAAGCACGAGCATGTCCACGGTCAGTTTCATGGGACGGCCCAGCAGCGTGTCTTCGGTCTTGAGCTGGAGCTTGCCCTCCACGGTTTCGGAAACCTCCGAAAGGCGTCCGCGCACGAAATGCACGCCGTAGTGGCTTTGCGCCTTATGATACATCTGTTCGAAATAGCGGTCGAACATGCGCAAGTCCATATAGAGGTTGAAAACCTCCGCCTCCGGATACAGTTCCTTGACCTCGCAGGCCTGCTTGACAGCCGTCACGCAGCAGACCTTGGAACAATACGTATGATCCACCTTCTCGTCACGCGAACCGACACAATGCACGAAAGCCACCTTGCGCGGCGGCTTGCCGTCGGAACACAATACTTTCTTTTCCTTGAAACGGGTTTCCAGGTCGGCGGAAGTCAAGACATTCTCATAGATGCCGTAACCGTATTCCTCCTTGCGTTCGGCGCGGAACAGTTCGAAGCCGCAGGTCACCAGCACCGCGTCCACCTGCAAGAGCCTCTGGTCGCTCAACATGAGTTCCAGGCCGCGCATGCGCCGTTTGAGGGATTGCGGCCGCACGCCGGAAACGACCTCGATGCGGTCGTCCGCCTCCGCCACCTTGGCTTTCAGTTCATCCAATATGTCTTGCGCCGGGTCTTGCCTGGGAAACAGGCGATCCCAACGAGCCAGATGCCCGCCCAAGGCGTCCGACTTCTCCACCAGATAAACCTTGTGGCCGCGACCGGCCAGGCTCAAGGCGGCTTCCATTCCTGCCGGACCGCCGCCTATGATTGCGATTACGTCTTCCATCGCCTTGCTTGTTTAACAACAACAGATATTTTTCGGCAATTCCGGCTTACCCAGGTCCTGCCCTTCCAGTCCCTTGTATTTCGCTTCCGGATCGTAAGGGATTCCCATCTTGTCCAAGACCGGTTCAGGCCCTATCTGATGTACCTGCAAGCCCAAGTCCCAAGGATCGTACCCCATGACCAGCCCCGCCACTTCCTCGTAGGTGAATACGGGAATGCCCTGTCCGTTCTCACCGTAGGTCTTGCCTTCGGTCTCGGAAATGACGTATTGCCAACGGTCCATGAAATACGGGCAGCCCGGACAATTGGTGATGATCATGTCGGGCTTGAAAGGTTCCATCGACTCGAATTTCTTGTGCGTGTTGGAAAGCGAATATCCGCGGTTGGCCTTGACGAAATATTGCCTGAAGCCGAAGCCGCAGCAATGCCTGCGTTCGGGATAATCCACGATTTCCCCGCCCCAGGCCTCGATCATGCCGGCCAGCACGTAAGGATATTCGGCACCGCCCACCCCCTTGTGCGGGAACATCTTGGCATAATGGCAACCTATATGTTCCACGACTTTCAGGGGGCGCCCCGTCTTCTTGTCGACGAGCTTGTATTTGGCCTTGGCGGCAATCTCGTGCCGCAACTTGAAGATGATGTCGCTGGCATGGGCCACGTGCTCGGGTATCTCGAACTCGCGTCCCGTAGCCTGTTTGAGCTGCCGGCGCGTGTTTTCCAGGATTTCAGGAAACGTATGCCAAGTGTGGATGATTTCGGTATAAAGCCCGAAAGAGGTGATGCACGAAACGGCATAGTTCCTATAGCCTGCCTCCGTCATGAGCGCGAACTGCCGGGCCACGATCGACATGATCGTTTCTATCTTGATCACGTCGCAATGGTAGCCGATGCCGCCGCAAGTGGTATGATGCTCCGTCTCGAAGACATCCTTTCCCAAGTCTTCGCGCATGATCTTCAAGAAATAATGTTCGGAGGCGGGAAACATGTTCTGGCGGATGCAGGAACGGACATAAAAGTACTTGTCGTCGGGAATCTCCTTCTGATAGTCCTTCCATATCAATTTTTTACCTTCTAGTTTCATGATCTACATGCTTTCTTCGACGTTCCGGACATAATCCTCCATGTCCATTCCCATCTCGCGGGCCTTTTGCGCCGAATAATGTTCTATGCTATCGAATAATTCAGAGGTTCCCGTGACATCGAAAATACGTTTGAGTTCGGCCAGGTCCTCGTCCGGAATCTTGCGCAACGCGCCCGGACCGCGTTTGTCCAAGTTGCCGTGCAGGCGTTCGAAGACCTCCGGCAGATGCGCATGCTCCCATTCCCAGATCGGACCAGCTTCGGGATGCGCCTCGGGCATCATCGTCGGCCCGTAGACGCAATAACCGTAACGCAGTATGTTCTCGCCTATTCCCCGCTTGAGCAAAAGCTGCTGGCGGCCCTTCTTGGAATACACGAACAAGCCTGTCTGTTGGGAAAGCGTGCGCAAGGCCATGATGACCAGGCCCGGACCGTTGTTGCGCGGACAACGCGTAAGGCAGGACATGCATTCGCCGCAAAACCAGATGACATCGCTTTTGAGCAAGGCTTCCAGTTCCGATTCCTTTTTCTGCTGGACCAGATCCAGCACCTTGCGCGGGTCATAGTCGTAAAACTCGGCGGCCGGGCAAATGGCCGTGCACGTGCCGCAGTTCATGCAGACTTTCATTCCTTCCCGGAAACGCACGTCCTGCGACAATCGTTCATATAACGTAGGCATACCTATTGTATATGGGACACGAAAGTATTAAAATAAACCTGAAATTCCAATCGAGCATACGAGCCGCCGGACACGAAAACGACGCCTCCGCCCCTGACAAGGAAAAGGCATCGTCCTCGCTCGTTCCGGCACACCTAATCCCAGTCCTCGTCGTCCAGTTCGGCCGGATCCGGTTCAAGCACGACACGCGTATGGATCATCTTCCCGAAATGTTTCTTCACCGCGTTCCTCACCTTCTTGGACGTCATGGCCGAGGCCGCCTTTTCCTGGGCCTCGGCGGTGAGCATGTCCAGGTCCAATCCGCAATAATCCGCGTCCTTGAGCCATGACAGCCAACTTCCGTTCTGCTTGCCGAGGGTCTCGAACTTGCGCTTGTTCATCTGGCGTACCTTGTCCATCACCGCTTCCTCCGGCCCGTCGGTCATGATCGCCCGCATCTCGGTCAAGACCGCATCGGTAAGGCTGTCGGCCCGCAAGGGGTCGCAACCGAACATCACCATGAAAACGGCCCTCCCCGTAGGATACGGTTCGATCTGCAATTCGAGCATCGGGCTGTACACACCGCCCATTTCCTCGCGTATCTTTTCGAGCATCCTGATTTCCATCACGTCCTTGAAATAATTCAACGCCCGCTTTTCTTCGGATTTCTTCCAGTCCACGGCCGTGCTGAAGACGATACCGACCATGCCCTGTTCGGCGGAACCCTTCCGTACGCGGAAATCGACGGTCTGTCCGGGAAGAGGCATGGAACGATCCTTGAACATGTGCTCGCCGCGCTTGGCCGGCAAGGAACCGATATAGGTCTCGAGCAAGGAGAGGAAAGATTCGTCGATATCGAAATTGCCCACGAAATAATAGTTGAACGCGCCCGGGTCGGCAAGTTGCCCGCAATAGAACTCATAGGCCTTGTTGCTGTCGATCGCTTCCAACTGCGCCAAGGATGGAATGATCATGACGCGAGGATCGTAATTGGAGGCCGCCTTGGTAAGCGTGTCCATGAAGAAATACATGGGATTGTTGGCAAGGAAACGGATTTGGCTCTTGAGGCGGGAAACCACCATTTCGGCGGCACGGCCGTCCTTGCGGGGCTCGGTGAAGTTGAGATAGTTGAGTTTGAGCAACGTTTCCAAGTCGTCGACCGAACTGCCGCCCGACACTTCGGCCGTGTTCTCACCCACCATGAAGTCGTAGTTCACGGTCTTGCCCGTCAGTTGCTTCTGCAACATGGCCTTGTCGAACTTGCCCATGCCCGACTGCGCCTGTATGGCATTGCAGAAACCGGCATGGACGTATTGGTCGTCTTCGGCCAAGGAAGTGCCGCCTGGCATGTAGGCAGCCATGAGAATCTCGTCATTCTTGAAATCGGTAGGCTTCAACGTCACGACGATGCCGTTGGAAAGTTTCACCTTGGTGATTCCCAATTCCTTGTTCTCACCCACGATCCGGGCTCCCGAAGCGGGACGGACGGGCAGTTCCAGAAGCGGTTCCATGCTCACGCGATCCACGTAAGGTTCCACTTCCATGCCTTTGGAAGCTTCGTACAATACCTTGAGCTCCGTGACCGAAGGCACTTTCACGTCGTCCTTTTCAGGCGCGTTCACCACCACCAGCATGTTGTTCTCGGTAATCTTGCCTTGCACGTAACGGCTCACTTCCTCGGCCGTGATGCCGGGCAACACCGCCTGCATGATGGCATGTTCGGCCTCGATGCCGGGAGCCGCCGTGCCTTTGAGGAAATGTTCCACGTATTCGGCAGCCAAGGCATTGGAAGTCTGCGTGGCCGCCTCTTTCAACGCGCTTTCGTACATCGCCTTGACCGCCTGCTTGGCCCTCTCCAGCTCGCTCTCTTCAAAGCCGAACTTGTCCACACGCGCCATCTCACGCAACATGAGCGAAAAAGACGCTCCGATCATACCCGGCTTGGCCATGCCGCCCACCACGAATATATCCGTGTTGCGCACCAGGTTCATTTCGCCCATCTGGCACATTACCAGCGGGCATTGCGGGTCTTGGGCCAGTTCCATGAAACGCGCCTGCATCAACTGGCTTACCAGCATGCTGACAATTCCCTGGCGGTAGTCGCCCACGGTACGGTTCACCTGGTGCGGATGCTTGATATAGATCTCTATCGAGGACGAAGTGGCTTCGGGGTCGGTGGCCACCGCGAAGATGGGTTCGGCATTGTCGGGAATCGTGGCGTATTCACGCGCCTTTTGCGGCGAAGGATTCCTCAATCCGGCAAAATGCTTCCTGATCATGGCCTCGGCCTTGTCCGGATCGATGTTCCCCACCACGACTACCGCTTGCAGGTCGGGACGATAAAAGTCCTTGTAGTACTTGCGGATTTCTTCGGGCTTGAACGTGCGCAGGTTTTCGACCGTGCCTATCGGCAGACGTTCGGCATAGGGCGAATCGCCGAAGATGACAGGAAATATCTTCTTGCGCATGCGGTCCTGGGCGCCAAGCCCCATGCGCCACTCCTCGATGATGACGCCGCGTTCGTCATCGATGTCGGCCGTTTCCATGTTGGCCAGATGCGCCCAGTCTTCAATGACCTGGAAGCCGTTCTCGAGCATGCCTTCCTTGTCGACAGGAATCTCGAGCATGTACACCGTCTCGTCGAAACCGGTATAGGCGTTGATGTCGCCTCCGAAACGGACACCTGTCTTCTGCAGGAAATCCACCAATTCGTTCTTGGGAAAATGCTTGGTGCCGTTGAACAGCATGTGTTCGGTAAAATGCGCCAAGCCACGTTGCGCATCGGTCTCGCAAATCGAACCCGCGTTCACCGCCAATTGCAACATGACCCTGTTTTCGGGCTTGGCGTTCTGACGGATATAGTAAGTCAGACCGTTTTCCAACACGCCGTGACGTACCTTGGGATCCAACTTCAGCGTCTCTTCCAAATTCACGGATTCTTGCGCATTGCCTGCGAAAGACAACGCCAACAAAAATCCGACAAAACACAAAACCCTTATTTTCATTTCTTTATATTTAAATAACCTATCCGGGACTTCAGAACTCCAGTTCAAGCCGCAAGCTCTCCTTGAAATTCCTTATTTCGGGATTCAACTTTACCAACTCCGCGTATTTCTCGTTCGGTGCATAGGGTTTGGCCACCGTTTCCTTGTTCGCGTCCAATTGAAAGGAAAACTCCATGTTCCGGTTCCGCAAGGCCGCACGAAGCCGCGCCAGAAAGTCGGCGGAATGGCGTTCCACTTCCGTCCGCGAAGACTGGTTGGATACCTGCAACAGGATCTTACCGTCTTCCTGCCATCGGGGCGAAGCGGCAATCAGAATGGAATGGAGGCTGGGGTGCGTCGTACGGACCTGCTCCAACTGCCGTTCCCATTCCTTCATGAAAGATTCCGCCGTCACGGGAACATCCTCGGGTCCGGCCGTAACCGGAACCTGGACTGCTTGCGTCTGCGTGGAAAGCGCCTTGATAGACCCCATGCTGGTCAACTTCTTGGGAGCCTGGAACACAGGACGCGGAGAGGCGGCAGGAACCGAGGGGTTTGCCGGAGCCTGCGAAGACACGTCGAGGGGGTTTCCAGTCACAGGCGGCACCGGCGCGGCAGGTTCCGGTGCCGTTGACGCGACGCCGGCTTGCGGGCGGGAAAACACTGGCGGATTCCTTGCGGGCTCAACCTCTCCCTGAGGCCGAGCCTGCGGCTCCCCCGGCGAGGAAGCCGGAGCCTCCCCTCCCCTTGCTCCCAACGAGACGGGCGCGAACACCCGTACCAGCTGGAGAAGCAACATCTCCACCAAAAGCCGCTTGTTGTTGCTTTCACGGTATTGCAAGTCGCACCGGCTGCAATATTCCAAGGCTTGCAAAAGCTGGGCTATCGAACATTTCGTCGTCTGTTCCCGGTAGCGTTCCCGCAAAAGAGGAGAACTTTCGAGCAGGTGTGCCGTACGGGCATCCTGCATCAACAACAACGAACGCATATGACTGCCAAGCCCGTCCACGAAGACATGCCCGTCAAAACCGTTCTCGAGCACCTTGTTGAAAAGATCGAGACAGGCCGGCACATCGCCCGCCAGGAAATAGCCGGACATCTCGAAATACGTCTCGTAATCCAATATGTTCAGCATGGAAATGACCTGCTTGTAGCCAAGGCTGTTTCCCGAAAAGCTCACGATCTGGTCGAACATCGAAAGGGCGTCGCGCAGGCCGCCGTCCGCCTTGCGGGCGATGACCTGCAAGGCTTCTTCCTCGAAAGCGATGTTTTCCTTGCGGCAAATGCCCGCGAGGTGGTTCACGATGTCCTCGACCCCGATCCGCTTGAAGTCGAAAATCTGGCAACGGCTCAAGATCGTGGGGATTATCTTGTTCTTCTCGGTCGTGGCCAGGATGAACTTGGCATAGGCGGGCGGTTCCTCCAAGGTCTTGAGGAACGCGTTGAACGCCTCGGAAGTAAGCATGTGCACTTCATCGATGATATAGACCTTGTACTTTCCCACTTGCGGCGGTATGCGGACCTGTTCCACCAAGGCGCGCATGGCGTCTACCGAACGGTTGGAAGCCGCGTCCAGTTCGTAGATGTTCTGGGAGGCATTGTTCTTGAAACCCCGGCACGACTCGCATTCGCCGCAAGGTTCCAGGTCCGCCCCCGGATTCATGCAGTTGATCGTACGAGCCAGGATACGGGCACAGGTGGTCTTGCCCACCCCGCGCGGCCCGCAGAACAAGAATGCCTGGGCAAGATGCCCGTTCCGGATGGCGTTCTTGAGCGTGACGGTGATGGCCTGCTGCCCCACCACGGTATCGAATGTCTCCGGCCTGTATTTTCGAGCCGAAACGACGAAATCCAGGCCTTCTGCCGCTCCTTTCGTCTCGGCGGGAGCCAAGCCGCCTCCTGTAAGACTTTCCATAAGTTCCTTTCGTTTTCCGTCCTCGACATACGCAAGGACGCATCGCTGCCAAAGATGCGAAGATACGAAATTCGCACCACAACTTCCCAGTTTCAGGCTTTCGGACACGGACGTCTTCATCCTGATTTGCATTCCAATCCCGTTTTTACTAACTTTGCGCGCCTTGGCGCGTTGCGCCCCAACACTTTGATTAATAAAAAATAGTAACAATAATGGCAACAACTGCAGACTTCAAGAACGGCTTGTGCATCAACTTCAACAACGAACTTTGGCAAATCGTCGAGTTTCAACACGTGAAACCCGGTAAAGGCAACGCTTTCGTACGTACCCGCCTCAAGAACCTCAAGAACGGCCGCGTCTTGGCCAACACGTTTCCCGCCGGCGTGAAGATCGATACCGCCCGCGTGGAACGCCGTCCCTACCAGTTCCTTTACAAGGACGAATCGGGATACAACTTCATGAATGCCGAAACCTACGACCAGATCAATATCCCCGAATTCATCATCAACAACCCGCAATTCCTCAAGGAAGGCTGCGTGGTGGAAATCCTCGTCCATGCCGAAACCGAAGAACCGCTTTCTTGCGATCTTCCCGCCTACATGGACTTCGAGATCACCTACACCGAACCCGGCGAAAAGGGCAACACGGCAACCAACGCCATGAAGGACGCCACGATCGACACCGGCGCCACGATCCGCGTGCCCTTGTTCGTCAACACGGGCGACAAGGTGAAAGTGGACACCCGCACGGGCGAATATTCGCAACGCATTTGATTTTCCGGATTCCCGACAGTGGCTCTTTAACTATCAGCTGATGAAATTCAACAGTCCTCACACCGTCAGCCAGCTGGCGGAACTCATGATCGGAGTGCGCATCGTCGGCGCTCCCGACTTTCCCGTATCGGGAATGAACGAGATCCATATGGTGGAAGAAGGCGACATCACGTTCGTCGATCTGGACAAATACTACGACAAGGCGCTTTCTTCCAAGGCTACCGTCATATTGATAGACAAGGAAGTGGAATGCCCCGACGGAAAATGCCTGATGATCACGTCCGACCCGATGGGCAACTTCAACCGGCTTACGCGGCATTTCCGGCCTTTCCTGCCGGCCACGGCCATGATCAGCCCCACCGCAAAGATCGGCGAAGGCACGATCATACAACCCGGCACCTTCGTGGGAAACCATGTCGAAATCGGCAAGAACTGCATCATCCATGCCAATGTCACGATAAACGACCATAGCATCATCGGCGACAACACCGTCATACAAAGCGGCGCGATCATCGGCGGAGACGCCTGTTATTTCCAGCGCACGAAGAACGGCACGTTCCGCAAGTTCGAATCCAGCGGACGCACGATCATCGGCAATGACGTGGAAATCGGCGCGCTGACGGCAGTGGATCGCGGCGTTTCGGGCGACACCATCGTGGGCGACGGCACCAAGACCGACAATTTCGTGCAAATAGGCCACGACACGCATATCGGCAAGCATGTGCTCATCGGAGCGCACTCGGCCATCGCAGGCGTGACCGTCATCGAAGACTACGTCTCGATCTGGGCTTCGGTCATGATAAACAAGGACCTGGTCATCGGCAAAGGGGCGGTCATCCTGGCCACCTCCGCCGTGGACAAGTCGCTGGAAGGCGGCAAGGTATATTTCGGGACTCCCGTCATGGAGGCACGTGCCAAATGGAAGGAAATGGCCATGCTGCGTTCCTTGCCCGACATGATGGAAGAGATGCGCCGGTTCAGGGCGGAAAAAGACAAATAGCAATGGACGCCGTCATTACCTACGTGGACGGACGCGATCCTGTCTGGCAGAAATCCTACGAGGAAACCACGTCCGAACCAATACTCGACAAACGTTTCCGCGACTGGGGCACGTTGAAGTATCTCTTGCGCGGCATCGAGACGTTCATGCCTTTCGTCAAGAACGTCTATCTCGTGGTTTCCGGAAATTCGCAAGTTCCGGCTTGGGTAAACCGCGAAAAACTCCATGTCGTGCTGCACGAGGATTTCGTTCCCGCGCCCTATCTCCCCGTTTTCAACTGCAACCCCTTGGAAATGTACCTGCATCGTATCAAGGGGCTGGACGAACGTTTCTTGTATTTCAACGACGACATGTTTCCCGTCGCCCCTTGCACGGAAGACGACTTCTATCCCGACGGGAAAATCGGCATCGGATTTTACAAATGCCTCTGGCATAAATCCATGTACAAGCAGATATGCCGTAATTCCGACCGCCTGGCCAGACAAGCGGCCGGGAAAAAGAAGGGTTGTTTCTTCGTGCGGCCGCAACACACCTGCACGCCCATGTTCAAGAGCGTGAGCGAAAAAGTGTTCGTGGCGACCGAAAAACAGATCCTGCCCACGCTTTCCACGATCCGCACGGGAGAGAACCTTAACCAGTATCTCTACGTGGACTACCTGTATTACATGGGACAGGTTTCCGGCAAGCGTATCAGCAACAAGCATTACTCCTTGGCTCTCGGCAAAGTGGACAAGATAGGCGCGTTCCTGCAGAATCCCACCCACAAGATAGTGTGCATCAACGATGTACATTTGAGCCAAGCCAAATTCGAAGCCTACCGGCAAAAACTCCTTGCCGCCTTTGAAAAAAGGCTTCCCGTCAAATCGGCCTTTGAACTTTAAATTCTTTTGGTTTCTTATGGAAATCGATGCCGTCATCACCTATGTGGACGGGAACGACCCCGTCCTGAACGAGAAACGAAGCCGCTACCTCAAGGGAGGCCAGGGCACGCAAAGCGACGTGGCGGGCAGTACCCGTTTCGCGGACGTAGGCGAAATATTCTGGTGCGTGGCCTCGCTCAACAAATTCGCTCCTTGGATTCGCAAGATCCACATTGTAACCGACGGACAGGATCCCGGCTTGGAAAACTTCATGAAAGAACATTTTCCCTCCGGGCATATCCCGATGGAAATAGTGGATCACAAGGTGATTTTCAGAGGCTACGAAGAGTATCTGCCCACGTTCAATTCGAACTCCATCGAGACCATGACATGGAGGATTCCGGGATTGAGCGAACATTTCATCGAGATGAACGATGATTTCATGCTCTGCGCGCCGCTTTCCCCCCAAGACTTGTTCACGCCCGACGGCAAGCAGACATGCTATGCCAAGGTGGTACCCATCCTTTCGTCGAAAATCCTCACTTTCCTGAAACCCAAACGGAAAGGACGCAAGCCCGTGACCTTCAAAAGACTGTTACTTAATGCCGTAAAAGTTTCCCGGACGCACCCTTTCTGGTTCCTGCGAATCAACCATACCCCGCGTCCACTCCTGGTAAGTTGCTACGAAAAATTCTATGCCGAGCATCCGGAAGCCATCATCTTGAATATCAAGGATCGTTTCCGTGATTTATGCCAATACGTTCCCAAGGAAGTCCAGTTCCACTTGCAGTACAAGCGGAACAAGTTGAACGTACGGCCCTACAAGGACGTATTGTTCTATATGGAACCCAAGCGCAAGAAAGACTATGTCAAAAGGAAACTGCGCAAATTGGAAGAAGGGAACTACCGTTTCTGCTGTTTCAACTCCATCGACCAAGCCAGTGCCGAAGACCGCGCCATCGTGGAGGCATGGATCTGGCAAAGGCTTGGCTTGGAAAAACCTTGATCTCGCGACTACCTACAACGTCCCTCCGATAAGAATCGTCACCAGGAGTGCGATAATGGCGTACAATTCGGGGAATACGGCCAAGATCATCGTGCTGCTGAACAAGTTGTGTCCCGAACCGATGCCGTTGATACCGTCGGCGCAGATCTTGGACTGACGAATGGCGGACAACAAGGCCACGCAGCCCAAGGCCAGACCGGCACCGAATACGGCCGCCGACTGGAACCACGTGATTTCCGCAGTAATCTTGGTATACGTAAGGAAAAAGCCCACGAAGCCGTACAAGCCCTGCGTGGCAGGCAATGCGCTCAAGGCGATGCAGGAGCCCAAGGCGTCCGGTTTCTTCTTCAACGCGCCCAAGGTGGCACTACCACTGATTGATACGCCGTAAGCGCTCCCGATACCCGAAAGGATCACCATGACGGCAATGCCCAAATAGGCCAAAACTACAGGTTCCATAATTCTTATTTTTTAATTGTTTGTTTTTATTTGATCATTCACTGACCTTGAACGGCTTATAGGCCTTTCCGCCGCCGGCGAAACCCGCGTTCTTGTAAAATTCCACGAACGTGAGACGCAACGGATGCACGACCGATCCCAGCACGCAAAGAGCCAGGTTCAGGCTATGGCCGAAAAGCAGGATAAGGAGCATGACAAGCTGGCTTACCACGGGAACGCCTATGCCCGTGGCCGCGTCCAAGGCCAAGGTGTTGAACACCGAACCCAAGATACCGCCCGTCAGGCCGAGGGCGAAAAGCCGGATGTACGAAAGCAGGTCGCCCACCAAGCCGGTAGCCGTGTTATACGTGTCCCAAAGCCCCAACCCGAGATTGAAAAACGGATTCTTGTCGGGATTGTTGTAGAACAAGGCCAGCAAGGCTCCCGCCACCACCAGGCCCTCCAAACCGTAAACGACAAAGACCGGCAAGGCAATGCCTGCCATGCGCGTCCCTATGAGCACGCCGCCGCAAATGATGACGGCAAGCCAACCTATACGGTGCAAGGCGTACTTGAAACCTTTCACCTTCGTGATGCGCAGCACGTTCATGAACATGCCGAACAAGATCTGCACCGCCCCGATGATCAACGAGAGCGTCATCATCTTGTTGCTGTCGAAGATATACGAACGCAAGGTGCCCAAGGCCTCGATATTGACCAAGTCGATGCCGAAGAACGTTCCCGAAAGCCCGCCGAAGATCACCGTCCCCACGCCGAACCAGAAAGCGAGCCATCCGTAGGACTTGGCCTTCGGATATTTCTTGATGATGAAGAACGCCGCCGCAATGAGCAGCAGGCCGTAACCGGCATCCCCCAGGCAAAAGCCGAAAAAGGCCATGAAAAAAGGCGCCAGGCAAGGAGTCAGATCCAATTCACGGTAATTGGGCAACGAAAACAAGAGCGTGATCGGCTCGAACAACCTGGCAAAACGGTTGTTGCGCAACAAGACGGGAATCTGCGGGGTTTCCTCCTCCGGCAGCCGTTCGGCCTCGACCGACTGGTAAACGACCTCTTCCTTTTCCAGGAACGCCTCGAAACCGGCACATTTTTCGGTGGGCAGATAGCCTTGCACCAGCAACAACGTTCCTTCCGCCTGACGGGGCACGTTCAAGGAGACGGTCTTGTAGGAAAGGCTCGTAAGGAGATACTTCTTCTCGGCCTTCAAGGTGTCTATCCGCGCCAACAGGCCGCGCAAGGTCTTTTCCAACTGTCGCTGCTCTTCCATGAGCCGCGCGTATTCGGCCTGCAACACGTTCAAGGATTTGGAGGGAGCAGGGACAAGGCTCACCGTGAAGCCCAAACGCGCCGAAAGCCTTTCGGCGGTAAGGCTTTCCGAACGACTTCCCCTTCCCACCCAGACGAAATACGCCCGGCCGTCTTGACGGCTGATCACTTCCAAGGGAAAATCTGCCTTCAACGCATCCTCGTCCTGCACGTTCTTCATCGCGGTTTGGGCAAAGAAGAAACGCAGTCCCGCCTCCTTTTCGAGGCGCGCAAGGTCTTCCGCCTTGAAATTCTGCCAAGCCCGGGCCTCTTTTATCCTCGCCTCTTGTTCCTTGACGGCGGCCTGGTTGGCCTGCCGTTCCTCCAGCAAATCCTCACAAGCCCTTAACAAGGCCTTGGGGGAAAGGTCCGGCGCCTTGCGCGTGGGCAGGATTTCCGCCGTTTTCCGCTTCTTGTCATGGGCTGCCAGTTCCTTGGCTTCCCGCTTGAAAGCCGCCAGTACCTTGTCGATACGTTGCAATACGGGATAGAATTCCTCGTCGGAGGATTCCTGATAGACTTCATCCTGACGTATATCCAACAAGCCCTCCTGTTGCAAACGCCCCATGAAGGCGGCAAAGTCGCGATGATATACCAGGATGGAATAACGTGTCATGGGTACTATCATAGGTCTTCCTCCTGTGCGTGACGGTTCTTGACTATCTTCTGTGCCGACTTGGCCAAATTCTCCTCGTCTTCTATGAAGCGTCTTATCTTCCTGATGGCTTCGTTGTAGCCGGGAATCTGCACTTTCTCGTACAGGTTCACCTTTTGGGTGGTTTTCTTGCGGGCCGTATCCAGAAGTTGCATCTTGCAGGAAAAAATCTCGCTCTCTATGCCTATCCGCACCAAATCCTTCAACAAGTCCAAACCGTCGGCATACCAAAGCGGCGCGCCGAAAAGCGGATAAGACTTTTCCTCGAAGTCGATGCCCGCCAGGCGCGGGATCTTCACTCCCGCGATCTTGTAATACTCCAGCCGCACATCCTTGACCCTTATCAAGTCGGGGCGGAATTCGGTGAAAAGGCGGGCAAATCCGTCCATTTGACGCAATTTTCCGTCCAATTCGCGGTCTTTCGCCTCGGCATCGGCCTTGGCCCGTTTCACTTCGAGACGCAAAGCCGACTCCTTGCTCTTTATCGTGGGCAAGGCCCTCGTGCGTGCCTTGAGTTTCTTGTCAAGGTCGTTGAGGGAAGTCTTGTTGTATTGGAACTTGATGGCCATTTCTCTCGCCTTTCTTTTATTTTGGCCAGTACCTGTCCATCAATTCCTGCTTGATGGCCACTTCGGTCTGCGTGAAATATTCGGCGAACATGCGCCAGATGCGGTCAAGCATCTCGGTCGTGTCTATGTTGATGTCGATGGCCAGTATGTTGGCGGAATAGTCTTTGGCGAAAGCCAACGCGCGTTCGTCGTAGTCGCTCAGCTCAAAGCCGTTTTCCAACTTGGTCTTGGCGTTGGCGGCATCGGCGTACAGGCGGACGGCGGCGTTCATCACTTGAGGATGGTCTTCCCTCGTCTGCTTGCCGATGACCAGTTGCTTCAAGCGCGAAAGCGAACGGAAAGGATCGACGATGACCTTGTTCACGTCACTGTCGTTACGCAGGAACAACTGGCCTTCAGTGATATACCCCGTGTTGTCGGGAATGGCATGCGTGATGTCTCCCCCGCTCAAGGTGGTCACGGCCAGGATCGTGATCGAGCCGCCGTCGGGCAATTGCACGGCCTTTTCATAGATCTTGGCCAAGTCGGAATAGAGCGAACCGGGCATGCTGTCCTTGGACGGAATCTGATCCATACGGTTGCTGACGATGCTCAAGGCATCGGCGTAAAGCGTCATGTCGGTAAGCAGCACCAATACCTTCTCGTTCTTGTCCACCGCGAAATACTCGGCGGCGGTAAGCGCCATGTCGGGAACCAGGAGGCGTTCCACGGGAGGCTGTTCGGTGGTGTTGACGAAGCAGATGATCTTGTCGAGCGCGCCCGCGTTCTCGAACGACTTCTTGTAAAACAGATAGTCGTCGTTGGTAAGCCCCATGCCGCCCAAGATGATCTTGTCCACCTTGGCCCGGAGCGCGACCATGCACATCACTTGATTGTAAGGCTGGTCGGGATCGGCGAAGAAAGGAATCTTCTGACCCGATACGAGCGTGTTGTTCAAGTCGATGCCCGCAATGCCCGTGGGGATGAGCTGCGAGGGCTGCTTGCGTTTCATCGGATTCACCGACGGACCGCCGATTTCGCGCCATTCACCCTCAGGCTCGGCTCCTCCGTCGACAGGATGGCCGTAAGCATCGAAGAAACGCCCGGCCAGGTCCTCGCCCACTTTCAGTTCCGGCACGCGCCCCGTGAACACGACCTCCGTGTCGGTGGCCATGCCTTCGGTTCCGGCGAACACCTGCAAGGTGACCCTTTCTCCGTCTATCTTCACCACTTGTGCCAGACGGTCGCCCACCATGGCCAGTTCGTCGTTGGAAACCGCCTTCGCCTTGACCGTCACGGTGGCCTTGGTCACGGCTTCCAAATGCGTGTAAATGCGTTGAAAAGCTTTATTGTTCTGCATGGTGTTGATTTATTGCGCTTTTTGGCGGCGGCTATTCGACATTTCTTCTATCTGGCGTTCATATTCCTTGAACTCCTCGCTTTGGAAGGGCGTGTAGTTCATCTGCTTGAAAGCGTTGATAAGTCTTTTGTAGAAATCCACGCAATCGGAGAACGTCTCGAACCCGAATTCCTCGTGGCAGATGTCCATGACCTTCCCGAACATGTATTTCTGCCTTTCCATCGGGCAGAGGCTGTCGGTCTTGTCGAAAGCATCCTGCTGGAGGATGACGAAGTCGATAAGTTCCGACTTCCAATAACGGTCGTGATAAAGGACGGGAACGCCGTCGTCGCCCAGGATGTTGATTTGCTCGTAGGCTTCCTTGCCGCGCAAGACGAAGTTCTTGCCCTCGTTCACCAGCGGAACCCATTCCGGACCGAGTTTTTGGTCGAAGAACTCGATGATTTCGGGATATTCCAGATATTTGGAGTAACTGTCGATGGGGTCGATGGCGGGATAACGCTTGCTGTCGGCACGCGCCTGCGAAAGGGCGTAAAAGCAACGGGCCGCCTTCTTGGTGCCTTCCGTGACGGGTTCCTTCAGGTTGCCCCCTGCCGGGGAAACGGTACCGATGAACGTGATGGAACCCGACCGGCCGTTGTTCAGGTAAACGTAGCCGGCACGGGCGTAGAAATTGGAAATGATGGCGGGCAGGTCCATCGGGAACGCGTCCTGTCCGGGCAATTCTTCCAGACGGTTGCTCATTTCGCGCAAGGCCTGCGCCCAACGCGAGGTGGAATCGGCCAGAAGCAACACCCGCAAGCCCATCTGCCGGTAATATTCGCCGATGGTCATGGCCGTATACACGGAAGCCTCGCGCGCGGCCACGGGCATGTTGGAAGTATTGCAGATGATCGTGGTACGTTCCATGAGGCTGCGTCCCGTGCGCGGGTCTTCCAGACGCGGGAACTCGGCGAAAATCTCCACGACTTCATTGGCGCGCTCGCCGCAGGCCGCCATTATGATCACATCCACGTTGGCCTGCTTGGATATGGCATGTTGCAGCACGGTCTTGCCCGAACCGAAAGGCCCGGGAATAAAACCGGTACCGCCCTCGGCGATAGGATTGAACGTGTCGATGACACGTACGCCCGTTTCCAAGACCTGGAACGGACGAGGTTTTTCCTTGTATAACGAAACGGGCACCTTTACCGGCCATTTCTGGGCCATCTTCACCGGTACTTCCTTGCCCTTCCCGTCCACAAGCACGGCGATTTCGTCCTCGATGGTATATTTTCCCGCCGGAACGATGTCCTTCACGACGTATTCGCCTTTGAACTTGAAAGGAACCATGATCTTGTGCGGCAGCCAGCCTTCCTTCACTTCGCCTATCCAGTCGGCGGCCTTTACCTTGTCGCCCGGCTTGGCCAAAGGCGAAAAATCCCACCGGTGCGCGGAATCGAGCGCGGCCGTGTAACAACCGCGTTTGAGGAAGACGCCTTCCATCGTGGCCAGGTTGTTCTGCAAGCCGTCGTAATTGCTCGAAAGCAGGCCCGGGCCCAACGTCACTTCCAGCATCTGGCCCTCGAACTCCACATCGCAGTCCACCCGCAATCCGCGTGTGCTTTCAAAAACCTGCACGTATGCCGTATCGCCGGTGATCTTGATCACCTCGGCCATGAGCTTGACGCCGTCCAGATCGATGAAGCATATTTCGTTCTGCGCCACGGGGCCTTGCACCTTGACCATGACCAGGTTTGAAACGATGCCGCTTACTTTGCCTTTTGTCTTTTCCATCATTGCTTGTTTGTAAGGAGCGCCGCTATGCGTCTTCTCCCTGCAGGTTAACTTTCCTCATTTGCGAAACGACCTCGTGCAGGTACTCCCTGCCCGCGCCCGCGTCCATTTTCTGCCAACGGCGCAATATATCCGCCTTGACCATATAGCACAATACCTTGTCCAGCTGGAAATCCTTGCCCGAGGTCATTTCCTCGGCCATGTTCCATCTGAAACGGTCGATGGCCCGCTCCCGTTCGTACACGTCGGGACGATCGAGCGCCTCGAACATCTCCGTGGCATACGAAAGCTTTTGTTTCAGGCCGAAATCGCCCTCGTCCATGTTTTCCCTTATCCAATCGAGCATGGGAGCCGAGGCCTGTTCCACGAAATCGTTTTCGGGCGAACGCCCCTGCTTGCGGGCGGCGAAGGCCACCAAGGTGTTCTTCAGGATTCCGTCGAATTCAAACCACTTGCGCATGAAAGGATTGCCGTGACGAAGCACGGCCTTGTAGAAAGCCTCGTCCAGGACCCGCACGATACCCGCTTCGAGTTCTTCGGCATCCATGTCCACCGCACGATCCTCTTCGGCGAAAACAAGCGACGAAAGGCTTTTCGAAAAGACTTCCCTCTGATAACGGGGCAACCTGGTTTCCTGCAGCCAGGTGATCCTGTCTTCCTCGTCCCTGGCCGAAAGGTAGCCGGCAGCCGCTTCCCGATGCGTCCCGAAAGCCAGGAAGAGCTCCAAGGTCTCGCGGTCGCGGGCGGTAAGCAGTTCTACGACCTGCGCGTATATCTCCTCGTAGGAAAACCCCGAAAGATCCATTTCGAAATCCAGGTCGGGCAATCCACTCAGAAGGTAAGGATAATAACCGCTCATGGCACGCTTAGAAAAGAAGCTGCTTCAACCTGGGACGGGCATACTCGCCGAACAAAGCCATGAAATCCTCTTCGGTAAAGCTCAGCATATAGCCGCCTTGCTTGTCCTCCAACCTGAAGCCCCCCTGCAAGTCGCCGCTGAAAGACACCGAAAGGCCTTCTTTGAGGACGCTGCCCGTCAAGTCTTTCAGGAAGGCGTCGTAGCGGGCGCGGTCGGCTTCGGGAAGCAAGAGCCGCAAGTCCGGAGCCTTGCCGTCGGATTTGAACGCGGAAAGGGCCTTGAGAATCAATTCCTGCATGAACTCCTGCTGTTCCATGGCCGAATGGATGCCGGGAGCGACCACCTTGTCGAGCAACTTGTTTTCCAACTCCTGCTTCAAGGTGGCAATCATCTGACGTGAGGTAATCTTGACTTCGGTAAGCGTGTTGTTCTTCAGATCTTCCGCTTCCTTCCGGGCCTTTTCCACGATTTCTTCGGCCTTGCGGCGCGCCTCTTCCTGTATCTGGCGCGCTTGTTCCTTGGCTTGTGCCAACAGGCGCTCGCCTTCTTCCTTGCCCTTGCCCAAGCCGTCCTGATACAACTTGTCGGCAAGAGCCTGTATCTTGTTTTCCATAACGAGTTTTTATTCGGACAAAACGGGGTAAAGATAAGCAAAAATAAAGATTACGGCAACCAGGCCGACTTGATTCCTCCGATGACCATGTTGGTTCCCATGATGGCCACGATCAGCCCCATGAGCTTGCCCAATACCATGATGATGTTGCTTCCCAGCAACTTGAAGATACGTTCACTGAAAATGAACGCGAAATACGTGATGAGCATGACCAAGGCCAGCATCAATGAAATCACCAGCATGCCGACATAATTCTGGTCGGCCGTGTAGTTCATGGCCGCCACGATGGTTCCCGGCCCGGCCAGCATGGGAATGGCCAAGGGCGAAACGGCCACGCTTTCGTCAAAGACACGGAGCTGCCCCGTATTGCTCTGTATGCTCGATTTCTTGGAAGAAAGCAATTCGAAGCCCACGTAGAACAGCAAGATGCCTCCGGTAATACGGAACGCGGGAATGGTGATGCCCAAGAAATCGAAAATGGACTTGCCCAGTATCAGGAACACGAACACGATGCAGAAAGCCGTTATCGTGGCCATCTTGGCCACCTTTTTCTTGGCGGCGGCATCGGCGGAAGACGTAAGTTCCAAAAAGATGGGAAGATTGACCACCGGATTGACGATGGCGAACAAGCTGGTAAACACGGAAAGCGCCAGGACGCCGAGATTTTCCATAAACGTTAGTCTTTATCCGAAATTTTCACAATATGAATAAAAAAAGGAGGCCGGCGCGATCCTTGCCGAGGATCCACGCCGACCTCCGTCAAGCCGGGCATCCCCTTTCATTTCTTGCAAGAAAGGGCTGCCAAAGCGATGGAATACAACTTGGTATCTATGCTGTCCCCGCGCGAGGAAAGCACGCAAGGCACCTTCGCGCCCACTACCATGGCCGCCACCTCGCCCTTGCAGAACTTGGTATGCGCCTTGTAGAACACGTTACCCGACTCGATATTGGGGAACAGGAGACAGTCGGCATCGCCGGCGACAGGACCCGAAACACCTTTTATCTCGCAGGCTTCCTTGTCGACGGCCACGTCCAAGGCCAAGGGACCGTCCACGTAGCCTCCCTTGATCTGGCCGCGTTCGGCCATCTTGGCCAGCAAAGCCCCGTCCACGCAAGCCTGCATGCCGGTGGATACCTGTTCGGTGGCGGCCAGCACGGCCACCTTGGGTTTCTCGACGCCTATGGACTTGGCCGTCGAGATCAGATAGTTGCAGATGGCGGTCTTCTGCTTCAAATCAGGAGCGGGAATGATAGCCATGTCGCTCACCGTCAAAAGCTTGTGATAGAACGGATTTTCCAACAGGGCGATATGGGTGAGCATGGCCTTGGGACCGGGCATGAGGCCTTTTTCCTTGTTGAGGATGGCGCGCATGTACTTGTCGGTGCTTACCAACCCTTTCATCAACAGGTCGCCATCCCCGTCGTTGATCAGCTTCACCGCCGTGGCGGCCGCCTTGGTATCTTCGGTTTCCTGCACCACCTTGAACTTGCCGAAATCTATCTTTTCGTTTTCGCAGACCTTCCGTATGGCGGCCTCGTCACCCACCAGCGTGGCATCCACGATGCCCAGGTCGACCGCCCTGCTGACGGCGCAAACGGTATGGTCGTCCACGGCATAAGCCGCCACCAGGCGTTTTTTTCCCTTGGCCTTGACCATGTCAAAGAGTTCGTCCAATTTCTTAATAGCCATATTGAATGTGTTTTATGATTTATTTGCAAAAATACGGTCGCAAAGTTACTACATTACGGGAAAAAAACATATCTTAGTAAGGATTGATTTGACCGAAAACCAAATACAAAAAATTAATAACAAAACCATTATGAAAAAACTATTGATCTCGGCCGCCTTGTCGGCATCCGCACTGCTCTTCGGAATCTCGCAGGCTCAGTTGACCAAGACCTACATGAGCGAGAACTTCGACACGCAAATCAGCGAAACGAATTGGGACCTGCCCAACTGCTCGACGATCACCAACAGGCAAGGACAACCCGTCTACATCTATCAAATCAACGACGGCAGCACCGTATGGGGGGGCTGGGGCTATGACGCCGAAGGGAACCTCGTAAGAGGCGGATTGCCGGACACGTTGAACGGCACCTATTCGATGCTGACCCATTGGCTCCCGATGGAGGAAAACGCCAAGAACGTAATCTCTTTCGACATCTGGTACATGGGTACGGCCAGCAACAACGCCGCCATGCGGAAATTCGGCGTATCGGCCAGGCAAGGAAGCGCCGGCGCATGGAAGCCGCAGTTGTCGGTGACGAACATGCAGAACGGCATGGGCGCAAAGTATTCTTTCTTGTTGGATGACGAATTCAAGGGCCAGGACAGCATACAGCTGCAATTCTCCTTTTTCAACAAGCACGACGCCTCGGCCTACTTCATGTTCCTGCTCGACAATATCCAGTTCGCCGCCTATGAGGACAAGCCTTTCTTCTCCGCCTCGATCGAAAACCCGATGTTCGCGTCGGTCGCCGAAGCCGCCAATGCCGAAATCGAATTCGACTTGAGCATCGCCAACCAAGGCGCGGTGGACATCACCTCCGTCGAATACGCTTATGTGACCAACAGCGGCGTCGAGACGCAAAGCCTGAACATATCCAAGAACATACCCGCCGTCACGGGCCGTGCCCAGGTCGTGGCCAAACTCAAGTTCAAAGACGGCCGGTTCGGTGAAAACAAACTCAAGATATGGCCTGTGAAAGTGAACGGAGAAGCCTTCGCCGCCACCGGGCAAGACACGATAGGCCATACCGTCACCCTGGTCGATGAATCCAAGCTTTCGGCCGATTTCGTACCCGTGCTGGAAAGCTTCACCTCCGCCACGTGCGGACCTTGCGCCACGATGAACCGCTTCTTGAATCCCGTACTGGAAAAGCTCAAGACCGCCGGCAAGATCAACGTGGTGAAGTACCAGATGAACTTCCCCGGAAATGGAGACAAATATTATATCAGCACGAACGGGACACGTATCAAGTACTATGACCAATTGTTCGGATGGGGCGGCCGTTACGGCGTCCCCGCGCCCATCTTCAACGCTGAAAGCAACATGCTCGACTGGCCGGGATCTACCTACACCGAAATCATGGAGTCCCTCGAAAAACAGACCGAAGCCGCCCACGCGAGGAAAGCCTTCATGGACGTGACCGTAAAGAAAGCTTTCGTCGACGCGGCCACGGGCAAACTCGACTTTGAACTGCAAGTGACTTCCGCCCTCGACATAAAAGAAGCCTACGTGGTGGTATTGATCACGGAAAAGACCACTACGGGAAACCGGAGCACCAACGGCGAAAAGGAATTCCATTACGTGAACATGGCGGCGCCCTTCGGTGCCAACGGCAAAAAGTTCGAATTCAAGACCAATGAACCGCAGACGATTACCGGTTCGGTGACCGACATGAACAAGACCAACATGGAAGAAGCGGACGATTTGGAAATCGTATGTTTCGTACAAGCTCCCTTGACGCAGAAAGGCTATGTCTATCAGTCCGTCTCCGCCGAGGTGACCGCTATGGTGGCCAACGAAGGCAGCGAAGCCCTTCGCGTGGACATGTACCCCAACCCTGCCGGCGAACAAGTGACGTTGCGCGGGCTGAACCATGCCGACGTGAGCATCTACGACCTGACCGGCCGCAGGGTTTACGGCCACGCCGGCTCGGAAGAAACGCTCGAAATCGACCTCGAGGCATTCTCGGCAGGCACCTACATGGTTCGCATTTGCCAGAATGGCAAGACCGCACACAAGAAACTGGTGGTACGCAAATAAAGACCGTCGACCTTACAAAAAAGCCGGGGATGCTTCCTCGGCTTTTTTTTATGCCTGACCGATAAAATAAAAAACATAACTTAGCATCAATCCGATACCCGAAAACGAAATTTAAAATACTAATATCGTAATCATTATGAAAAGAACGGCACTTTTGGTCACGCTGACGGCCACGTTGTTGTCCGGCGTCCCGCAGGCTCAGGTCGTAAGGACGTACCTGGAGGAAACGTTCCAAGGGCCGCTCAGCGAAACGAACTGGGATTTCGACAACAGCATCCCTGTCCGCATCGAGGCCGGAACGCCCGAATACCTCCACATGCTTCAAGACCGGACAGGCAACAACCGGGGCGGATGGGCTTACGACACCACGGGCATGATCGCCGGGGAAAGATACGATCAGGCGCTGGAAGGTACCTATATCCTGGCAAGCCGCTACTTTGACATGGAACCCGATGCCGTCAACGTGGTTTCGCTCGACCTCCTTTACAAGGGAACGCCCAGCAACAATCCCCAAAAGCGGATTTTCGGCATACAAGCCCGGAGAGGCAGGAACGGGACCTGGAAAACGCTCGATTCCCTCCAAAGCATGAGCAACGAGATGGAAAAACGCCTGTACGTCACTTTGGGCGAGGAGTTTTCGGGCAAGGACAGCGTACAGATCGCCTTTTTTTTCCGAAACAAGCATAACCCGGCATCCCCTTTCCTTTGCCTGATGGATGATATCCGGTTCGAGGCACGGAAGAACCTGCCGGCCATTTCCGCCAAAATCATACGACCGCATTTCCTGGCCGAGGAGAATGTTTCCGACATCGCATTGGATTTCAGGCTATTCCTTTCCAATTCAGGCGTAACGGACATTTCTTCCGCGGAATATGCCTATGTAGCCGGCAACCGTTCCCTGACACGCGGCTTCACGCTCTCTTTCAAGAAACTTTCCGCCTTCACCGGCAACGCGTACGCCCATGCGTCCATAAGGTTCACGGACGGTATTTTCGGCAAAAACACGCTGAAGATGTGGCCGGTCAAGATCAACGGCAAGGACTTTGCCGCTTCGGAGAAAGACACGACGACCCACGAACTGGTTTTCATCGACCCCTCCCGGCTTGACGCGGATTTCGTCCCCATGATGGAATATTTCTCTTCCGCCACTTGCGGAAGCTGTGCAGGAACAGGAAAGGAACTGAACCCCGTCTTGGATGAACTCAAGGCGGAAGGCAAGATCAACGTGGTGAAATATCAGATGTATTTCCCCAACGAGGGAGACAAATATTTTATCGCTCCCAACGTGGAACGCATGGCTTTCTACGACACGTTGCTGGAATGGAAGGGCTGGTGGAGCGTGCCCGCACCCGTTTTCAACGCCGAATGCAGCTTGGAAAAAACAGCCTCCCGTCCTGCGGCCATGGCCGACAGCCTGCGGGTGCGAACCGAAGCCGCCCATGCCCGTAAAGCCCTTATGGAAATCGAAGTCAAGAAAGCCGGGCTAGATGTCGCCACGGGGAAGCTCGATTTCGAGATACGCATTCTCCCCGCCCTCACCATGCAGGCCAACGTACTGGTTTTCATAACCGAAAAGACGACTACAGGCAATAAGGCCGGCAACGGGGAAACGGAATTCCATTCGGTGAACATGGCCGCTCCTTTGGGCGGCAACGGAAAGCCGTTCGACTTCAAGGCGGATTCCGCGATCACGATCACCGGATCGGTGGACGACATGCACGCCACTCACATGGAAGAGCCCGACGATCTGGAAATCGTATGCTTCGTGCAATCGGGACTCGATCAAGGCGGAGTCGTCTTCCAGTCGGCTTCCGCCGCCGTGAACGCCACGGCCTTGGCCGTCGAAGACGAGGAAGACATGCGACTGGAAATGTATCCCAACCCTGCCACCGACCATGTCACGTTGCTTGGATTGAGAAACGCCCATGTCAGCGTCCATGACCTGACCGGACGTACGATCCACGAGATAAAACACGCGGAAGGAACGCTTGAAATCAGGCTCGCTTCGTTCCCGGCAGGCATTTACACGGTCCGCATCCGCCAAGAGGGAAAAATCGCCTGCAAGAAACTGGCGGTGGGCAAGTAAACAGGAAAAATTGCTATATTCGCCCTGCCGGTCGGGAAAACGAGACGTTCCCGAAACGGGCCCTTGGATATATGAACCTTTAAAAAAAAACGGATAATGAAAAACTTCAGATTCGAATCGATCGTGGTGGGCGTCGCCATCATCGTCATGGGCTGGATCATAGGCAACGGCCTGCAGAAACGGGACAGCAACCGGACCGTCACCGTACGCGGTTTTTCCGAAAAGACCGTTCAAGCCAACAAGGTCACCTGGCCTATCAGTTTCAAGGTGTTCGGCAACGACATCCATCAACTCTACGCCGACCTGCAAAAGACCCGTAACGAAGTCGTGGACTTCCTCAAGAAAGGCGGCATCGCGGAAGATGAAATCATCATCAAGGCTCCCTCCGTGGAAGACCGCAAGGCCAACATGTACAGCGACGAGATAAGAGCCGGCCAATCGCGCTATTACGCCACCTGCATCGTCACCGTCACCTCTTCCGACGTGGAAGCCGTGCGCAAGCTTATCAGCAATCAGGAAAAGCTCCTCATGCAAGGCATCGTGCTTGCAAACCAAGACTGGCGCGGCGAAATATATGAATACACGGCCTTGAACACCATCAAGCCCGAAATGATCGCCGAAGCCACGAAGAATGCCCGCGAGGCGGCCGAGAAGTTCGCCAAGGACAGCCACAGCAAGGTGGGCAAGATCAAGACGGCCAGCCAGGGTTCGTTCAGCATTACGGACAGCGACGCCACCACGCCCCAGATAAAGAACGTGCGCGTGGTGACGACGATCACCTATCTGCTCGATTAATGGGATTCTTGAAAAAAACGGCCTTTTCGGCCTGCTGGATATGGTTCGTAACCGGAGCCGTCATGGCGGCTCCGGTTACGAACCAAGCCGCGGACGACAGCCTTTCCGCGCAAGTGGCGGAACTCGACCGGCTTTTTTCCAAGATCTACGCCTGCGGAGCCGACTACCGTTGGAACGCCAGCGACAGCTTCCAACTGAAAGCCAAATTCATCCTGGAAAAATACGCGGGAAAGGAATTCCCTTTCGAGAAAGTAAGGAACCTCAACTACTTCAAAGGCGAAGACCATGTTTTCAGGATGCTCAACTGGGGCGTGCCCGAAGCGGACGGCAGGGTGTCGTACAAGGCGCTCTTGCAGGTACGTCGAACCACCAAGAACGACTACCTGCTGTATGAAATGAACGACATGTCGCTCTACCAACCTTATCCCGAAAAGCTTTCGTGCTCGCCCGACAGCTGGTGGGGCGCCTTTTACTACGAATGCATCGAAAAGAAAGCCGGCGGCCGCACCTACTACACCTTCCTCGGGTGGAACTCGGGACAGGAACTCTACCAGCAAAGCGTCATCGAGGTGATGAGCATCAAGCCCGACGGAAAAGTGCAATTCGGCGCAAGCCTGTTTTCCAACCGGGGAAGAATCGCCGGAAGCGACAGGATAGACAAAAGCCGCAAAGACTCGGAAATCAAGCGCGTCGTATTCCGCTTCGGCAAGAAGACGGGCATGATATTGCGCTACGACTACCAGGCCTACATGCACAAGAACGAAAAGGGCAAGGAGAAGGCGAAAAAGGCGAACATGATCGTCTTCGACCGGCTCGTTCCCCGTCAGACGGCCATGGCCGACGACTACGCCTACTACGTTCCTGAAGGCGGCGTCTACCAAGCCTATGTCTTCGACAACGGCAAATGGCGATTGCAAGACAACGTCATCGCCCGCAACCCCGACCCCAAAAAACGCAAGAACAATCCTTAAAACCTAAAAACCTTACGACCATGAGTTTTTATCTTTCGTCTTTCGATTCCAAGAAAAGCATCGTCCGCTCCGTATTCTTCGTCCTGGTCGGCTTGTTTTTCTGTGCCTTTCCCGACCTTACGCCCCAGTTGTTCGTCATCATCCTGGGAGGCATCGTCTTGTTTGTCGGCGCCATATCGTTCCTGAGCATCTTCACCGACAACGGAAAGCCCTCCGGAATGAACTACTACAATCTGGGAATGAGCCTGATAGTCGGACTCGCCTTGATCCTCGCCCCCGGATTCTGGGTGAATTTCATCATGATCGTGCTGGGCGTGGCCGTGGCCCTTTGCGGGATAAGCCAACTGGTATCGATCACCGGCATCCGCAAATACGGCGTCAAACCCAATGCCACCGAATACATCACGGGCATCCTGCTGCTGGGGCTGGGGATATTCATCTGTTTCCGTCCGTTGGCTTCCGAGCAGATGCTCATGGTACTTGCCGGCGCAGGCTGTATCCTTTACGGATTGTCCAACCTCTTGGCCTTGCTGCACGTCCGTTCCAAGCTCAAGAAAGAGGGCAAGCACATCGTGAACGACACGATAGAGGATATCGACTACGAGGTTACCAAGAATTAGACGGACAGCAGGAAGTCCAGCACGTCCTCGCCGTCCGCCCAGTCGGACAAGCCCGGACTCTGCGCCGTTCCAAAGGGCAGGCCGCCCCGCCCCACGATACATTGGATTTCTTCCCGGCAAGCCTCCAACACGGCACGCAGGCTTTCCGCATCACGGTAGTATTCGTAATACGCCACCGCCATGGGCGAAGCCAGTTGGCCGGATTCGGTCAGGAGCGCCGCGCCCGTATCCAGATGAGGGCGCCGGTTCACCAGATAGATGGACTTGTAATAGTCGTAATTGTTCTTGTAACTGTTGTTCAAGGCCAACTTGCGCGTATAGGGCGCAAGCACGTCCGCCAACGCGGCCACGTCATAGCCCTCGGGCAGATAAAGTTTGGAAACGTTGCGGCAGCCCAGTCCGAAATAGGAAAACATGTCGTCCGCCAGCCGTTCCAGTTCCCGGCGGCTCTCCTTGCCGTCCAATACGGCGCAGGAAGTACGGTTCTTGCGCAACAAGTGCGGGTATTTCCCGAAATAATAGTCGAAATAACGGAACGTGTTTCCGCTTCCGGTGGCGATGACCGCATCGAAACCGGATATGTTTCCTTGGGTGAATTCCGTTTGAGCCGGGATTCCCGCTTTCCTGTCCAGAAAGGGCAGCAGGAAAGCATCCTTCGAGGAAAGCTTTACTTGTGCCGAATAACCGCACATGAGCACGCAAAGATAGTCGTGAAAGCCTACCAAGGGAATGTTGCCCGCCATGACCAAGGCTATCTTCCCGGGTTTCTTCACTTCCTGCAGCCTGTCCATATATGGCGAAAGCCAGGCTCGCAGGTTTTCCTCTTTCAGCATCGCGGCCCACTGCGTCACCGCCCGGCCGATGTTCTCCGGCGTAAAGAAACCGTTCGCGGCGCAAGCCTTTTCCACCACGTTCCGCCAACCCGGATCGGACTCCGCCCGCTCCAGGTATTCGCCCATTCCGCAGAACGCCTCTATCCGTTTTTCTATCAAATCTTCCTTTTCCATTCCCTCGGGAAATATGCCAAAGGCAAATTTAGGCATTTCCCGCTTTTTTCGTACCTTAGTTGTTTGCAATGTGCATCAAGATGAGCTGGTTCGATTCGCTTTTCAGACGGAAAAGAAAGACGGTTTTCATGGATTTGAGCGGAAAATCCATGACCGACGAGGAATATAACCGTATCAGACGCCAACAAGAGGCCTATGCCATGCGACTCCTCGAAAAAGTGGGAAAACACGGGAAAGAAAGCCTCGATACGGACGAAAAGGCCTTTCTGGAAGAATACAGCCGAAGCAACTACATTGACTAGACCTCCCATGTGCGCCAAGAAAAACAAGAGACATGGCTGGCTGCACGGCCTGGCGTTCCTACCGGCGGCCTTGGTGGCGACAGGCTTGCTGTGCTGTTTCCTGGCACGCCACGTCAATCCGCAAATCCTGTTCTTTCCTTCCCTTGCCGGATTCGCATTCCCCGTATTGCTGCTGCTCGGCATGGGATTCGCCATCCTCTACCTGCTTTTCCTCAAATGGAAATTCGTGCTGTTCGTGACCTGCGTCGCCTTGAACTACCCCAACATCGTCGCCCTCTTGCGCGGAAAAGGCGCTCCCGAACCGGCCAAAAGCGAATGGGCGGAACCCGGCCGTTTCAAGGTGATGTCTTACAACGTGCGCTTGTTCAACTTCTACGGGGAAATTCCCGGAGAGAAGGAGCATATCAAGGAGCAACTGCTCGATTACGTCAAAGACCAGGACGCCGACATCGTATGCTTCCAGGAATATTACGAGAGCAAGGACGGCAGTTTCGCCTCGAGCCGGACGCTCCGTCAGGCCGGCTATCTCCACCATACCCGACCTGCAGCCAACAAGAACTTCTACTACGGGAACATCATCTACAGCAAGTTTCCCATCTTGCGGGAAGGCAGCCTGCAAGGCATGAGCACGTTCGACGTGGTGTTCGCCGACCTGCTGGTGAACAAGGACACCTTGCGCGTATATGACATCCATCTGGAGTCGAACCGGTTCGACAATACCGACAAGCGGTTCTTCGAAACCTTGCGGACGGCATCGGCCACGCCCGTGAAGGAAATGAACTACACGCACGGGGCCAGACGCATGCTGGGCAAACTCAAAAAGGCCACCGTCACCAGAAGCGAGCAAGTGCGACAGATCATCCTGCACGCCCGGACCACGCATGCGCCTTCCCGCATCCTCGTTTGCGGAGACATGAACGATCAACCCGTCTCCTTCTCCTACGGTCATCTGCGACGCAACGGATTCACCGACGCCTTCGTGGAAGCCGGCAGCGGATTCGGACAATCCTACAGGGGGTATTATCCTTCTTACCGGATCGACTATGTCCTCTACCAAGGGAATCTCGACGTCGTCTTTTTCAACACGAGGAACGTGGACTACTCGGACCACAAGCCGCTCACGGCGGTATTCTCACGAAAAAAGACCGGGAAATAATCTCTTATCCGACGGACGGACCCGTCCAGACCTTCCATGCGGCTTCCGCTTGCAGATATAACATTTCAAGGCCGTTGCATGTCTTTGCGCCACGTTCCGAACAACGTTTCATGAAGGCGGTTTCCACCGGGTTATATACGAGGTCGAACGCAAAATGATCCGCGCCCACCGCCTCATAGGGAATGACGGGACAACTTTCCACATCGGGAAACATGCCCAGACTGGTGGTATTGACGATCAGACGGCAACCGGACACGACATGCGCCGGAAGGCCGGCATAGGTGAACGTCTTTGCCGGAGCGAAAGCCTTTCCGCTTTCCTGCGGATGCCGGCAAACCAGGAAATACCGCCAACCATGCCTATGCAGGGCGTATTGCACGGCCTGGGAAGCCCCGCCGTTTCCCAGCACCAAGGCAGGGAATCGTGCCCCCTCCGGCAAAAAACGCCGCAGGCTTTCGTAAAAACCGACGCAGTCGGTATTATGTCCCGTCCAGGTTCCGTCACGCTCCACCTTGACGGTATTGACCGCGCCGATGGCCGAGGCCTCGGGCGAAAGGCTGTCCAAAAAATCCTTGATCCGCTGCTTGTAAGGAATCGTCACGTTGAATCCCGCATACCGGTTGTCGGATTTGAGAAGCGGGATTCCTGACGACAAGTCTTCCATGTCGAAATTGAGGTAAGAAAATGCTTCCATACCGCCTTCCTCGAACTTCCTTTTGAAATAGGCAGCCGAGAACGAATGCCCGAGCGGGTGTCCTATCAAGCCGAAAACTTGTCGGCCGGTCTCATGGCAGGCTTCAGCGTTCATCGGGTCCGTAATAAAGAAACGGCTCGTCGTCGTCCCAGTTCCGTGTCTCCTCCCCGATTCCCGGAGAGGCCGCCTCCCATATTTCCTTGACATGAGGACTGTCGAGCAATACCTCCGGAAAAAAACGGGAAACGTCCTTCAACATGCGGGCATCCGAGGCGAAAGCCGATACGAACAAGCCATAGGAATCTTCCGTCCTTCCCGTGTAAAAATAAAAGACGGCCGTGGCCAATACCAATTCCGGGCGTGCCTCCCGGGCCATCTCCCGTTCGACATGCCTCAGGAAATCCTTCTGCCCGTTCCTGTTCAAGGCATCATACAGGTAGGAATACAAATGGAAACGGTTTTCCGGATCGGTCTCTACCGACTTGCGCGCGTACTCGAACCCGTCCTGTTCGTTTCCCATATTGAAGAACGTGCGTGCCATGCCCCGGTAGATCCGGGCCTCGTTCGACAGGTCGGCCTGCCCGGAATCCGTCTGCAACGCCTGTTCGAAATAGGCCTTGGAAGCCTTGTAGTCATGTCCGAAATCGGCCAATACGCCCAAACGGAACAAGGCATACTGTCGCAGTGACGGCACGTCGAGCATGCGGCGATAATACCCCTCCGCCTCCTCCCACATGGAATCCATCTCGTATTCCTGTGCCATGCGCAACCAGACCGCCGCCAGGAACATGTCGTCTCCGCTTTCCAAGGCAATCTTTTCCATCTTGCGGTAAAAGTCCAGCTGGCTTTCTTCCGTATCCACGGTCTCCAGCAGGTTGAACTTGTTCTTGAGCGTTTCCAGGTCGTCGGGCGCGATGGCCAAGGCGAACTCACAGGCCTCCAAGGCTTGTTCGTGGCAAGCGGCGGCATCCGCCAGTTCCACCAACGTCTTCCAGTACAGGAGCGAATAGGGATCGGCCTTGAGCAAAGCCCGCACCTTGGTCATCGCCTCGGGCAACCTGTCTCCTTTCTGGGCCAAGTCCATGAAGCGATTGCAGGTCTCGACGGTATCGTTTCCTGTCCCGATCACCTGGTCGGTATAGGTCCACGCCCGCTCAAGGTTTCCCGCCTCTATCTCGGTCTCGGCAAGTCCCATGGCCACGTCCACCTCGTCCGCTCCCTGTTCGGCCGCCTTGCGGAAACTCTCCCTCGCCTCCTGGTAACGGCGCAGGCATATCAACGTATGCCCCTTGACGATATACGCGTCGTAGAGATAGGGTTCCACCGACTCCACTTCCGCCAGCAACTTCAACGCATGCTCGAAAAGATCCGTTTCCAGGCATATCTCGGCATCCTTCAACTTCAGTTCCACCGCCTGGGGATACTGCGTCTTGGCACGAGCCAGGACCTCCTTGGCCTTGACCAGGTCGGCGTTCCAGATATAGGCGTCTATGAGGGCGACATATTCGTCCACGTCGTAAAAACCGAAATGACCGGAAGCCGATTCCTCCGTGTATCTTTCCAGGAGACGGGCCGTCTCCTCGTCCATATAGTCTTCCAAAGAATCTTCCACTGCCCTTCCCCCTTATCGTTTAATGAGTTCCCGCGCCGCCTCGAGCGCCGCCCCGGTGACTTGTTCGTTGCTGAGCATGGAAGCGATGGAACGGACATGCTCCCGGGCATCGAGCCGCTTGATACGCGAAACGGTCTTGCCGTCCTCTTCGGCCTTGTAAACATGAAAATGCGTGGCGGCCTTGGCGGCGATCTGCGGCAAGTGCGTGATGGCAATGACCTGCATGTAGCGGCTCATCCGTCCCATCATCGCGGCCACCTTGCCCGCGATCTTGCCGGAAACCCCGGTGTCTATCTCGTCGAATATGATGGTGCCCAACACGTCGCGACGATGTATGACCGACTTGACCGCCAGCATCAGACGCGAAAGTTCCCCGCCCGAGGCCACCTTGGATATTTCCCTTGGAGCGGCTCCCAGGTTGGCCGTGAACAGGAATTCCACCTTGTCGCGCCCTGCCGGACCGAAACGGCCTGTATCGGAAAGCCTGATTTCGAGTCGGGATTGTTCCATGCCCAATTCGGCCAAGGCGTCCACGATGGCTTGCTGCAATTCCTTGCCCGCCGCCTCACGCCTTTGATGCCATTCCGCCGACAGGCATTCCAGTTTTCGTTCCAGACCGGAGAGTTCCTGCTCTTTGGCCGACAATTCCTCGTCCGCCCCGCCAAGACGGCCGATCTTGCGTGCCAAGTCGTCCCTTATCGCCAACAAGCCGCTTTCGTCTTCCACGCCGTGCTTGCGTTCCAGGCGGTAAAGCGTGTCGAGGCGTTCCTCGTAACGGTTCTTCGTATCCTGATCGGTATCGTCTTCCTCGCTCCATCGCGAAAGATCCGCACCCAAATCGGCCAATTCCGCCGATAGCGACTGCCAACGTGGCAAGGAAGCCTCCACTCCTTTGTGATAGGGCGCGATCTTCTTCAGTTCCCGCAGCAAGTTTCCCACACGTGAACGAAGGCTCATCTCCTCCCCGTCCGTCTCGGCCACGGCCGCCGCCAACGTGACGTGCAGCGCTTGGGCATGGGAAAGACGCTCCAAGGCTTCCTCCATCCGTTCCTGCTCGCCGGCGACGAGGTTGAGCTTGTCCAGTTCGTCGAAGAGGAACTGCCAGTAATCCTGTTCCTTGCGATATTTGTCCAACTCTTCCCGTTGCCGCTCGATTTCCTTGTGCAAGGACTTGTACCTGGCATAGGCTTCCGAATAACGCGGCCTGATTCGTGCGGAATCGTCCATGTAGCTGTCCAGCAACTGCAGTTGGAAATCGGCGCGCCCCAAGGTCAAGGTCTCGTGCTGGGAATGAATGTCGACAAGGAACAAGGCCAATTCCTTCAGTAGCGGAAGCACCACCGGCGTATCGTTCACGAACGCCCTCGACTTGCCGTTGGGCAAAACCTCGCGGCGAAGAATCAGCAATGGATCTTCCTCATTGAAATCCAAGTCGTTCGCGGCAAAAAAGCCGGCCAAGCCCATGTTTTCCACATCGAAATGCGCCTCGATGACGCATTTTTTCCCGGCATCGAGCAAGATGCCGCCATCCGCGCGTTGTCCGAGCACCAGGCCGAGCGCGCCCAGCAAGATGGACTTGCCCGCGCCCGTCTCGCCCGTTATGACACAGAAACCGGAATCGATATCCACGTCCAAGGCCTGTATCAGGGCATAATTTTCTATATGGAGGTGCTGCAACATGGAATCAGGTATTGATGGGGAATCGTATCAGCGGGTATTGGCACCCGAAAGGATCTTGCGGTACTGCGCCACGTTCGAAGCATCCGCCTCCACGAGCAGGTCGACCGCCTTCTGGCGTTCTTCCTGCGGGGCGGGCTGGAAGATGTTCACCAGTTCGTCGGCGCGGGATTCCATGAACAACTGCACGCAAGGCAGGTTGCTGCGCATGCGCTTGAGAGCGTTCACCTGGGATATGGCTTGCAGGATATTGCCACGCGCCTGTTCGGGATCGTCGTACATCATGTCCATGCCCAAACGGAAATAGCGGTAGATGACTTCGTGGATGGCCTGATAGTTGCCGTTGTTGTAGTTTTCGGCTATCCAATAGCGGTTCCTGTCGTTCTTCTCGCCGGCACGCCAGCCCTGCTCGTTGAGCGACTGGGCCTGCATGACGATGTTCTGCGCCCGTTCGAAGAACACCTCCCCACCCCGCGGATAACCCGAATCCATGTAATTGCCTATGATGATGTAGGCGTAAAACGCGATGGTGGCGGTAAGATTGGTGCCGATGCTGTTGTCGTTGTACTCCAACGGGTCGTTCTTCATGTAACGGAAAGAAAAGTCCTTGTCCACGATGTTGAGCATCGTGCTCGAATAGGTGGACTTGAAACAAGGACGGCGTGACTGCACCGAGATGTAGGCCTTGATTTGCCCCGTACCCTGGTTGTATTCCTGTATGTCGATGGTCATCGCGCAGGGAATGCGTTCCTGGCTCTGAAAGGGAATCTTGCTCCATTTACGGCCGTTGACAAACTGGTTGAGCGCCTTGGAAAGCACGTCGAAGACGGTCTTGTCGCCGGAAGTGATCTTGGTGGCCACCACCGAAAGCCGGCAATCCAGTTCCTGGGCCGAAGCCTTGGGAACCAGGCCGGCCGTACAAGCCAGCAGGCAGAACGACAAGAACGAATTTCTGAAGAATGAACTTTTCATGTGTTTCCGGTTAAAGTAGGGCATACGACCGCTCCATGCAATCGGCCAGGTCGGAAGCCACCGCCTCCTTATCCTTGCATTCCATGGGACGGACCGTGCCGTCCTTTGCAAGGAACGTGACCTTGTTGGTGGCACAACCGAAACCCGCTCCCTGGTCCCGCAAGGAATTGAGCACGATCAAATCGGCATTTTTCCTGCGCAGTTTCTCGCGGGCGTTTTCCAGCTCGTCCCGTGTTTCCAAGGCGAAGCCCACCAGCAACTGGCGCTTCTTTTTTTCCTGGCCCAGGGTCTGGAGTATGTCTTTGGTCTTCACCAGCCGCAAGACCATGCCGTCCTCCTGCTTCTTTATCTTTTCGGGACTCGGCTCGGCGGGCGTGTAATCGGCCACGGCGGCCGAAAGCACGGCCATGTCCATGTCCGGCCAAAGCGAAACGGATTCGGTGAACATCTGCCCGGCGCTGGAAACGGGAATATCCTCGTACACCGTCCGCTCCGGCGCGAACCGCATCGGACCATGCACGAAATGCACTTCCGCGCCGCGACGCGTCAGCTCGTCGGCGATACGGCAGCCCATCAGTCCGCTGGAATGATTGCTGATGTATCGTACCGGATCGATCGATTCCACGGTAGGGCCGGCCGTGACCAATATCTTCTTTCCTTTCAGTATGCCGGTCCGGGAAGAATCCGCGAAAAGGCTTTCCACGCGCGAAAAGATCTGTCCGGGTTCGGCCATGCGCCCCTCCCCATCGCATCCGCAGGCCAACCCGCCCGTCTCGGCAGGCATGACCTCCACACCCCAGTCGCGCAACTTGCGAAGGTTCTCCTGCGTTGCCGAATGCCGGTACATGCGCGTATTCATGGCCGGAGCCAACAATACAGGCTTGTCGAACGCGTTGAAAAGCGTACTGAGCGCGTTGTCGGCAATGCCGTTGGCGAATTTGCCCAACAAGTCGGCCGTGGCGGGCGCCACCACGAGCAACTCGCCCCAGTCGGCATAGGAAACATGCTCCGTTCCCGTCTCGTTGCCGGGAGAAAAGAGATCCACATACACCGCATGTCCGCTCAAGGTCGACAAGCTCAAAGGCGTGACGAACTGCAAGGCGGCCGGCGTACAGACGCAACGCACCTGCGCCCCGGCCTTCACCAAAAGACGGACCAGGCTCAAGGTCTTGTAGGCGGCGATGCCTCCGCCGAGCCCCACGATGATTCTTTTTCCCCGCAACGACATCTCCAAGGCTTAAAGGGCGCTTTCGGCAGGCGTTTCCCCTCCGGCGCGCCTGAACTTGAGCGTGCCGTCCAGAAGTTCCTGGGTGGCGATGAGACTGGGTTTGGGCAACTGCTCGTAATAACGGGCGATCTCTATCTGCTCGCGATTCTCGTAAATCTCGTCTATGCCCTCGCCGGCCACGTTCTGCGCGGAAAATTCCGAAATCTTGTTCACCAGTTCCTGACGCAAGGAAGAAGAAATCTGGTTGGCCCGTTTGGAAAGGTTCACCACGGTTTCATAGAGGTTGCCCGTTTCCTTGTCGAAATTGGAAAGGTCGCGGGTAACGGCGTCATGGGTAGCTTTGATTTTCTTGTAATCCATCGTTTATATGATATTTTAAGATTCTCACTGTGCTTTCGCGGACTTATATGCGCTCCCTGGCAATGGCCACGAACTTGTCGGCATCTTCCCGGTAGCGGGATCCGGCGTAGTTGCGCAGGAACATGTCGTAGATGTCGAGCACCTTGCGATAGCGTTCCGGCTGCAAATGCTTGAAGCTGTTCTTGGCATACAGGAAACGGCTCTTGAGCATGAGGAACATCGCCTGTTCCCTGTCGGGCGATTCGGGATAGTCGCGCAGGAAGTTGTTGAACGTGATGGCGGCCGCGTTGTACAATCCCCGCCTATAGTACATTCCTGCGATGTTGAACGCCTTGAGGGCCAACTTGGCACGCATTTCCACGATCAGGCGGCTGGCCTCTTCCACCCTGCGGCTTTCGGGATAATAGTTGATATACAGCTGCAACTGCTTGATGGCTTCCTTGGTGGCGCTTTGGTCGAGCCGGAAGTCGGGCGATTCCAGGCTTTTGCAGTAGGCGGACATGTAGGTGGCCTCTTCCACGCGCTGTCCGTTGGGAAACTGGCGGGCAAGGGTGCGGAAATAGTAGGCGGCCATGAAGTAGTCCTTGTCGTAGAAATACGAATAGGCCAGGTTGTAGAGCAGGCCGTCAAGGGCGTCCTTGCCTCGGAAAAGAGGCAGGAGTTCCTCGAAAATGGAACTCGACTTCCTGTAGTCCTGCTTGTCGTAGGCCTTGAGGGCGAAGTTGTATTTCTCCTCCACCGTGCCTTTCTTGCTTATCTGATTGTATTCCTTTTGATAGGCACAACCACACAAGAAGACGGCACAGGCAAGGACCGTGACATACCTTAATTTACTGCAAAACATCTTGCGAAAATACAAAAATTCTTCACACCCTCAGTTTCAGACCCGCCCGGACGGTATCGGGCCTGAACGCGAAAAGGCTGGCCATCTCCCCTGCCATGCAAAAGCCGCAATCCTTGCAGATGCCTGTCCCGTCACCCAGGCACAGGCCACGGCTGCCGTCGGGATAGATGAAATTGGTCACCCAGCAACGCCGCTTGAAATGACCCGAACGCATTTTCCTGAGCCCCGAAACCGAATTCATGACGGGATACCCTCTTTTCTTGTAATCGATGACCTTGTCGATGATCCGGTCACGACGTTCCTTGTCCAGGCTCAGATATTCCGTTCCGGGGAAAGGCGTATGGAAATTTATGCTTATCGATTCGATATGCGGGTTGTCCTTGACATAGGCCATCGTATTGTCCACATCCTGCCAGTTGAGCGTGTTGACGACCATGTTCACGCTAAGATGAGGGTGGGCGGCGGTGGCGATGTTCTTTTCCAGACGGGCGAAAGTCCCTTGTCCGCGCACGGCTTCGTGATAGGAACCCGTACCGTCGAGACTCACCCACACCGAATCCGCCCGGCAATCCGGAAAAGGCAACTGGGCGTTGGTCGTGATCGTGGCCGAAAAGAAGCCGATCCGCCTGGCCAGGTCCGTCAGGTCGTTGATGTCCTTTTCCCCGTCCCGCCAAAGCATGGTCTCTCCCCCCTCGAAGTCCACGAAACGCGAACCGAGCGAATAGGAATAGACCAAGTGCTCCCTGACTTGCTCATACGTCATTTGGTGCGGGTTCTCCTTGCGATACACGCTGCAATGCTTGCATTGCAGGTTGCAACGGTCGCCGATGAACAACACCGTCTGCAAAGGGGCGCGACGCCCCAGGAAACGGGCGCGGAAAAACCACCACGCCAGATAAAGCATCTTTTTCATCATTACCAGTTTTCAGGAAACACGAAACCCACTACCAGCAACACGAGGCAAAAGAACATGATGATGTTGCGTGACGTGAGCCAGCGCAGCATGAACCATTCCACGCCGGCCTTGCGATAGGCCTCGAAATCCTTCTCGGGAGCGACCCACCAACGAGTGCGCGCTTCCTCTTCCTTTCCCGAACAGAAGGAACGCAACGAACGCACAAGCCAGAGCGAAAGCGGGAATACCGCCCAAGTGGCCAGGTAAGCGGGATGCAGCTGCCTGCACGCCACCCCTGCGGAAACGAGCAGGTAGGGCAAGAAATTGAACATGGCCGAAAGCAAGATCCGCCTCTTGGCCCCGCCCATGAGGTGCGCCATGGTGTATTTGCCCATGCGCTTGTCGGGTTCGGCGTCCATGATCGAATGCGTGTAGACGATGTTGGCCACCAACAGCCCCACCGCCACCGAGATCCAGGCTATCTTGCCCGAAAACACGCCCGTGGCCGCATAAAAGACGCCGGTCATCAACAGAGGCCCGAACATCAGGAAAATGACGGCTTCGCCCCATCCTTTGAAACAAAGCCGGAAAGGCTTCCCGGAATAGGAAATACCCACGAAAAAGGCTATCATCGCCATGTAGACGACAGTCATGCCGCGCATGAAAGCCAGCACGAGGCCGATGACCGCCGCCAGCGACAAGAACACGGCGGTGGCCGCCAGAAGCTGACGGGGCGTAGCCTGCCCCGAGGTGAGGTAGGGATATTTGACCACACGTGCCCGCATGCCGTCGGAAGCCAGTTCCTGACGTGTTTCTCCCGAACGGACCTGATAGTCGAACCAGTCGTCGGCCAGGTTCATTCCCAGATGGGCGAGCGCCACCCCTGCCACGGCCAGCAACGCGGGCAACCAGGAAAAAGTTTCGAGGCTCGAGGCGGAGGCAACGGCCGTAATGGCCGGCAAAAGACTTTGCGGCAAGGCGATGGGACGGGCGTTATGGTACCAGAAGGCTATCTTTTTCATAATTTTCGCTAAAAACCCGCGAAGATACGAAATGCAAAAAAATTTTTTTCGTACCTTTGCACTCTCTTTCGAGCACGGTACCGTCCGGTTCGCGACGGAAACCGGGAAAAAACGGGGCATTAGCTCATCTGGTAGAGCGTTTGGTTCGCAATCAAAAGGTAGTGGGTTCGAGTCCCATATGCTCCACGTGACAAGAAAAAACGCCCGATTCCGCGGAATCGGGCGTTTTCATATCCGGCCTCATCCAGCCGACGTCCACACCTTCGCCCCAGGGCCGGATCCGGCCGGCGGACGGATTGCAAGCCGCAAGGACGATGTCCGCCGTTCTTCCCGGTTTGTGTTTTTCACCGAATTTACGTACCTTTGCGGGCTTTTTGCCCGTTTTGGCAAAAACAAATTGTTTAATAACCTTTTAACAAAGTAAAACGATGAATCAGTACGAAACCGTTTTCATTATGACTCCCGTTTTGTCTGAAGAACAGATGAAGGAAGCGGTAAAGAGGTACCGGACGTTGCTTACCGAGCAAGGTGCCGAAATCGTCTTCGAAGACGATTGGGGATTGAAGAAACTGGCGTATCCCATCCAGAAGAAAGCCACCGGGTTCTATTACCTGCTGGAGTTCAAGGCCGAAGGAAAGGCCATCGACGTGTTGGAGACCGCTTTCCGCCGTGACGAGAAGATGTTGCGTTTCCTCACGACCAAACTGGACAAGCACGCTGTCGCCTATAACGAAAAGAAGCGTGCGGCCAAGAAAGAAGTTGTAAACCCCGAAAACAAGTAGAGCGATGGCAGTAGATAACGACATTAAATATCTCACCCCGATTGCGGTAGATACGAAGAAGAAGAAATGGTGCCGTTTCAAGAAGAGCGGTATCAAATACATCGATTACAAGGATGCCGACTTCCTTTTGAAGTTCGTGAACGAACAAGGCAAGATCCTGCCTCGTCGCATCACCGGTACTTCGGAAAAATATCAAAAGAAAGTAGCCCAGGCCATCAAGCGCGCCCGTCACTTGGCCCTTATGCCCTATGTAGGCGACTTGTTAAAGTAAGGAGGATATAGAGAATGGAAATCATTTTGATCAAAGACGTGGCCAACTTGGGCTACAAAGACGACATAGTTACTGTCAAGAACGGTTACGCCAACAACTTCCTCATTCCCCAGGGTTACGCCCTGCCCGCGACCGCAGGCTTGAAGAAGATGCGTGCCGAAAACCTGAAACAACGCGCTTTCAAGGAAGAAAAAATCAAGAACGACGCCGAAGCGTTGGCGGGCAAGTTGAACGGCATCGTCGTAAAGATCGCCGCCAAGGCCGGCACTTCGGGCAAGATTTTCGGATCGGTAAACTCCATTCAGATTTCCGACGCGCTGAAAGAACAGCACGGCATCGAGATCGACCGCAAGAAAATCACCATTCCCGGCGAAGCCATCAAGGAAATCGGCCAGCACAAGGCCAAGATCGACCTTCACCGCGAAGTCAAGGCCGAAATCACGTTGGACGTTTTTTCCGAATAATCGTTCCGGACTTTCAAAAAGCCGCTTCATAGATGAAGCGGCTTTTTTCGTATCTTGCCGCCCCAAAAATCACCAAGATGCTCGGTTCTTCCACGATAAGACGGTTCAAAGGCTACCAGCAGAAGAAGTTTCGCAGGCAAGACGGCGTATTCGTGGCCGAAACGCCCAAGGTGGCCGAAGTCTTGCTCCAGTCTTCCCTGCCGATAGAAAAGGTATTGGCCGTGGAATCCTGGTGGGAAAATGAAAAGAACCAGCGGCTTTTGCTCCGTTGGGAACGGGAAAACGGACGACAGGCGGAAAAAATCGAGATTTCACAAAAGGAACTGGAACGCATCAGCGGGCTGGAAAGCCCGCAAGAAGTCTGGATGCTCTGCCGCCAGCCCGATACCTCCCTGCCCGGCGAGGAAACCCTCTTTTCGGGAACCAGCCTGTTGCTGGACGAATTGCGCGACCCGGGGAACATGGGCACGATCCTGCGCCTGGCCGACTGGTTCGGCATCGGCAGGATTCTCTGCACCGAAGGCTGCGCCGATGCCTACCAGCCCAAATGTATCCAGTCTTCCATGGGATCGGCGGGACTCGTTCCCGTGCATGTCGCTTCCCGGGAAGATTTTCTCGGACTCATGCGCCGAAAACCGTTTCCCGTCCAGGTATTCGGAACCTTCATGCAGGGAGAGAGCATCTATCAAAGTCCTTTGGATACCGAAAATGCTTGGTACGTCATCGGTAACGAGGCCCATGGCATCGGGGCCGATTTCGAGAAAGCCGTTCATACGAGAATCACGATTCCCGCTTCGCCCCGACATGCCCCTACCGGTGCCGAATCGCTCAACGCGGCCATGGCGACGGCCATCCTCTGCGCCGAAATCAGCCGTCGCAAATCGATGGCGGGTTGAAAGATGACAAAGAATCCCGGATTTTTCTTGCTTTTCCTTTTGCTTTTGACGGGCTGCTGCCGAAAAGAATCGATATTCCCCGCCGACTATCGTCCGCGAACGGGCGACCTGCTGTTCGTCGTGGCCGCGGATTCCGGCTTTTCGCAAGCCATCGTGCAAGCCACGGCGCATCATGAGCCGATCAAGTTCTCGCACGTGGCGATCCTGACCGTCGAAAAGGACACGCCCTATGTATTGGAGGCTTCCAGCCGCCATGATGGCGTGGCGCTTGTTCCCTGGAATGATTTCCTTGCGAACGCGCCTGTCCTGGGAGGCAAACCCGGCATCGTCGTCAAACGAGTCGAGACGGACTTTCCCGTCAACGAGGCGATTTCCCGCGCCCGAACGCACCTAGGCGAAAGCTACGACTGGCATTTCCTGCCCGACAACGGCATGATGTATTGTTCCGAACTCGTTTACGAAAGTTTCCGGGATGCCGGCGGCAAGCCGCTTTTCACCGCCCGTCCCATGCGATTCCGGGATGCCGACGGCCAAATGCCGGCCTTTTGGACGGAACTGTTCGACAGGCTGGGAGAACCCGTTCCGGAAGGACAGCCTGGCACCAATCCCAATGACATGGCCAAAGAAACGATACTACGGGAAATCTGGCGTTTCTTCTGATGTTCCCCTGATCTTGCCCCGTCCGGAAATACGACTGTTTTTCTACGCAGCCCCGGTCACACGGACCATGTCACCGGTTCCCCTTGCCTATTCGCCACATCGCCGTTCTTTCCATGCGAGCCTTGGAACCGCATGTGCGTCGACAATGACAATCGGAGCATCAGGCAACGTCAATGCCTGAAATGCCGCACGCCCGTGAACACCATCGCCAAGCCGTTCCGGTCGCAATATTCGACGGACTGGGCGTCGCGCACCGAACCGCCGGGCTGGATAAATGCCGTGATGCCCGCCTTATGCGCGATTTCCACACAATCGGCAAACGGGAAGAACGCATCGGAAGCCACCACGGCACCGTTCAGGTCGAAACCGAAATGCCTCGCCTTTTCGATGGCCTGCTGCAAGGCATCCACGCGCGAGGTCTGCCCCACGCCCGAAGAGAGCAACTGCCCGTTCCTGGCGATGACGATGGCGTTCGACTTGCTATGTTTCACGATACGGTTGGCAAAAAGCATGTCGGCGATTTCCGTCGCGGCCGGTTCCTTTTTCGTTACGGTCTTGAGCATCGAAGCCTCCTCGGCTACCGTGTCGCGGTCTTGCACCAACACCCCGTTGAGACAGGAACGGATAAGCGGGTCGCCCATCTTGAAATCCTTGTATTGAAGGATGACCCGGTTTTTCTTGCTTTTCAACGTCTGCAAGGCTTCCTCCTCGTAAGCGGGTGCCAGCAGCACTTCCAGGAAAATCTTGTCGATTTCCCGCGCCGTGGCCAAGTCGATACGGGTATTGGAAACCAGCACACCGCCGAAAGCCGACACCGGATCGCCCGCCAAGGCATCCCGGTAAGCCTCCTCTGCCGTTTCGCGTACCGCCAAGCCGCAAGCGTTGTTGTGCTTGAGGATGGCGAACATGGGGCGCGGCCCGAAGTCTTTCATCAAGGCCATCGCCGAGTCGATATCCAGAAGGTTGTTGTACGATATTTCCTTGCCGTGCAACTGTTCAAAACAATTTTCCAAAGATCCGTAGAACGCCCCTTTCTGGTGGGGATTCTCGCCATAACGCAAGACCCGGTTCCGGGCCGGCATGCCACCCAAGGACGGTTCCCGGGACAACGGGACGTCGGCTGTCTCCGAGGTCATATCCGGCACCGTCATTCCGAAATAACGGCCGATGGCATTGTCGTAGGCCGCGCTTTTCCTGAACGCGTAAGCCGCGAAACGACGACGTTCGTCCAAGGTCGTGGCGCACTGCCGTTCCAGGATCCGCGCCGCCTCGGCATAGTGTTCCTTGGAGGGAACAACCAGCACGTCGTTGAAGTTCTTCGCTCCCGCCCGGATAAGCGAAATGCCGCCTATGTCTATCTTCTCGATGATTTCCGCGTCGCTTGCGCCCGAAGCCAGGGTCTGTTCGAACGGATAAAGGTCCACTACCACCAAGTCTATCTCGGGAATCTTGTATTGCCGCATGGTACGCAGGTCGTCTTCCTCATCCCTGCGTCCCAGGATGCCCCCCATCACGCCCGGATGCAAGGTCTTTACCCGGCCGCCCAGAATCGACGGATAGCCCGTCACCGATTCCACGGAGCATACGTCCAAGCCGGATTGCTTCAGGTAGTCGTAGGTCCCGCCCGTGGAATAGACCTTCACGCCGAAACGTTTGAGCACGGCCGATATGTCGTCCACGCCTTCCTTATGAAATACGGAAATCAAGGCCGATTTTATAATTTTTTCCATTTCTGTGATTTATGATTTTACAAGAACAAGTAAAGATAAGATGATGCCGGCATTTTTGCAATCCTCGGAAAAAGAAAAGGCGAAATCCGAAGATTCCGCCTTTCCACATGTATTTCGATGCAAGTCGAATTACTTTTCTTGCGTAGCCACGTTCGCTTGGGCCGCGGCCACGCGGGCGATAGGCACGCGATAGGGCGAGCAACTCACGTAGCGCATGCCCAACGAGTCGCAGAACGCCACCGAACTGGGCTCGCCGCCATGCTCGCCGCAGATGCCGATCTTGATGTCGGGACGGGTCGTACGGCCTTTTTCCACGCCGATACGCATCAGTTGTCCCACCCCTTCGCGATCCAATACCTGGAACGGGTCGTATTTCAAGAGATTCTTTTCCAAATAGGTAGGCAGGAACTTGCCGATGTCGTCGCGCGAGAAACCGAACGTCATCTGCGTCAAGTCGTTCGTACCGAACGAGAAGAACTCGGCCACTTCCGCGATTTCATCGGCGGTGAGAGCGGCGCGGGGTACTTCCACCATCGTGCCCACGAAATATTCGATACGGTCTTTCCTTTCGGCAAATACGGTTTCGGCCGTGGTACGGATGATGTCCACCTGCATCTGCAATTCCTTCTTGCTTCCCGCCAGCGGGACCATGATTTCGGGATGTGCATGGATACCTTTGGCTTTCAAGTTCAAAGCCGCCTCGAGGATGGCCCGGGTCTGCATTTCCGAAATTTCGGGATAGGTATTGCCCAGACGGCAGCCGCGATGTCCCAACATGGGATTCACTTCTTCCAGTTCCTTCACCTTGGCGGCCACTTCTTCCACGCTGATGCCCATCACGCGAGCCATTTCCTCCTGACCTTTGGTATCCTTGGGCACGAATTCGTGCAAGGGGGGATCCAGGAGGCGAACCGTCACGGGCAGGTCGTGCATGGCGGCGAAGATGCCTTCGAAGTCGGCACGCTGCACCGGCAACAACTTGGCCAAGGCGGCGCGACGGCCTTCGGTATCCTTGGACAAGATCATCTCACGCATGGGAATGATCTTGTCGCCTTCGAAGAACATATGTTCGGTACGGCAGAGACCGATACCGCAGGCTCCGAAATTGCGAGCCACTTCGGCATCGTGGGGCGTATCGGCGTTGGTACGGACACGCATGCGGGTGTATTTGTCGGCCAGATCCATCAAAGCCTGGAAATCACCGCTGATCTCGGCGTCGATCGTCTTGATCTCGCCATCGAACACCTGGCCGGTGGAACCGTTCAAGGAGATGAAATCGCCTTCCTTGTAGGTCTTTCCGTTCATCGTGAGCGTACGCTTCTTGTAGTCGATCTCGATGTCGCCCGCACCCGAAACGCAGCATTTGCCCATACCGCGGGCCACCACGGCGGCATGTGAAGTCATGCCTCCGCGGGCGGTAAGGATACCCTGGGCGATATACATGCCCTTCAAGTCTTCGGGAGAGGTCTCGATACGGACCAAGATCAACTTGGCCTTCGGATCCTTCTCGATTTCCTTTTCGGCATCTTCGGCAAAGAACAATATCTTTCCGGTAGCCGCTCCCGGCGAAGCGGGCAATCCCTTGGCCATCAACTGGGCGGTGGCGAGCGCCTTCTTGTCGAATACGGGGTGCAGCAGCTCGTCCAGCTTGTTGGGCTCGATACGCATCAAGGCCTCTTTCTCGGAAATGAGACCTTCCTTGCACATCTCCATGGCAATGCGTACCATGGCCGCGCCGGTACGCTTTCCGTTACGGGTCTGCAACATCCACAAGCGACCTTCCTGGATCGTGAACTCCATGTCCTGCATGTCCTTGTAATGGAGTTCGAGCTTGTTCTGCAAGTCCCAGAGTTCCTTGTACAATGCAGGCATGGATTCTTCCAACGAAGGATATTTGGCGGCACGTTCCTTTTCGGAAATACCCTGCAACTGGGCCCAACGTTGCGAACCCAGGATCGTGATTTCCTGCGGCGTGCGGATACCGGCCACGACATCCTCGCCTTGCGCGTTGATAAGGTATTCGCCGTTGAACACGTTCTCGCCCGTGGAGGCGCTACGGCTGAAGCATACGCCCGTCGCGGAGGTGTTGCCCATGTTCCCGAACACCATCGCCTGCACGTTCACGGCCGTTCCCCATTCGGCGGGGATATTGTTGAGACGACGATAAAGGATGGCCCTCTCGTTCATCCAGCTGTCGAATACGGCGATGATCGCGCCCCAGAGCTGTTCCCAAGGATCGGTGGGAAAATCCTTTCCGGTGTTTTCCTTCACCGCGCCCTTGAAACGGGCGACCAGTTCCTTCAATTCGGGAACGCCCAGTTCGGTATCGAGTTTCACGCCCTTTTCTTCCTTCATCTTCTCGATGATTTCCTCGAAGGGATCTATGTCTTCCTTGGAAGTAGGCTTCATGCCCAATACCACGTCGCCGTACATCTGCACGAAACGACGGTAGGAATCCCAGGCGAAACGTTCGTTGCCCGTCTTCTTGCAGAGGGCTTCCACCACGGTGTCGTTGATACCGAGGTTCAAGATCGTGTCCATCATGCCGGGCATCGACGCACGCGCTCCGGAACGTACCGAAAACAAAAGAGGATTGACGGCGTCTCCGAACTTGGCTCCCATGATTTCCTCCACGGCCGCCATACCTTTTTGCACTTCGGGCTTGATGGCGCTGATGACCGCGTCCGCGCCGAGGCGGTTGTAGGCGGTGCAGACTTCCGTGGTGATGGTGAAACCAGGAGGGACGGGCAAGCCGATCAGGCTCATTTCAGCCAGATTGGCCCCTTTTCCACCCAACAGGTTCCGCATGTCGGCCCTTCCTTCGGCCGTCTTGTTTCCAAACAGATAAACTGTTTTCAATCCTTCTTTCATATTTCGCTTAATTATTGAGTATCAACAAATTCAAAGAGAACAAAGCCCTTCATAAAAGTTTGCAAAAGTAATAAAATCAACGTTATTTTACAAAAATGACATGCGATTTCATTCCGGACGTGCACGATCCGTGCGACCGCCATGCGCTTGCCCTCGCCGCCTTGACCGGCACGACAGGCAGGCGTGTCCGGCAGGATTCCCGACGCCGGGCGTTTTCTTCGGGAGCCGCCCTTGGCGGACTTGCCGCTTTCCAACCGACCGAAATTTATTATCTTCGTGCACCGAAACATCGACAAACCCACGCAAATGGCCCTGAAAGTTCAAACGGCGGAAAGAGTATCGGAAGATATGTCCGACAATTTCGTTTTTCAACGTTCCAAGCTGGCATATTGCCTGGCTGCGGAAAGAATCGGCGGAAAAGTGCTTGAAATCGGCACGGGCATGGGCTACGGCTCGCGAATACTGGCCCCACGGACGGAAGTATTCCACACGCTCGACCGTTACGCCTGCCCCGCCGTTTCCGAACTCGGCGATACGGTCCGTTTCACCCGCGCCGCCGTGCCGCCCGTTCCTTTCGAGGACGAAAGCTTCGACTTCGTGGTTTCATTCCAGGTCATCGAACATATAAGGAAAGACAAGGTATTGGTGGACGAGATACACCGGGTGCTCAAACCGGGCGGAACGGCGATACTCTCCACGCCCAACAAGGACATGTCGCTTACCAGGAATCCTTTCCACGTGAGGGAATACACGCCCGAAGAATTCGACCGACTGCTTTCAGGCCGTTTCGCCCGAGTGAACCGGGGCGGCATCGCGGGCAACGAGAAAATCATGCGCTATTACGAAGACAACCGAAAGGGCGTGGAAGCCATCACCCGTTTCGACGTACTGGACCTGCAACACCGTGCCCCGCGCTGGCTGCTGAAAATCCCCTACAACCTGCTCAACCGTCTCAACCGTCTCAAGCTTCTCAAGAAAGGAAACGGCCTGGTGGAATCCATCGAGATGGAAGACTATTTTTTCTCGGACATTCCGGAAAACTGTTTCGACCTGTTCTATACGGCGAACAAAGCGCGCGGTTGACGAAGAATCGGGACGCGAGCCGGCCTTTTGCCCGGACGGGCTGTCCCGGGGCGATCGGCCAAGTGCTTTCCCTTGGCTATGGAGCCAAGCAAAACGCATATCCGACAACGAATCGCCATAAACGGAAAATCACGACAAGGGAAATCCGGTAAAATACCGGAAAGATAGGCGGCCTATCGCCCGGCAAGTGCTTGCGGATGGTATCGCTCGATGGTTTCCTGCAAGTAGCGACGATCGAGATGGGTGTATATTTCGGTAGTGGTGATGGACTCGTGCCCCAGCATGTCCTGCACGGCACGCAAGTCCGCGCCGCCCTCCACCAGATGCGTGGCGAAACTGTGCCGGAACGTATGCGGACTGACGACCTTCCGGATACCCGCCGACGCGGCCGTTTCCTTGATGATCTTGAATATCATGACCCGCGACAACCTTCCGCCCCGGCGGTTGAGGAACACGATGTCCTCGCAACCCTTGGCCACGGGCACGTGGCAGCGGTCACCCTCGACATAGCCTTTTATCTGACCCATCGCCGTCTTGCCGATGGGAACCAGCCGTTCCTTGTTTCCCTTGCCGATGACGCGCACGAAGCCGTCGTTGAAACAGAGCATCGACAATTGCAGGCCCGCCAGTTCCGAAACCCGCAATCCGCATGCGTAAAGCGTCTCCAGCATGGCCCGGTTGCGCCGTCCTTCGAGGGTGGAAAGGTCGATGGAATCGAACATCCGCACGATTTCCTCATAGGAAAGCACGTCGGGCAACCGACGTCGAAGACGAGGGCTTTCCACCAATTCGGCGGGCGAAACCGCCAATACCTTTTCCAATACCAGATAATTGAAGAAACTCTTGATGCCCGACAAGATACGTGCCTGTGAACGCGCGCTCATGCCCGATGCCAGGAGAAACGCGACAAAACCCTCGATGTCCGCGCCCGTGACCGCCGACAACGGCTTTCCGTCCAAATACCGGAAAAGGAGTTCCACGTCATGGACATAGGCCTCCACTGAAGCCGGCGAAAGCCGGCGTTCCAACTTGAGATAGGACGAATAACCGCGCAGATAGGACGACATGGCTCGGTCCTCAGGCCTGCTCCTTGCCCTGGGCCGCCTTGCGCGAATCGTCTTCTTTTATGAACGTCTGGATTTGCCGTGCCGCCGTACGCGGATTGGCTATCGAGGCGCAACCGTTCACGCAACCTCCCTGACAAACCATGAATTCGATCATGTTCGGCTGATCGGGGCCGCCGCAAGTCTGTTCCACCGTCTTGAGGCTCTTGATGACCGCCTTGTCCACGCCGTCTATGAAAAACGGACGTATGGCCTGCGGGTTCTTCGAATAATGCAACACGGCCTCAGTAACGCCCTTGGTATAGGGAAATCCGCGACCCGCATTGTCGATTTCCACCAGTTTTTCCTCCTCGCACTTCTGCACGTCGATGCCCGCGGCGGTCAGCATCGCGCCCAGTTCCTCGTAGGAAAGCACCCAGTCGATGTCTTTTTCCACCATCGCCTCATGACGTTTGGAAAGACAGGGGGCGAAAAAGACCGTCACGCAATCGGGTTGCTTTTCCTTGATGGCCTGCGCCGTGTAGTAAACGGGCGTATGCGTATGAGAGACATAGGGTTCAAGATGCTTCAGATGCTTATGGACCAATTCGGTATATGAATGGCAGCAGGATGTGGTCATGAATTTCTGACCGCCTTCCACCACCCTTTCCTCGAATTCGGCGGCCTCGTTCATCGCCGTGATGTTGGCGCCCTCGGCCACTTCCACGACCTGGTCGAAACCCAGTTCCTTGATGGCGCGCACCACCTTGCCCGGAGCCACGGGAAATTGCCCCATGATCGAAGGAGCGACCATGGCCACCACCTTCTTGTCCGACTTCAAGGCACGGTATATCTCGGTGAGATAGGTCTTTTCCATGATCGCCCCGTAAGGACAAGCCTCACGGCAACGACCGCAATAGATGCACTTTTCCTCGTCGATATGTTCCACGCCATGCTCGTCCTTGGATATGGCGTCGACAGGGCAAGACTGTTCGCAGGGAACAGCCTGGTATATGATGGCGTTGAACGGGCAGGCTTTCATGCAAAGCCCGCAGCTGACGCATTTGCCGGGATCGATGTAAGCCTGCTGGTGTATGCTGATGGCGTTCTTGCGGCAAGCGAACGTACAAGGATGGCCTATACAGCCGTGGCACATGTTGGTAACCACGTAATTGACCTGAACGCACGAACTGCAAGCCAGGTCGACGACGGTAAGGATGGCCTTGGTCTGTTCAGTACGTTCCTCGGCCCAACGGGCATATTCGCCGAGCGGCGTCAATTCGTCCTTCTCGTCCCGGATGTCGTATCCGAGAATGGCCATAAGGCGATATTTTATGACCGCACGATCCTTATACACGCAACAACGGGAAACATCCTTCCCGTAACGCGGCCGCATGACCAAGGGAACCCTGTCTATCTGGGAGCGCAATTCTCCGTCCTGCATCAGTTTGCACACGCGCGTAAGCAAGTCGCGGCGGATCAACATCGATTCGTTGTATGCCATGTCTTTGTCCTCTGATTCGTGGTTTCTTCCTTTCGGTGGTGAACAGGACGGCAAAGATACGTTTTTTAGGCGTATCTCTTTCCAATGCCGCCGGTTTCCATGGCAGGAACCCGTTGGAGGGAATCCCACATGTCCATACCTGACATGTGACCGGCATGAAGGACCCGCCTCCGTACGGTTTCGCGGCACGCCCCTGCATGCAGACCGGCATCACAGGCATGAGCCCCGTTCCTTTCCATCGACGGCCGCGCTTGTCATGACATGGCGGGCGACGGCGACCGGCAAGAAAAACAGCCTTGCCCTACCCCAAAATACCACATGGGGCAAAGGACGGACATGGAGAGCGGCAGCTTTTTCCAGACCGGTTCCGTGACAGACGGCTTGCCCTCCGTCCGCGTTTTGCGAAAAATTCCTATCTTTGTTTCTTAGGCTCTCAAAACAAACATGTCATGTTGAACGTTTTCAAGGAAAAAACCCGTTTTCGCCTGGGTTTGCCGATAGTCCTTCTGGCGGCAGGAATGTTCTGCGCCTGTTCATCCAACAAAGGCGCGGCGGCGATGAGCCGCACGCCTGATTTTTGCAATTCCGCCGAAAACAGGACGGTACCCAAGGTGGACAAGAAGTCCGCGCCCCAACCGGGAAGGGACACGCCCATCGGCGGAGACTACAGGGAAAGAAGACGATAAACGGATTCGGACATGGAAATCAGCAAAGGGACAGTTTCCCAAGTCATCGGCGCGGTAGTTGACGTCTATTTCGAAGAGAACCGACGCATCCCATTCATTTACGAGGCCATGGAAATCAATCGGCCCGACGGTCACCGGGTGGTGCTGGAATGCCAGCAGGACATGGGCGAACGCACCGTGCGCGCCATTTCGATGGATTCCACCGACGGACTTTACCGGGGTATGGAAGTGGTCGCCTTGGGCACGGGAATCTCGGTGCCCACCGGAGATGAAATCAACGGCCGCCTTTTCAACGTGATCGGAGACCCCATCGACGGCATCGGCCCCGTGCAAAGCAAGGAACGGCGCGCCATCCACCAGGAGCCCCCGAGTTTCGACCAGCTCACCACGAACGAGGAAGTCCTCTACACCGGCATCAAGGCCATCGACATGATCGAGCCTTACATGAAAGGCGGGAAAGTGGGCTTGTTCGGCGGCGCCGGCGTGGGCAAGACGGTGCTGATCATGGAAATGATCAACAACATCGCCAAGCAGTATTCGGGACAGACCGTTTTCGCCGGCGTGGGAGAACGCACGCGGGAAGGCAACGACCTGTTGCGTGAAATGATCCAGTCGGGTGTCATACAATACGGGGAAGAATTCAAGAAAAGCATGGAAGAAGGCCGTTGGGACCTTAGCAAGGTCGACCACGAAGCCTTGAAGAACTCGCAGGCCACCTTGGTGTTCGGACAGATGAACGAATCGCCCGGCGCCCGTGCCCGCGTGGCCTTGTCGGGCCTGGCCTTGGCCGAATACTTCCGCGACAAGGGCAACGAAGGGCAAGGAGGAAACATCCTTTTCTTCGTCGACAACATCTTCCGTTTCACCCAGGCCGGCTCGGAAGTTTCCGCCCTGCTGGGACGTATGCCCTCGGCCGTAGGCTACCAGCCTACGCTGGCCACCGAAATGGGCTTGATGCAGGAACGCATCACTTCCACCAAGAACGGGGCCATCACTTCGGTCCAGGCCGTTTACGTGCCTGCCGACGACCTCACCGACCCTGCGCCTTCCACGACGTTCGAACACTTGGACGCCACCACCGTGTTGAGCCGCAAGATTTCCGAATTGGGCATCTTCCCGGCCGTGGATCCGCTGGCTTCCAGTTCCCGCATACTTTCGGAACGTATCGTGGGCAGGGAACATTACCTCACCGCCCAACGCATCAAGAACATATTGCAACGCAACAGCGAACTCCAAGACATCATCGCCATCCTGGGCATGGAAGAATTGAGCGAGGAAGACCGTCTGGTGGTGAACCGCGCCCGCAAGATACAACGTTTCCTTTCCCAGCCGTTCTTCATGTCCGAATCCTTTACGGGACTTCCCGGAAAATTCGTCAAGATAGAAGACACCGTGGCCGGTTTCAAGGCCATTCTCGACGGTGAGATGGACGAATATCCCGAACAAGCCTTCCACATGGTAGGCACGTTGGAGGATGTCAAGGAAAAAGCCGAAAAAATCCTATCCGAGGCCTAAACGATGACCGTAACCATTTCGAATCCGGACAAAATCATCTTCGAGGGTGAAGCTTCCTTGTTGCAGCTTCCCGGGGCCGACGGTTCTTTCGAAGTACTCGATCGCCATGCCCCTATCCTTTCCATCTTGAAGAAAGGTTCCGTGCGCATCGTCGACAAGGAGGGCAAGGAGCAACGTTTCGATATTCCGGGCGGATTGTTCGGCATGGCGGGAGATTCCTGCCGCATACTTCTCATGGACTAAGGAGCCGTCTTGCCGGCTTCCGTGGTTTCCACCACGACCTTGTTCATATAGAACACCGACTGGCGGTTCTTGCCTTTCCTTCTCGTATTGCTCGTCTGTTTGTAACCGTAGGCCAGCAGGCAACCGGGGAACCATTCGGCAAGATTCTCGTTCCATGTACGCTGCAAGCGGTCGCCCGGAAAAAGCGAGGTGAGGGCGAACGTCTTTTCGGGTTCTATGCCGTTTTCCCCTCTGGTGACCCTGTAATGCAAAACCGCCTGTCCGACATAGGCATATAGCAGGTCGCCCTGCGGATTTTCCACCGCCACCGAAAGCGGGGAAAGGCGCGGATAAAGCTGCTGCCGCTCCAAGTCGAAAACCGAATTTCCCGAATTCACCAAAGCGGAGTCGAATTCCGAGTAGAAGGCGTTCTGATAACGGTATCCCTCGAACGTGACACGCGTATAAGGCATCATCCGGCCGTAAAAGTCGTAAGAGACCTCGGTCGTGGTCGTGACGACACGCTCATAGACTTCGCCCGTCAAACGGAACTTGCCGTTGCGGGACTGAAAGCTCAGGAGGCTCAGATAATCGGGCAGAAGCATCCGGCCGTTCGCTTTCGACCTGGCCTGGGAAAAACGGTATTTCTCGCCGCTTCCCAGGAGTGTGTCCAAGTCGGGATATTCCATATATCCTTTCATCCAGAAATCCTGAACGGAACCGTCCCGGTAACGCATGGCGAAAAGACCGGTAGTCTCGCTTCCCTGATCGTAGGCGGAAACGGTCTGCCCGGCGCGCGCCATGTTCCAGCTTCCCCCCAGCAGGTAATCGTCCTTTCCTTTCACCGCCAACCTGGCATCCACCAGGCGGACGTCTTTCCGTGGGCTCTCGATGATTTCCCGTTTCAATTCCTCTCCTTGCCTGGAAACTTTCTTGAAATACAGGTTACGGTCCACGACCTTGGCGTCACGAAACAGAAAACAGGCATCGCCTAAGGCGTCCAGCTGCCAGTCGAGACAGGCATAGTCCCTGGCCGCAGCGATGACGGTGCCGTAAAGCGTGTCCGTACGCGTATCGATGACGCAATAGACATATTCATTCTTTTGGAGAGCCAGAAAATGCCAGAAAGGAGGACGTAACTTGAATTCGGCGAACCCGGCTTTCTTCAAGGAGGCGGCCGCGACCGACCGGACGCGAAAGACATGCCTCCCGTCGGCCAGGCAGACCGCAAGTTCGGCGAATTCGGGGCCTTCCTTTCTTTCGGAATCGGCCAACAGCGCAAAACGTATCGTGTCTTCCTCTACCCGATGCCCCGCATAACGGAAACGGCTCTCCATTTCCACGTCCGCCTGCCAACGTTTGCGCAAGTTCTCGTCGTAGAAAAAAAGGCCTCGCTGCGGACGAACGGCAAAAAGGTCGTTTTGTTCCATGACGACCAACACGCCCAGCCTGCCCAGCGTGATGACACGATAAGGCGAGTCGTCCTCCTGCACCGGAAGTTCGGCCACGGATACGGAAAGCGCCGGAGATTGCGCCGTCAGCCGCCCTGCCGCCTGCAAGACGAGAAAAAGCAAAAAGACGATGATCTTGCCCGGTTTCATTCTTCTCTCTTAAAAAAACGCGGTCGCTATGCCGTCGGTCAGCAAGCGCTTGGAAGAAGGAACCACGTAAGTTCCTTTCCCGTGCAACAGGTTGCCCTGCGCCACTTCTTGCCCTGCGCGAAGACGGAATTCTTCCCGCAAGGCAGGCGAAAAGGCCTCTATCCTGCTTTCTTCCACGCCCCAGATGGTTCGCAAGGCCGTCATGACATATTCATGGTACCTGTCACGCTCGCTCAATTTCTCGCCCTGCTTTCCCGCCACGGGATCGTCCATGTACGCTTGCACCGAAGACGGATTCCAATGCCGCTCGCCCGCCAGGTACGAATGCGCCGAAGCCCCCAGCCCCACGTAGGGGACATCGCGCCAATAATTGCGATTGTGCAAGGCATAGGCTCCATCCCTGGCATAATTGGATATCTCGTAAGCCTCGTATCCGTTCCTGGCCGCGAAATCCTGCAATTGAAAATACTCCCTTTCGACCTGTTCCTCGCCGGCCACCTGCAAGCCGCCGGAAGCAAGTTTCCGTTCCAGCATCGTGCCGGGCTCCACCGTCAAGGCGTAGGCCGAAAAATGAGGCAAGTGCAAGTCCCGCAGGCATTTCAGGTTTTCCTGCCAAGTGGAAACCGAGTCTTCGGGATGCAAGCCGTAGATCAAATCCACGGAAATGTTTTCAAATCCTGCCTTGCGCGCGTTCTCGACGGCCTCCACGGCCTGCCGGGCATCATGGCGACGGTTGAGGAATTTCAGGTCGGCCTCCGAAAACGACTGCAGCCCGATGCTCAGACGCCTTGCCGGCGTGTAAAGGTACAAGTCGTGCAAGTATGGCAACGAAAGATGTTCGGGATTGGCCTCGAACGTGACTTCCTCCAGACAAGAAAAATCAAAGGATGCCTGCAATCCGTCGAACAGCTCCGAATAAAAAGATACAGGCAACAAGGAAGGCGTCCCCCCCCCCACGTACAAGGTCCCTATTCTTTCCCTTGCTCCGGCGAAATGACGTTCCTTGAAATAAGCCGCCTCCCGCAAAAGGGCCTCCTTGTAGTCGCCGGCCTGTTCCGGGGAGCGTGCCGGAACCGAATAGAACGCGCAATAGAGGCACTTGCGCAAGCAAAACGGAATATGGATGTACAGACCCGTCTTCATCTTGTCAACGCTTGCGTACTTCCTTGTTCAACACCACGCGGAAAACGGTTCCGTTCTTCGGAGAGGAACTTTCCACGAAGATCCGTCCTTGGTGGTAGCCCTCCACGATGCGCCGGCTCAGCGTCAGACCGAGCCCCCAACCACGCTGCTTGGTGGTGAAACCCGCCGCGAAAACCTTGTTGAACATGTTCTTGGGCATGCCTTTTCCCGTGTCGTGGACATCGATGGTGACATGCTCGTTGCTCTCGACGATCGAGATGTTGATTTCCCCTTCGTTGTCGCCGATGGCGTTGAGGGCGTTCTTGAAAAGGTTCTCGAACACCCATTCCACGAGCGGAGCGTTCATCTGCGCCATGACCACCGCATCGGGCGAAACGTTTATCGTGTACTTGATACGCCTTGAACTGCGCGCCTTGAGATATTCCACCGAGCGGAAGACCACCGGCACCACGTTGTCCCAGCTCAATTCGGGAATCGAGCCGATCTTGGAAAAGCGGTTCGTGACCAGTTCTATCCGCTTCACGTCCTTTTCTATCTCGACCAGATCGGCCTTCTCCATCGGCGCGCCCTCCTCCTTGGTCTTGTAGTAGTCTATCCAGGCCAGAAGCGAGGATAGCGGCGTGCCGAGCTGATGGGCCGTTTCCTTGGACATGCCCCACCACTCGCGGTTCTGCTCCATCTTCTTGGACAAGTTGAGCAACGAAAGGACCCCTGCCATGATGGCCAAGAGGGCCAACAGCAAGGCTCTGGTGAAGATATGCATGTGGCGCAAGAAGGCCGACGACTCGTAAAAAAGATAACACGGCCTGTCTCCCATGCCCGGGAGGTATATCTCGATGGGAGCGTTCTCCGCCTGCATCTTGCGTATCCGGGACTCTATGGTCTTTTGGGAATAGAACTCCTTCTCTCCCAGGTTGCGATACATCAACACCGTCTTCTTGCTTTCATCGGTAAGGAGCACGGGCACGGAAATGTTGGCTATGCTGTTGAACGACTCCATGCTGAACGAACTGTCGAGGTCGGCAAAGAGCTTGCGCAGGTTCATGAACACTTCGGAGGGCTTGAAATAAAGGCTGTACTTCACCCCTTGGGCGTCTACCGTGATGGGACGATAGGTGGAATAAGCCGCCTGGACCTCGGGCGTGAAATAAGGCGTCCGGTCTATTTTCACGTCGGGGTCGTGCGATTCGATGATCTGGCCCGACTTCCCCACCAAGATAAACGGACGGTTGTTGCTGGACATGATGCGGATAAGGAAATCGAAATCCTTGGGGGCGGGCGAAACGGGACTGAAGACACGTTCATAGACGTAGGTCCATACGGTGGCGTACTGACGCTCTTCGGTTTCCATCTGCGCGAAGATGCCGCGCACCCGGTTGGCCATGTCGAGTTGCCGGCGGTTGGAAAGAGCCCAGTTCTGGACCCGCACCCGTTCTTCCTTCTTCAATTGATCCACCAGACTGCGCGAGAAGAACAACGTGGCCGCCACGATGACTATCGAGAACGAAATCAATATGAAATTGAGCCGTCCGCTGTGCAAGAGCCTCGAAGCCCGTTTTTCCGCCATTTTCCTTTTCCTTAACCGTATTGAATCAAGCCTGTGGATGGTAAAGATACGTCATTTATACCAGAAAGCACCAATCCTTGTTGGCATCCTTTTCCGCACTCCGCAAGGTCAAGGTCTCGACGGCATTCACCTTGCTTTCGTCGAAAACGCCACGGACACGGAGGTAATTGGGCGTGTAGCCGTACATGTGGCCGTCCTGCCGATCCGACTCCCACAGCACCTTGGCGTCCCTGCCCGCGAAACGCGCATAGAAATCGCGTTTCTTCTTGTCGGAAAGCGCATGCAGGGCCGTGCTCCGCAAGGCTTTCTCACCTGCGGGATAGACCGGTTCGATGCAGGAGGCCGCCGCTTCGGCCCGACGGGAATAACTGAAGACATGCAAGGCGCTCAAATCCAACCGTTCCAAAAACGCCAGCGCATCCTCGAACTGCGCCCCGGTTTCGGTAGGAAAGCCCGCGATCACGTCGCAGGCGATGAAAGCGTCCGGCATCAGGAAACGTATCCTTTCCACCCTTTCGGCGTAAAAGTTCCTGTCATAATGCCGTTTCATCTTCCGGAGCACCTCGTCGTTACCCGCCTGCAACGGAATATGGAAATGGGGCATGAGCTTTTCCGACTTTGCCACGAGCCCTATGATGTCGTCGGACAGCAAGTCGGGCTCTACCGAACCGATACGGATACGCTCCACGCCCTCAAGCCGTTCCAGTTCCAGCAGCAAGTCGAAGAAGGACTCCCCGTTGCGGCGGCCGAAATCACCGATGTTCACGCCTGTCAGCACGATTTCCTTCACGCCCGCGCGCACGATTTCTCCGGCCGTTTCCATCGTACGGGCGACCGTGTCGCTGCGGCTCCGTCCCCTGGCATAGGGAATGGCGCAATAGGAACAGAAATTGTCGCAACCGTCTTGTATCTTGAAGAAAGAACGCGTACGCCCCAACGTGGAATAAGACGGCACGAAAGGCATCGCGCCCGCGTCGCCCGCCGCCTTGCCCGCCTGACCCCGCAAATGGTCGAAAAGCAGGTGCTTGTCGCCATTGCCCAGCACGAAATCCACGCCGGGCAACTTGGCCGCCTCCTGCGGACGAAGTTCGGAAAAACAACCGATCAGGGCGATTTTCGCCTCCGGATTCAATCGATGCGCCTGCCGCACTATCTGACGGCATTTCTTCTCGGCCGTGGCCGTGACCGTGCAGGTGTTCACGACATAAAGATCCGCCGCTTCCTCGAACGGCACCACCGAATAGCCCTCTCCGGCAAAACGCCGGGCGAGATCCGAACTTTCGGCAAAGTTGAGACGGCAACCCAACGTATAAAAGGCGACTTTCGGCACGATACGGTATTTATTCGTAAACTTGCAAAGTTATAGCAAAAGATGAGAACAGCCTACAAAAGACCCAAACAGCCCAAGAACATGATTTACGGCCTGCGCCCCGTCATCGAGGCGATCAAGGCCGGCAAGGAATTCGAGAAGATCATCATCCAGAAAGGCCTCCAAGGCGGAATCTTCCGCGAACTGGACGCGCTGCTGCGCCAACACGGGATTCATGCCCGATATGTTCCCCTGCAACGTCTCAACCTGCTTTGCGGCGGCAACCACCAAGGCGTGGTGGCCTATCTCTCGCTCATCGAATACACGCATCTGGAAGACCTGCTGCCCTGCATATTCGAACAAGGCCGCAGCCCGCTGTTGCTCATCCTGGACCGCATCACCGACGTGCGCAACTTCGGAGCCATGGTCAGGACCGCCGAATGCGCGGGCGTGGACGCTGTCGTCATTCCCGCCCAGAACAGCGCGGAATTGAACGAAGACGCCGTGAAGACTTCCGCAGGAGCGCTGCTGAGCGTGCCCGTCTGCCGGGAAGAGAACCTCAAGTCCACGATCCATTTCCTCAAGGCCAGCGGCATACGCGTCTATGCGGCTTCCGAAAAAGCGAGCAAGGAATATACCCGCGCCGACTTCACCACGCCCGCCGCCTTCATCCTCGGATCGGAAGAAAACGGCGTCAGTCCCGAATACCTGAAACTCTGCGATGAACAACTGCGCATCCCCTTGCTGGGAAACATCGGCTCGCTGAACGTCTCGGTGGCCAACGGCATATTCCTCTACGAAGCCTTGCGGCAACGCCGGGCCTAATCCAGCAACAGACGGATATTGGACACGAACAGCTTCACCGACATGGCAAGCAATATCACACCGAAGAAACGACGGGAAATGTAAATCCCGTTCTTGCCGATGAGCCGTTCCACGATGCTTATCTTCCTTATGACCAAATAGACGATGGCCATGTTCAGCACCAAGGCGACGATGATGTTCTGCGCGCCGCATTCGGCCCGCAACGAAAGCGCCGTGGTGAGCGTTCCCGGCCCGGCCACCAACGGGAATACCACCGGAACGATCGTGGAGGAAGTCATGCCTCCGTCGTTCTTGAACAGTTCCACGTTGAACGTCATTTCGACCGCCAAGGCGAACAATACCAGCGAACCGGCCACGGCAAAGGAGGCGATGTCGGTATTGAACAATTTCAGCAAGCCGCCCCCGGCAAAAAGGAATGCCGTCAAGATGCCCAAGGAAAGCAAGGCCGCCTGACCCGCCTTCACTTTCTTTCCCTTGCTGTTGAGATCCACGATGACGGGGATGGAGCCGGTGATGTCGATGACGGCGAAAAGGACCATGAATGCCGTCAAGATTTCCTGTACGTTGAATTGCAATCCCATTTCAATTCGTTTTTTTTCTGTTTTTCCAGAACAAATGCGTGATGTCCTCGCGACCTGCGTCTTGCAGGCGATACAAGCGCTGGTTGGTGCGCGGATCGTCCAACGCGCCTGATTCCTGACGCCAGGAACCTATCTTCACGTAGTCGAACCCGCCTTTTTCCGCCGCTTCGGGCCACCGGTCGCAGCCCGAATACCATGCGGTCTTCATGCCGGCGGGGGCATGCCGCTTGACGAACAGGGCGCATCGCGCCACTTCCTCCTGTCCGGCATCGCCGCCCATGAAGCAGACGCAAGTTACGGAATTTCCGTAAACACCGAGCAGCCAAAGCAACGTCTCCTCGTCCAAGGGCTGTCCTATGTCTTCCCGTAAATGCGGACTATGGCAGCCCGGACAACGGTTCGGACAATTGGAAAGGTTCAACGCCAACGTGACTTCGCCGGGAATCTCGCTGAACACCACGTCATAACTGGCACACCGCAGCATAATGGCGACGTTTTGCTTCTTCCTGCCTGGCCTGACTGAAATTGCCGACCCGCTTCATATAACCGATGACACGGGTCAGCCAGTCCACGTTCTTGCTGCCGCAGACGGGACATTCCTTCAAGTTGCGCTTGTCGATATGTCCGCAATCGTTGCAGACCGTATTGGGAATATTGAACGTGAAGTAGTTGCAACCCTCCTTGGTAGCCACGCGCAACAACTGCCGGTATTGGCCCTTGTCCAGATGTTCCTGCAGGTTCATGTGCAAGGCCGACCCTCCGGTAAGATGTTCTATGTACTTGCGACCGTGCAGGCGGAACTTGTCGATGACGTTCGTCTTCTCGTCTTCCACGACATAAAAATAGCTGTTGTAGCAATCGCGCGGCACCTGGTAACCGTCCCGACGGTCCCATTTGGCATGCTTCACGCCCACGTTCTCGGCGGGAATCATCTCGCAGTTGAACAGCACGTCCTTTGTACGGTAACGCTTGTTGCAGGATTCGACGACACCCAGCACCTGCCGGACGAAGTTCTCGTAACGGGAATTGTCGCTTATCTCCATGCCCAGGAACTCGGCGGCTTCCACCAATCCGTTCACGCCTATGGTGAGGTATTGCCTGGAAAGGTTGATGTAGCCCGCGTCGAACAACGGAAGCATGCCCTTGGCCTGCATGTATTTGAGGTTCTCGTTGTAGGCCAGTTGCACCTTGTGGCAGAAATCGGTGATTTCCTCCAGGAACATCAGATAGGGAACGCCCTGCTTGTGCGCATGTTGTATGCAACGGTTCAAGTTGATGGTCAACACGCTCTTGGATCCCGTGGAAACCCCGCCCGCACCCAACGTATAACTGAACCCGTTGTCCTGTATCTCGTTGCGCAGACGGCAACAACTGCTCAAGGAATCGGCGTTGTCGCTCATGTAGGTGAAGAAGGAATGGCCTTCGGCGTACATTTCCGCCGTGAAGTCGCCGTATTCCGCATCCTTGGCGTCACCGTCCTCGGTAAGCAAGGCCATCGTCTCCACCGGAAAGGTGAGTACGGTGCGCAGACGTTCGGCGTTGAACCATTTCATGAAACGCTTCTGCAACCAGCTCAATCCTTCCCAGCAGGGCCGGCTGCCGTCAGGAAAGTAAAAATTGCCGAACAGGCTTTCGAAATAGTAGCGGTCGTAATAGGAAATGTTCCAAAAGACGGCCTGGTAGTTGCGCGCGCCCGTAGGCTGGTTTATCGAATAGACGATCTGCTCGAAGCAGTCGGTGATCACCTTGTCGAGCGTGCGCCGTTTCTTGGAAAGGTCAACGACCCTGTCCGCATGCTCGTAGTAGTCCTGTCCGTATTCCAGACCGATGAAATAATTCATGTACATCAGGAACTCGGGCGTGGCGCAGGCGCCGCTGAGCATGCTCGATACCATGAACACCATGTTGACGAAACCGCCGCAGAACGACTTGAGGTTCGTGGGCGCCTTGGAATTGCCACCTATGGAAATGGTACCGCCTATGAGCCAGGGATACATCGTGATGCTGGCGCAGTAGTTGGCCAGGCTCGTCTCGTCGTTCTTGTAGATGAAATGACGGTCGAGCAGGTCCAGGTAGCGGTCGGAGACCTCCTTGCCGTACATGTCCTTGAGCCGGTCGGTAAGCAGGCGACGGTTGAGCCGGATGAAGTTCGCCTTGGGCAGCTCGCCTATCAACGTGGCCATGTTCTTGTTCTCCACGTTGGCGTTGGCATCGTACTTGCTGCCCGTGGCCGCGTTCCGGGCATCGCAATAGTCCATGAGGAAGCGCAGCTTGTCGCGGACCTCCCTGTCTTCGATATGCTTTTGACGATAAAGCATGTAGGATTTGGCTACGGCATAGTAGCGTTCGGCCATCAGGGCCACTTCCACCTGATTCTGGATTTCCTCCACCGTCATGCCGTCGGTCACGCTCACCCGGCTCAGGATGGTAGCCACGACATCCTGCGTGGCGAAACTTCCCACCGAAAGGAATGCCTTGTTGATCGCCCTCCGTATCTTTTCCAACGAAAAGGGCTCCTTTTTTCCGTCTCTCTTGATGATGAACAAGTCCATGGCGTCGTATTTTAATCGTATATCTTCAACAAAACAAAACGATACGCCGGACAACAGAAAAGTCCCGTCCTCGCCTTTCACCCGAAAGTCCGGATCGTCTTGCGGCATGCGGCAGGTCTTCTGACTTGTTTCCGGCCTTGCGCCTTCCCGGACTCCTGTCCAGTGGCTCAGGCAAAGCCGTCGATGAAAAAGAAACTTACAGCTACGGGGATAGTTCCGGACTTGCACCGGATTCCCTTTTCATCTTGCCACGTGGAGGCGGCAAGAAACCGATACCGGATGCAAAGATAGACCCGCACCGGACCGAAAACACGGAAAAGCGGAAATACTTATCAAGAAGTTGTGAACAAAAAAAAAGAAGAATGGTCCTATAAGCCGGGTTCTGTACCTGAAATCCAGGCGACTGTCATCTATCTCGGCAGGCCGTCGCCGGACTGCTCCATCGATCCACCCCCCGTCATCGGCCGGGTCCGCCTTGACATACGGTATATTTGATCTTTCAACCCATAAGGTTTACCCCGAAGGAACGTCACCGCCCTTCGCGTGAGCCCTTGCCTCACGTTTTCACCCTTACCGGAAAACCGGCGGTTATTTTCTGCGGCACTAGCTGTCGGCCTTGCGGCCGCCTTCCCGTTAGGAAGTATGGTGACCCTGTGTTGCCCGGACTTTCCTCTGCATGCAGCGACAGTCCGGACCATTCTTCATTCCTTGTTTCTTCCGGAAGCCTGCAAAGTTACAGATATTTCGCGACTTCTTCCGCGCCGATCCGACCGGGACAGAGTATGAGCAAACGTTCGACGATGTTTCGCAACTGACGGATATTGCCCTCCCAAGGCTGCCTGCTCAAAAGTTCCATCGCGTCGGGACACATGCCGGGATTGGCACGTCCCATGGACGAGGACAACTGCTCCATGAAGAAATCCACGATACGGGGAATGTCCTGCGCGTGCTCGCGAAGGGGCGGCACATGGATGACGATGACGCTCAAACGATGATACAGGTCTTCCCTGAAACGTCCGGCGGTGATTTCCGCACGCAAATCCTTGTTGGTGGCGGCGATCACGCGCGCGTTCACTTCTATCGGCTTTTCCCCGCCTACCCGCATGATGGTCTTTTCCTGCAACGCGCGCAACACCTTGGCCTGCGCCGAAAGGCTCATGTCGCCTATCTCGTCCAGGAAGATCGTGCCGTCCTGCGCCTGCTCGAAACTGCCCTTGCGCTGCTTGACGGCAGAGGTGAACGCGCCCTTTTCATGCCCGAAAAGTTCGCTTTCTATGAGTTCGGAGGGTATCGCGGCGCAATTCACTTCCACGAAAGGCCCGTCCTTGACGCGGCTGTTGAGATGAATCCTGCGGGCGAACAATTCCTTGCCCGTGCCGTTCTCGCCCGTGATAAGGACACGCGCATCGGTGGCCGCCACCTTGTCGGCCATGTCCAAGGCCTGTCCGAAGGCCCCGCTCTCGCCTACGATACGGTACCTTTCCTCCGCCTGCCGCCGTAAACGACTCGTGGGGGAAGAAATCCGTTCCTTGTCCAAGGCTCCCTTGAGCGAAAGCAGGACTCGGTTCAGGTCCAGTGGCTTCTCGATAAAGTCGAACGCGCCTTTCTTGATACATTCCACGGCGGTACCTATGTCGCCGTGCCCCGACACCATGACAAAAGGAACTTGCCCGGATCCGGCAGCCTTTTCCAACAGTTCCACGCCGTCCATCCCGGGCATCTTGATGTCGCAGAAAACCACGTCGTACTTGTTCTTCTGCAACAAAGCCAAGGCCTTCCTGCCGTCGGGCGCCTCGTCCACGACGCAACCCTCGAACTCGAATATCTCGCGCAGGCTTTCGCGTATGAGCGACTCGTCGTCCACGACCAACAGCCTGCGGCCCTTCAATTCCATGCCTGAAACGGTTTGAGCGCGATTAGTTCTTGTAGCGGATCCACTTCCAAAGTTCCTTGTAACTGCCTTTCTTGCCATACATGAGTATGCCCACCCTGTACACACGGGCGGCCAGCCAGGTGGAAGCCACGAAACTGGACACCAACAGGGCGATCGACAATACCAGTTCCCAAGTCGGTACTCCGAAGGGGATACGCGCCAGCATGACGATGGGCGAAGTGAAGGGAATCATGGAACCCCAGAACGCTATCGGCCCGGCAGGATTCTGCAAGACGTTGGTGATAAGCAATATACCTATAATAAGCGGAACAGTGAGCGGCAACATGAACTGGCTGGTATCTTCCTCCTTTTCCACGGCGGAGCCCACGGCGGCGAACAAGGACGCATACAACAAGTATCCGCCAAGGAAATACACAAGGAAAAACATCAGCAGCTGCTTGACGTGCAAACTGGCCAGGATAGCCTGCACTTCGCCCATCATGGCCTGCATCTCGCTTACCGGCAACATGTCGGACCCCGGCACGCTCCCTTGCATGGCCATGACCCGGGAGACATCCATGCCGCCGGCGAACATGCTCGTCACCAAAAAGAGGAGCAACGTCAACAACGCCCATACCAGAAACTGGGTGAGACATACCAGCACCAGTCCGATGACCTTGCCCATGAGCAGTTGGAACGGCTTCACCGACGAAATCATCACCTCGATGATACGGCTCGACTTTTCCTCGATCACACCGGTCATGATCATGTTGCCGAACATGAATATGAACATGTAGATAAGGAATCCCAAGGCATAGGCGACGCCTGACTTCACTTTCGTATAGGAACGTTCGCCCGTTTTCCTGTCCTGCGAGACGACCTCGGCTTCCACCCCGTTGATGTAGGCGAACGTTTCCGCACCTATGTCGCTTTTTTGCCGAAGCAGTTCCATCTTCAAACGGGTTTCGGCCATGGATTCTATTTCGGAAATCTTGCCCACCGAAGGCTCCGTCTCTTCATAAAAGAGTCGTATCCGTTGACGGTTGTTTTCCTGGGAACCGACGGGAAGCCACAACATCGCGTCGTATTTTCCGTCACGCATGCCTTGCATCCCCGCGGCGGTGTCGGCCACGGACTCGAACGTGTCTTTCTCGTTGTCCTCGAACGCCCCCGCATACAATCCCGTTTCATCCACGACGGCGAAAACGCTTTGCTTCTCGCCCACGAACATCAACAAGGCCGGAACGAACATCAACGCCACCAGCAGGATCGGTACCAGGATCGTGGTAAGCAGGAAACTCTTTTTCTTGACCCTCGTCATGTACTCCCGCTGGAGCACCACCCACGTGTTATTTTTCATTTTCTTCGGCCTTTTTGACGGTTTGGATAAAAATATCGTTCATGCCGGGAAGCTTCTCCGAAAACGCCTTCACTTCCCCGTGAAGCATCAATTCGCGCAAGAGGGCATTGCCGCCCGCCTGCTCTTGTTTCAACCTGATTTTCAACTCATACAATCCAGGCGTGTCATGGCGGCGGCATTCGACCATATCCATCGTCGGACGCAACGCATCCACGGTTCCATCCTCGCCCTTGAACAACACTTGGTAGATGTTGCCGCTGAACCGGCGCCTTATGTCGTCCACCCTGCCGTCGAGCACCTTCTTCGACTTGTTGATCAGGGCTATCTCGTCGCAGATTTCTTCTACCGAAGCCATGTTGTGCGTGGAGAAAATCACCGTCGCGCCCTGGTCGCGCAAACGCAATATCTCGTCTTTGAGCAACTGGGCGTTGATGGGGTCGAATCCGCTGAAAGGCTCGTCGAAGATGAGCAGCTTGGGGCGGTGCAGCACCGTGACGACAAACTGTATCTTCTGCTGCATCCCCTTGGAAAGTTCCACCACTTTCTTGTTCCACCACGAGTCGATGCCGAATTTCTCGAACCATTCGTGCAGGCGAAGCGCGGCCTCCTTGCGGCTCAAGCCTTTGAGCTGCGCCAGGTACATGGCCTGTTCGCCCACTTTCATGTTACGGTACAGGCCGCGTTCTTCGGGCAGGTAGCCCACCTGGCTGATGTGTTTCTGCGCCAGTTTCTCTCCGTCGAGCAACACGCACCCTTCGTCAGGAGCGGTAATCTGGTTGATGATGCGGATCAAGGTGGTCTTTCCCGCGCCGTTAGGTCCCAAAAGGCCGAAGATGCATCCTTCGGGAACACGCAGGTCGAGGTGGTCCAAGGCCGTGTAACTGCCGTAACGCTTTACCACGCCTTGGGTTTCCAGCAAATATTCCATTCGTCGAAAATTAAGAGGGTCTTGTCAAGTTCCAGATTGCAAATGTATGCTTTTTGTCCGTTTGAAAAAACATGAAATTATTGTAAAAAACGTATTGACGATATTGATATTCTTTAAAATAAAAAAATCCCGCCCCAAACGGGACGGGATTTTCCGAGACCTGGCCGCATGCCTAGCAATGCATGAAGCGTTCCACCAGTTCCATCATCATCGAGGGATCCTTGGCCACTTCGGCACGCAGGTTCTTGTCCTTGTACTCCTTGAGCATCTTGATGATACCGTCGATAAGCCCCTTGCTGAACACGCCGTATTTCTCGAATACCTCGCGTCGGGCTTCCAGGCAATCGGCGGAATCCTCGCAGCAAACGGGCAATTGACGGTATTTGTCCGCCTTCGCCTTGTTTTCATCGGAAAAGATGTTCACGTCCACGTAGTTGTCGGCAGCGAACTGCAAGGCGTTTTCCATTTCGAATCCATGACGGGCCGCCACGCAAAGACCTGCGATAAGCAAATAGACGTTCGCCGAACCGTCGGGAGCACGGAATTCCGCCGTCTGCTTGTTGGCATACGAGGGCGCCGCCTTGGCTTCGCCGGGATTGGCATCGACGGCCATGTTCTTTTCGGTTTCCCAGCCAAGCGGGACACGAACCAAGGCCGAACGGTTGCGGTCGCCCCAACAGATGTTGGTGGGAGCCTCCTGATGCGGCACCAGACGGAAATAGGACATCGGGTTGGTATTGCCGAAAGCCGTCAAGGCAGCGGCGCAGTCCAGGTAGCCGGCAATGGCGCGCTTGGCCGTGTCGGAAAGCTTGCGCTGGCTGTCGAGCATCTGGTTCACACCGTCTTTCATGATGGCCGTGTGGATATGCATGCCGCTGCCGGCCTTGCCCACGGTGATCTTGGGCGAGAATGTCACCAACAGGCCTTGCTGGTAGGCCATCGTGCGCAAGATCCACTGGCCGATGATCAATTGGTCGGCGGCATCTTCCAACGGACAAGGCAGGAACTCGATCTCGTTCTGTTCGTAGTTCTTTCCGTCCATGCAGAAGTTGCCCACTTCGGAATGACCGTATTTGATACGGCAGCCGCAGGAGGCCATGGCCAGCATGGCTTCCTTGCGCAAGGACTCGAACTTGGTATAAGGCGAGGATTCATGGTATCCGCGCTGGTCGTCGGCCTTGAAAAGCGGGTCTTCCTGTCCGATGACGTAATATTCCAGTTCGCCCATGCAATAGAATTCAAAGCCGGTCTTTTCCTTCATCACTTCCCCGGCGCGACGCATCACGTAGGCGGGGTCGCTCTCGAAGGGATTCCCGTCCTTGTCATAATAGGAGCAGAGAATATCGACCGTGGGGATTTCGGCGAAAGGATTGAGGTAGGCCGTCCTGTAACGCGGAATCACGTACAAGTCGCTGGCACCGGCGTCCAGGTTCTTGAAAAGGCTGGAACCGTCCACACGTTCACCGCAGCTCAACACGGTCTTGAGGTAATCCAAATCGTTTACCACGAAATTGAGGGTCTTCAACCGGCCGTCTCCCGCCACATAGCGGAAATTCACCATTTCGATCTGGTTCTCTTCCACATAACGGAGAATGTCTTCCTTGGTAAACTCGGAAGCGGGCTTCTGAAGAAACTGCACCATCGGGTGCGGATTCAAGGCAATGCTCATATCTGTAGTTTTTTTTTGATTTTCAAACAGGGCGGCAAAGTTAACCTTTATTTTGGATTAAGCCCGGATGGCATAATTTGCCTAACTTTACGCTCGTTTTGACCGGTATTTCACCAAATCCCGATACGAAGGAATGAAGTTTTCGCATGCCATAAGGAATACGGGCGCGGCCTTGTCGATAGCCTGTTGCGCGATCGCCTGCCATGAAACGTACAACCGGCCTGCCGACGGCCTGTTGTCCGAAAAGATCGTGGCGGACTACGTAAGGAAGGAAATGAAAGGAAAGCCTTACACGCTCTACCTCTATACCGACACCAACGCCTACCACCTGCGGCTTGCCGACGACGACCGGAGCATGGAAAGCGGGCCTTCCTACGTTTATTTCCTCGACCAGGAACCCGGCTCGCCTTGGCCGCACCCTTGCCAGTCGATCTGGATCGACCGCGCCGACGGCACCTTCTCGGTCCGAAGAGGCGAAACGCCCTTGCGCGGAGAGGGGAAATGGCTCCTGGTCAACAACCTTTGGGATGAAGATCCGCGCACGGGCATGGGAGAATGCCTGCCCCTTTCGCATCCCGACCATGTAGTCAAGCCTTGCCTTTACTACAAGTTCGAGGGAGACGACCTGAAAATGGAACACCAGTGCCTGCCGATCCCGTCTTCCACCGCCGAATTGTCGCTCCGGATCGACCAGTCGGACCACCGCCTGGTCATCGTCGCCGAAGATCCCCAAGCCACGGCCGAAGAGGGAACCTGCCTCAAACACTACGGCTTCCGGTTCCACCTGGACAGCCTCCATGTTCCCCTCGACAGCCTCACCACGCGCCGTCTCGAATCCATCCCCGTGGACTATCGGGCAAATACGGGCGGAACCCATGTACGGAAAACTTTCATCCTTCCCACTTCGGGCAGAGGAAAAATTGCATTGTGACCATGAAAACATGTTCGGCCATGAGAAGAATCCTTCTCTTCCTGTCCGCGGTCATGACCGTGACCGCCTGCAAATACGACGTGCCCGTCCTGCCCGGTTCGGGCGGAAAGACCTGCGAAGTGATCGTGGTGACCCCCAAAAACCATTGGGACGGCCATACGGGCAAGCGCATCCGCGCCTTCCTGGGACGAATCCAGCCGGGACTGAACCAGCCGGAACCCTGTTTCGACTTGGTGAACATACCGCCCCGGCAGTTCAACGAAAGCGACATGTTCCGCCGTCACCGCAATGTCTTGGCGGTGGAATTCGTCCCCGGCGAAAAGCCCGAGTTCGAGATGTTCCAAGACGCCTGGGCGTTTCCCCAAGTCGTGGCGAAATTCACCGTTCCCGACGAGAAAGCGTTCGACAGCCTGTTCGACCTCAAGAAAGAAAGGATCGAAGCCGCGCTCTACGCCAAGGAATACCAGCGCATACAGAAAGTGTTCAAGGCCGGACAAGCGGTGGACGTGAGCGAAAGGCTGCAAGCCTCCTATGGTTTCAACCTTGTTTTTCCCGACGGGTTCGAGTTCGCGGACGCCGCGGCGGATTTCGGCTGGATCCGCAAGGAAAGCAAGGATTTCGGACAAGGCATCCTCTTTTCCATACGACCCTACGAGAACGTGGACGAGTTCAAGACGGAAAACATCATAGCGGCCCGGAACAACCTCTGTCGCCGCATTCCCGGCCCGGCCGAAGGCTCGTACATGGCCACCGAGACTTCCGAACCCGAATACGCGCCCGTTTCCCGCCCCATCAGCCTGAACGGATACTATGCCGTGGAAACGCGCGGTTTGTGGCGCCTGGAAGGAGACTTCATGGGCGGCCCGTTCGTGAACTACCTCATAGCCGACACGGCGAACAACCGTCTTGTCATGCTCGACACCTACCTCTATTCGCCCCGCAAGCCCAAACGCGACCTGCTCTTGCAACTGGAAGGCATCGCCCGCGGCTTCTCGACGACTCCCAAGACGAATCCTGAACAACAAAAAGCACAATAGCCATGCTTATCATCGGCATCACCGGCACCTTGGGCGCCGGCAAAGGCACCGTGGTGGAATACTTGCGCGAAAAACGCGACTTCGCCTATTTCTCGGTCAGGCAGTTCCTGAACGAGGAAGTGGCCAGGCGAGGCATGGAACCCGGACGCGACAGCCTGACTTTCGTGGCCAACGACCTTCGCGCCACGCATTCGCCCTCCTATATCGTGGACGAACTCTACGAACGCGCGGCACGTTCGGGCAAGAACGCCATCATCGAGAGCATACGCGCCGTGGGCGAAGTGGAATCCCTGCGCAAGAAGGGGAATTTCCTGCTTTGGGCGGTGGACGCCGACCCCAAGACGCGCTTCGAGAGGATCCGTCTACGCGGCAGCGAGACCGACCACATCGACTTCGAGACTTTCCTGAGCAACGAAAAGCGGGAACTCGAAAACGCCGACCCCGCCAAGCAGAACCTGAAAGCCTGCATGGCCATGGCCGACGCCACGCTGCGCAACGACGGCGACCTGGAACAGCTTCACGCCGGAATAGACGGAATCCTTGCCAAGATGCAGGACGAGACGGCCAGGCACGAACGGCCTTCCTGGGACGAATACTTCATGGACCTTTGCCACAGCGTGGCCCTGCGGGCCACCTGCAACCGGGGTCGTAGCGGCTGCGTGATCGTGAAAGACAAACAGATCCTGGTCACCGGCTACGTGGGTTCGCCCTCCCATCTGCCCCATTGCGACGAAGCGGGGCATCTCTTCCGCAAGACATTGCACGATGACGGAAGCGTGACCACCCATTGCGTACGCACCGTGCATGCCGAACAAAACGCCATCTGCCAGGCCGCACGACGAGGCGTCGCCCTGGATGGCGGCACGCTATACTGCACGATGACCCCTTGCCGCACCTGCGCCATGCTCATCATCAACTGCGGCATCAAGAAGGTAGTGGCCGACTACAAGTACCATGCAGGAGCCGAATCGGAAGAAATGTTCCGGCAGGCGGGCGTCGCGCTCCGCTACATCCACGAGGAAGTGCTGCGGTACAAGAACCAGAAGCATCAAGGCTCCGCCACCTGATAACGGCTCCTGTAGGCTTTCGGAGTCGTCTTGGCGTTTTTCTTGAAATATTTCGTGAAGAAAGAGGCGTCCGGAAAGTTCAGTTCGTCGGAAATCTGCCTGACGGAGACGGTGGAATTGCGCAGCATCTTCTTCGCCTCCCCCGTCACGTATTCGTCTATCCAATGGTTGGCCGTCTTGCCGGAAACCGACTTTACCGCCATACCGAGGTATTTGGGGCTGACATACAACTTGCCGGCATAGAAGGCCACGCTGCGCGACTGACGGAAACAATCCATGACCAATTGCGTGAACTTGTAATAGAGTTCGAAATGCCGGGCGTTTCGAACCGACCAGTTCTTCACGTGCGTGGAAACGATCAAGGCCAGCTGGTAGATCATGCCCTGCATGTAAGAATGGAGCATCTCGGACTTGAAAGCGTGATCGGCCACATGACAGGCCTCATACAGATGCCCGTGGATCCTTATGATTTCCTTTATTTCCTCGCTCCTCAACTTGAAATCGGGATTTTCCTGCACGCCCGCCAGCAAGGCCCACAAGTCACGATAAGCCACGATGGCGCCTTGCAGGAACTTCTGCGTGAATCCGATGCCTATTCCCTCGCAACGAGCCGTGATTTCCTCGAAACGTACCACGCTCCCGGGCCGTATGAGTACCAATCGGCCACGATCGGCCTTGTAGACCTTGCCGTCCACGACGAACACGGCCTTTCCTCGCGTGCACAAGGCAAGCACCATCATGTCATAAGCCTTGGCTTCTTTCTGGAACGGCACGATCTGCCGCAGGCTTTCCAGCAATACGGCATCGTCTTCCACGTAAGCCCGGCCCGACCCGGAAATCCGGATTTCACGCATGTTTACGAAATTTAAGACCCGAAGATAGTCCATTCAAGGGGAAAGTCCAAAAACAAAGAGGAAAAACTGACCATTTTTAGCGAAAAAAAAACCTTGTTTACTCGAACGCGCGTTAGGAATTTTGCATTCCCTTGTCTGAAAACGAAGCCGGACGCATCCAGGCCCACGGCGGCAAGGCTCGAAAAACCGAAATAAACCATACAGAGATGAAAAACAAATGCTTTACGGTATGCATGCTTGGATTGGCCATCGCCTTGACATTTCCATCCTGCAAGGAAAAAGGCAAAGTGGCTCCCATTCCTTCCGGCACCAGCGTAAGAGTAATGACGGTTTCGGATACCCGTTCCCATTATGAGCAGAATTATTCGGGCACGGTGGAAGAAGAATCTTCCGCCTCCTTGAGTTTCCAAGCCGCCGGCAGCGTACAGAAAATCCATGTTTCGGACGGCATGAGCGTGAAGAAAGACCAGAAACTGGCCGAACTCGACCCCGTTTCGCTCAAGAACGCCCACGATGCCGCCTTGTCCACGCTCAGGCAGGCCAAGGACGCCTACGCCCGTTACGAGAAGCTCCATGCCAAGGGAAGCCTCACGGAAATCCAATGGACGGAAGTGCAGACCAAGCTGCAACAAGCCGTTTCCATGGAAGGCATCGCGCGAAAAAGCCTGCAGAACGCCGTATTGAAGGCTCCGTTCGACGGCATCGTGACCGGCAAGAGCATCGAGACGGGCGTTACCGCCTTGCCGGGCGTGCCTGTCATGAAGATCGTGACGATCGACCGGGTCAACGTCAAGATTCCCGTACCCGAAAACGAAATCGCCGACACCCGGCTCGGCCAGGATGCCAGGATATGCGTTCCCGCCCTGAAGAACAAGGTGTTTTACGGAAAGATCACCGAAAAGAGCGTCACCGCCAATCCCATTTCCCGCACGTATGACGTGAAGATAGCCATCGAGAATCCCGGACACGAACTCATGCCGGGGATGGTCTGCAAGGTGGACATCACCGAAGAAGGCACCCATCTTTCGGGCATCGTCATTCCCAACTCCTGCGTACAGATAGACTATGCCGGAAAGGCCTTCGTATGGCTGGTACGCAACGGCATGGCCACCAAACGCGTCATTACCGTGGGCGGCTTGACCGAAAACGGCCCGATCGTGACCAACGGCCTCGACGGCGGAGAACAGCTCATCATCGAGGGCGCGCAAAAGGTAAGCGAAGGTTCCAAAGTAATCGTGAAATAGCATGAAAAAAGGCAACGTCATAGAATGGGCCATGAGCCATCGCCAGATCGTCATCCTGGTGGTAGTGCTCATGATGATCTTCGGAGCGTATTCGCTCAAGGTCATGCCCAAACAGGAATTTCCCGGATTCACGATACGCCAGGGCGTGGTAGTGGCCGTCTATCCGGGCACGACTTCGGCCCAGATCGAGGAACAGCTGGCCAAATCGCTCGAGAATTTCATCTTCTCCTATAAGGAAGTGGACAAGGAAGGCACCTACACGTATTGCCGCGACGGCATGGCGGTGGTGATGTTGCGCCTGAACGAGACCATCGGCACTTCCGAAAAGAACGACTTCTGGGCCAAGTTCAAGCACGGCCTGCAAACCTTCAAGACCAAGCTGCCCCAAGGCGTGCTTGCGTTGCTGGCCATGGACGACTTCGGCGAAACCTCTTCCCTGCTCTACACCATTTCTTCCGACGACAAGACCTACCGGGAACTGGACCAGTATCTGGACGGCCTGGCGGAAAGGCTGCGCGACATCGAAGCCATCAGCAAGATCAGCCGCGTCGGTTCCCAGTCCGAACAAATCACCGTTTACCTGGACCAGGCGAAACTGGCCCATTACGGCATGGGAATGCCCATGCTCTCCGCCCGCCTCTTCTCGCAAGGGTTCACCACCTTGAGCGGCAAAGTGGAAAACGACGCCTTCGTGGCGCCTATCCACATTTCCCAATCGTTCAATTCCGAACGCGACATAGAAGAACAGATCGTGTATGCCGACCCGCTCGGAAACGTGGTCCGCCTCAAGGACGTGGCGCGCGTGGAGCGGGAATACGCCCATCCCGCCTCGTATATCGAAACGGACAAGACCAAATGCGTCCTGATGTCCATCGAACTTCGCCAAGGGTACAATATCGTGAAGATGGGACGGGACGCGAAGAAAATCATTGCCGAATATCAGGAGGAACTGCCCCAAGACGTCCGTTTCTCATGCGTTACCGACCAAAGCCACGTGGTCCGCGAATCGGTGGTGAACTTCCTGCGCGAACTGGTCATCGCCATCCTGGCCGTGATATTGGTGGTCATGGTACTGATGCCCTTGCGCATGGCCATGGTCTCGGCCGTCACCATTCCCATCACCATCTTCATGAGCCTGGGAATCTTTTTCCTCTGCGGCATCGAACTGAACACCGTCACGTTGGCCGCCTTGATCGTGACCTTGGGCATGATCGTGGACAATTCGGTAGTCATCGTGGATTGCTACATGGAGCGTCTGGACGAAGGCATGGGACGCTGGCAGGCGGCGGCAAGCAGCGCCAAGGAATTTTTCATCTCGATCCTCAGCGCGACCCTCGCCATCAGCATCACGTTCATTCCTTTCCTTTTCACTTTCAAGGGAATGTTCAAGGACTTCATCCTCTCTTTTCCCTGGGCCATCATCATCACGCTCGGCATCTCGCTTCTGGTGGCCGTGCTGCTGGTTCCCTACCTGCAATACCGTTTCATCCGCAAGGGACTCGCCCAAGCGGCGGCCGGAAAGAAGAAACGGCGCAAGAGTTTCCTGGACATCGTGCAGGAATACTATGAGAAACTGCTTGCCGGCTGTTTCAAGCGACCTGCCTTGACCATAGGCGCGGGCATACTGTCGGTAGCGGTCGGATTCCTGATCATGTTCCGTTTGCCGCAAAGGCTTTTCCCCACTGCCGAACGGAACCAGTTCGCCGTCGAATTCTATCTGCCCGCCGGCACCGCGCTGGAGACCACCGCGCGCATTGCCGACAGCATGGAAAACATGCTTCTTGCCGACGACCGGGTGGCTTCCATCACCAAGTTCGTGGGCAGCGGCTCCCCTCGTTTCCACACCACCTACGCCCCCCAGATCGGCGGAAGCAATTTCGCCCAGTTCATCGTCAATACCACCGGGCCGAAAGCCACCGAGGAAGTACTGGACGAATATGCCAACGCCTATACCGACTATTTTCCCTTGGCACAGATCCGTTTCAAGCAAATGGACTATTCCGAGGCGGCCAGCCCCGTGGAAGTGCGCCTGAGCGGCAACGACGTGGCTGAATTGAAGCGATACGGCGACAGCGTGGCCTTGCTCATGCGCAACACCGAAGGGCTCTGCATGGTCCGTAATTCCTTTGAGGGCTCGCTGCCGGGCGTCAACGTCGACATAAACAAGGACGAGGCCAACCGCCTCGGCATCAACAAGACCTTGCTCTCGGCCACCATCGCGTTGCAGATGGGCGACGGGGTGCCTATCACCACGCTCTGGGACGGCGACTATCCGCTCAAGGTGGTCATCAAGTCCGACCGCGACCGTCCCGCAAGCCTTACCGACGTGAGCAACGGTTATCTGCCCACGCTGATCGGCGGCCAGCCCGTGCCCTTGCGCCAGGTAGCCACGATCACACCCGACTGGAACGATGGCAACATCGTCCGCAAGAACGGCGTTCCCACCCTTACCGTCTCTGCCGACGTGGTCCGCGGCTACAACATCACCGAACGGACCGACAAGGTGGACAAGCAACTGGCCTCCATCGACATGCCACAGACCATCAACGTTTCCTGGGGCGGTTCCCGCGCGATAGACGAAGAAAACATACCGCGGATCCTCAGCGGATTGTTCATCGCCGTGGCCATCATCTTCTTCATATTGCTGTTCCACTTCAAGCAAATCGACATGGCCGTGCTGGTGCTTTGTTCCATCGCCTTGTGCGCGTTCGGAGGCTTCTTCGGACTCTGGGTCCTCGGAAAAGACTTCAGCCTCACGGCCATCCTCGGTTTCGTATCCCTGATGGGCATTCTCGTGCGCAACGGCATCATCATGCTCGACTACGCCCAGCAACTGCGCGCCCATGAAGGAATGAGCGTCTACCAGGCGGCCGTGCATTCGGCAAAACGCCGTATGCGCCCCATCTTCCTCACCTCGGCGGCGGCTTCCATGGGCGTCGTGCCCATGATCTTGGGCGGCAGCGGGTTATGGTCGCCCATGGGCGCGGTCATTTGCTTCGGATCGCTCATTTCCATGGTCTTGGTGGTTACCGTGCTTCCCGTGGCCTATTGGCTGGTATTCCGCCGCAAAGACAAGAAAAACGCCACGCAGACGCTTTCGGCCGCTTTAAATTTGAACTAAAGATGAAAAAGAGAATCAACAGCATAATCATTTCGGGCGTGGTCTTGTCCGCAGCCTGGGCCCTCCAGCCGCTTCGGGCGCAGCCTCGCCGCCTTTCGTTGCAGGAATGCCAGGATCTGGCGCTGTCGAACAACGTCAAGATGAAAAACGCCCGTCTGGAAGTGGAAATGGCCAAGGCCGACCGGCAGGCCAACATTTCCAAGTTCTTCCCTTCCATCCAAGCCACCGGTATCGGATTTATCGCCGACAAGGGCGTGCTGGGCGGCGAACTGGGCGATTTCGTCAACCTGCCCACGTTGCCGACCCTGCCTTTTCCAAGCGACGTCATCGCCCAATTGCCTCCCAGCGTGCAACAATTGTTGCAGGAAATCGTAAGTCAGGGAAAATTAGGCGAACTGGCGCAAGGCATCCAGGATTTCAACAATCTCAAGCACAAGGAAATCGACGTCCTCGACAAAGGTCTCGGGGCAAGCGTCACCGCCGTGCAGCCCGTGTTCATGGGAATGCAGATCGTCAACGCCCAGAAATTATACAAGGTGGGCGAACAGGTAAAGACCTACCAATTGCAGCAAAGCCATGACGAAGTGCTGCTTACCGTGGAAAAATACTACCGCCAGCTGCTCTGCCTGCGCGACAAGGAAAAAACGGTGATAAGCATGGACAGCCTTCTGGGCAACCTTACCGGCGACGTGTCCGAAGCCGTCGAGTCGGGAATCAAGAGCCGTAACGACGCCTTGCAAGTGAATCTCAAGGCCAATCAGGTAAAGAGCGGACTCATACAGGTACGCAACGGCATCAACCTCACCAAGATGGTATTGGGACAGTATATCGGAATGCCCGTCGACAGCTTTGAAATCGTTTCGCTCGACGAGGAAGCGCTCGTTCCCCCCTCCCGATACAAGACCGACCATCAGGCGGCCTTGGCCGATAACCTCAATTTCCGTCTTCTGGAAAAGAACGTGGATGCCACGCGCCTGCGCAAACGCCTCGCCTTGGGACAAAACCTGCCCAGCATCATGGTAGGCGGCGGCTTCGCCTATCATAACCTGTTGAAGGACATCGACCGTTCGTTCTGGTTCGGTTCGGCCGTGGTACATGTGCCCATCACCAAATGGTGGGGCGGAGGCCTGAAGATGAAAAAGGCCGGATTGGCCTTGCAAGTGGCTGAAAACACGCGCGACGACGCCGGGGAATTGCTCTTGGTGCAAATGCAACAGCTCTACAATCAATTGGAGGAATATTACAACCAAGTGGAAATCGCCAAATTGTCGATAGAAACGGCAAACGAGAACTATCGCATGCAACACGACGCCTATCAGGCCGGAACCGCCACGATGAGCGAACTTTTGAACGCCGAAAGCCTGTTGCACCAAAGCAAGGACCAATATTCCAACGACTACACCAACTACGTGCTCAAACGCATGGAATACCTGCACGCCACCGGCCAGTATCAGCCTGCCGAGATGGTCATCGACACGCAAAAAGGAAAAATCATCAAGGAAAACAAGCAACCCAAGGAAGCCGCCACCAAACCGCTGAACCGGGCCGACGAGGTTCCGGGCGGAATGTAGGATTTTTGCGTAACTTTGGCCGTTTTTCAACATTCCAGCCTAATGAAACGCGACTTTTTCCTGCTGGCAGCCTTGTTCTGCTTTTGCTTGCAAGCACCGAGGGCGCAATATGCCGTTTATCCGGCCTCGGCACGTTTGGCCAAGCCCGCCGAAAACGCCTTGTTCTACTGCCTTCCCCGAAACAGTTACCGCATCGTCGTGGAAGTGGAGGAAACCATCCTGGAACGCGGCATCTATGCCGATTATGCCGAAAAACTGCTCAAACTTCCCGCCATCAAGGAAAACTCCGTCAGTTACCGGATAAAGGACATCAAGATAAGGACGTCGGCCCATCCCGATCCCTTGCAGGTTTTCAGCCTGCAAGGAACGAACCTGCCGGCCTTGCGGCTTACGCCCGACGGCATCCTGCTCGAAGTGAACTCCTCGGAAAGGATGCCGCCTGTAAACAGGCCGGAGAGGAAGTCCGCCGGGACGGAACACCGTCCGGTCAAGGCCGTATCGGAAATACCGGATCTGCCGGCATCGGGAGCCTTGCCGGTGGCCGACCTGAACATCCGCCAGAAATTCGACACGACCGTGCGTCGTCACGTCTCCGACACGATGACCGTGATCGAAAAGATACTCCGACCCGTAGTGGACGAAAAAAGCCTTGCCGAACAAGCCCGCAAGATGGCCGACCTCATCCTCAAGTTGCAGGAATCCAAGACCGAACTGCTTTCCGGATTGCAGGAAGTTCCCTATCCCGCCGGGACGATGGAATTCATGTACCGCCAGATGGAGCGGAACGAACGTCGTTACCTGGACTGCTTCACGGGAACGATGCGCAAGGAATGTTCCGTCCATACGTTTACCGTGACGCCCGACGACAACGTCTACGACTACCCCGTCGCCTTTTTCAGCCCTGAAACGGGCATCGAGGACATACCGGCGGAAGTCAGGGAAAAGATACGTCATTCCGAGGAGGTTCCGGACGTGCTCCTGTTCCGTCTTTCCCCGCTGCCTTTCGCCGGGGAACAAGCCGCACGGTTTTCCGAAAACAACACGGCCAAGGAAAAGGACGGAGGCTTCTACTACCGTTTGCCGCGCAAGGCCGTGGCCGGCATCCTGCTCGAGGGGGAAACGTTGGCCGGCCGTGAAGTCTTCGTGTCCCAATGGGGGGAAGTCCTGCAATTGCCCGTAAGGGAGCGTTATTCGATACGATTGGACGGAAAAAGCGGCGGCCTGGAATTCTTCGGCCCGATCCAGACGCAACAAACCGCCACAAGACGCTGACATGGCCGCGCCCGTTCGCAAAAAATCCGTCAAGGCCCGGAAAAAGACGAAATTCCGCCAATACGCCTTCCGTATTTCCGACACGGAAAAGGCGCGATACGACCGATTGTGCGCCTATGAGCACTTGGGATTCAAGCAATTGATTAAAAAAGCCCTCCGGGAATATTACAAGCAGGCCGACTTGGAAGACCTCGAAGCCGAAATCGAAAACCAACTGGACTTGTTCGGCCCCGTCGACCTGTTCGGCCACCCGGTCAAGGAAAAGAAACGGAAATAAGGCTCAGGTCTTCTGTTTTTCCTTCTTGGCGGCCGGAAAAAGTATATTATTGAGAATAAGCCTGTAACCCGGTGAATGGGGATAAAGGTTCAAATCCGTGTGGGGATCTCCCACGTAATGCTGGTAGTCTTCGGGATCGTGCCCGCCCAAGAACGTCCAGGTTCCCTTTCCGTAAGTGCCATGGATATAACGTGCCTCGCCCAACGCCTCGTTCTGCCCCAGGATCGTGACGTCCGGCTTGAGCGCTTCGCGCCGGAAAGCCGTCGTCTGCCCCATGAAACCGTGCACTACCCTTTCGTGATTCTGGCAAAGCATCGTGGGAATCCAGTCCCATTTGGCGGAAAATTCAAAGAGATGGAAGAAATCGTTCTTCTCGTTGAGCGAACGCGGACGGGTCAACGTGACATCTATGTCGGAAATCTCGTACACGTAAGGGTCGGTAACGATCTTGAAGTCGCGAAACGCGAATGTCTTGGAATAGTCCAGTTTCTGCTGGGCGCGTGGATCCATCGGATCGCCGTCGAAAGGCACGTCGCATATATCCACACCCTCGGCGGCCAAGGCCACGTCGTAACTGTCGGGAGCCGAACACATGGCAAACAGGAAACCTCCGCCCATCACGAAATCGCGTATCTTGTGCGCCACCGCCAGTTTGAGTTGCGACACTTTCTCGTAACCGGCTTCACGCGCGGCGGCCTTTTGCACCGCTTCGTCTTCCCTGTACCACGACTGATGCCGATGGGATGCCCAGAACTTGCCCGACTGCCCCGTAAAATCCTCATGATGCAGGTGAAGCCAGTCGTAAGAGGGCAGCATGCCCGAAAGCACTTCCTTGTCATAGACCACATCGTACGGGATTTCGGCATAGGTAAGCACCAATGTCACCGCATCGTCCCAAGGCAACTTGTTCTTGGGAGAATATACGGCCACACGAGGTGCCTTTTGCAACGGCACCTCGTCCATATTGGCCGAAGCCTCGCCTATTCCGGCGCGGATACCGTTCACCGCCGCGTCGGAAAGCACCTGGGCTTGCACGCCGCGTATGGCACATTCGCTCTCTATCTGACGGCTGTAAGGCAAAAGGAAACTGCCGCCCCTGTAATTGAGCAACCAACTTATCTCTCCGCCGTTGGCCAGCACCCAATAGGCCAAGCCGTAGGCCTTGAGATGATTGGTCTGCGCCTGGTCCATGGGCAGGAGCAACTGGACGGCAAAAAGCCGTTGCGGCGCAAAAACAAAGACCGCCGCCAAAACGGGGAAACACAGGTATCGGAGCAGGCCTTTCATAGGTTCATACCTTGCTTTTGAGAATGCGCGTACGGCAAAACGACGGCTCGTCTCCGAAAGCAGGAGGTATCTCGTTCATTCCGGAGGGGTAGACCACCTCCGAGACACCGGCAGGATTGTCGAATGCGGTATTGGGCGCGATCGGATCATAAGGGCCTATATCTTCCGACAGGTTCTCGAAACGGGCGAAACTCTTCACGAAACGAAGTTTTACCGTACCCGTGCCACCGCTACGATGCTTGGCGATGTTCAGCTCGCAAGCTCCTTCTATATGGCTTTCGTCCTCCTGGTTGTAGTAGTCGGGACGATAGACGAACATGACCATGTCGGCATCCTGCTCGATGGCGCCCGATTCGCGCAAGTCGGACAATTGCGGCTTCTTGTCGCCGCCGCGCGTCTCCACGGCACGGCTCAACTGGGAAAGGGCCATGATGGGAATCCTGAGTTCTTTCGCCAGACTTTTCAACTGACGCGATATTTGGCTGATTTCCTGTTCACGATTGCCTTTGTAGGCGTCTCCGCCCCGCATAAGTTGCAAGTAGTCGATGAAAACCATCTGTATATCGTGCTGTTGCTTGAGACGGCGGCATTTGGCACGGAGTTCGAACATGGTCAGGGCGGGCGTGTCGTCGATATACAAAGGAGCCTCCGAAAGCTTGCCTACCCTTTCGTTGAGCATCCGCCATTCCACGTCTTTCAAGTCGCCTTTCTTCAACTGGTCGCCTCTCAAGTCGGTTTCCGCCGAAATAAGACGGGTAACCAGCTCCACAGACGACATCTCGAGCGAGAAAACCGCCACGGGCACCTTGAAATCCACGGCCATGTTACGCGCCATCGTAAGCGCGAACGCCGTCTTTCCCATACCGGGACGGGCCGCCAGAATCAAAAGGGTACCTTTTTGCCAACCGCTCGTGATCCTGTCCAGGTCGGGAAATCCCGAAGGCTGGCCGCTCATGCCGTCCTTTTTCTTGGAAACCTCTTCCACTTCGGCGATCGCCTGGCGGACAAGCAGGCTGATGTCCGTATAGTCGCTCCGGAAATTTTCCTCTCCGATGGTCAACAGGCGGGATTCGGCGCTGTCGAGCAGTTCGAGCGGATCGGTCGTTTCCTCGAACGCCTGCTTGGTGATTTCGGAACCTATCTTGATCAGTTCGCGTTGCACGTATTTCTGCTGCACGATCTTGGTATGCTCCTCGATATGCGCGGCGGAAGCCACCCGGTTGGTAAGCGAAGCCACGTAATACGCGCCACCGGCGATTTCCAGTTCGCCCGTTTCCTTGAGCTTGTTGGCCACCGTCATGATGTCCACGGCCTGGGAAGCGTTGAAGAGCGAAGAAATGGCGCTGAATATGACCCGGTGTTCGGGCTTATAGAAATATTCGGGATGCAGGATGTCGATAGCCGTGTTGATGGCGTCCGGATCGAGCATCAAGGCGCCCAAGACCGCCTGCTCCACGTCGATTGCTTGGGGCGGAACTTTCCCCTGCTCAAGCAAAGCATTGCTGTTCAATGCATTTCTAACCGCTTTCTTTCTCTGATTGGCAATATCGTTGATCATGCGGCAAAGGTACGATGCCCCCGCTCATTTCAAGGCATGCGCCGCCCTTTGTTTTTTAACTGTTGATATTGTTGATAAATTCTCCAAGCAGCGCAACATCAAACGCTTGCAGGAATAAACGATGTTAAAAACGGGAAAAGCGTCTCAGAAAAGCCTGTCTCGCGTGTCGTTTTCGGCCAGGTCCGCCAGCCGTTCCTCCAATTGCCGTTTGAGATGGTCGTCGGGCATCGCCGCCAGTTCTTCGGCAATCAACTTCCGCCCTGCTTCCCGCGTGGCGGGCGAAGCGTAGTCCTTGAGATATTCGGCCAAGGTCATCAAGGCGTTCGGCGTGCAGAACTTGCCGATGAAACCCGGAATGGCATATTCCATGAAATGTTCGCCCGTACGTCCCACACGGTAGCAGGAAGTGCAGAACGAGGGGATGAACTTCTGTTCGATGAGCCAGCGCATCGTGTCGTCCAACGTCCTGTTGTCGGAAATCCTGAATTGCTCCTTTTCGAGCTTCTGCACGTCCGAAATCGCCCCTTTCTCATGATACGCCCCTATTTCAAGTCGCGTGCCGGCATCGATCTGCGAAACGCCGAACTGCATCACCTCGTTGCGTACTTCCGCCTTTTCCCGGGCGGTCATGATCAAGCCCGTGTAGGGAACGGCCAGACGCAAGACCGCCACCAGATGCTTGAAATCCTCGTCGGACACCTGCCATGCAAGGTTCAGATCCAAGCCGTTGGCAGGCTGTATGCGCGGAAAACTGATGGTGTGGGGCCCCACCCCGAAACGGCCTTGCAGGTGCAGCGCATGGGAAACGAGCCCCATCACCTCGAATTTCCAGTCATACAGGCCGAACAAGGCGCCGATGCCCATGTCGTCGCAGCCGGCCTCGAACGCGCGGTCCATCGCGTCGAGCCGCCACATGTAGTCGCCCTTGGGCGTACGGGCGGGATGGTACAAGGCATAACTTTCCCTATGGTATGTCTCCTGAAAGACTTGATAGGTACCGATGCCGGCCGCCTTGACGGTCTTGAAGCCGGCAATGTCCAAGGGCGCGGCGTTGATGTTCACCCGCCGTATTTCCCCGTGGCCTTCCTTGGTAGCGTACACCGTTTCTACCGTGCGGGCGATGAATTCGGGCGAATATTCGGGCGATTCGCCATAGACGAGAATGAGCCGCTTGTGTCCTTCCCGTTCCAGCTCCTTCACCTCGTTTATCAGTTCCTCCCGGCCGAGCGTACGCCGCAACGTGGTCTTGAGGCTTCGGCGGAAACCGCAATAACTGCAGTCGTTCACGCAATGGTTGCCGATATACAATGGCGCGAAGAGGACGATACGATTGCCGTAGACGTCGCGTTTGAGTTTCCTGGCCGCCTCGAAGATCATGTCCGACAGACGAGGCGACTTGACAACGAGCAAAGCCGCCGTCTCGTCCAACGTGAGCGGCTTCTTTTCCATGCTCTTGGCCAACACCTCGGCCACCTTGCCGGCATCTTCCTTTTGCGAAAGGGACTCGAATATCCGGTTGTCGTCGATAAAGTCCTTCGCACCCTTGCTCAAACTCGAATCCATGCTACAGAATATTGAAGAGTTGTTCTTTTATCTTTTCCAGTTCGTCTTTCATCCGCACCACCACCGTCTGCATTCCGGCATGATTGGCCTTGGAGCCGAGCGTGTTGATTTCACGCCCCAGTTCCTGTGCGATGAAGCCGAGTTTGCGACCGGCAGCCTCCTCGTCCAACGTGTCCCGATAATAACGGCAATGTTCGGCCAGACGTACCTTTTCTTCGGTAACGTCCAGTTTTTCGAGATAATAGATCATTTCCTGTTCCAGACGGTTCTTGTCGGGGGCGACCGTCTCCTTGCCCCATTCCGCCAGATGCTGTTCCATCCGACGGCGGATGGCCGGAATCCTTTCCTTCTCGAATCCTTCCGCCTCCTTGGCCAAGGCTTCGATATTCCCTATCCTGAGCAACAAGTCCGCCTTCAAGGCCGCCCCCTCCAAGCGACGGCTTTCGTCCAGACGCTCCAGGCATTCGCCCGCCAAGGCAAGGACAGCCTCCTTTTCGGCTTCCGATACCGGCACGGACGCATCTTCGACCACCGAACCCGGCAATTTCAACAGGATCGCATCCGAACTTCCCAATCCTACGCCCGCCGCTTCCAATTCCCTTCGGTAGGAGGCAATCTGGAGCGGATTCAAATGAAACTGCACTTTTCCAGAAACGGAATCCTTCTGCGTCACCGAAATGGAAAGTTCCACCTTGCCGCGCAAAAGGACCGAAGCCGCCATGCCGCGCAAGGCCGGCTCCAGTTCCCTGTATTCGGAGGGCAGTTTCAAATTCAAATCCAAGGTCTTTGAATTGATGCTCCTCGCCTCCACTTGGCACACTCGCCCGTTCATTTCCCTTTGGCTCTTTCCGTAGCCGGTCATAGACTTTATCATGATCTTATTCCTCCTCGAATTCGATGCGGAAGTCATCTTCCGTCTTGTATTTACGTTTCTTCTTGGTTGCGGTCGTGTCTTTCGTACGGGAATCCGGCCGTTCCGCCAGCCCGGCATCCTGCAGTTCCAGGATGAATTCCCCGTTTTCCCTGCGCTTGTCCAAGGCTTTCCGTTCCTGCCTTTGTGTCCTTCTCTCGCGCATGGCCGAATATTCCTCGTCCAAGGCCTCGCGCAATTCGTGCCTGTTTTCCTGCAAACGTTCCTTGGCACCTTGCCTAGCCTTGGAAAAGACGTACCTTATCTCCACGTCGGGCCAAGTTCCCTTCACCTGCAAGGGAAGCCTGATCCTTGACTTTCCGCCCGTGACCACCCCGAACGATTCCTCGTTCTTCAATCGTTGCGCCCTGCGGCGACTAAGCAGATCGGAAAGTTCTATGTCCACGAGATAATCCACCTCGTTTGAAAAGCCGTGCGTGCCGCTGAACGTCAGGTCGGCCACGCTCGAACGCACCTGCATCTGGGGTATATGTATGCAAGCGTCCTTGATTTCCACCACGTTCTGCAAACGGGCGAAACGTATGTCCTGCAAGTCGGCCTCACCCGTGAACCTGGAAATCCTTTTAAGGCTTTCCAGGTTCTGCAACACGCCGTCGACGATGTCGAGGCTCGCCCAAAGCCGTAAACCGCCCAAGTCCATCTTGCCGGCGGGAAGGAGATATTTGCCACTCGCATGGAATCGGGACGAAAAGATGCCACCGATATTACGATAAGTAAGCTGGTCTTGGCCGAAATCATCGAATGCCTTGAAACATGAACCGATGTCCATGTCCCGCACGCGACCCTGCAAGTCGACATGCCAGCCGTCGGTGAGCCTGTCCATCGCCACCGCACCCTCGAAATGCCCCTGCAGGGCATCGAAACGCAAGTCCTCCACGGTCATGGTTTCCCATCCGTAGCGCAACATGGCCTCCACATGCCCCAAGCCTATGCCGCGAACATACAACTTGTCCAATTTGACATCCACGTCGGCATAAAGGTCCTTGGGCAGGTTCCTGGCTTTCCGGAAACCGTCCGGTCCGGCCGCCTCCTTTTTCTTGACGGCCTCGTCGGCCTTGAACATCCATGCCGACAACTTGTCCCAGTCTATGGCACGAGCCTGCAACTTGACGGTAGCGTAGAGATTCTGTCTTTCCAGCAGCAAATACGGCAAGAGGTTCTCCACGAACAGGCGCGTTTCAAGCTCGGTCTCGCCTGCCTTGAGCGTGAACAAGTTGGTCTTGGCCACCCTCGGAGCGAAATCCACATGGACGCTGTCGGCCTGCAAGCATCTTCGATCCGGGAAATCCAACTTGAAATCCTCCACAAGCAAATAGCCTTCGACGCGGGCGTTCGAGAAATCCGCCGATTTCCATGTTTTCGGTTCGACCGCATGGAATACATGACTGAAAAGCAAGCGAGCCTGCGCCATTCCCTGCATGCGGTAGTCCGGAAAGATTTTCAGAAAGTCCTGCAACTGCGCCAGTTCCGCCTGCATGGAACCCTCATAACGGACATAAGGGGTCTTGAAGTCACGCATCGTGAACCGCCCCGACACGCTTCCCGTCGGCAACCGGGCATACATGGTGTCGAGCACCAAGGCCGCGCTTTCCAAACTCCTGCGGCTACCGTTGGAAAACGCTCCCCGCAACAGGACATCCGATACGGACATTCCCGACCCCTTATGCCTGATTTGCCCTTTCCCGTAGTCGAACTTGGCCGAAACGAAAAGCGGCGCGCGCGTATAGTCGCCCTTGATTCCCATGTCGAACGACAAACGGCCTTTGAACGTGTAATCGCCTATATACGCCCGCGAGGCCGCAGGCAGGAGCGCCAGCAGGTTTTCGGCGCGCAGGTCCTTGCCTCTGAAAGAAAAATCCATGTAGGGACTTTGCTTGTCGTAGCGCACATATCCGGTAGTGGCGAATGCCAAGTCACCTATCTCGACGCGCCCCTTCCGCACATTGAATTTCTTCCCGGTCTTCTCGTTCGAAAAACGAATATCGAGAAACCCTTTCCTTTTTGACAAAAACACGAAATCGGCCGCCTGCATGGAATGAATGTCCACCTCGCCCCTGAGATGGAAGTCCTGGCCGTCCGTGTACAAGTCGCCCTTGGCCGCCACGTCACGCGCCAAGAGCTGGAAATCGTGCTTGGCGGGCAAGTCCCTGAAACGGACCAAGGTATTGCGCAACAGAACCCGCCTCAAGTGAAAGCTCACCGGACGAGCCGCCGGATCGGTACGTTTCCAGATGACGTAATTGTAAGAACCTTCGCCGTAATGCTTCAGGTTGAAATCCCCGCCCCTGACCAGTATTTCGCGGACGATGTATTTTTTTTGGAATATATCCCGGAGATTGAACCGCAACGAGATGCTCTCGGCATGGAAAAGTTCCTCCTCGTCCAGCCCATCCGCCCCGTTGGCCGAAACCCCCGCGAACGAAACCGACAGCATCGGAAATTCCTTCCAGACTTCCAGACGTATGTCCCGCACGGAAACAGGCGTGACCAGATTACGGTTCACCTCCTCTACGAACAAACGTCTTATTTCTTCCCTATCGTAATAGACATAAATGCCCAAACCGATAACGACAAGCAACAAAAAGCAGGAACAAAAGGCGACAAGACGCAAAACGTATCTCAACCACCCTCTTTTCTTCGGGCGTCCAAAAACGGCTTCGCTTATCGATATCGCCTTTCGTCCCATACCGTACCTGTCGGCAATGCCGGATTATTTTTCCGATTTCTTGCGCGTGGCGCGCTTCTTCACCGGCACTTCCCCGGCAGGCTCGGATTCTTCCGTCTTCTTGCGCGTGGCGCGCTTCTTCACCGGCGCTTCCCCGGCAGGCTCGGATTCTTCCGTCTTCTTGCGCGTGGCGCGCTTCTTCACCGGCGCTTCCCCGGCAGGCTCGGATTCCTCCGTCTTCTTGCGCGTGG
>CAJTPR010000006.1:0-35449 GCA_910578275.1 uncultured Bacteroidales bacterium | reverse complement strand
TTCTTCACCGGCGCTTCCCCGGCAGGCTCGGATTCCTCCGTCTTCTTGCGCGTGGCGCGCTTCTTCACCGGTGCTTCCTCGGCCTTGGCCAAATATTCGGCCTCTTCCAACTGTTCGGGCGTGAACACGGCCTTCTTGGAAGATTTTCCTTCGGATTTCTTTTCCGTGGCTTTCCTGCCGGCGTTCATCTTAAGGAAACTTATTTCCTGTTCGGTCAAGAACCGCCATTGGCCGCGCCGCAAATCCTTTTTCGTGAGTTCGGCGAACAAGACCCTGTCGAGTTTGGCCACTTCATATCCGAAATGTTCGAAGATACGGCGTACGATACGGTTCTTGCCGGAATGGAGCTGGATGCCCACTTCCCTCCGGTTGTCCTCATCCACGTAAGAGATCTCGTCCACTTCGGTAAGACCGTCTTCCAACATGACGCCCTTGGCGATAGCCGAAAAATCGGCCTTGGACAAGGGTTCGTTCAACGTGACATGGTATATCTTGCGCGCCCCGTGCGAAGGATGCGTGAGGTTCTTGGCCATATCGCCGTCGTTGGTAAAGAGCAACACGCCCGTGGTATTACGGTCGAGACGACCTACGGGATAAATCCGTTCACGGCAAGCGCCATCTACCAATTCCATGACCGTCTTGCGTTCTTCGGGATCTTCCGAGGTGGTGATATAGCCCTTGGGCTTGTTCAGCAACAGATAGACTTTCTTTTCCGCGCTCAAGGTCTGTTCTCCAAGCTGCACCTTGTCGTCAGGCCCCACCAAGGTACCCAACACCGTGCAGACCACTCCGTTCACCAAGACCGAACCCGATTCGATCATCGTGTCGGCTTCCCGGCGCGAGCAGACGCCCGCATTGGCGATATAACGGTTCAAACGGATATAGCCGGCCTCCTTCTTGCTTACGTTTTCGGCATGACGTTCCTGATCGCCCGTCTCCTGACGGCGGGGACGGAACGAATCCCTGTTCCCGAAACGACGGCCGCCGCGTTCGTCACGACCGAAGCCTCCGCGACGGTCGTCACGCCCGCCGAAACGGCGTTCTCCGCGGTCGTCTCGGTTGAAGCCTCCGCGACGGTCGTCACGCCCGCCGAAACGGCGTTCTCCGCGATCGTCACGGTTGAAGCCCCCGCGACGGTCGTCACGCCCGCCGAAACGGCGTTCCCCGCGATCGTCACGGTCGAAGCCCCCGCGACGGTCGTCACGATCGTCGAAACGACGCGGCGCACGCTCCTGCGGTTGCTCTTCTCCCCAATTGTCACTTACAAAAGGATGTCTCTTATTCTGATTTCTTCCTGAATCGAACGATCCGTAATCGTCCCGGCGGCCTCTCGCTCGCCCTTGCCCGCCGCGCTCCCCGCGGTCGAACCTGCTGTTTTCGTATGCCATTATCTTTGTGCTATTCGGGTGTAAATATATGATTTTTATCGAAATCCTCGGAATCCGGCCCGAACCCGTTTTCCTGTCGATACGAAAACGGGCGGCAAGTCCGAAAACTTACCGCCCGTTTCCCGATGTTATGTCGCGTTTACTCGGCCGCAGGTTGTTCGGCAGCAGGAGCAGCCGCAGTACCGGCTTCCGGACGAGGCAGGGCTTCCTTCACGATGATGGTACGACCTTCCCATTCGGCACCGTCCAAGGCGGAAATCGCTTTCCTGGCGTCTTCTTCATTGGCCATTTCCACAAAACCAAAGCCTTTGGAACGACGCGTGCCGCGTTCGGTAATGATGCGGGCGGCGGTAACTTCACCATACTCGGCAAAGATTTCTTTGAGGTTTTCGCTACGAACTTTATAGTTCAGGTTAGCAACAAAAATGTTCATAAAAAAAATATTAAAAGTGGATATCTATCGGGGCGCAAAGGTAGCCAAATTTACCGATATTACAATATCGCGTTCAATTCCTGCCAATCCGGGTAGCGTTCCCTTTCCCGCCACCCCTCCGCAAAGCGTTCATAGCACTTGAAATCCCCTCCGTTGGTAATGACCACGAAGCGTTCCTGCGTGGCGATATGGTAGCGCATGGCCTGTTCGAGCACTTGTTCGTCCAAAGGCACGGACGGACGCTTGCATTCCACCAGCAAGGCCGGAACGTTCCGCCTGTTGCGCACCTGCAAGTCGGTCCTGAAGAAATTCCGGTACACCCGCAATCCGCGTTCCACCGAAATATATCCCGCAGGTATGCCGCATCGGCCTTGAAGGAACTCGATGACGAACTGGCGCACCCCCTCCTCGGGCGTAAGTGCCACGTATTTCTTGCGAACCGGGTCGTACACTTCCCGCTTGCCGTTTTTCTCTATTATCCGCATACGTGCAAAAATAGCGAGAAATATATAACTTTGCAGGCTATGAAAAGAATACGCTTGTTTTTGGCCCTGGCGGGAATCCTTTGCGCCTGCATGACCGCCAAGGCCCAAGATCCGTTTTCCGCCCGCGCGGCCTCGTTCAGGTTCGACCCTGCCAGGAAATCCAACTATTTCCTCAAGGAAACCGAACTCAAATTGAACCTTTACGGAAAAGACGCGATGCATACGGGCAAGTTCACGCTCCCTTCCAACATATTGTATCGTTACCAGTACACCGACACGGCCAGCGTCCTGGGACACGTCGCGCCCTTGGTCATGGCCATTCCCGGCGATTTCCGGTACGTGGCCGACATTTGCCTGAAAGCCAAGACCGATTGCCGGCAATACTACAAGATGTGGAAAGCTTCCACTTTCGGAACCTTGTTCTTCACGATCGTGAATCCCGTGGCCAGCCTTTCGGTGGCCGTTCCGGCCTCGCTCACGCCGCCCCGCATCGAAAACCTCGGCTTGTCGGACGTGGACATGCTTGAGGACGAACTCTATTTCCACACCTACCGGAAAGAAGCCAAACGACTCAAAAGCAAACGTATATGGACCGCCTACGGTATCGGGTTCGGCATACACGTGGGCATTCTCTTCGGAATCATCTCCGCCGTGGCCAATTGACAGGCCGCTATCCTCATTGCATCTGAAGGCAACGTTCCACGGCGGCCTGCACGCCTTGCACTCCGTCGAAGACGATGCACAGCCTGGATTTCATTTCCTGCAAATGACAGCGGGAGGGGTTGTCCTGCACGTAAGACAATATCTTTTCGAACACCGGGGAATGATAATAGGCCGAATCGTCGGAGGCGGCGAAAACCACCGTCATGCGTCCCTGCCTCAACATCACCTTGTCGAATCCCAACTTCCGGGCTTCCCGCCGCAATGCGATGGTTCGCACCAGGTCGCGCGTAGGTTCCGGCAACGGACCGAAACGGTCGGCCATCGATTCGGCGAAACGATCCAGCTCCTTGTCGCTCGAAAGGCTGTCCAGTTCCTTGTACAGGCTCAATCGCTCGGTGATGTTGGAGACATAATGGTCGGGAATAAGGATCTCGAGGTCGGTCTCTATCTGGCAGTCGGGCGCGACAAAGGCTTCCTCCGCATCTTCCTTGGGGGCGAAGGCATCCTGCACGGCCTCGCCCGCAGCCGACCGTTCCCGACGTAGTTCGCCAATGGCCTCGTCAAGGATACGCTGATACATCTCGATGCCTATCTCGGAAATGAAACCGCTTTGCTCGCCGCCGAGGATATTTCCCGCGCCCCGGATGTCCAGGTCGCGCATGGCTACCTGGAATCCGCTGCCGATGTCCGAAAATTCCTCGATGGCACGCAAGCGCCGCTTGGCTTCCGGCGTGAGCAGATGCGGAGGCGGAGCCACCAGATAGCAGAAAGCCTTTTTGTTGGAACGCCCCACCCTGCCCCTGAGCTGATGAAGCTCGCTCAATCCGTAGCGGTGGGCGTCATTGACGATGATGGTGTTGGCGTTGGGCACGTCGAGGCCGTTTTCCACGATCTTGGTGCAAACCAGGATGTCGCAAGCGCCTTCCATGAAGCCCAACATGATTTCTTCCAGCTTCTCCCCATCCATCTGCCCGTGCCCCACGGCGATATGCGCGTCCGGAACCAGCCTTTGCACCATTCCGGCCACTTCCATGATGTTCTGTACCCTGTCGTGCACGAAATACACCTGGCCACGACGCGAAAGTTCGTATTCAATGGCGTCCCGTATACGTTCTTCCGAAAACGGCATGATCTCGGTGGCCACGGGATAGCGGTTGGGCGGCGGGGTCTGTATGATGGAAAGGTCGCGCGCGCCCATGAGCGAAAACTGCAAGGTGCGCGGTATGGGCGTGGCGGTAAGCGTGAGCGTGTCCACGTTCACCTTCAACGTCTTGAGCTTTTCTTTCATCGCCACACCGAACTTCTGTTCCTCGTCGATGACAAGCAAACCCAGATCCTTGAATCTCACGTCCTTGCCAAGCAAACGATGCGTTCCTACCAAAATATCCACCTTGCCTGCCTCCACGTCCTTGAGCACCTGCTTCTGTATTTTTCCCGTCCGGAAACGGTTGATGTATTCTACCCTGCAGGGAAAGTTCTCCAACCTTTCGCTGAATGTCTTGTAGTGCTGGTAGGCCAGGATGGTGGTAGGAACCAAGACCGCCACCTGCTTGCCGTCGCAAACCGCCTTGAATGCCGCACGTACCGCCACTTCGGTCTTTCCGAACCCCACGTCGCCGCATACCAGCCTGTCCATGGGCTGGGGCGCCTCCATGTCGCGTTTCACTTCGTTGGAGGCCTTGAGCTGGTCGGGCGTGTCTTCATAGAAAAAAGACGACTCCAGTTCGTGCTGCAAGTAGGAATCGGCCGAAAAGGCGAAGCCTTTGCTTTCCTTGCGCCGGGCATAGAGGTCGATAAGTTCGCGGGCCATGTCCTTGACCTTCTGCTTGGCCTTGTTCTTCTGGACCGTCCAGGCATTGCTGCCTATGCGGTTGAGCACAGGTTCCACGCCTTCCTTGCCACTGTAACGGGTTATCTTGTGCAAGCCGTGGATGCTGAGACGGATCATGTCGTTGTCCTTGTAGACGATGCAGATGGATTCCTGCTCGCGCCCGTTCACCGTCACTTTCTGCAAGCCGGCGAAACGCCCCACGCCGTGATCGACATGTATGATGTAATCGCCCGGCTTGAGGGCATACAATTCCTTGAGCGACAGCGCCTGGCTGTCGCCACGGCGCGGCTGGACGCTGAAACGGTGGTAGCGTTCAAATATCTGATGGTCGGTGAAACAGGCCAGTTTCAGCGCCTTGTCCACGAAACCCTCGTGCAGGGAAAGCGGCAACGGCGTGTACCGTATGGGACGATCGGGCTTGGAGAGTTCGAAAAAAACGCGGTCGAGCCGCTGGAACTGCTTTTCGTTTTCCGAAAGGATCAGATAGGAATAACCGTAATCGGAACCATCCAGGATATATTCCGCCAAAAGGTCGAATTTCTTGTTGAATACCGGCTGGGGTTCCATCGAGAAATCGACGCCGGCCTTGGCGAACTTGACGCCGGCGCCGATTTCCACCAAGGGATGCCTCCGCATGAACGTCTCTATCTCTTTGGCACCGCAATACAATTCCTCGGGACGGGCGCGCGGAACGGTCTTGTCCATCTTCTCATACGTATCGGCCGCCTTGGCCAAGGCCGAATCGAGACATTGCAGGCACCAGGAAACGTCTTCCACCCACAGGCGGGCCTGGTCGGAGAAATACGAGAAGAAGGAAACACGCTGCCTTACGCTCACGCAACGGCCTATGTCGGGAACCAGGCTGGCTTGCCGCAGACGTTCCACCGACAGTTGGCTTCCCACCTCGAAGGAACGTATGGAAACGACGCTTTCATCGTCGAACTCGATCCGGAAAGGCAAATCGCCCGAAAAGGAAAAAACGTCCAGAATGCCGCCCCGCAACGCGAATTCTCCCGGCTCGGCCACGAAATCCACGAGGCGGAAATGGTATCTGTCGAGAAACTCGACCAGGAAATCCTGCGAGACCTTCTCGCCCACATGTATATCTACCGTATTGGATGCCAACTGCTTGTCGTCTATCACCTTTTCGGACAAAGCCTCCGGATAAGTGACTATCCGAAGCCCTTGCGGAGTGCCGCGCAAGCGTTCCAGCACTTCGGTGCGCGAAAGGACGTTGGCGTTGTCCACGTTCTCATAATCGTAAGGATGACGGCAGGAAGCGGGAAAGAACAGCGTTTTCTTGTTCGGACCGTGACCGGGTTCCTCGCCCGAAAGCCTTTCCAGGTCGTTACAGAAATAGGCGGCCTGCTCCCGGTCGCGAAGGACAAAGAGCTGGTTTCCAGGGAAATCTTGCGAAAACGCCAGGCAAACCACCGCGCGCGCCGAGCCGGCAAGGCCGGTGAGGGCGCACGAACCGTCCCGCTCCAAGGCCTCCTTGGCCTTGATCAAACGTTCATCCTTGGCATAAAGGCCGAGCAAGTCCTCTTTCTGCACGTCCGAATTGTTTTTAGGCGCGCGAAGATACGGAAAATTCACCACCGCTTTTCATTCGCAGGCTCCTCGGACGAAAATGCCAGCCTCTTTTTCTCCGGAACCATTTGCCATAGTGAATGCTACCAGACCCGACCGGGTCATCTTACGGATGGGGACAAGGTTTGCGGCGGCCCGACGGGAAGCGACGCGGACCGGCCATCGCCACGTCGCCGAAAACCGTTTCAAGGACGCCCGTTTCCCAAATCTACGAAAATCCATAAATTTGCAGGTTTTTCCCGATGGTCCGCCATCGGGTCGAAAGTTTTTACAATGAAGATTGTCATTGCCGGGGCGGGTGCGGTAGGAACCCACTTGGCGAACCTGCTGTCGAAAGAAAAACACGACATTATCCTGATCGACCAGGATCCGGCCAGGCTGGAAGAACCGGCCAGCCGTCTGGATTTGCTCACGATCAACATTTCGGCCACGTCCATCCACGGCCTCAAGGAAGCCGGCGTGGGTTCGGCCGACCTGGTCATCGCCGTGACCTCCGACGAAAGCCGTAACCTGGCCATCTGCATGCTGTCGCACAGCCTCGGAGCGAAAAAGACCGTGGCGCGAATCAACAACTCCGAATACCTCGATCCCAAATACCAGCGTTATTTCCAGGAAATGGGCATCGATTCGCTGATTTATCCCGAACGCCTGGCGGCGCACGAGATAGCCGCCTCGATGAAGATGAGCTGGGTGCGCCAGTCCTGGGAATTTCACGACGGAGCCTTGGAACTCATCGGCGTGAAAGTGCGCTCGTCGGCGCAAATCCTCAACCGTCGTCTGAAAGACCTGGGCGAAGAACGCCTTCCGTTCCACGTGGTGGCCATCAAACGCAAGGACCGGACACTGATTCCGCGCGGCAACGACATGATGACCGAAGGCGACCTGGTCTATTTCATGACCACCAAAAAGCACCTGCCGCTCATCCGGAGCCTTTGCGGCAAGGAAAGTTACGAAGACGTCAAGAACATCACGATCATCGGAGGCGGGAAAACGGCCGTGCAGGCCACCCTGCTCATTCCCGACTACATGAACATCAAGATCATCGAACAGGACGAGGAGCGCGCCAAGCAACTCACCTCCGTCGTGCACGACCGGGTAATGGTCATCCACGGCGACGGCCGCGACATGCGCCTCTTGGTGGACGAAGACATCAAGAACACGCAAGCCTTCGTGGCCCTTACCGCCAGCGCCGAGACCAATATCCTCGCCTGCCTGGCCGCCAAGCGCATGGGCGTGCGCAAGACGGTGGCGATGGTGGAGAACCTGGACTACGTGGGCATGGCCGAGAGCCTCGACATCGGCACCGTCATCAACAAGAAGACCATCACCGCGGGGCACATCTACCAGATGATGCTCGACGCGGACGTCTCGAACCTCAAGTGCCTCACCGTTTCTTCCGCCGACGTGGTGGAATTCATCGTGGGCGAGAAGTCGCGCGCCGCAGGCAAGGAAATCAAAGACCTCGACTTGCCCGCCGGGGCGACCATCGGAGGCCTGGTGCGAAACGGGGAAGGCATCCTCGCCAGCGGAGCCACCCGTCTTGAAAGCGACGACAGCGCGGTAGTATTCTGCATCGGGACGGAAGTGAAGAAACTGGAGAAATATTTCAAATAGGCCGTGAATCCCAGACTTATATTACGTTTCTTGGGCAGCCTGGCCTTCGTGGAAGCCTTTTTCCTGCTTTGCTGCACGGTCATGGCCTTCTGCTATGCCGAAGACGACACGATGGCTTTCCTTGCCTCCGTGGTCATCGCCACGACAACAGGCGGACTGTTCATGTTCCTCGGAAAGGGATCGAAGCAGTCGATGAGCCGCAAGGACGGCTATGTCGTGATTTCGGCAAGCTGGATCCTCTTTTCGGTCATCGGCATGTTCCCCTATCTGCTCAGCCGTTACACCAGCGGCATAACGGACGCTTTCTTCGAGAGCGTATCGGGATTCACTTCCACCGGAACGAGCATCATGGACAACATCGATACCTGCCCGCACGCGTTGTTGTTCTGGAGAAGCCTCACCCAATGGGTGGGCGGCCTGGGGATCATCTTGTTCACCATCGCCCTCCTGCCCGGCATCAGCATGGGCAATGTCGGCCTGTTCGCCGCCCAGAGCACCGGTCCGCTGCAAGGCAAGCTGCAGCCTCGCATCGTCAATACCGCCCAGTGGATTTTCGCGGTCTATCTCGCCTTGACCGTCGGATGCGCCGTGGCCCTCTACTTTTGCGGCATGAACGTCTTCGACGCCATAAACCACTCCTTTACCTGTATCGGAACGGGGGGATTCTCCACGCATCAGGACAGCGTGCAGTTTTTCGCCTCGGCACGTATCGAATACGTGCTCATCGCGTTCATGTTCTTTGCCGGCGTAAACTACAACCTGCTCTATTTCTTCGCCCTGCGCGGAAAGTTCAAACGGATTTTCAAGGATACCGAATTCAAATGGTACACGTTCTTCTTTCTCGCCGCCTCGTTGGTCTGCGCCCTCTCGCTGCATTACGACAACGGCCTGGACTGGGAACCCGCCATCCGTTTTTCGACGTTCCAGACCATTTCCCTTTCCACCAGCACCGGCTTCTGCTCGCACGATTACATGTTGTGGGCGGCCAAGTTGCAACCCATCCTGCTTTTCCTGATGGTCATCGGCGGATGCACGGGCTCCTCCGCGGGAGGGTTCAAGGTGGTCCGCGTGGCCATGTTGTGGAAGATAGCCAAGAACGAGACCAAGAAGATGCTCCACCCCAATGCCGTGATTCCGCTCCGTATCAGCGGCCAAGTGGTGACCACACCCGCCAAGATGGCCCTGATCACGTTCACGTTCCTCTACCTGCTCACGTTCTTCGCCGGCTGGCTTTGCCTGATGTTCTTCGGCCTCGAGTTCTCGGAAGCCGCCTCATGCAGCCTTTCGGCCATCAGCAACACCGGCCCCGGCATCGGCGCCTACGGCCCGGCTTATTCCTGGAGCGCGATGAGCACGGGGGCGAAATGGGTTTGTTCGTTGTTGATGTTCGTCGGACGTCTGGAAATCCTGTGCGTGTTCGTCCTTTTCACCCCAAGTTTCTGGAAACGCCATTGAAAAAATCCTTTCTGTTTCTTATTTTGGATTGAACGCCGTACTTTTGCGCCCATGACTTCGACCTTGCCGCAAAACGAGGCCATCACTTTCAAACGTATCCTCGGTATCGCTTTTCCCATCATCTTGAGCACGCTGGCGCAAAACGTGATCGCGCTGGCCGATACCATATTCCTGGGCAACCTCGGCGAAGTGGAATTGGGCGCGGCGGCCTTGGCCTCGGTATTCTATCAAGTGTTGGTCATGGTGGTGTTCGGGTTCGGCGTGGGCGCGCAAATCGTCATGGCCCGCCGCGTGGGACAAGGAAAGAATCACCAAGTCGGGCATATTTTCCAACACACGCTCTGGTTCACGCTCTTTTGCGCCGCCGGCTGCTGGACGGCCTTCCAGCTATGGGGCGGCCGGCTGCTTCCGTTCCTGGTCAGGACGCCTGAAATCCTGCAGGCGGTGACCGGTTACATGGAAATCCGCATCTACGGCGTCCCGTTCGCCTTTTCCATTGCCGCCTTCAACGCCTTTTACGTGGGCATCGCCCGCACCAGGAGCATCTCGATAGCCACCATCATCATGGGAGCCGTGAACGTGGCCTTGGACTACGGCCTGGTGTTCGGTAAAGCGGGCCTGCCCGAGATGGGCATGCGCGGCGCGGCATTGGCCTCGGTCATCGCCGAAGCGGTGGGGCTTTCCTGCTATCTGCTACTTACCGCCTGGTCGCGGTACAAGGAAATCTACCGGCCTTTCGGACGTTTTCCATTCAAGGCGAGCCTGATAGGGAACCTCATCGGGGTATCCTACCCGGTCATGATCCAATATTTCCTGTCGTTTGCCAACTACTTCCTGTTTTTCATCTTCATAGAAAGCCTGGGGCAACGCGCGCTGGCCGTTTCGAACATCACCCGCAGCATGTACGTGCTTTTCCTGCTACCTGTCTGGGGCTTCAGTTCCACCACAGCCACGCTCACCTCCTGGCTTTGCGGAAAGAACCGCGCCGGGGAAATCCCCGTCTTGGTGAAGAAAGCCTGTGTGCTGGCCTTGCTTTTCGTGAGCGTCATCGTGCTGGCCTACCTGCCTTTCAAGGTATCCGTGCTCGGCATTTTCACCAACGACCCGCAATTGGCGCTCGAATCCCTCTCGCCTTGCATGGTGGCCGTCACCGCCACCTACATCATGGTGTTCGCCCAGATTGTCTTCAACACGATCCTGGGACGGGGAAACACGAAAGCCGGATTCTTCATAGAACTGATAAACATGGTGGTTTATTTCCTCTACGGCTGGCTCGTCATCTATATCGGGCAATGTTCCGTAGAGGTCGCCTTCGGCGCGGAAATAGCCTACACGGCAGGATTGTTGCTGTTTTCGGTGATATATATCGTCTGGCAACGGAAATCAGGCAAACAACGAATCCGGCAATTCTAAACCGGCATCGGCGCATGGAAATCGCCTATCTTGCCCATATCTTTCCAATAGCCCTCCGTCTGTTCGGATAACACGATATTCCTGACATGGACGGAATCCAAATAAGCGTCGATTACCGAAAAGGGATTTTCCGTGCCGTATATCTCCGCCCATTCCGACACCAATTCCGTCTTCAAAAGATGGATGCCGCTGAATGCAAAGGGAGTGAACCCTTCTTGCAAGGCTTCGCCTTTGGATTGCCCGCTCTTGATATTCTTCCAAGCCCGGAGCCTGCCTTCCCCGTCCGCATACAGATAGCGCGAGGTGTCGCGACGGCGTACCGAAAGCACCGCATCGGCATCGGTCTCCCGCATGCGTCTTTCCAAAAGACGGACATCCGAATTTGTCAGGACATCGACATTGTGGACCAATACCGTCTGTTCCTTTCCGATAAGCGGCAAGGCGTGCGTCAAGGCGCCGCCCGTATCGAGCAACCGCCCCGTTTCGTCCGAAAAAGCGATTTTCACCTCTTCCCTTCGGGCATATTCCATGGCGAACCGCCGTATCATATCCGGGAAATGATGCAGGTTGATCACGAAATCACGGAAACCGTAACCTCGCAGACGCTCCAACAGGTGTTCCAGCAAGGGTCTGCCCTCATATTCCACCAAGGCTTTGGGACGGTTGTCGGTAAGCGGCCTGAGCCGGGTTCCCAGACCGGCGGCAAGAATAAAGGCTATCATGGATACAAGAGGTATTTACGACGGATCTTATCGAACTTTTCCAACGCCGGCTGCCAGGATCGGCGTATTTCTTCCTCGCTTTTACCCTGCCGGAGAAGGGTTTCCAGTTCGGGCGTACCGGCCAGTTTCATGAAAAAGGGCTGGAAGAATTTTTCCTTGTCGGGATAGGCCCGATAAAGTTCAAGCAAATACGACAAATCCAATCGCGTGGGAAGCCTGTCGGTGATGCTGTCGGGAACCCGGAATCCCGTGCATTCGACATCCTTGCAGGGCGGCTCGGTGCACAAAAGGGGCAACGAATGCGGCGTGAAACGGTAATCGCCCGCCGTGCTGCCCGGAAATCCCGCACATTCGAAAGGATGCCACGTGCCGCGTCCGAGACTTACCGGCGTACCCTCGAAGAAGCAAAGCGAGGGATAGGCGTAGATGGCCTTCATGCTGCGCAAGTTAGGCGAAGGGGCTACGGGAAACGAATATGCGGAATCGCGGGTGTAGGATTCCATTTCCACCACGTGCAAGTCACAGGACACGCCGTTTTTCAGCCAGCGCTCCCCGTTTATCATGCGGGCATATTCGCCGATGGTCATGCCATACACCACCGGCACAGGGTGCATGCCAACGAACGAACGGCAACAAGAGAGGTCCAACACAGGTCCGTCCACATAGCCTGCATGCGGATTGGGACGGTCGAATACCCAAAGCGGCAAACCGTTCTCGGCACAGGCTTCCATGACATAGTGCAAGGTGGAAATGTAAGTGTAGAAACGCACGCCCACGTCCTGCATATCGAAAACGACGGCATCGATGCCTTGCAAGTCGGCCGAAGCCGGCTTCTTCCGCTTGCTTCCATAGAGCGAAATCACGGGCAATCCCGTCTTGGTGTCCGTGCTTCCTTGCACATTGGCTCCCGCCTCCGCATGCCCCATGAATCCGTGTTCGGGCGAAAATATCTTCTTGAGCGTGACGCCCGAATCGAGCAAGACATCCACGATATGAACATAAGCATCGCTTTCTCCGGATCGGGACATCTTCACCACGCCGGTCTGGTTGCTCACTACCGCCACAGCCTTGCCCCGCAAGGCGGGAAGATAGGTCTCGAAACGTTCCGCCCCCACGCGGATGCCTTGGGCGTTCGCGTCCCGGAAAAGGCAGGTAGTCGCAAGCAAGCAAACCGACACGAGCATGTACCTTATCATCGATTTCATATAATCATCCATACCACATCACCTTTCCGCTCGTCGCCCCAAGCCTTTCGAGGCGCAATCCTTGGCAACGCGACAAGGACAAAGCGGACGGACGGCAAAGGTACATTGTCAGAACCAAAATGTGAAACACTGCCCGCCGGACGGCATCTTCCTCACGACGCTATCAGGTCGCCGCCCCATTTGCTCCTGCCGAAAAACGACCTGTTTCTTTCCGTCATACCGTCAACAGGCAAAGGCAATAAGACTTCTCCGAGCGGCCTAATCGCAAGTCATCTGAACGGAACCCTTAGGCGTCCATGAGGTTGCAGGCCATCGCTTCGACGGCCCCCACATTACCTGACCCCGGCAAAGATGACGGTATCCAACGTGAAGACCGTTTTCCTATCCGTCTGCATTTGCAGCAACCCGTGGGTTTTGCTATAGTAACCTTCATTATAACCAACCGGTGAGCGCCCGTTTCCCCAAGCAACATTGTGATAGACACGTCCTCCTATGACCACACTATCATAAACAATAGAGTTGTAATAATTTACAAGTTCACCTCCTGAACTATACCGCAAATCCGCACCCGCCTGATTAGTCCAGACTTCCATGTGTCGCGTATCATCATTCGCTTCATGACCTGCCACAAACACAAGAATATAATGGTTTCCTGTATCCGACTTCAGACGCACAGTCAGGCGCTCTACCTGCAGTTCGGTAAATTCTTCGGAAGTAATATCCCACGAGCGTTCTTCCTCCGTCGCGACCACGGTCACACGTTCGCCACGTTCATCGACAAAACGAACCGTGTCCCCTATATGATAGGGAATCATTTCCCTATCCGTCCTTGAAAGACGATTATATATGATACCATGGCATCCTACACAAACGATGGACAGACCGACCATCAACATCATCAAGCGTATCGTTTTCATGACTTCAGCCTTTTATCTTGCTTTGACTTTCACAAGTTTCCGGAAACGCCATTAGAAAAGTTTATTTTTCTTTTCTACCTTTTGCCTCTCCGAAGCGGTAGCCTATTCCCAAGGTGACCCATGAATTCTTGGGCTGTCCATTACGCCAATTGAGTTTTCCCCATTCAATTGCCAGGTCTTCGTCATACAATGCCAGGTTGTCCATCGACATCAGGTCACCGACATAGACCTGACAACCAATGGAAATCCTTATCCTTTTGATCTCATACGTCAGATTCATGGCGAAAAGGCCGCGAACATAAAGCCCGAAATCCTGACGGCCCATGTAAATACTTCCATCGCGACCTTCCGGCAAGACCTCCTTTCCATAAAAACTCGGATAACGTACATATTCGAAACTCATCGAACCATCGAAAGCCACCGAAAAATCCAGATCCAGACAGGGAGCCAGACGCACCCTCAAACCGGCTCCGAAATCAAGATGATATTGGTTATAGACATAGTCCTCATAAACCACCCGGTTCTTGGCTCGATAAGGTTCATCGTCCCGACGGCAACCTTCGTATGCCAGCCCGCCAAGAACGAAGAAATTGGTCCGCCTATGCTGCCACGAAATATCATAGGTGTACGTCAACGAAAAGTTCAAGGCCGGCATCTTCGTGAATATCTTATAAGCCTCCTTGTGATACATCAACGTGCCGCAACGCAACTGCAACGCATGCGGCGATTGTCGCCATTGCTCCATCTTGGCAAACCTTATCGTATCCAATCCTCGAGGCTCGCCGGCCGATACCCTGGCGGCCATTCCTACTAAAAGAAGTAACAAAAGTTTCTTTTTCATGGCATTTCGTTTTTGTGGCGACACTATTGCCTTATCGTAAGCACGTCTGTTCCGGCGATGTTCAACAGGAGCAGGCCGTAGGCCTTGTCATAAAAAATCCGCGCATTTTGTTTCCTGTCCCCTTTCAAGGCCGAGATTTCCTGATTGAGTTCCAGCACCTCGTCATAAGTTTTCCCATTGATTTCCAATTTTTCATGAAAGAAAGTCTTTCTGTTGTCGGGAGAGAACATTCCGTTTTCATCGAATCGCAATTCATATGAAATGAATTTTTCCCAATCACCGTAATCATGTGTTATGCCAAGATGGATGATGCATGAATTATCCCACAACAACCTTGCATCGTCATCGGTCAAAGTGGTGTACAGACGCTGGTACAAGTACATCTTGAAATTGCCCGATTCGGATTGCAATTTGAAATCTTCACTTTCAAAAAGGATATAATCGCTGCACATCACCTCTTCGAATATGTCGCAATGCGACCAACCACGCTCCTTTTCCGTCACAATCCAATCGACGGACTCTCCATTCTTACCCGAAAAACCGATTACCGAACCTTTTTTGTACGGAACCAAATGTCTTTGGCCTTCCGAAAACCGAACCCTGCCTTCTTCCCTTGAACGGCAGATGTCGCACGAACAGAGCATCACCGCCGACACCCAGCCTGTCAATATGAACCTCGTTATCTTTCTCATAGTCTTATCTGTTTCATATACGTGAAATCGCAGATTCTGCCTCAGGGCGGCCGTATCGACTTTCTTCTACCTGCAATAGGCCATCTGCCGCATTATAATAATACGTCCAATACAATCTACCCCCTGGAAAAGCAGAAAACGAAATAACATCACGATAGACCTTTCCGCCTATCGTCAACGTGTCGTAAGTGATTCCACCCCTGAATCCTACTCTGTCGTTAAACCGGCATTCCGCCATGCAATCGTTCTCATAGTCGAAAATTTTCAAAAGGCCGTTGCCCCAGTCAAGATTATCATGTCGTCCAAACAACTCCAGCCTGAAACGGTTACGGCCACCGTGTCTGCGTAGCACCACATACCGGTATTGTTCCTTGGAATCACCTTGACGGACATCCCATCTCGTCTCATCTTCGACCACATCGAAACGAATCGTGTCTCCTTGCCGGTTCGTGAAATGTATCTTATCCCCCAACTGGTAAGGAATCATCAGGCTGTCCTTTTCCGAAAGATAATGGAGAACAGGTTCCCGCTCACACGAAAACGTCAACATCGCGAACAAGATCAACACTATCAAATGTATCTTTTTCATGACTCTATCTGGTTTTGACTCTGACTACATAGGGCAAATGGTCGGAAATCTTATCCTTGTCCGAAAAATCGCCCCATTGATTTTCAGGGACAGGAATCCCTCGGTCAATCAACTTATGGCCTGGATTCTCATTATATTCCAATATCAGGTCTATCATGTTCCCGCCCTCGGGTTTCCACAACTTGGCCCTCACCTTACCTGGCCCCGGCAAAGATGACGGTATCCAACGTGAAGACCGTTTTCCCATCCGTCTGCATTTGCAGCAACCCGTGGGTTTTGCTATAGTAACCTTCATTATAACCAACCGGTGAGCGCCCGTTTCCCCAAGCAACATTGTGATAGACACGTCCTCCTATGACCACACTATCATAAACAATAGAGTTGTAATAATTTACAAGTTCACCTCCTGAACTATACCGCAAATCCGCACCCGCCTGATTAGTCCAGACTTCCATGTGTCGCGTATCATCATTCGCTTCATGACCTGCCACAAACACAAGAATATAATGGTTTCCTGTATCCGACTTCAGACGCACAGTCAGGCGCTCTACCTGCAGTTCGGTAAATTCTTCGGAAGTAATATCCCACGAGCGTTCTTCCTCCGTCGCGACCACGGTCACACGTTCGCCACGTTCATCGACAAAACGAACCGTGTCCCCTATATGATAGGGAATCATTTCCCTATCCGTCCTTGAAAGACGATTATATATGATACCATGGCATCCTACACAAACGATGGACAGACCGACCATCAACATCATCAAGCGTATCGTTTTCATGACTCTATCTGGTTTTGACTCTAACTACATAGGGCAAATGGTCGGATATCTTGTCCTCGAAGAACTGCTCCCTTTCCTCCTTGTTCATGGGTACACCCCGGTTTATTGTCTTATGATATGGATTCGTATTATACTCCAATATCAGGTCTATCATGTTCCCGCCCTCGGGTTTCCACGACTTGGCCCTCACCTTACCTGGCCCCGGCAAAGATGACGGTGTCCAACGTGAACAGTTTTTTTTCATTCTCCCTTAACTGCAAAACTCCATGCGTCTTATTGTAGTAGATCAGGTCAGAATCTAGCCGAACGAAGCCTCGTTCCTCATGCATCGCCACATCGTAATAAAAAAGGTTATTAATCAGTACGCTGTCATAGGTCAAAAACTTACGTACAAAATGCTCGTAATTGTACTGAGTGTCCACAATGAAACCTCCTTTCGAATCGTATATAATCCAAAAATTGAAATGTAAACCCAAGCCCCACACACGCACACTTCCCTCGGCGCCCCTTTTTCTCCCACTGACTCCTATACAAAGAATTTCTTCGTTTTCCGACCGGAGGACTACTGTCCGATGCTCCGTCAAATCACGTAAATTGCCAGTCAATTCATCATCTTCGCCGGGCACCCATTTATCCAGAATCTCCGTGGCAACCAATGTGACCGGAAGACCTTTATCATCGACATAACGGACAATATCCCCTATCTGATATGGAATCATCAATTTATCCACTTCCCTAAGCGGGTAGCGTCGGGGTTCCGAACAACATGAATAGGCGAGAACCGTCAAGGCTGTCGTCAATATCTTAAAACGTATTGTCTTCATGTTCTTATCTTATTTTGACTTTCACAAAATACGGAAGATGGTCGGATATCTTGTCCTCGAAGAACTGCTCCCTTTCCTCCTTGTTCATGGGTACACCCCGGTTTATTGTCTTATGATATGGATTCGTATTGTATTCCAATATCAGGTCTATCATGTTCCCGCCCTTCTGGGTAGAATCCACATATTTTTCGGTATCTGGCACTTTTTCAGTATTGTTCAATATTTCAAAACCTTTTTCTCTAAATTTCGGTATCGCCTTAGAGTCATCAGACCCAAGTTTTTCATTCATGTCCCCGGCTATGTAAACCGGCTTGCCCTTATTCTTGCAGTCCTTCACGATCTTGTTGTCCAAGATAAGTTCGGCCATTCTTTTCCGGCCGCTCTTTTCCAGGCTGAGATGGGTCGATACGAAACAGAAATCCCAGAATTCGGCCACGATGAATGCCCGGCATATTTCAGACCATTTGTCATAGGTCGAAACCAACCGGCTCCATATCCATAAAGGCTCTCCTACTGACTCAGGATTCCACATCATGGCTATGCCGTAATCCGCTATCGTCCTAACCCATTTGGCGCTATATCCGCTTTCCTCTTTCAGTATCTTGTACTTCCTGTCGCCTCGCAGTTCCTGGATTGCCACCACATCCGCTTTGCTGTTTTTGACAAGCTGCGCGTGCTTCACGTAATGGTTGCTTCTCCCTTTCAGATTATACGTCATAAAACTCACCAGATGCACGCTGTCCCTCATCACACCGGCCTCGAATTCCGCCCCTGCCTTGACTTCGAAACCGGGCCCCATGGTGATTTCCTCTTCCGCCCAATAGACGGTCTTACCGCGCTCGATTACCTGGCTCGACACGATATTCCTGCCCCTGTAGTCGTTGTTTCCCGTTTGCGAACCGTCAAGGCGCAAGTCTTCGGACAGCCACATCTTGATGAGAGAGGAAGGTGACGTATAGGAATATTCGACTGGAAGATAATTGAACAGGAGCACGGTGTTGCCCGAATCCGCAAGCAAATAATCATCGCGCGAGATAACCCGTACGCCTTCCTCTTCAACGATCCTCTCCCGACGGATAGACGCCGTTTCCTTTAAAGGCCGGTCGGAATCCACCATGTTGGTGGCGCGCAAAAACGCCTCGCCTGGTGCTGCCGCCGACATGCCGTCATAGACCAACATATCCTGCACTTGGTTTCGTTCGTCGTACAAAACGACACGGCTTTTTGTGTCGGGATATGCCATCGTGCTCGTATAAAGCACCCCGACACCTGCCGAATCGGGCAGTTCCTGCCCGTAGAATCTCCCCACGTCGAACACGGACAAAGGCTTGCGGGAGGCTATCACCACCAAACCGGATGCGGCAAGGACCGTATTGGCCGGAAACCGATAGCCGTATTGCACGCGGTTTGCCGTTGCCAAGGAAACGACCATTATGCGCCAACCGCTTATATCCACCTCTTCCTCCCCATAATTATACAGGGACATGAATTCGCCCTCCAGGCCAGGGGCAAGCGGCTCGTTGTCGTACAACGGATGGTCGTACATCACCTCCCCGATCACCACCGTCGATAACTGACCCCTTGCGGGAAAACACAAGAACAGGCAAGCCAGCATTCCGCATAGCATCGACAAGCCGCTACGGGCTCTTTCCGTCATCTTTTTCATGGATTTTCTTTTTTCGTCAGACCATCGGCCTGTCCCTCGCAAGGACCGGCTGCAAGTTTTTTTCCGTCGGCTTGCCGACCTCCGGCAGGAATACCGGCAAGCCCTCATCCTCTTTTTAGTCGGTAACGACCATACGTTTGGTATCCACCCGTATCTTGCCGACGAAAAGACTGCAGTTATAAACCCCCGCGCCCAAGACTCGGGCGGGAATCTCAATCTCCCCCGCCCCTCTTTGACGGGGAAGCGGACACGTTCTCACCACTTGGCCGTTGACCGAGCTGATGACCAGTTCGGCTTGCCTTTCATCAGGCAATTCATAACGGACAAGCGTGCTTTCCTTGACCGGATTGGGCGCATTCTGATACAATTTCGCGCGAAGGGACTTCGTTTCCTCTGCCTCCTTGTCGTCGTTTTCTTCCGGCCTGTCGACCCGCATGATGCCGTTGCCGCCTTGTTCGCCAAGGTGCAGGTATAGACGTTCCTCGATGTTACGCAACCGTTCCTCGATGTTACGCAACCGTTCCTCGCTTTCACGCAACTGATCCTTGAGCATCTGTATCTCGTGCTCCTGTTCCTGTACGGTTTGCGTGAGATAGGGTATGAAATGACTGTAATCCAAAGAATAACGATCTATTTCCTCCATATAGCCCACGGCACCCGGCAAAACCTCCAGCACATCCTGGGCTATAAAGCCGGCCTTGTTCTTCAGCTCGGCCGAATCCCCGTTGAATCCCTCCCGGGGTAGCAAGTCGTATGTCACCGGTTGCAAACGCATGACATAGCTTTTGGCATCGACAATGGGACGAACCGACTGCTTCATCCGGCGATCCGAGCCCTGACGGATAGAGGTTGCCGAATACAAGGATTGCGTATTCACCGCCCAAACCAACGAATTACTCAAGCCTATCTGCAGACTCGTCCCGGTAAGGACCGCATATTCTTTCGGGCTAACCGTGCCGACTATCGGACCTCCGACATCTATCGCCGCAGTACGCTTGGGTGCGGAAACGCCTTTGAAAAACATGCCCGCGCCATTGGCGGCATACAGGCGTATCTCGCCCAAATTCACTTCCAAGCCTTTCTCAGGCAGCCGCCATGAAGTACCCGATACCTCCGAAGTCGGCGGCACACCCATCTTGACGCCCCCGTCGCCGGTCACCTTGATTTGCGCATGCGAAAAAAGCATTCCGGAAAGAAACATTCCGATGCAAACGGAACATCCGATCGTTTTCATGTTCTTTTTGTTTTTCATGTTAACTAATGTCTTGTTTCAATAATGCCGATGTGATTGTTTGGTAAAAAAGTTCAACATCGTAAAGATAGGAATTTTTCTCCTTTGCGCAAAAGGACGAAAGAAAACCATATTACACAGTATCAATGTCCCGTATTTCATTTTTTCAAAAACTTTGCCGACCTTTGCCGCGCGCCGAACTGGCCGGAAGAGCCGTATCGCATTATAGATATGACTCTTATATTTACTTTAAGACAGCCCATAAATCGTAAATGCCATGACAAACCTGTTGTTGCTTTTGGTCGTGCTGTTGACCGCCGTCGCCCTCGTGTGCGCCGGTTGGGGCTTCGGCGTCTGGCTAAGTCCCCGTTCCTACAACCCGTTGAAAGAAGAAGCCTACGAATGCGGCGTGCCCACGCGCGGCCGCAGCTGGATGCAATTCAGGGCAGGTTACTACCTTTTCGCCCTGCTTTTCCTCATGTTCGACGTGGAAGCCGTCTTCCTTTTCCCTTGGGCGGTGATCGCCAAGGAAATGGGCATGGCGGCGCTTTATACCGTCTTGTTTTTTCTGGTGGTGCTGACCCTCGGATTAGCCTACGCATGGAAGAAAGGAGCCTTGGAATGGAAATGAGAAGACCCGAAATCAAAGCCTTCCCCTACGATGAATTCAACGACAACGAATACATCGAGACCCTGCGCAAGAACGGCGTGGGCGTCATAGCAGGAAACCTCGACCAGCTTATCAACTGGGGACGTTCCAATTCGCTTTGGCCGCTGACGTTCGCCACCAGTTGCTGCGGCATCGAGTTCATGAGCGTGGGCGCGGCCCGCTACGATTTTGCCCGGTTCGGGTTCGAAGTGGCGCGCGCCAGTCCGCGACAGGCCGACATGATCATGGTGGCCGGAACCATCGTCAACAAGATGGCTCCCGTGCTCTACCGCCTTTACGAACAGATGGCCGACCCCAAATACGTCATCGCCATGGGAAGTTGCGCCATCAGCGGCGGCCCGTTCACCAAATCGTACAACGTGGTACAAGGCGTGGACAAGATCATTCCCGTGGACGTGTATGTTCCCGGCTGTCCGCCACGGCCCGAAGCCCTGTTATACGGCATGATGCAGCTGCAACGCAAGGTAAAGGTGGAACGCTTTTTCGGCGAGGTCAACAGGAAGGAACCCAAGAGCCACCGCCTGCCCGACATTCGTCCCGAAGAAATGCCCGTCTTGGCCGGCAAATACCAAGACAAAGAATAACGCCCGTCTTTCAGAAACGCCATGAGTACGCTTAAAGCCCTTATCCGGGAAATCTGCCCGAACGCCGTTTTCCAAGAACAGGAAAAAGAAAACGCGCCCTTGCAAGTAGGTTTGCAAGCCGGGGAACTGGCCCGCCTGATACAGCCCCTGCACGACCACGATTCGATGCGGTTCGACTACCTCGAGGACCTCATCGGCATGGATTTCGGTGAAAAGCCGGGGGTGATCTATCGCCTGTATTCCACGCGGCACAAGCACTCCCTGGTCATCGAATGCCAAGCCGAAAGCCGCGAAAAGCCCGAATTGCCCACGCTTTCGCACCTCTGGGCCATCGCCAATTTCTACGAACGCGAAGTGTTCGACTTTTTCGGCATCCGTTTCATCGGCCATCCCGACATGCGTCGTCTTTTCCTGCGCAGCGACCACGTGGGCTTTCCCTTGCGCAAGGATTACGACCCTTCGTCCAATCCGCTCAGACTGGAAGCCGAAAACCTGCCCGACGACACCTCCGTTTTCGTGGAACACGACGGCAAGACCGAAAAGGAAGACCATGCGGTGTTCGACAAAGACGAATACGTGGTGAACATCGGCCCCCAGCACCCGGCCACCCACGGTGTATTGCACTTCCAGGTCTCGCTGCAAGGCGAGATGGTGAAGAAAGTGGACGTGCATTGCGGCTATATCCACCGGGGCATCGAGAAGATGTGCGAAAGCATGACCTACCCGCAGACGTTGGCCATGACCGACCGTCTCGACTACCTCTCCGCCCATCAGAACCGCCATGCCTTGTGCGCCTGCATCGAAGAGGCCTTGGGCCTGGAAGTGCCGCGCAGGGCCCAATACATCCGCGTGCTGATGGACGAATTGAGCCGAATCCAGTCGCACCTGCTCTTCTATGCCACGTTCTGCATGGACTTGGGTGCGCTCACGCCGTTCTTCTACGGTTTCCGCGACCGTGAAAAGATACTGGACATCTTCGAAGCCACCACCGGCGGACGGCTCATCCAGAACTACAACGTCATCGGCGGCGTAGCCCGCGACCTGCACCCCGATTTCATCAAAAAGACGAGGGAGTTCGTCGAATACCTGCCCACCGTCCTCGACGAATATCATCAGGTTTTTACCAACAACGTGATTTTCAGGCAACGTTCCCAAGGTATCGGCCTTTTGAGCAAGGAACAGGCGCTTTCTTTCGGCGTGACCGGCCCCACGGCTCGCGCCAGCGGACTGGCCTGCGACCTGCGCAAGCACAAGCCCTACAGCATATACGAGGAAGTGCTTTTCAAGGAAGTGCTCCGGTACGAGGGCGACTGCCTGGACCGTTACCTGGTAAGGATGGAGGAAATCAGCCAGTCCTTGTCCATCATCGAACAGTTGCTGGACAAGATACCCCAAGGCGACCATTGCGCCAAGACCAAGCCCGTCATCAAGTTGCCCGAAGGACGTTTCTTCAAGAGCGTGGAAACGGCAAGGGGCGAATTCGGCGTGTTCATCGAAAGCCGGGGCGAGAAATACCCCTGGCGTCTCAAGTTCCGCCCCCCTTGCCTGCCTTTGGTTTCGGTCATCGAGACATTGGCCAAGGGAAACAAGATCGCCGACCTGATCGCCATCGGAGCCTCGTTAGACTACGTGGTTCCCGACATCGACCGTTAATGCAAATCTTATAAAACGACCGTAAAATGTTCGATTTTAGCGTTGTTACCACATGGATCGACGAAGGCTTGCGCCGCATCATGCCGGAGGCGGGAGCCATCGCCGTGGAATGCGTCATCATCGGCGTGCTGCTTCTGGCCGTGTACGCGGTCTTCGCCCTCGTGCTCATCCTGGCCGAACGCAAGGTGTGCGCCGCCTTCCAATGTCGCCTGGGGCCCAACCGCGTAGGTCCGTGGGGGCTGATACAGACCGTGGCCGACATGTTGAAGATCATCACCAAGGAAATCATCTCCATCCGGCATGTGGACAGATTCCTGCACAACCTGGCACCGTTCCTGGTCATCATCGCCTCCTTGCTCGCCTTCGCCTGCATCCCGTTTGCCAAAGGACTGCAGATCCTCGACTTCAACGTGGGCATCCTGTTCATGATAGCCGCCTCTTCCATCGGCATCGTGGGCATCCTGCTGGCGGGCTGGTCGTCCAACAACAAGTTCTCCCTTATCGGGGCCATGCGCAGCGGGGCGCAGATGATCAGTTACGAACTTTCCATCGGATTGAGCATCCTGACCATGGTCGTACTGGCCGGCACGATGCAGATTTCCAGGTTAGTGGAAGCCCAAGGCGACCTGTGGTTCATCTTCAAGGGGCACATTCCCGCCTGCATCGCGTTCATCGTCTATCTCATCGCCGGAACGGCCGAGACCAACCGCGGTCCGTTCGACTTGCCCGAGGCCGAAAGCGAACTGACCGCCGGCTATCATACCGAATATTCGGGCATGCATTTCGGATTCTATTACGTGGCCGAGTTCGTGAACATGTTCATCGTGGCCGCCATCGCCACCACGGTCTTCCTGGGCGGCTGGATGCCGCTGCACATTCCCGGCCTGGACGGATTCAACCGTATCATGGACTACATCCCCTCCCTGTTCTGGTTCCTGGGCAAGAGCGCGCTGATGGTGTTCGTCATCATGTGGTTCAAATGGACGTTTCCCCGCTTGCGTATCGACCAGCTCATCCACCTCGAATGGAAATACCTGCTGCCGTTGAATCTCGTCAACCTCATCGCCATGGTGGTCATCGTGGCCTTGGGCTGGCATTTTTAAACCACTCCGCACCATGAACTCTTTCATAAGATATTTCTCCGATTTTTTTATCGCCCTCAAGTCGCTCCTTGCGGGCATGAAGACCACGTTGAAAGTGTTCTTCCGCAAGAAGACCACCGAGCTCTATCCCGAAAAGAGAGGCAGCCTCCATATCGCCGCACAGTTCCGCGGCCGCCTGGAAATGATCCATACCGACGACAACCGCCATCATTGCGTCGCCTGCGGAATTTGCCAGATGAACTGTCCCAACGGGACCATCCGCGTCGAAAGCCGCACCGTAACGAATGCCGAAGGCAAGCCGGAAAAGGTTCTCGAAGCCTATCATTACGACCTGGGACGCTGCCTGTTTTGCGAATTGTGCGTGCGTACTTGCCCGCATCAGGCCATCCGGTTCACCAACAAATACGAAAACGCCGTGTTCACGCGCGAAAAACTGCTTTTGACGCTCAACAGGCCCGGTTCGAGCCTCCTGCCCAAGACGAAAACGCCGCAAGGACCCGACGGCATGAATACTAACCCCGCAAAACCGGAATAATCCACCATGCAGAACGTACTTATCCTCAGAATCATTTTCGGTTTGTTGGCGGCAGTGATCGCCGTTTTCTCGATCATGGCCGTCCGCACGCGCCGTATCTTGCATGCGGCCACCTACCTGCTTTTCGTGCTCTTCGCCACGGCCGGCCTGTACTTCTTCCTTAACTACTCGTTTCTGGGAGCCGTGCAATTGCTCGTCTATGCCGGCGGGGTCATCATCCTGTACGTTTTCTCCATCCTGCTTACCGATACCGACTGCGAAAACGCCTCCCCCATGTTCAGCCTGCGCCGCTGGCTGGCGTTATCGGCCACGATAGGGGGCATCGCGCTGGTAAGTTTCCTGCTGATAACCAACACCTGGCCGCAGACCGACCTGCCCATGGACGCCGAAATCAGCATGAAGACGATAGGCCGTACATTGATGGGGACGGAAAAATACCACTATCTCCTGCCCTTCGAGGTGATGAGCCTCCTGCTGCTCGCCTGCATGGCGGGCGCCTTGGTCATCGCCCGCAAACGCAGTTAGTCGAACAACGTCTTTAACACAAAAACAAAACGGATATGGAACCCGTCGTCTCGATGGAATTTTACCTGATCGTCTCTTCCATCATGTTTTTCGCCGGCCTTTACGGCTTTATAACCAGAAAGAGCCTCATCGCCACGCTCATTTCAATCGAGCTGGTGCTCACCTCCACCGACATAAACTTCGCGGTGTTCAACCGTTTCCTCTATCCCGGCCGTCTGGAGGGCATGTTCTTCACCTTGTTCTCGATCGGCGTCTCGGCCGCCGAGACGGCGGTGGCCATTGCCATCATCATCAACATTTACCGTAACATCAAAAACGTGGAAACACGCAACTTGGAAAAGCTCAAAGAATAATGGAATACTCGGTTCTCATCTTGTTGCTGCCCTTGTCGGGTTTTTTCTTTGCCGGTGCGGGAGGCACCCGCCTCAAAGGCAAATCCGCCGGATACGTGAACACGGCCTTGCTGGCGGCCGCCGCGCTTCTGGCCTACGGCACGGCATGGCAATATTTTTCGCTGCCCCGCGTGGAGGGTGTCCGCCAGAGCCTGCAACCTTTCCGTCTGGAATGGATGCGCTTCACCGAGTACCTGCACATCGACCTGGGCATCCTGCTCGACCCCATCTCGGTGATGATGCTGGTGGTCATCACCACCGTGTCGCTCATGGTACATGTCTACAGCCTCGGCTACATGGAAGGAGAAAAGGGATTCCAACGCTATTACGCCTTCCTGGGACTTTTCACCTTCTCGATGTGCGGGCTGGTGGTCGCTACCAACATCTTCCAGATGTACATCTTCTGGGAGCTGGTGGGCGTTTCGTCCTATCTGCTCATCGGATTCTACTACACGAAGCCCGAAGCGGTGGCGGCTTCCAAGAAGGCTTTCATCGTGACCCGCTTCGCCGACATGTTCTTCCTCATGGGCATCCTGTTGCTTTCCTACTACACCAAGACGTTCGACTTCAGCCTGCTTTGCAGCGGTGAAGCCGGCATCTTCGCCCATGCGGCGGGCAAGACTTTCCTGGGCGGCGCCGTCCTTTCATGGGCCATGGGACTCATCTTCATCGGCGCGGCGGGTAAAAGCGCCATGTTTCCCTTGCATATATGGCTGCCCGACGCCATGGAAGGCCCCACGCCCGTTTCGGCCCTTATCCACGCGGCCACGATGGTGGTGGCCGGCGTTTTCCTGGTAGCCAGGCTCTTTCCCGTCTACTATTTCTTCACGCCTGGGATCCTGCACGGCATAGCCTATGTGGCCGCTTTCACCGCACTCTACGCGGCCATCGTGGCTTGCGTGCAGACTGACATCAAGCGCGTGCTGGCGTTCTCCACCATATCCCAGATCGGCTTCATGCTCGTCGCATTGGGCGTTTCGGGAATGGAAGGACACGAAGGCCTGGGCTACATGGCCTCCATGTTCCACCTCTTCACCCATGCCATGTTCAAGGCCCTGCTCTTCCTGGGCGCGGGAGCCATCATCCACACCGTGCACAGCAACGAGATGGCGGAAATGGGCGGTTTGCGCAAGCACATGCCCGTCACGCACATCACGTTCCTCGTGGCCTGCCTGGCTATCGCGGGCATTCCTCCCCTTTCGGGATTCTTCAGCAAGGACGAGATCCTCTCGGCCACGTTCATGTTCTCGCCTTTCCTGGGTACGGCCATGCTCCTCATCGCCGGCCTCACGGCTTTCTACATGTTCCGCCTCTACTACAACATCTTCTGGGGGAAACCCGCCCCGCACGGGCATCCCTTGCACGAAGCTCCGTCCAGCATGACCGCCCCGCTGCTTTTCCTTGCCTTGGTGACCGTCCTTGCGGGATTCGTTCCTTTCGGCAAACTGGTCAGCAGCGACGGTACGCCATATCTCATTCATCTGGAACTCAATGTCGCCACGGTCAGCGTGCTCGTGGCACTGCTTGCCATCTTCTGCGCTCGTTGCCTCTACCGTAAGGGCGACAGCCGGATTCCGGCCAAGATGGAACGTTTCTTCGGCCCTTGGCACAAGGCCGCCAAGCATCGTTTCTATATCGACGAGGTCTACCAGTTCATCACCCACAAGATCATATTCCGCTGTATCTCCAAGCCTTTGGCCTGGTTCGACCGCCACGTCATCGACGGCAGCCTCGAAGGCATCGCCTCCCTCGCCGGCAAGGGCAACCTGGCTTTCCGCTGGATGCAGAACGGCAGTTTGCAATCCTATGCGCTCCTTGTCATTAGCGGATGCCTGCTGCTGACCTTGTGGATATTGCTCCGATAACCTGTTTGTTTAACCCTGCTTAGAAAACATACAAGAATGAACCTCTTATCCGTCTTCGTATTGATTCCGGTTCTCATGCTATCCGGGCTGTTCCTGGCCAAAAGCCGGAAACAGGTTCTCCTGGTGAGCGCCACGGGAGCATCCTTGCTGCTGGCGGCCGCCGCCGTGCTTTGCTTCCTCTTTTTGGGGGAACGGCAGTCGGGTAACACCGGAACCATGCTCTTCACCGCCTCCTTTTCCTGGTTCCCGGCATGGAACATTTCCTACAGCGTAGGCGTGGACGGGATTTCGGTGCTGATGATCCTGCTTTCGGCCATCATCGTCTTCACCGGGACGTTCACCTCCTGGAACATCGACCCCATGCCCAAGGAATACTTCATGTGGTTCTGCCTGCTTTCCATCGGCGTGTTCGGATTCTTCATCTCGCTCGACCTGTTCACCATGTTCATGTTCTACGAAGTGGCCCTCATTCCCATGTACCTCTTGATCGGCGTGTGGGGAAGCGGAAACAAGGAACGGTCGGCCATGAAACTCACGCTCATGCTCATGGGCGGTTCGGCCTTGCTGTTGCTGGGCATACTGGGCGTCTACTTCAGTTCGGGCGCGCAAAGCATGGACATCATGACCATGTCCCGCTCGTCCATCCCCGTGGTGCTGCAACGTTATTTCTTTCCTTTCGTGTTCATCGGATTCGGCATCCTGGGAGCGCTCTTTCCTTTCCACACATGGAGCCCCGACGGTCATGCCTCCGCGCCGACGGCGGTTTCCATGCTGCATGCGGGCGTATTGATGAAACTGGGCGGCTACGGATGCTTCCGCGTGGCGATGTTCCTCATGCCGGAAGCCGCCAACGAACTGGGCTGGATATTCCTGCTCCTTACCGGCATCAGCGTGGTCTACGGCGCTTTCTCGGCCTGCGTGCAGAAAGACCTCAAATACATCAACGCCTATTCTTCGGTAAGCCACTGCGGGCTTGTCCTGTTCGCCCTGCTGATGATGAACACCACCGCCATGACGGGCGCGATCGTGCAGATGCTTTCCCACGGGTTGATGACCGCCCTTTTCTTCGCCCTGATCGGGATGATCTACGGCAGGACGCACACCCGCGACATACGGGAAATGGGCGGCTTGATGAAAATCGTTCCTTTCCTGGGCGTTTCCTATGTCATTGCCGGTCTGGCCTCGTTGGGATTGCCCGGCCTGAGCGGCTTCGTCGCCGAGATGAACGTCTTCGTCGGCTCTTTCCAGCATGCCGATACCTTCCGCCGCGTGCTTACGTTGGTAGCGGTAACTTCCATCGTGATCACTGCCGTGTATATCCTGCGCGTGGTAGGGAAAATCCTCTACGGGCCGGTGCACGACCCCAGGCACCTCGAGCTCAAGGACGCCGTCTGGTTCGAACGTTTCCCCGTGGTGGTGCTCATCACGGCCATTGCCGCCATCGGCCTTTTTCCGGGCTGGATCACCGAATGGATCGGACAGGCGCTCTTCCCCATCGTGGATAGGCTGAACGTGGCCGCTTTGTAATTTGTCGAGAACTCATTTAAAGGTTGAAAAGATGGACTTTTCCAATTTCCTGATACTGCGCGACGAACTTTTCCTGACCATCGTCATCTTGTTTCTTTTCCTGTTCGACTTGTGCGCGCCCGGCAAGGCCCGCAAGGCCTTGCCCCCCCTCGCCTGCCTGCTGCTTCTGGCCCAGGTCGTCTTCTGCTGCCTGCCGCAGGAAGCGGGAACGGCTTTCGGGGGCATGTACTTCACCTCGCCTTTCACTTCGGCGGTGAAGGCGATCATGGGCACGGGAACGCTGCTGGTATTCCTCTTTGCCCGAAAATGGCTGGACAGCGACCACGAGATTGCCAAGGGAGAATTCTATTACCTCATGCTCAATACCTTGCTGGGCATGCACTTCATGGTTTCCTCCGGTCATTTCCTCATGTTCTTCATCGGATTCGAACTGGCCTCCATACCCTTGGCCTGCATGGTGGCCTACGACAAGAAATCGGAAATCTCCGCCGAAGCCGGAGCCAAGTTCATCCTCAACGCGGCTTTCGCCGGCGGCATTTCCCTGTTCGGCATCTCGTTGCTCTACGGAGGATGCGGAACGCTCTATTTCGAAGACCTGCCTCGAACGCTCTCCGGCACGCCCTTGCAAATCGCCGGACTGGTCTTCTTCGCCACGGGCCTGTTCTTCAAGATGTCGTTGGTTCCCTATCACTCTTGGACGGCCGATGTCTACCAAGGCGCCCCCACGCATGTGAGCGCCTACCTTTCGGTGGTTTCCAAGACGGCGGCGGCCGTCTCCTTGTTCCTGATTTTCGTCAAGGTGTTCGGCCTGATGGCCGAAAGCTGGCGTCCGGTGCTCTACGTACTGACGATCCTGAGCATCACCATCGCCAACCTTTTCGCCATCAGGCAAAAGGACATCAAACGCTTCCTGGCCTATTCTTCCATCTCGCAGGCGGGCTACGTGATCCTGGGCGTGGTGGCCGCCACCCCGTACGGACAGACGGGCGTCTTATACTATCTGTTGGTGTACATGTTCGCCAACCTGGCCGCTTTCGGTATCGCCGCCTTGGTGGAACATCATGGCGGAGGCACGCGCATAAGCGCCTACGACGGCCTGTACAAGACCAACCCCAAACTGGCCGTGCTTATGATGTTCGCCTTGTTCTCCTTGGCCGGCATTCCTCCGTTTGCGGGCTTTTTCAGCAAGTTCTTCATCTTCGCCGCCGCCGCGCAGCAAGGCTTCTACGTCCTGGTGTTCATCGCCTTGCTCAACACCATCGTCTCGCTCTACTACTACCTGCTTGTCGTCAAGGCCATGTTCATCAATCCCAACGAGCACCCGCTTCCTGCATTCAAGTCGGATGCCGGCAGCCGCATCGCGATGACGGTTTGCCTGGCAGGGATACTGCTGGGAGGTATCGTGAGCGCGACCTACAATTTCATATCCACCTTATAGGCAAGGAATGGCGGCGAGACGGCATAGGAGTTTCCCCCTCGCCGCCTCTCCCGTCATCGCCAGGTCGCTTTGACACGCCAATCCCATATCGTACCTGCGGAAACGTCGTTTTTCCGGTCGGCGGCTCCCTCGAAGCGGCCGACCGGTTGCAGTCCCATCCGGAATCATGTGAACCGGCAGGATGACAAAAAGCGGCAATAAGGACTCAAGCATAAGGACAGACGGCCGCCTCATATTGAAAAAAGGACGGGGCGACACTGGAAAGTGTCGCCCCGTCCTTCGGGAGCCTTTCAGGCAGTGAACTCGAGGGGAGTCGAACCCCTATCGTCAGAACCGGAATCTGAAATTCTATCCATTGAACTACGAGTCCGAAATCGGGCTTCCGATAACGACGCGAAAGTACGAAAAAGATTGGAAATTCATACTATTTTTGCCCGCCCCGAAGACAAAACCATCCCTATGGAAACTCCAGCAGAAGAAAACTTCCGATATACCATCGACCGCTTCGCCGACCTCAAAGTGATGCGTTTCCGCGTTCCCGGCTGGGAGTCGCTGCCGCTACGGCAAAAGGAACTGCTCTATTGCCTGAGCCAGGCCGCCAATTTCGGACGCGACATCCTCTTTGCCCAGAACTACCGCTACAACCTCCTTATAAAAAGGGCGTTGGAGGCCATTTACAAGACTTTTCCGGGGAACCGGGATACCGAAGACTTCCGCCAGTTCGAAATCTACCTCAAGCGGTTCTGGTTCAGCAACGGTATCCACCATCACTACGGCTGTGACAAGTTCCGCCCCGGATTTTCCAAGGAATTCCTGCATGCCTGCATCGAATCTTCCGTCCTGGACGACCTTCTCCGGCAACTGGAATCCTGCCCCCAAGGCAAGCCGCTGGCCGACAAGGCTTCGCTGGCCGACTTCCTCGCCCGGCAGTTGTTCGATGCCGGAATCGCCCCCAAGCGCATCAATCTTGATCCCGAAAAAGGTCTGGTGGAAGGTTCGGCCTGCAACTACTACCAAGGCACAAGCACCCAAGAGGCCGAAGCATTTTACGAAAGGCGACGGAAGGATCACGAGCAAAGCCACCCCCATGCCGCCGAACGCCCCCTCTCCTATGGCTTGAACAGCCGCCTTGTCAAGGAAAACGGACAATTGAAAGAAGATGTCTGCCGTATCGGCGGGCTGTATTCGCAAGCCCTTGAAAAAATCGTCCTTTGGCTCGGAAAAGCCGCCGCCGTGGCCGAATCCGCGCAGCAGAAAGAGCATATCGAGACCCTGATAGAATATTACAAGACCGGCGACCTCGAACTCTGGGACAAATACAACGTGCTTTGGACCCAAGACTGCCATGGGTTCACCGACTACAACAACGGTTTCATCGAAACCTACGGCGACCCGCTCGGCATCAAGGCCAGTTGGGAGGCCTTGGCCGATTTCAAGAACGGACCGGCCACGCGCCGCACCGAAATCATCAGCGCCAACGCCCAATGGTTCGAAGACCATTCGCCCGTGGACAAGCGCTTCAAGAAAGAAAAGGTGAAAGGCGTCAGCGCCAAGGTGATTACCGTCGTGCAACTGGGCGGAGACTGCTTCCCGACCCCGCCCATCGGGATCAACCTGCCCAACGCCGACTGGATCCGTCGCGACCACGGCTCCAAGTCGGTAACGATAGAGAACCTCACCGACGCCTACGACAAGAGCGCCAAGGAACTGGGCGGCATGTTGCAGGAATTCGCGTTCAGCCAGGAAGAAATAGACCGTGCCAAGGCGAACGCCACATTGGGCGACAAGCTGCACACCGACTTGCACGAATGCCTCGGCCACGGTTCAGGCAAACTGCTGGACGGCGTGACATCCGAATCCCTCAAAAGCTATGCTTCCACGTTGGAAGAAGCCCGCGCCGACCTTTTCGCCCTTTACTACATGATGGACGACAAGATGCAGGAATTGGGCCTGATGCCCGACAAGGAAGCGGCCAAGGCCGAATACGACGCCTATATCCGGAACGGGCTCATGACGCAGCTGGTACGTGTGGAACAAGGCAAGGAAATCGAGGAATCGCACATGCGCAACCGTTGCATGATCGCTCATTGGACCTACGAAAGGGGGTTGCCGCGGAATATCATCGAAAAGGCGGTCAAGGACGGCAAGACCTATTTCAAGGTCAACGACTACGCAGGCCTGCGCGACCTGTTCGCCGAACTGCTTTCGGAAGTGCAGCGCATCAAGTCGGAAGGCGACTACCAGGCCGGACGGGATCTGGTGGAAACCTACGGCGTGAAAGTGGATGCCGCCTTGCACCGGGAAGTGCTCGAACGCTATCGCAAATTGAACCTGGCACCCTACGGCGGTTTCGTGAATCCCGATTTGAAGCCCGTCTACGACAAGGACGGGAACCTTTCGGATGTGGAAATTTCCTATCCCGACGATTTCGCGCGGCAGATGATGGAATACGCCGGAAAATATGGCACCTTGCCCGTCATGGCCTGAGGTTCGCGCATTTTTCGTACCTTTGGAAGTTTTGCCCGCAAGGCATGAAACCATGTAAAACAATCAAAAAATCTTAAAGATATGTCTATCATCAAACCGTTCAAAGGCTTCAGGCCTCCCGTCGACATCGTTGAAAAACTGGCGAGCCGTCCCTACGACGTGCTCAACTCCGAAGAAGCCCGCAAGGAAGCTTCCGGAAACGAATACTCGCTCTTGCGCGTGACCAAGGCCGAAATCGACCTGCCCCAAGGCACCGACGAACACGCACAGGCCGTTTACGACAAAGTGGTCGAAAACTACGGAATGTTCAAGAAAAACGGCTGGCTGGTACAAGACTCCGAAGAAAAGATCTACGTCTACGCCCAGACGATGGACGGCCGCACCCAGTACGGACTGGTAGCCTGCTGCCATATCGACGACTACTTCAACAACATCATCAAGAAACACGAGCTTACCCGCAAGGACAAGGAAGAAGACCGCATGATCCATGTGCGCATCACCAACGCCAACGTGGAACCGGTATTCTTCGCCTATCCGGCCAAGAAGGAAATCGACGAGATCGTGGCCAGGAAAACGGCCGAAAAGCCCCTTTACGACTTCGTGGCCAAGGAAGACGGCTTCCGCCACCAGTTCTGGGTAATCGACGACAAGAAGGAAATCGCCCGCCTGGTCGAAATCTTCGACAAGGACGTTCCCTATCTCTACGTGGCCGACGGACATCACCGTACCGCCGCGGCCGCCTTGGTAGGCAAGGAAAAACGTTCGCAAAATCCCGGCCACACGGGCAAGGAAGAATACAACTACTTCATGGCCGTGATCTTCCCCGAAAACCAATTGAAGATCATCGACTACAACCGTGTCGTGAAAGACCTCAACGGTCTCACTTCCGCCCAGTTCCTCGAAAAGCTCGGCAAGGACTTCGACGTGAAGGAAACGGGAACGGGCATCTTCACGCCCTCCAAGTTGCACGAGTTCGGCATGTATCTGGACGGAAAATGGTACTGCCTGCAAGCCAAGCAAGGCACCTACGACGACAACGACCCCATCGGCGTATTGGACGTGACGATATTGTCGAACCTGGTACTCGACAACATCTTGGGCATCAAAGACCTGAGAACCGACAAGCGCATCGACTTCGTAGGCGGCATCCGAGGACTCGGCGAACTGGAACGTCGTGTGGACAGCGGTGAAATGAAAGTGGCCTTCGCCATGTATCCCGTTTCGATGACACAACTCATCAACATCGCCGACAGCGGCAACATCATGCCTCCCAAGACCACCTGGTTCGAACCCAAGTTGCGTTCCGGCCTGGTCATCCACGAACTCGCCTAGTCGAAATTCCTTTCCTGAGGCTTTCCCGGAATCCGGGAAAGCCTTTTTTCATTTCTTCACCAAACCTTTGTCATGGAAAGGCAGATAAGGATAAACGAAAAGACATGCATACGCTGTCGCCGCTGCGAACAGCTCTGTCCCTCCGGCATATTCTCGCTGCAGGGAACGGTCATGACCGTGGACGACGAAAAACATTGCATCGGTTGCGGCCAATGCGCGGCCGCCTGCCCGCCCCGGACCGTGCTCCATCCCGACTTTCCCGAATCCAAGGTACACGGCTATTCCTTGGAAGAACTGCCCGACCCCGGGCAACTGATGCTTTTGATGAAGGCGCGCCACAGCAACCGCGCGTTTTCGTCCCAGGAAATCCCTCAGGACAAATTGCGTTCCGTCATCGAGGCGGCCTATGCCGCCCCCACGGCGCAAAACTCACGCAACGTGCGGATCATTGCCGTGACGGATCCCAAGATGATCCGCGCCATTTCGACCCTCACCGTCGATACGTTCGCAAGCAAGGCGCACCTGTTGGAAAATCCCTTTATCAAATGCCTGCTGCACAAGAAACTGGCCTCTGTCTACGCCATGATTCCCAAACTCAAGGCCATGCACCGGGCACTTCACGAAAAGAAAAAAGACCCTGTCCTGCATGAGGCCAAGACCGTGTTGTTTTTCTGCGCCCCCGCCGACAGCCGCTTCGGCCGCGAAGACTGCAACCTCGCCTATCAGAACGCCTCCCTGATGGCCGAATCCCTCGGTATCGCGCAATTCTACACGGGCTTCGTCCTTTCCGCCATTCCCCAAGACAAGAAACAAGCGATTGCCAGGCTCCTGGACTTAAAGAAACTCAAGATCTTCGCCGGCATGGCCTTGGGCATTCCCCGATTCCGACTGGAACGTTTCGCCGAACGTCATTGCGAAAAGGAAATCATCCTGTAGCATTTCGGCAAATCCCGACGAATCCCGCCTTTCCCGTGCCGCGGCTTGCGCCTGGCACGGGAAA
>CAJTPR010000005.1:79491-186349 GCA_910578275.1 uncultured Bacteroidales bacterium | reverse complement strand
CAACAGATTAAAAATAACCAAGTAAAATGTTCCTGAAGTCAGGGTTTACGGGCATACCGACGGTATCCTTGATCGTGGACACGAAACGCCCCTAAGCGTCGGGGATGGTAACGAACTGCCAAACGAAAACGGCTTGTGAAGCCCCATCCCCGATCCGCCATCAAGTCACGAACCTTAAAAGTATCGGGATATTCAGGGTGAATTTTTTTGCACTTCGTCATTGAACCTACACCGCACGGAAACCGCCTTTCCTCACCTCAAAAAAAAACTTCGATGCCGCCGCGCCCGGAACATAAGGGTGCGACGAACATCGAAGTTTCCTGCAAGTCCTTGCCAGGACCTATATCCTGTTGTTGCTTCCCAACACGTTCACGATCTTGTGCATGTAGAGTTTCTTGAGGCTGTCGCGAGCCGGACCGAGATATTTGCGGGGATCGAACTCGGAGGGCTTGTTCACCAAGACTTCGCGCACGGCGGCGGTCATGGCGATACGGCCGTCGCTGTCGATGTTGATCTTGCAGACGGCCGAAGAAGCGGCCCGGCGCAACTGTTCTTCCGGAATGCCGATGGCATCTTTCAAGTCGCCGCCGTAGCGGTTGATGACCGCCACCAGGTTCTGAGGAACGCTGCTGGCTCCATGCAAGACGATGGGGAATCCGGGAATGCGCTTTTCCACTTCCTCCAAGATGTCGAAACGCAAGGGAGGCGGCACAAGGACGCCCTCGGCGTCACGCGTGCACTGTTCGGGCTTGAACTTGTTGGCGCCATGCGACGTGCCGATGGAAATGGCCAACGAATCCACGCCCGTATGCTTCAGGAAGTCTTCCACCTCTTCGGGACGGGTATAGGTATGATGTTCGGCCTTCACCTCGTCCTCGATGCCGGCCAAGACGCCCAATTCGCCCTCCACCGTCACGTCATACTGGTGCGCGTAGTCTACCACCTTGCGGGTCAAGGCGATGTTTTCTTCATACGGCAGATGCGAACCGTCGATCATGACCGACGAGAATCCCGTCTCGATGCAGTCGCGGCAAAGTTCAAAGCTGTCGCCATGATCCAGATGCAACACGACAGGCACGTTCACGCCCGATTCCTTGGCGTATTCCACCGCGCCTTGCGCCATATAACGCAACATGGTCTGGTCGGCATACTGGCGCGCGCCCTTGGACACCTGCAGGATGACAGGCGACTTGGTTTCCACGCAAGCCTGCACGATGGCCTGCAACTGTTCCATGTTATTGAAGTTGAAAGCCGGAACGGCGTATCTGCCCGCCATGGCCTTGCGAAAGATTTCCCGGCTGTTTACCAGTCCCAATTCCTTGTAACTTGTCATAGCTGTTTATTTTTGGTGTTTTTCTTCGTCTTGGCGGCCGCTTTCTCCCGCTCCACGGCTTTCTTGGCCTTTCCCGTCGAAACGGCTTTTTTCTTCGGCGCGCTCTTCTTCACGGCCTTCTTCCGGGTTCCGTCCTGCTTTTCGACCTGCTTGTTCACCATGATGTCCAAGATCACCTCGTCGGCCTGGTTCATGGCCTTGGAAGCTATCTGGCCGATATTGCGGATGGTACGCTCCACGTCGTCTTCGATGATGCCGTTGCTGCCGGGCACGTAAACGTTCTCTATGGCGAGGATGGCCGCCTGCATGGCCGCGCTCGTGCCCGAAGCCACTTTCAAGGCGCAGCCGAGCTTGGCTCCGTCGCACACCATGCCGGTAAGGTTGCCTATCATGTTCTTGATGGCATGCTTTATCTGTTCTCCCGTTCCGCCCAAAAGGTAGCAGACCCCGCAAGCGGCCCCGGTGGAAGCCACCACGCAGCCGCAAGCGGCCGAAAGACGACCGAAACCATGCTTGATATGGATGGCCGTGAGGTTGCTCAATATGAGCGCACGTGCCAGCCGCTCCTTGTCCACGCCCAGTTTTTCCGCCACGGCGAGCACCGGCATCATGGCCGTAATGCCTTGGTTCCCGCTGCCCGAATTGCTCATGGCCGGAAGCAAGGCGCCCGACATGCGCGCGTCGGAAGCGGCGGCGGTAAGCGCCATGGCGTGATTGATCAGCTGGTTGTCGCCCACCGACTTGTGTTTCTTGCTCCAATTCAAGAGCGTGGCGCCGATGCCCATGCCGCTCTTGTGCTTGAGACCGTAATCGGAAAGTTTCTTGTTGAGTTGCGCCTGGTCGATGATGAAACTTATGTCGGCCAAAGGCTGTTTGGTCGCGAAATCATAGATTTCGTCCATCGTCACGTCGTAGAGGTCCTCTTGCGCCTTCTCTCCCGCCTTGGACGTCTTCTTGGCGAATATTTCCTTTCCGTCGGCTTCCACCAAGACGATATTCTGGTGGGTCTCCTCGATCACGACACGTGTCCGGCGCCCTTCCAGGAAACACACCGCCTCGGCATATACCTTGTTGACATGCCCCGTGGCTTCTATCTCCACGCCGCCTTGTTCGACGAACTTCCTGGCCGCGGCCACGTGGGCGGGCTTGACACCCGAAAGCACTTCCAGTTCCTTCCTGGAATCACCCGCGATCGCACCCAGTGCCGACGCGATGTACAATCCCGTCATGTCCGTGCCGGGAATGCCGACGCCCATGCCGTTCTTGTAGATGTTCAGGCTCGTGACTATCCTTATCTTTTCCGGCAATGCGGCCTTTTTCCCCGTGATCTCCCGCAAGGTCTCGGCGGCCTTGGCCACGGCCAGGGCCACGGCGATAGGTTCGGTGCAGCCCAAGGCGGGAACCACTTCCTTCTTCAGAAGGCAATACATATTTTTTGCCTTTTTCGCGCTCAACATGGCATTATCGTTTGATTCTTGTTCGATTTTCATATTTCACCGTATCGGAAAGACGACCTACGGCGTGGCAAACTTACTAAATTGTCACCATTCCACCGTACCCAAATATCCCGCGATGAAGGCTTCCGTTTCCCGGGGCCGTTCATACATGCCCATGTGGCCGACAGGCAGCAACTGCACGCAGGCTTGCCTGGGCAAAAGCGTCTGGGCCATGATCTTGGCCGTGTCCATGCGTATGTCTTTCGTTCCGATGATGAACAGGAAAGGCACGTCCAGGTCATAGACCGAAAGACGGCTTTCGCGTTCCAGCATGCCCTGTTGGGCGGCGGCCACGGCCTGCGCCCCCATCGATCGGACGTGGCCGTGCAAAGCCTCTATCTGCAGGGCGTAGCGGCTTTCCGTGCCGGGCGCGAAAAGCGTGTGCAGCGAGCCTGTCAAGAAACCGGTCTTGCCCGCATGCAACAGTTCCAACGAGCGGCGGCGGTTTTCGGCCGCCTGCGGCGTATCGGGGCCGGGATGCGAATGAAAAAAGCCCATGCCTTTGACCATGTGCGGGTAGAGGCAGCCGAAAGCCGCCGCCACGTAACCGCCCATCGAATGGCCGATGACCACCGCCTTTTCCAGACCTTCCCGCTCCAGTACCGCCTTGGCCAAAGAGGCCTGCAATTCCATGCCGTGCACGCGGGCAAACGTTTCCGTCCGGCCATGCCCCGCCAAATCGAGGCAAAGCACGTCATAACCGCCACGAGCAAGGAAAGCGGACAGTTCCCGCCAAACGAAAACGGCTTCGGTAAAACCATGCAACAGCAACACGGGCTTGCGCCGCGTTCCGCTCCCCGCCGCCTGCACCGTGTAATGCACCCGATGTCCTTCCAGCTCGAAATACCTGTCTTCCATGTCAAATCCGGATTCCGGACTCATTTCTTGAGGTTCAACAATTTCTCTCTTTCCCTGAGTTCCTTGGGCGTAAGTTCCTGGTCGGGCTCCTCCATCTGGCGGCTGAGACTGTATGTACGCCATTTTCCCAACACCGCGGCCATGTCGGCGGGCATCTCCGACTCGAACCGCACCCTATGGTGCGAAACAGGATGCTCGAAGCCTATCGTGGCCGCGTGCAAGGCCTGCCGGGGAAGCGCCGTAAAGCAATTTTCCACGAACTGCTTGTATTTGGTAAACGTCGTGCCTTTGAGGATGCGGTCGCCGCCGTAAGTGGCATCGTTGAAAAGCGGATGCTTGACATAACGCATGTGGCAGCGGATCTGATGGGTACGCCCCGTCTCAAGCACGCATTCCACCAAGGTGACGTAGCCGAAACGTTCCAACACCTTGTAATGGGTCACGGCGTGCTTGCCCTTGTCGCCATCGGGAAAGACCGCCATGACCTTGCGGTCTTGCAGGCTACGCCCGATATGTCCCGTGACGGTGCCTTCCTCCTCCTCGAAATTTCCCCATACCAAGGCCCTGTACTTGCGTTCTATGCTGTGGTCGAAAAACTGCCTGGCCAGGAACGTCTGCGCCTCCTCGGTCTTGGCCACGAGCAGGAGCCCCGACGTGTCCTTGTCGATCCGATGCACCAGATAAGGCTTCTCGCCCTTCAAATGGTACATGAGGGCGTTGACCAACGTGCCCGTGAAATTGCCGAATCCGGGATGGACGACCATGCCGGGAGCCTTGTCGAGGACGATGACCGCCTCGTCTTCGTAAACGATGTCTATCGGAATGTTTTCCGGCGCCAAATCCACGTGTTGCGGCGGATTGGGCAACACCAGCGTCACCACGTCGCCGGGTTTCACCTTGTAGTTCGATTTCCCGCCCTTGCCGTTCACCAGGATATTGCCCGCCTTGGCGGCGTTCTGTATGCGATTGCGCGCCGTACCCGAAAGGCGGTCCACCAGGAATTTGTCCAAACGCAAAGGCGTCTGTCCCGGATCGGCGACCACGCGGAAATGTTCATACAGGCCCTGGGCCTCCTCGTCTTCGATTTCCTCCGGTTCTTTTCCTTCCAATTCCTGCTCTGCCATCATTGCGCTACCTCGTCTCCGTAAAGTTCAACATATCCTTCCGGCGCTTCCTCCATCGGAACGTCCTCTTCCGCCACCGTGTCCTGCATTACGGGCAAGCGTCCCTTGCCGTCGCCCAATTGCAGGTCTATGTACGAACCACGCCTTATCAGGCTGCCCGGCTCGATTTCCCGGCCATCGAACAATTGGCCGATGACCGCGCCCTTGGCGATGGAAGGAACGAATGTCTTCTTTCCCACGTTCAAGCCGTAGGTTTCCAAGAGCGCCTGCGCCTGACGCAAAGAGAGGTCTTTGAGGTCGGGCATCTGCACCGAAGCGGGCAAAGCGGCGGCCAACACCACGTAGAACGTGCGGTTCTTCTTCACATGCGCGCCCGGTTGCGGCGACTGGGCGATGATTTCCCCCGGTTCCTTTTCCGGATCGTACACCGAATCGCGCACGACGAACTTGAACCCGAACTCCTTTTCAAAAGGCGCCAGGTCGTCGAAATACATGCCGCGGATGTCTGCCACCCTGATGTCTTGTCCGTGACGGGTGAAAAACCGCAATGAAAGCAGCACGATCGCTACCGACAAGGCCGAAATGGCCACCATGAGCGAAAGTTGCTTCCAAAAGCCTCCTGTCTTCATATAAGACCAAAAACTCATCTTTTTCTCTTGCTTTTCTTTCATGTCCATAATTTTCGCCTTCGGCCGCCAAGCCTGCGAGGGCCGGTGCCTAATGGGCATCCAGCCAATTGGTCGCGCTGTTCACCTCTACTTCGAGAGGCACATCCAACGGCAAGGCTTCCTTCATTTCTTCCACGACCAAGGCCTTGAGCCTTTCCGTCTCGTTTTCCGGCACGTCGAAGACCAATTCGTCGTGAACCTGCAAGATCATGCGTGCCGAAAGCCCCTGCCTTTCGATACCGCGCTGCACGGCGATCATGGCCAGTTTTATCATGTCCGCGCTCGAACCCTGCACGGGCGCGTTCACGGCGTTCCGTTCGGCATAGGCCCTGACGACGGCGTTTGCCGAATTGATGTCGCTCAAGTAACGGCGACGATGCAGGAGCGTTTCCACGTAGCCCTTCCGGCGGGCTTCCCGGATCGTTTCTTCCATATAGGCCTTCAATCGGGGATAGTTCTCGAAATACCTTTCGATAAGTCCGGCCGCCTCCTTGCGCGGTATACCCAGGCGTTCCGCCAGGCCGAAAGCCGAGATCCCGTACACGATACCGAAATTCACCGTCTTGGCCTTGCGCCGCATATCGGCCGTGACCTCCTCGGGGCTCACGCCGAACACATTGGCCGCCGTGGCGGTATGCACGTCCTTGTGCCTTGCAAAGTCGGCCAGCATGTTCCCGTCGCCGCTCAGATGGGCGATGATCCGCAGTTCTATTTGCGAATAGTCGGCAGACACCAGCAGGTTTCCGGGAACGGAAGGCACGAAGCAACGCCGGATTTCCCTGCCCAATTCGGTACGCACGGGTATGTTCTGCAAGTTGGGATTCTGCGAACTGAGCCGGCCGGTGGCAGTCACCGCCTGGTTGTACGTGGTATGTATCTTCTCCGTCTGCCTGTCGATGAGCGCGGGCAAGGCATCCACGTAAGTGGACTTGAGCTTGGAAAGGCTGCGATAATGCAACACCTTCTCCACTACCGGGTGCTTGTGCGCCAACTTCTGCAAGACGTCTTCGGCGGTACTGAACTGTCTGGTCTTGGTATGTTTCGGTTTTTCGGAAACCTGCAGCTTCTCGAACAAGACCTCGCCCAGCTGCTTGGGTGAGGCTATGTTGAACGTTGTTCCCGAAAGGTCGTATATTTCCTGTTGCGTCTCGGCTATCTGTTCCTGCAATTCCTCGCCATACTGGACGATACGCCGCCTGTCGAGCTTCACGCCCGTGCGTTCCATGAGACAAAGCACGCGGCAAAGCGGAATCTCCACGTCCCAAAAAAGTTTCCGGGCTTCGATCTTCTCCAATTCGGGCTTGAAACGGGCATACAGTTCCAACGAAATCCTGGCATTCTGGATGCCGCAACGAATATCCTCGTCCGTGAGGGCGGAACCTCCCGAAAACGGGTTGTCCCTGAAAGACCACGGAAGATAGTTCGCCGTGAGGCGGTTCAGGTCGTGAGGGGATTCGGAATCGATGACATAATGGGCCAACATCACGTCGAAAGCCTTGAAATCGGCTTGCACGCCCATGTTCATCAGAAGATGGAACTGTTTTTTCAAATCGTGGCAAACCAGGTTCTCCCAAGGACGCACGGCCGAAAAGAACGCCTGGAGCGCCGCCCGCTCCGGTTCACTGAATACGGGAACGTAATAAAACGCCGAAGGTTTGTCCTGCGCCTGTCCGTCGGCAAGCCGGCAAAACGCCATACATAAAGGCATGGCATGGCGTATGACGCCCCCGCCCTCCGCATACAGGCAGAAACCCACCGGCCCGCCCGCTTCCAAAAGCCGTTCCAGACCCGCCTTGAGCGCCTCCTCGTTCACCCACAAGGCCACGTCCGCGTCTTCCTTGCCCCGACATATCAACGGCTTTTCTTCCGGCATGTTCTGCGGATCGAACAAGTCGAGCGTGTTCTCCTGTATCGTCTTTTTCCTTTTTTCCGCTCCGCCTTTTTCCACCGCCGGCATGGAAAACGGCGCGGATTGTCCGGATCCCGCCGCCGGGGAGACGATGCTTCCTTCGCGGTAATAAGCGACAAGGCGCGTGGCGAAAGTCCGCATCTCCAATTCGTCCAGAAGCTTGGAAACGGCATCGAAATCAGGCGGGCAAAGTTCCAGTTCCGAAGGGTCGAACGTGACGGGCGCATCGAGCATGATCGTGGCCAGCATCTTCGATTCCAACGCCTGGGCGGCATGCTGCTTCACTTTCTCCCGAAGTTTCCCGTTTTCTATCTCGTCCGCCTTGCCGATGAGGTTCTCCACCGAACCGAACTGCGCCAGCAACTTGCGGGCGGTCACTTCCCCCACGCCGGGAATACCCGGAATGTTGTCCGCCGAATCGCCCCAGAGCCCCAGCATGTCGATGACCTGCGACGGATTCCCGATTCCGAACTTCCGGCAAACTTCCGCAGGACCGAGAATCTCGATGTCGTTGCCCATCCTCGCCGGCTTGTAGATGAAGACGTGATCGCTCACCAACTGTCCGAAATCCTTGTCCGGGGTCACCATGTACACGGTGAATCCCTCTCTTTCGGCTTGCTTGCCCAAGGTTCCTATCACGTCGTCGGCCTCGTAACCGTCGGCGCTGAGGATGGGTATCTTCATGGCCTGCAACAACTGCTTGATGTACGGGATGGCCACGGCGATGTCTTCCGGAAGCGGCGGACGGTTGGCCTTGTATGCTACATATTCCAGATGACGGGCGGTAGGCGCCATCGTGTCGAAAGCCACGCCCAGATGGGAGGGCTTCTCTTTCCTGAGCAGTTCCAGCAAGGTATTGGCGAACCCCAGGATGGCCGACGTGTTAAGCCCCTTGGAGGTGATGCGCGGATTCTTGTTCAATGCGAAATAGGCCCGATAGATCAAGGCCATCGCATCCAGTAAAAACAATTTCTTTTCTTGCATGGCAGTGCGCCTCTCCGCTAAGGTCAATGTGAATAGTTCTTTTCGTAGAACGCCTCGTATTCGCTCTCGTCCTCGGCCTCCTTGAGCAGTTCCAGGTTGTCGCGCGTTATCACGAAAGCCTTCTTATGCGCCACCGTACCCAGGGCGTAATCGTTTTTCCAGGCCATCTTCACGTAGGCCTGCGCCACCCTTGCCGACGAAAAATCGGAAACCACCACGAAATACTTCGCACCCTTGGGCACAAGTTCTATCAACAACTCGTTTTCCGAATAGAACTTCTCGTTGAATCCCTTGATGCGCAAGTTCATCACTTCCGGTTCCCTGTCGGCGGTACGGCAGACGAACACGGCAAAATGCCGTTCGCCGTCGGAAGGCGGCGCATAGGTCTTCGGCGCCTCGTTCTCCGGATAGACGGCCGTGTCACCCGGCGAAGAGGCCGGCTCCCCGTCCGGGACCGGTGCGGTCGCCACGGGATCGGAATCAGGGTAGACGATGTTCCTGGCCAAGTCGGACTTGGCCCGTTCCATGGCCGCCATGACCCTTGGCGTCAACGCGCTTTGCGGATAGGAACCCGTGAAGGTTTCCGCCAAAGGCAGCATGTGCCTGTATCCGGAAGTATGGGCCGTGGCAAAGATCTTGAGGAACAGGAATTGTTCGCGGAACGAATTGACGGGATAGCCTTTCTCCACCTTGGCCACGATGTCCAGCACGCCATTGAAGTCATTGCGCGTGAACTTCTCGTAGGCTGTCGCGTACAGACGTTCGACGGTTTGGGCATTGGCCGCCAGGTCCTTGTAATAATCGGGGTTGTTCACCCTTTCGTCCTGTTCGGTTCCCGGATAACGTTCGGCAAGGATGTCGGCATATTTGCGAAATTCGGCCGTCTGCCCCGATTGACGGTAAATCTTGCAAAGCGTCTCGCAGGCGGAGGGTATGAAACGCGAACCGGGATACTCGTTTATGAGGCGTACCAGATATTTCCCGCCCTCCGCGTTCTCGCCCATCTTGTCGCTATATATGGTTCCCACGTTGTACAAGGCCGGCTCTATGATCGAATCCAAGCGACGATACTCGCTCTCTCCCTGCGGAAGCTGTTGCAAATAATAGTCGGGGTCGGCCGCGGTGAGCACGTGCGATGCGGCTTGCCCGCCGTCTTCCGGCTCTTCCTGCTTGGAGGAACGCAACACCGTGGCCTTGGGCTTGGACGACAAGAACCACAAGTCTTCGAGCGTACGCCTTCCCCATTTGCGGTTGAATTCGGCCAAACCCGCGTTCTTGGTCTGTTCGTTGTAGAAATACCAGTTGGAACGGGGCGCAAGACCCGGTTCCGGCCCGCCCGGCTTGGCCTGGCGGAGTTCCTCCTGTCGTCTTTGGAATTCCTTCGCTTTCTGTTCGGCGTATTTGCGCTGTTCTTTCTTGCTCATCCTGCCCACCATCCGCAACGTGTCGGATTCGACCAGACGGCGGTAGTGTCCGGTGAGTTCCGAAAGGTTCCTGGCGCGGCTGATCACATCGTAATAGTCGGGGTCGTCGCCGGCTATCACTTGCGCGGCGGCCGCATAGTACTTCTGCGATTCGATGTATTTCTTGTTGTCGTAGAAATAACCGGCCAGTTTCTTGGCCGCCAACAACGTGCGTTCCGGATCGCCCTGGCTTGAAGCGATGCTCAGATCCAGATACTTCACCGCGTCCGCCTCGTTGCCCTGCTTGAACGCCATTTCGCCCATCACATAATAGATACGCCCGAAATAAGCCTGGTTCTTCGGGTCTTTGAGCATGCGCTGCAAGCCTTTGAGTATATCCTTGGAATTGAGATTGCTGCCGTCATAGCAAAGGGCTATGTTGAGACGGGCGTTGAAAACCAGGTCCAAAGGCGGATTCATGCGCAAACAACGCATATAGTATTCGTAGGCCTGCATGTTGTCGCCCGCCCTTTGGGCTATCTGCCCCAGGATGAAATGAAGGCGCGCCCTCAGGTCCTTGTCCTTGCAGAGCCGGATACCGCGCTGCAAGTAGGGAACGGCTTCCGCGTACTTTTCCTGTCGCAGGCAAAATTCGGCCTGTACCAACGGCAGGTCCCGGTACGTCTCCTTCATCAAGCCGTCCTCGTTCTGCGCCTCCACCTGGCTGATGAACGAGGAAGCCATGCCGAATTCCTGTTCCCGGATATATGTACGGGCAATCCAGAGCATGGCCTCGTAACGTTCCTTGTTCTTGGCGAATTCGGACAAGACGAAATTGAACACCGAACGCGCCTTGGAATAATCCTGCTGGTAGAAGAAACCCTTGCCCAACAGCAGATAGGCATTGTCGATGGTCTTGACGTACTCCTTGCCCCGGATGGAGATGGAATGTTTCTTGATGGTCTTCAGCGCCTTTTCCTTGATGCGGGCCGTTTGCCGCGAAATAAGCGCGGTATCCTCGGGATTGCCGTACTTGAATACCGGTATCACGTCGAAATAATTGTCCACAGACTCCTCTTTCAACAGGAAATCGGCATCTTCCAAGGCCTGGGTACCGTTCCAGTACCCGTTGTAATAAGCCGTGAGGTTATGGTAGTTACGGGTAAGGAACGTGTTGCGCTTGGTCGAACAGCCTCCCGCCGCAAGCAGGCAGGCCGTCAGACCGAGCATCGACAACCAATTCCGGCACATCCGGCCGTTTTTACTCCACTTTGTCTTCAATGGCGGTATTGTAAATATGCTTGTACTCCTCGATGTCGCCGAAGTCCTCCTCGTCCACGAGGATCTTCCCGCCCGTGACTTCTCCCAGATAAACCATGGGGGTCTTGGTTTCCAACATCAAGTCTTCAAATTCGTCCACCGTCGCCGGATCTATCGAAACGACGACCCGGCTCTGGCTTTCGCCGAACAGGAACGCGTCCAGACGGATGGAATCGTCGACCATCAACGAAAAGCCCAAATCGTTCACGAGGGCGCATTCCAGAAGGGTCGTCATCAGCCCTCCGTCCGAAACGTCGTGTACCGACTTGGCCAAACCCGATTCGATGAGATCGAGGACCACCCGTTGCAGGTTGTATTCCTCGTCAAGGTCGAAATAAGGCGCGGGCGAGAACTTCTCGTTCCGATAGGCGTAAAGATACTGCGAACTATTGATATCTTCACGCGATTTGCCGATCAAATAAATCGAATGCCCCTTCTTCGTGAAACCGATGCCGGTATGGTGACGCTTTTCGAGCAAGCCGATCATGCCGATCACCGGTGTGGGATAGACGGCCTCCACCTTGCCTGCTTCACTGTATTGGTTGTAGAAGCTCACGTTTCCGCCCGTCACGGGGGTGGCGAACTTCTCGCAAGCCATGCTCATGCCCTTGATGGCTCCCACGAACTGCCAATACACTTCGGGATTGTAGGGATTTCCGAAATTGAGGCAATTGGTGACGGCCAACGGATGACCGCCCGAACAAACGATGTTGCGTGCCGCCTCGGCCACGGCGATCTGCGTACCCACCAAAGGATTGGCGAAAACATAGCGCGAATTGCAATCCACGGTCATGGCGATGGCCCGCCGCGTGTGCTTGAGATCCACCACGCCCGCATCGGAAATCTTGTTGGTGGTCATGTTCTTGGTGCCCACCATGCTGTCGTATTGCTCGTAAACCCAGCGTTTGGAGGCGATATCGGGATGGGAGAACAAGAAGCGGGCCACTTTCCTGGCTTCCTGCAAATCAATATCCTTGACCGTATGTATGTCGAAACGCTTGCATTTGGCAAAGGCCTTGTGTTCCTTGTATTTCCGGTCGTAAACGGGCGCACCGCCGCCCAAGACCAACGTGGAAGCCGGCACGTCGGCCACCAAGTTCCCGTCACGATAGAACATGAGACGGTCTTCGTCTATGACCTCGCCTATCCGTTCGCAGCTCAGGTCCCATTTGTCGAAAATGGCCTTGACTTCCTTTTCATGCCCTTTCTTCACCACGATCAACATCCTTTCCTGCGATTCGGAAAGCAGGATTTCCCAAGCCTCCATGTTCGACTGGCGCAAGGGCACCTTGTCGAGGTCGATGCGCATGCCGCTCTTTCCTTTCTCGCTCATTTCGGAAGTGGAACATATGATACCCGCGGCGCCCATGTCCTGCATCCCCACCAAGGCCTTGGTCTTCGACAGTTCCAAGGACGCTTCCAGCAAGAGTTTCTCCTGAAAAGGGTCGCCCACCTGGATCGAAGGAATATCATCGGCCGAATCCTGCGTGATGTCGGCCGAAGCGAAAGTGGCTCCGTGAATACCGTCCTTGCCCGTGGCCGAACCCACGATGAACACGGGATTTCCCTTTCCCTTGGCTATGGCTGAAACCAAGTCTTCCTTGTGCATGATCCCCACCGACATGGCGTTTACCAGCGGATTGGCGTTGTAACAGTCGTCAAATGCCACTTCGCCGGCAACGACCGGAACGCCGAAGGCATTGCCGTAATCGCCGATGCCTTTTACCACGCCCTTCAACAAATGTTTGGTATGATCCGAATCCAGATTTCCGAAACGGAGGGAATTGAGTTGAGCCACAGGTCTGGCTCCCATCGTGAAAATATCACGGTTTATGCCGCCCACGCCCGTCGCCGCTCCTTGATACGGTTCAACGGCGCAAGGGTGGTTGTGCGATTCTATCTTGAAAACGCAGGCGTAGCCATCGCCCACGTCCACCATGCCCGCGTTTTCCTCACCGGGGGCAACCAGCATCTGGGGCCCTTTCTTGGGCAGCGTCTTGAGCCATTTGATGGAATTCTTGTACGAGGCGTGCTCGCTCCACATGACCGAATAGATGCTCAATTCGGTAAAATTGGGATTGCGCCCGAGAATAAGCTTGATCCGCTCATACTCTTCGGGCAGCAATCCCAATTCCTTGGCTGTTTTTCCGGTAACGGTCTCGAACGTCCGGCCTTTGGCTACCTTGGTATCGCCGGCGGTCAGCCCGCTATCTTTTTTTTTTTGGCGGCAACCGTCTTTTTTGCCTTTTTCACCACCTTGGCCACTTTCGGGGCGAGGGTCTTTTCCGCTTTCTTGCCCGCGCTCACGGCTTTCTTCACCGTTTTCCTGGCTTCGGCCTTCAACGTCTTTTCGACTTTCTTACCCGTACTCACGGCTTTCTTCACCGTTTTCCTGGCTTCGGTCTTCAACGTCTTCTCGGCCTTCTTGCCCGCACGCACGGCTTTCTTCACCGTCTTGCCGGCTTCGGCCTTCAACGTCTTCTCGGCCTTCTTGCCCGCACGCACGGCTTTCTTCACCGTCTTGCCGGCTTCGGCCTTCAACGTCTTCTCGGCCTTCTTGCCCGTGCTCACGGCTTTCTTCACCGTCTTCATGGCTTCGGCTTTCAAATCCTTTTCGAGCTTTTTCCCTGCCACGATCGCCATGGCGGCCGAACCGGCCACGACTTTCTTGACCGTAGCCACCGTGATCTTCCTGGCCGCCGTCTTGGCGGCAGCCTTGGCCTTCGTTTCAGCCACCTTCCGGACAGCGGGCTTGGCCGTCGTTTTCTTGGCGGCCGGTTTGGCAGCAGCCTTCTTGGCAGCCGGTTTGGCTGCAACGGATTTCTTGACGGCCGGCTTGGCGGCAGTCTTCTTTGCGGCGGGCTTGGCAGCCGGTTTGACCGCAGCTTTCTGGGTTTTAGCCATTTTTCTTGGTTTTTTCTTCCATCATGAGGTAATGATGCAAGTGCGAAGTTATTATTTGTATTGCTTTTTCATTGGCCCCGCCTTCGGGCACGATAATGTCGGCATAGCGCTTGGTCGGCTCGATGAACTGCATGTGCATGGGCTTGACCCATTTTTCATAGTGGACAAGCACCTGCTCATAGTTCCGTCCGCGCTCATGCGTGTCGCGACGGATAATGCGCATCAGGCGTTCGTCGCTGTCGGTATCCACGAAAATCTTGATATCCATCCTCGCGCGCATTTCGGGATCGGAAAGGATAAGGATTCCTTCCACGATCACCACGTCGGTAGGATTGATGGTGACCGTCTCCTTGGCCCTGGCGCAAGTAAGATACGAATAAACGGGCATGGGAATGGATTTCCCCTGCCGGAGCATGTCCAAATGCCTTACCAACAACGAAAATTCTATGGATGAGGGATGATCGAAGTTTATCTTCTGCTTTTCTTCGGCGGTGAGCCCGCCTTGATCCTTGTAATAGGCGTCTTGCGGTATGACCGTCACCGATTGCGAACTGCATCCGGCAGCTATCTTCCTTACCACTGTTGTCTTGCCCGATCCTGAACCGCCGGCAATACCGATAACAAGCATGTCCTACGTTTTGACCTCAAGGCACAAATGTACGAAAAAACTCATGATTTTATCTAATTTCGCGGAAAACCGACCGCAATGAAAACATTCCTTTCCGGCCTTACCCGAGCCGAAGTCGAGGCAAGCCGTCTCGAATACGGCACCAACGTCCTGACGCCGCCTCGAAAGGTTCCGCTCTGGAAAAGGTTCTTCGAGAAATTCGGCGACCCGCTCATCATCATCCTGCTCGTCGCCGGCGCCCTTTCCGTGGGCATATCATGCTATGAATTCTGGGGATTGCACGAAGGCCCCGGCGTCTTCTTCGAACCCGCGGGCATCTTCATCGCCATCCTTCTGGCCACCGGACTGGCTTTCGTCTTTGAACTGAAGGCGGACAAGGAATTCGCCCTGTTGAACCAAGTGAACGACAACGAACTGGTGCAAGTGGTGCGCGACGGCAACACCGTCCAGATAGCCAGGAAAGACGTGGTAAGGGGCGACATCGTGCTGCTCGACACGGGAGCCGAAGTACCTGCCGACGGGGAACTGCTGGAAGCCGTCTCGCTCACCATCGACGAGTCTTCCCTCACCGGCGAACCCCTCTGCGCCAAGACCACGGACCGCGGACAATCCGATCCCGAAGCCACCTTTCCCTCCAATCATGCCATGCGCGGCACGAAGGTCATGGAAGGCCACGGCATCATGCGGGTATTCGCCGTGGGCGACGCTACCGAAAACGGCAAGGTTTTCGAAGCCGCACGCATAGACGACAGTGTGAAGACCCCGCTCAACAAGCAACTGGACGGCCTGGGCTCGCTCATTTCGAAGATCAGCTATGTATTGGCCGGCATCATCGTGGCGGGACGTATCGCGTTGTATTTCGTTTCCGCAGACGCGCCCCAATGGCATTCCACGGATTTCTGGCTGCCTTTTGCGACCTATCTGTTGCAAACCTTGATGGTGGCCGTCACGCTCATGGTGGTGGCCGTTCCCGAAGGCTTGCCGATGGCCGTCACGCTGAGCCTTGCCTACAGCATGCGCCGCATGTTAAGGACCAACAACCTCGTGCGCAAGATGCACGCCTGCGAAACGATGGGCGCCACCACCGTCATCTGTACCGACAAGACGGGCACGCTCACGCAGAACCGGATGCAAGTCAGCCAAGCCGACTTTTACGGGAATCCTCCCAAGGACCTGCTATATGAAGGCATCGCCGCCAATTCCACCGCGAGGCTCGACCTGTCGGGCGAACAGCCCAGGGCGTTGGGAAATCCCACCGAAGGAGCGCTCCTGCTCTGGTTAAAGACCCAAGGGGCCGACTACGCGGCCTTGCGCGCAAACTCCACGAAAATCAAGGAACTTCCTTTCACCACCGAACGGAAATACATGGCCAGCCTTGTAAGATCGGCCAATGGAAAGACCATCCTCTACGTAAAGGGGGCTCCTGAAATCGTATCGGGGCTTTGCAAGCATCGGCCCGAAGGAACCGACAAGGAAAAGTTCGACGCGCTGCTGCTGCGGTACCAGAACCAGGCCATGCGCACGCTCGGCTTCGCCTACCAGGAAGTGCAAGAGGGACAAAACGTCATCGACCAAGACAAGGTGACCGCCGGCGACCTCGTCTTTCTCGGTATCGTGGCCATCTCCGACCCGGTACGCGAGGACGTTCCCCGTGCCATGAAAGAAGTGCTGGAAGCCGGCATCCAAGTCAAGATAGTCACGGGCGACACACCCGCGACGGCCAAGGAAATAGGCCGTCAAACGGGGCTTTGGAACGATGGGTCCGACAACGAAAAGAACCTTGTCACCGGAGCGGAAGTCGCCGCGCTTTCCGATCAGGAACTGAAAGCGCGCGTAGGCGACTTCAAGATCATAGCACGTGCCCGCCCCATGGACAAGAAACGCCTCGTCCAGGCCCTGCAGGCCAACGGCGAGGTGGTGGCCGTTACCGGCGACGGCACCAACGACGCGCCCGCGCTCAAGGCCGCCCACGTGGGCCTTTCGATGGGTGACGGTACGTCGGTGGCCAAAGAAGCCTCCGACATCACGATCGTGGACAACTCGTTCTCGTCCATCGGCCGGGCCGTGATGTGGGGACGTTCGCTCTACCGGAACATCCAACGTTTCATCCTTTTCCAGATGACGGTGAACGTGGCCGCCTGCCTCATCGTGCTCTTCGGCGCGTTCATGGGCACACGCTCGCCCCTGACGGTGACCCAGATGCTTTGGGTGAACCTCATCATGGACACGTTCGCGGCCATGGCCCTGGCTTCCTTGTCGCCCTCGGCCTCGGTGATGCAAGAGAAGCCGCGCTCCCGCCAGGCTTTCATCATAAGCCCCGGAATGTGGAAACGTATCCTGGCCACGGGCGGGATTTTCTTTGCGGCCTTGCTGGCATTGCTCTACTATTTGGGACATGCCGACATCACGAGCCTGACGCAAATCGGTTCCGCGCCATGGGGCAAGGAGCCGGACCTTTCGGACTACGAGATCTCGCTGTTCTTCACGACCTTCGTCTTCTTGCAATTCTGGAACATGTTCAACGCGAAGGCTTTCGCTTCCGGCCGTTCGGCATTCCATTTGAAAGGATGCGGCGGCTTCGGGCTCATATCCTTGCTGATCCTTGCCGGGCAGATCGCCATCGTGAGCCTCGGAGGGAAGTTCTTCAGCGTACGGCCTCTCAAGTTCCTCGACTGGGTCATCATCATCGCGGCCACTTCCTTGGTCTTGTGGATAGGCGAAATGGCCCGCTGCCTGAAAAGAAAACCGCGCTGACGACCGGAATCGTCAGCGCGGCGTTCAACGCAAGGAGTATTTTCCCTGCATGTCGGTTTCCGGTCATTCCTTGTAAAAATCCCGTGAACCGGCCTGTGCCGCGGGCATGACCACGATGTCGTTGAGGCATACGTGGGCGGGCAAGTTCACGCAATAGGCCACCAAGTCGGCGATGTCCTCGGCCTTGAGCGGTGTAAAACCCTTGTAAACCTGTGCGGCACGCGAAGCATCGCCATGAAAGCGGACCGTAGAGAACTCTGTTTCCACCGCCCCCGGACAAATCTGGGTGACCTTGATGCCATAGGGCAGGCACTCCATGCGCATGGAACGGCTCAACGAATCCACCGCATGCTTGGTGGCGCAATACACGTTGCCGTTCATGTAAGTCTCCTTGCCGGCAATCGAACCTATGTTGAACACGTGGCCTTTCTTGCGGGCGATCATTCCCGGCAACAGGGTACGGCTCACATACAACAAGCCTTTGACATTCGTGTCTATCATGCGTTCCCAGTCGTCTATCGAGCCCTCCTGCAAGGATTCCAGGCCGGCCGCCAGACCGGCGTTGTTCACCAGCACGTCCACGTTTTTCCATTCGTCGGGCAGATTCCCCAGGTTCCGCTCCACTTCTTGGAGACTGCGCACGTCGAACACCAACGGCAACACCTTCGCCCGTCCGGAAAGCGACTGACGGGTTTCTTCCAGTTTTTGACCACGACGACCGGTAACGATCAAGTCGTATCCTTCTTGGGCCAGACGCGCGGCCACGGCCCTGCCGATACCTGAGGTGGCACCGGTAACCAATGCTATCTTGTTCATTTTTCTCGTGTATTTTTCCGAATCGACGGAATCCTTCCCTATTCCACCCCGATGAGCTTATGGAGCTGCAACGACAAGTTCCAGCGCGGATGGGACTTGACATACGCGACAAGACGGGGAAGGACCTCCTTGCAAACGCCCCATTCAGGCTGCAGGTAACAAAGGCAGGACGGGGAAACTTGCGCCGCCTGGCGTTCGGCAAATTCAAAGTCGGAATCCTGCCCGATGACCACCTTGAGTTCGGAGGCCAGACGATAATATTCCTCATGGACCGCGATGCCTTTCTTCGGGGAAAGGCAAATCCAGTCCCATTCGCCCGAAAGCGCTTCGCTGCCCGATGTTTCCAGCCAGCATTGCAATCCTGCCTTGGCCAGTTCACGGCAGAGGGACGTCAGGTCGTGCAAGGTCGGTTCGCCGCCCGTCACCACGCAATGGACCGCACCGCTTGCCGCCGCCTGACGCACGATTTCTTCCACACCCGCCAGCGGGAAGCCGGCCGGATGCCAGGACTGGGGCGTATCACAAAACGGGCAGGCATTACGACAACCGGCCAGCCGCACGAAATATGCGGGCCGGCCGGCATGCGCCCCCTCGCCTTGGAGGGAGTAGAATGTTTCTACCAAGGGAAGATATTCCATGGGCTTATGACATGGGCTTCAGGTCGGGGGAAATGATCAACTTCGCCTCGGTGAGGGCTTGTACGTCTTCGGGCTTGAATTCGGGATTGATTTCAACCAATTCTATGCCCTCGGGCGTAACTTTCATCACGCCCATTTCGGTGACGATAAGATTCACGCGGCCTTTGGCGGTGAGGGGAAGCGTGCACTTTTTCAAAATCTTCGGCTTGCCTTTGGCCGTGTGTTCCATGGCCAGGATCACCAATTTGGCTCCGGTAAGCAAGTCCATCGCGCCGCCCATTCCGGGAGTCATCTTTCCGGGAATCATCCAGTTGGCCAAGTCGCCTTCCTCGTCCACCTGCATGGCGCCCAGCACGGTGGCGTCCACATGTCCGCCACGGATAATGCCGAACGAGGTGGCACTGCTGAACGTGCAAGAGCCTTTCACCGGCGAGGTGAAGCCTCCGCCGGCATTGATGTATTCGAGATCTTCCTGGCCTTCCTGGGGCGTAGGCCCCATGCCGAGCAGACCGTTTTCGGACTGCAAGACGACCTTTACGCCCGGGGCGAGGTAGTTGGGCACCATGGTGGGCAAGCCGATGCCGAGGTTCACCACGTCGCCGTTCTTCAATTCCTTGGCCACACGCCTGGCGATGATCTCACGAATCTGATTCTTATCCATTTTGAAGATTTTTTAGCATGCAAAAGCCGACCCGCCTGTCGGCAAATCGGCTGTGAATTTACGAATTATTTTAGGTTTTCAACAGCCTGACGCAACCATTTGTGGATTAAATGTTTAATGAATTATTTGAGAAACAACGGTAACGAGTTGGACGCCGTGCTATTTGCAGTGGTTTGCGGTGCTATCCTGTCAAATAACTCTTGATTGCAAAGGTATGATTATTTTTTAATACAGTCATAACCTTTGCATTTATTCTTCCTTATCAAAACCAAACAAATTGTTTGTCCCCCAATGATCAAAATCTGATTGAAACAACTTATCTTGGATAATGCGATATTTCTCAAACTCGGTCTCTGCATGTAACTTAGCTTGTTCTGCAGATATTGTGCCGGCGTCAACCAGTATGGGTCTGTCATCACCATCCAAGAACTTGTCGATACGAACAGCCCAATCTTCCATAGTCATAGGAATATGACGCGTTGCTCTGTCTTCCGCTAAATCAAGAAAAGCATTGACTATTCTTCCCATTGACTCCAATTCTGTTTCTTTTAAATAGTTCTTAGCTATTGACATCTGTTTTTACAATCTTGCCGTTAGGGGCTTTCTCCCAAGAAGTAAGTCCCATATGCTCTTTTTCTGCATTGGCTCGTTCTACAATCAGTTCTGCCGTAGTATGCCCGTGAACAGCATAGTGCATTTTATTTTGCACCTTCTTGAAAAACATTCTGGTTGTTGGGGCATCTCGATTATAGTCAATACTTGTTCTCGAAATATCCGTCAACTTTTGATAAAAGCGGCGTTCACTCAATCGAATCTCTCTTATTTCCGCAAGTAAATGTTCGAAATAATCCTCATTGATGAATGTTCCGTTTTCCATTCGTTTCTTGTCAATCACATAACCGCGTATGGCAAATTGTCGGAGAACATAGGTACACCATTGCCGGAATTGGGTAGCACGTACAGAATTGGCTCTATAACCGACAGAAATGACTGCATCTAAATTATAATATTTAGTAGCATAACTTTTTCCGTCAGCAGCAGTTCGTCGGAATTTCCGACAGACTGAATCTTCTTGTAATTCTAGGCTTTGAAAAATGTTTTGCAAATGTTCTGCAATTGTTGAACGCCCTTTATTAAATAGTGTAGCTATGGTATCTTGTGTAAGCCAAAGTGTTTCGTCTTGATATAAGACCTCTATTCCTTCTTCTTTACTTTCTAATTGAAATATAAGGAATTCAGCCGTACTATTATGTATTTGAAGTTTTTTTACCCATAACTATATATATCCCATCTCTTGGCAATAATCTGCGACAGTTTTCTTAAAATGCTTAAGTTTGGTTTGATATCCGCGATGTTGAGTTATTAAACCACTTACACTCATTTCATTACAAACTAACAATTCATTTACCGATAATTTAAAACTCTGAATCATATATTCTGTCAATAAATCTCGCGCTTTTTTATAATCTGAAAATTCTCCAGCACAGAAACTAACTAAGATTTCAGAATACCATTTTCGTATTGATTCATTCATACATTTATGAATATTTTTCATTGAAGACAATATACTACTGCCTTTTGCATCATAACCATCTTCTGTAAGAATATTGAATTTCCCCGATGCATGTGCCATATCGTTACGTGCATCTACTAAATCACTAACATTTGCAATTTGGGATTTATCCAAACATATAATTTTAAAAAGTTTTGCAATATCTTTTTCCGGTAATAAACTATATGCAAATATTGAATTAGCATCTTCTATCTTCAAGTCTTTCTCTCTGCCACTATATGGACGTGCAAAAACAATTCATCTTTATATCTATCAGGGATAATTTGACTGATTTGCCATGCTGTACAATAAATATAAGTCATATAGAGCAGATGAACACCAAAATAGGCAAATTGATACTGCTCATATTTGTAATTTACGGCAATTAAATTAGTTACATTATTGACATAGCTATTTATATCTTCTTCATCATCAGGATTGATTGGAAGATAACTCAATATTTCCTGCAAATATGGAACTTCTGTGTAGTCAATTACTTCTACCATAATTATTCACCCCAAACTTCGTTAATTTTTTGCTCTATTTTTTTTGTGAAAATAGAAACAATTTCTTCTGCTGGCTTTATGAATGATAATTCTCTTTCAATTTGGATAACCGCCCCATTCTGTTCTTCAACAGAAGGACAAATAATATCCAAATTTTCTAAATCAGATTTGTTTACGCTTGGATACATTGCTTTACTCATTGCATCGCTTAGTTGGTTCCCAACAAAATCATCCAATAATGCATAAAGTAGATACTTGCCATTCACATTTTGGGGGCTCAAAACAGCAAAGCCGGTCGAGGCAACAAAGCCTTTAGTGTCAAAATCAACATAACTGAAAGCCTTTAGATTGGGACGAACGGTTGACATTAATATATCTCCCTTGCTCATTCCTCGCCTTGCTCTACAGGGAGCATCTTTTCCTTTTATTTTTTGTGATTTATTAACTTTGCCCGTACCGTTGGTAACAGAAGAAATATCAATATAAGTAAACGTTTCTTCTCCGTATTCTTGTTCTGGATTTACAGAAAAACGATTAATCTCACAAATATCCGAAAGCTTTACAATAGTGCCTGTCTTAAACTTTGGCAAATGCGGTTCATAGCTTGATACAATAGATTGAGCACCGAAAATAATTTTTCTATATCCGTCAAGTTCGTCAACTATTTGCTGTTGAACTTCTATAGAAGGCAACGGAATTTCTTGTTCAAGAACTGCTTGCCGAGAAATTGATGGAGGATTAGCTAATGACGCCCAATTAGAAATATCTATATGTTCCAACATATATAGCATAAAGCGTGGCAATACTTTATCACCACATATAATACCCATAATATTGTTGTCGAATATTGCGGGTAGACTTAGAACTCTTTTTTTATTAGTGGCAATAGCAGCTCCAATTTTTGGAAATATAACCGTGCCTATCGGCGCTATCCCCCACTTTTTCGCCTTGGCAATTTCAGCTGATACATAATTGTTACTTTTTTTCATTTCAACTTCGTTACCTTCAGAGTTCATATCACTTACTTTATAGAATGGGATTGTCCCCTCTTGCCCTTGTAATGATAAAGGAAAAGCATATCCATTATTTAGTGTAGCGACATCTTCAATTCTAACCACATCGTACTTTGAATCAATCATCTTGGCTTTTCGATAACGACTACCCACCAAAATATTGGCATTTTTGTGCACCTTATCGAGTGGAATTATTTCAAATCCCACATTCGTCATTTCTGTAGATTGGTCCTCATCTAACTTACGAAACTCCTCATATTTAGCCAAATCACTATGTGTATCTAATTTACGGCGATGGTTATCTAAAGTATATCCGTCGCTTTTGACATCAAAGTACCAAAATTCTTTTTTCTTCTCTGACTTCTTTATCTTTTGATTTACTTTGGTTGCATATATAATATCCGTTTTAACACCTGTATATGGCAAGAACACGCCCTGTGGCAATGAAATAATACTTTGTAATTGGCAATTTTCCAAGAGGTATTCACGTGTTCTCGTTAAATCCTTTCTAAAAAGAAAGCCTTCAGAAACGACCAAAGCCATTCTACCATTAGGAGATGTGCTATTTATTGCTTTCATACAATGTTGTACACAAATACTATCACCATTTGTACTTGGTAAGTCATACAATGCTCCATGTTTAGTTTTTTGAGAATAAGGCATATTTGCAAGGACTATATCATATCCGTAATGATACTCACTTCCATCATTATCTCTATATGTAGCTTTCCCGTCTATAGGATTTGCCAAACTATCACGCATATTGATATTGCTATGCCCATCACCCGCCAAAATCATATTCATTTTGGTGATACGTGCAGTATTAGTAATTTCATTGCCATAAACCGTATGCTCCCGCAACATCTTTATATTGGCTTCGGTTCTCGCCATATTATTGTATATATAGCGAAAACTCTCTATTAAGAATCCACCTGTGCCACAAAATGGGTCATATATGGCTTCCCCAATTTGGGGATTAACCAAACGCACCATTGTTTTTACAATGTGGCGTGGAGTGAAATATTCTCCTAAGTCATTTTTAGTTGCAGTTGAAGCTTTCAAAAAATACTCAAAAGCATCTCCCTTTACATCACTATCCACATCAGTAAGCGTTAGTGGGTCAAGCTTATCCATTATTTCTTTCAAGATACTTGCATCTCGAATCTGTAAGGGAGTAAATATATCAGTATTATATAATGAATTTAGTTTTTCATAAACTGTTTTATTTATATAGTCAATGCGAGTTGTAAAAGGAATATTTTTAATGCTATCCCAACTACATGCTGTTGCATCAAAAAGCGTTTTAATACCACTTTCTCTTTTGATTTGTTCGCTTTCACTAATAAGTTTTAGGAATAGTATATTTGCAAACTCACCAAAACGTTCAATTCCAGCACGCAATCCTTCCCCTCGTAACATATTATTTGCTTCATCAAATATACGGATTAACTCTTTTCTATCATATTGAACCTTGGGACTTACGGTATTTACCTCATAAGTTGTCAAATACCGCAACGCAAGAGTTTCTCTGATAAACTCGTCTATTTCTTCCCCATTTAAAATAGGAGCTCTATTGGCTTCTGTATGATATGCTTTACAGAATACTCCATCTGTAGCAAATACAAGTGGAGCATTAATTGCACGAGCATAACTAATACCTTGCTCCATTGCTACATCAAGGCGAGTGCCTTTCTTTTTGGCCTCAATAACAATTAGTGGTCTATCACTCTCATTTGAGTACAACACATAATCAGGACGTTTGCCTCCAAGAGATTTGCGTTCTGCTTCTGTTTTTGGCTGTTCAAAGAAAACATTCTTATCTTTTCCGTTTAACTTCCATCCTAAGTTAGTTAAAGCGGTATCAATAAGATTCCTTGTATCAGCTTCTAATGGCATTGTATCCATATGTCTTTTATAATCAAAATTATATATAATACCCCAATATGCAAATGTACTACTTTTATTTAGCTTACAAGTTATAGTTAACCATCTTTTTATTGAAAATTTAATCTCCCGACTTTGTAGGTGAGATTGTCCGCATAGACGGCAAGACTTTTCAAGCTGCTCAAATCTTTTTGAGCGGCTGAAAAGACATCTTGCTGTGTTCAGACGGACATACATTCAGATGTAACCCGAAAGGTTTTGTGTTATACAAAACATTTGTCATGTTTGAGTGAACATATACGGAAATAGTGACATAATAATCCTTATCATCAATACTTTAATTGTACCGACTTGACTAAGAGAACCTGCTATATTCATTATTGGCGAGTGTGCTAGACATTCTGAATTGCGACTACATTACCTGTGCTTGCCCAATCCAAACTCCCTTTATATTATTTTTTCCTTTCGGTCGGAGGGGGCGGGGCGGTCGTTTCCGTTTACAAAGGCTTCTCTTGCATGGGGCGGTCGGAAGCAAGGTTTTTCCGACAAATACGCTCGCAACGAAGCGAGAGGAAGATTTGTCGGGAAACGGCATAGCCGCCTCCTGACCTTGAAGCCGACATCAAGCCCCATACGTACTTCGCCTTTGTAAACGGGAATGATTGCTCCGCTTTCCTCTAAAAGAGGAATAAACTCCGTATCACCATATCAACAGGTTTGTTTGTTGATATGATTACATGATGATAGGTTTGCTTGTTGATATATCATCATGCTTGCCAACGGCTGTTGGGTTTGCCCTCCGTGAACAGTGAAACGAAAACGGTCGTTTTCTCTTTCCGCCCGTGTGTTATCCTTTCCAACAAGGCTTGGCGTACCCGTTCCGCTCCGTATGTGCCGATGCGGAAAGCGAGGGCGGTTATCGTTTCGAGGTTGTAAACCTTAATACTGCATTTGTCCGATATACGGATAGTCCGTCTTATCCTGTACTCCCTCAAAACTCGGCATTATGCTGCTCGAAGAGTTTCAGTAGGGTTTCCTGCTTGACACCTATACCGAGATATGCATCTTTCAACTTTGCGGCGGTAACATATCTGTCTGCATCAGTTCCTGATAGCGGCGGTTACCTCCACACGGATTTTATCCACTGCACGATTGATTTTCTGCGCTTCGGCACTCTTACCAGAAGCCTGGTTGTTCTTCACGTCCCACAGCCACAAGGGAATATCCATCTTGCAACTGAACTGTTTGATTTCACCGTCCACCGTGATACGGCACATTAGAGGCAAGTTGCCGCCCCGCTTCTCGCTGCCTTTCTTCACGTAGAACAATACTTTGAATGTACTTCTTATAACTCACTCCTTTGGGGGTTACAAAACTATATTACAGTGAGTTACCGAAGCTATGTGAAATTATGCAAACCGCAGAAAAACAAGCACTTGACAAGAAATCTACTGTATCCGCACGGTAATGAGGTAGTAACTGAACTCTTGCGCCTAGTGGCTTTCGCACGGCTTGGAGTGGCATTATACCAACCAAAAAGAAAAGCGTAACGAACGCTGTTCCAGTCCATTCGCTACGCTTTGCTCAAATTTATATTTCCGTCAGGTGTTTATTTTAGATTGTGGACGGATTAACATAACAGTTTAAATAATATTTAACGGCGTATTTAAGCCAAATAACTCTTCCTAACTACAAGGGTAACATTATTTTTTGAACGATATTTTTGTTGTGATTGAAAAACAAAATAAAATCTTTCGCCAGATAAATCAGAATTTACCGACACTTAATCGTTCATATAATTACTGGTTGCAATCTAAAAGCATTGTCATCTATTTCCATTTGGTATAACTTGAGTTGTGGATTTAGTTTCTTGCGAACGTATCGGATTATTTTTTCTTTTTCAGTTTGTTCTATATTGACGCCAAAATAGATAGACTCAAAGCATTCGCCTTTCAGTGGCATATAATGGCGTATCTCACGCCAATCCCATATTTTCTTATCCTGTTCAGCTTGTTGTGGGGTAAAAGCGGCATACGCAGCGTAGGGACTTGGCACGACTAATCTCACCTCCTGCTCATATTCCCATTCCTTTGCTTTTGTCCGCCATTGATAACTGAATATATCATTTTTGCTATGATATGCGTTAGGACGCTCTATTATATCCTGATACTGAACATCAAAAACAAGCGGTTCATGATATATTGTACCAAACATTGGCGGAACTGACTCCATCAATTTTCCCATGTCAAGTCCTACACAAATACCTTTATGGTTATAACAATAATGGCTCCACATCAGTAATGAATTATTAACTTTTGACAAACTGCATAACCATGTATCATTGCGCAAATTGAAAGCATCGTTTTCTTCTTTCTCAATCCACCATTCCTCAGGTATCCATCCGTGAAGTCTATTATCCGGCACATTTGAGTAGTCAATTAATTTTGGATGACAATCGAAAGGGTCATTCAGTTGAGACGCATTAGTGAATTGGAGATTCTGGTTTCCAATCATACACTTTGCACCAACTATATCCAAATATTTGTATAGTATGCGAGACATTTAATTGCTTTAGAATAGTATTCGCTTTTCTATTATTATACGATATTACAGTTGAGGAAATTGCAAAAGTACTCCAAATATATTATAACAAAATACAATAATCCTATACGCTGATTTAATAGTAGATTTTCTTTACATACAAACCATAGCCTTCCATAATTATCGCATAAACATTGGAAAATAGTATAATAGCAGCTCAAACGGCTGATATTTACTGCTGGAGATTGGGGTAATGAAATTCCAAGCGAAGAGAGCCTAATGCAGTGTATTATGTTAAGGGCGCAGACATTGCCCATATCCATTGGAGAGTTCGGCAATATTCCCTTGCGCTATGTTAGCGAAAAATCTTTTAAAGAAAAGACATTGGGAACCGGAGATGTGATTATTAAAAAGTCAGGTGGTAGTCCAACCCAATCAACAGGGTATACAATCTATGTTTCAAAGGATTTACTAACAGAAAAAGGGACAGTAATCTCCATCAATTTCTATTTTAAATTTCCCGAATTCCATTCCGAAAACCGGCGGACGAACGGCCAGGTATCCGCAAGAGGAGATGCGTCGACCCGGAAACCGTTCGTCTGGCAGCGATTTTCAACACGCAATATCAAATAATCCTTGAAAGAATCAAAAAAGGCGCGACGAAGCCTTTCCGGCCGGTTCGCCACGCCTTGCTGTTCGCAGTCGTCGGCTTTCAGGCGACCTATTTTCCCTTGCGCACGGCAATCTCCTGCGCCAGGTAGGAAGCCACGTCGTCGGCATACGAATTCATGCCGAAACCGGCGTCGAAACCGAGTTCCTTGCCCAATTCGTAGGTAATCCGCGGGCCGCCGCAACAAACGATCAACTTGTCGCGCAGACCTTCGGCTTCCAGCATCTCGATCATCTGTGTCATGTTCTGGATATGGACGTCCTTTTGCGTGACGGTCTGCGACACCAATATCGCATCGGCCTCCAGTTCGAGAGCCTTGGATATAAGCTCCTCGTTGGGAACCTGGCTTCCCAGGTTATAGGCGTCGATCATCTCGTAGCGTTCCAGGCCGTAGTGCCCGGCGAAACCCTTCATGTTCATGATCGCGTCGATGCCCACCGTGTGCGCGTCCGTTCCCGTGCTGGCACCCACCACCACGATCTTGCGACCGATATGTTCCTTGATGTAGGCGTCGGTCTCTTCCATGCCCATCACCGACGATTCAACCTTGGGCACGTGAATGTCCGTGTAGTCGACCGTGTGCGTGCAAGCGCCGTAGGCGTTGAAGAACGTGAAACCTTCCGTCAGTTCGTGATAATACACGATTTGCGGGTTATCGAATCCCATCTTGCGCAACAACTGCTTGGCCGCTTCCACGGCTTCCTCGCCGCAAGGCACGGGCAAGGTGAAACTCAGTTGCGTCTTGCCGTCGTTCATCGTGTCGCCGTACGGCTTGATCTTCTTGGGATCGTACGTCTTGTCTATTTCTTCGTGCGATGTCGAATATAATCCGCCGCTCATGTCAAGCTCCTTTCTTCATTAAGTCAATAAACGGGTTTTCATAACGGGCGCTCTTTTCCGCCACGCCCTGCAAGCCTTTTCCGCCATTCTTGGGGCGTTTGATGTCGGCGAAGATGCCTTTTTCGAGTGCGGAGAAAAGCCCTTCCTTTTCCATCTCCTCCAACAAGGAAACAGCCTTGTCAAGCACTTCGGCCGCACGCCTGCGGACGATGCCGCCTTCCTTGAATTCCATTTCCTCGCCTATGCTCTTCATGTTGTTGAAGATATATCGGGCGTTCTCGATGGAAAGGTAACGGTCGCTCATGAACGGCGTATGGATGGCCTCCGTCGGCATACCCAACAACTGCAACCCCTGATGCGTCCAGATGCCGATCATGTTGAAGAGCGCGTCCTGCAAATGACCGCGGAAGATGTTGCCGGTCATGAACTTGGTGGGCGGCATGTATTTGAGCGGCGCGGCAGGGAAGATCTCGCGCAACATCTGGGCTTGCGCCAGTTCCATCAAGAAGCCGTCCTCCAGCTTGGGATCCATCTCGAAGGCGTGCCCCAGCCCCATCTGTTCGGGAGGAAGCCCCGCCAACAAGGCCAGTTGCTCGTTGATGAAGTCGGAAGCCAGCACGGTATGCGCCTCGGCCACCGCGTCGGCGGTGGTAAGGTAATTGTCTTCGCCGGTATTGATGATGACACCGGCAAAACCGTTGATGACCCGCGAAAAATACTGGTCCACCAACGTGCGCTGCATGTTGATGTCGCGGAAAAGGATGCCGTAAAGGGCATCGTTGAGCATGACGTCCAAGCCTTCCAGCGCGCCCATGACGGCGATCTCGGGCATGCAAAGCCCCGAACAATAATTGCAAAGACGGATATATCGCCCTACTTCCTCGCCCACTTCATCCAAGGCCTTGCGCATGATGCGGAAGTTTTCCTGGGTGGCCATCGTGCCGCCGAATCCCTCGGTGGTGGCACCGTAAGGCACGTAATCCAACAAGCTCTGGCCGGTGGTACGGATAACGGCGATGATGTCCGCCCCTTGCCTTGCGGCAGCCTGTGCCTGGGTAACGTCCTCGTAGATGTTGCCAGTGGCCACGATGACGTACAGGTAGGGTTTAGGGCCTTCGCCGATGGTACGGAGATATTCCTGGCGACGGGCGCGACGGGCGCGTATCCGTTCCATCGAAGCGTCCACATAGGGCTTGAGCGCGGCCTGACGCTTTCCGGCGTCCGCCACGGCAATCTTCGACAAGTCCAATGCGCCTTCTCCCGTTTCCTGGGCGATCTGTTGCGGCGTCTTGCCTGTCTGCACGACGGCGTTGCCCACCACGAACATGACGCCCTCGCCCAGCAGGCCGGCTTCTTTCATGGCATCCACCACCACGTTGGGATAAGGCACCCCGTCGGCGGTGACACCGTCTATTCCCAACAGGCGGGCAATCGTCCTTTCCGTGGCGACGGTCGTATATCCGTCCACGAAACGCTGCACCTGCGCGGCGATGTTGCCGGCAGCCGTCCGCGCCTGCTTCACCTTGTCAAAATCAAGGCCTAATTTGCTTTTTGTTCGCTCCATCTTATGTTTATGTTTTCCTTTTTTCGGTTATATTCTCCTTTCGAGATATTTCCCGGCCAACGCCAATACCTCCGCGTCGAAACCCAGAAGACCGGCTATGCGCAAAGCTTCGGCCGGAGGTTTTCCCCCGGACTCTTCCTCGGTCAACGAATAATCCATGCAAGACTGGATATGGGATATGTCGAAACGGGATTCCATGTCTTGCGGCGCGACAAGCGTTTCCGCCATGCGTCCCGTCAGCCAGTCCTGGCGGAATCCCCGCACGCGCAAACGCCGCACGGGATTGGGAACAGGCCCGTAATGGGTGCTTACCATCGCCACGCAAGGCAACGACTGCAAGGATTCCAATACCGCGCAGACTATCGCCTTTCCCTCGTCGGGATTCGTGGTACGCGCCAACTCATCGACGAGCAAGAGCGTGTCCACGCCTTGCCGCAACTGTCCGAACACCGTGTTGAGACGTTGCATCTCGGCACCGAACGAGGAAAGCCCCCGTTCCTCGTCCTGCCCGTCCTGCACGAGGAGTTCCACCCTGTCGAACAATACCATGTCGGCCTCTTCGGCCGGAACCAGGAAGCCAGACTGCAACAAGCATTGGGAAAGGGCAATGCTCTTGAGCAGCACCGTCTTCCCGCTCATGTTGGCACCCGTAAGCAAGCAGGGGCCTTTTTGGAGGCTGACGTCGATTCGTTGGTAACGATGTCCCTTTTCTTCCAAGATCCGCTTCACCATCGGATGGAACAAACCCTTGTAACGCAACCGCACCGGAACGGACGGTTCCTGCAAACGAGGCATGACCATACCGTATCCGGCCGCCATGTAGGCCTTGGCCGTCAACAGGTCCCAATAGGCCACAAGGCGCATGGATTCCTGCAAGGCATCCACGTGCGCGCTCAAGCGGCGCGCCAGTTCCAGACGCACCCCTTGTTCCAGGGCCAGGCATTCTTCCTGCAAGGAAGCGATCTTGCCCATCGTCTCCTCGTCCGTCCCGGAACTTGACAGGACTTGTATTTCCTTGCGCTTTCGTGCCAGAAGCGCGTCATATTCATCGTAAATGTAGAAAGCGGGCAGGTTCTCGTTCCTCGGATCCAGAATGGAAACCACTTCGCCCAAATCCGGAAAACCCGCCGGAGCGGGATGAAACGCGCAATCGCGCGTCAACTCGGAAACGAAAGCCGCGCAATCGCGCGTCAACAGCGCAAACCGTTTCACCTCGAACAACTGGACGTCGTCCACGTCGCCTTTTTGCAGGAGGGCGAACGTGCCGCGTATGTCCAACACTTGCGAAAACTTGCGCTTCAATTTCTCGAGCGTAAAGGTCCGTCCTTCACGCACAAGGTCCTTGATCCGCTCTATGCGCGACAATTCCACCAACAGTTCCGGTTCCTCTCCTTTCCGGTACCACCGCGCACGCGAAAGCAGTTCACGCCCCACGCCCGACTGCAGATCCAGCTGTCGGGAAAGGTATGAAAAACCGCTTATGTCGTCTTTGATACGCGTCGCCTGCATGAGTGGTGTGAATACGCCAAAAAGGCTGCCTGACACGTATTCGCGCCATGCAGCCTTTCAGCAGATCTACTAAGCAGAATGTATGCCTAGTAACGACGTTCTTTGATACGAGCCTTCTTGCCGGTAAGGTTACGCAGGTAGAAAATACGGGCGCGACGGACAATCCCGCGTTTGTTCACTTCCACTTTTTCGATAAAGGGAGAGTTCACGGGAAAAATCCTTTCCACACCGATGTTGCTCGACATTTTCCTTACGGTGAAGGTAGCCGTGGTACCGCTGCCCGAACGTTGCAGGACAACGCCCTGGAACTGCTGGATACGTTCCTTGTTACCTTCCCTGATCTTGTAACTTACGGTTATGGTGTCGCCCGCCTTGAAAGCAGGCAGCTCGTTGCTTTTTGTGAGCGTGTCAACAAATTGCATTAATGCCGGTTTGCTCATGATTTCTGATATTTATTGTGTTAACGACTCTATTTCGCACTTCGTGTGCAATAACGCGGCGCCTCGGCATAGTCCAAGCAAACTTGGGCTCTGCGCTCGGCTTGCCGTTTATTTTACGCTATCCACGACAGCCTTGAAGGCTTCCGGGTGATTCATCGCCAAATCGGCCAGAACCTTGCGGTTCAAGTCGATGTTCTTCTGATGAAGCTTGCCCATGAACGCGGAATACGACATTCCGTAGGGACGGATACCGGCGTTGATACGTACGATCCAAAGGTTGCGGAAACTTCTTTTCTTGGCTTTCCGGTCGCGATAGGCATACAACAAACCTTTTTCAAGGGAGTTCTTGGCGACTGTCCACACGTTTTTCCTGCGTCCGAATTGACCACGGGTCAATTTCAGCATTTTTTTCCTGCGTGCCCTGGCGGCAACCACATTGACTGATCTTGGCATCTTTTTCGTTTTTTGTATGAGCGTTCCGTTCTTTCAGGAAACTTTGTGCTCATAATCAATTAATAATTTGTTTTGCGGGAATTGGTTCAAGGCGGATTCCCGGAACGCCCTACAGGAGGCGAAAGCCTACAGATTCAACATGTCGCGCACCGCCGCCTCGTTGGCTTGGTGAACGATGGTCGAATAGGTCAGATTACGTTTACGCTTGGTGCTTTTTTTTGTCAAGATGTGACTCTTGAAAGCGTGTTTACGTTTAATCTTGCCTGTTCCGGTGAAAGAAAACCTTTTCTTTGCAGCCGATTTGGTCTTTAACTTTGGCATGATCTTGAATTATTGTTGGTTTTTATCTTGTTCTTCCGTCGCGGCGGGTTTGCCTGCGGGTTTCTTGGGCGCGGCCTTTACGGGCTGGATCATCATCAACATTCGCTTGCCTTCCAGTTTGGGCATGCTTTCGGGGCGGCCGTATTCCAGAAGGGCTTCGGCGAACTTGAGCAGGATGGCTTCGCCTTGTTCCTTGTAGACGATCGTACGTCCCCTGAAGAAAACGTCCACCTTCACCTTGGAACCTTCCGAAAGGAACCGCTTGGCATGGTTCAACTTGAAGTTGAAGTCATGGTCGTCGGTCTGCGGCCCGAGACGGATTTCCTTTACCACGATCTTGGCGCTCTTGGCCTTGATTTCCTTCTGCTTGCGCTTCTGCTCGTAAAGGAACTTCTGGTAATCGATGACCTTGCAGACGGGAGGATTGGCCGCCGGCGAAATTTCCACCAAGTCCAATTCCAATTCTTCCGCCACCCTCAACGCATCCTTGAGATGCATGATGGCCGTTTCCACATTTTCGCCCACTACGCGCACTACCGGCGCGGTAATCCGGCGATTGATCCGGTGTTCGGGCTCCCTCTTCACGGGAGCGCGGAAACCCCGGTTTTGACTTCTGTTACTCGTGATAGCGATGGTGCTGTCCTCCTGAAATTAGTTATTACAAGTATTCCTTGACCTCGTGAGCGACCTTGGCGATGAAATCTTCCAATTTCAAGGCCCCGAGGTCGCCTTCGCCGTGCTTGCGCACCGAAACGCTGCGTTCGGCGGCTTCCTTTTCGCCTACGATCAACATGTAGGGGATATGGCGCATTTCGGCATCGCGGATCTTGCGGCCGGTCTTTTCGCTGCGGTCGTCCACTTCGCCGCGCAGGTCGTAATCCTCCAACATGGCCTTCACTTCCTTGGCATAGTCCAGGTATTTGTCGCTGATTGGCAGGACGCTGAACTGTACCGGCGTGATCCACAACGGGAACTTGCCCGCCGTGTTCTCGGTAAGCACCGCCACGAAACGCTCCATCGAACCGAAAGGCGCGCGGTGAATCATGATGGGACGATGCTTCTGATTGTCGGCGCCCACGTATTCCAGCCCGAAACGTTCGGGCAGGTTGTAGTCCACCTGGACCGTACCCAGCTGCCACTTGCGACCCAAGGCGTCCTTGACCATGAAGTCCAGCTTGGGACCGTAGAAAGCGGCTTCCCCGTATTCCACATAGGTATTGAGCCCTTTTTCCTTGGAGGCTTCGATAATGGCCTTCTCCGCTTTTTCCCAATTCTCGTCCGTACCGATATACTTGCTGTGATCCACCTTGTCGCGCAAGGAAATCTGAGCCGAATATTCCTTGAAATGGAGCGTCTTGAAAATCAACAGGATTATATCGATAACCGACTCGAACTCGGCCTTGAGCTGGTCGGCGGTACAGAAAATATGGGCGTCGTCTTGTGTAAAACCGCGAACCCGCGTAAGCCCGTGCAATTCGCCGCTCTGCTCGTAACGGTAAACCGTCCCGAACTCGGCGATCCGCAAAGGAAGATCCTTGTACGAATGAGGCTTGGAACGATATACCTCGCAGTGATGAGGGCAATTCATGGGCTTGAGGAAGAACTGTTCGCCTTCCACGGGCGTATTGATGGGCTGGAAGGAGTCCTTTCCGTATTTCTCGTAGTGGCCCGAAGTCTTGTACAACTCCACGTTGCCGATATGCGGACACATCACCTGCACGTAACCGGCCTTGCGCTGGACACGCTTGAGGAACCTTTCGAGCTGTTCGCGCATCGCCGTGCCGTTGGGCAGCCAGATGGGCAGACCCGCTCCCACCTTGGGCGAGAACGTGAAAAGTTCCATGTCCTTTCCTATCTTGCGGTGGTCGCGCTTCTTGGCTTCTTCAAGGAATTCAAGGTATTCCTTGAGATCCTTCTGCTTGGGGAAAGCCACCCCGTAGATACGGGTAAGCATCTTGCGATGCTCGTCGCCGCGCCAATAGGCCCCCGCCACCGAAGTGAGCTTGAAGGCCTTGATGAACGAGGTGTCGGGAAGGTGCGGACCGCGACAAAGGTCGGTAAAGGTCCCGTTGGTGTAGAACGTGATCTTGCCGTCTTCCAGATCTTGCAACAGTTCCACCTTGTACTCGTCGCCTTTCTTGGTAAAATAGTCGATGGCGTCGGCCTTGCTGACGTCCTTGCGCACGAAAGCCTGCTTTTCGGCGGCCAGTTCCATGACACGTTTTTCTATCTTCCCGAAGTCATCGGCCGAAATTTCCCTGTCGCCGAAATCTATGTCGTAGTAAAATCCGGTATCTATGTCGGGACCGATGCCGAACTTGGCCCCCGGATAAAGCTGCTCGATGGCTTCGGCGGCCAAGTGGGCCGTAGAATGCCAAAAAGCGGCACGGCCGCCCTCGTCCTGCCACGTAAGCAGGGTAAGGTCGCAGTCTTCCTCTATGGGACGCGTGGCATCCCATATCGAGTCCCCGACCTTGGCGGCCAGGACGTTGCGTGCCAAACCTTCGCTAATGCCCCGGGCCACCTCCAAGGGCGTCACGCCCTTCGGGTACTGCTTCACCGAGCCGTCAGGTAATGTTATGTTTATCATCATCTTATAAAAAACATTCCTCTTTTACAAAAGGGAGGGCAAAGATAAACAAAAAAATGAGAGAAAAAAAGGCTTTTGCACGATTATATTTCGCGCAGGCATAAACACTTACAACCATGCAAAAACAAGTTATCAACACCCGGCGTTTGACGAGCCGGAAGCGCACATCGACGGAAAACGGCGCAACTGCCGGCAAATACTATTCCGCGCTTCGCGCCACACGGAAGCCTAGCTCGTAACTGCAATTGACGGGATAGTTGCAGGCACGGCGCGACACCCGGCTCACGGACGAGCCGTCGGCGAAACTTCCGCCACGGAACAAGCGACGGGCGCCTTCGGCCGGCCCCTGCGGATCCTTCCCGGGAGAAACCCCGTAATAAGCCTCGTCGCAGCGATCGGCGCACCACTCCCATACATTGCCGCTCATATCGTAAAGGCCGTAGCCGTTGGCTTTCTTCTTGGCGACGGGATGAATCTCGTTGCCGCTGTTTTCGACAAACCATCCGACCTCGCCGAGCTTGTTACTTCCCGAATACCTGCAATCCCTGCCTCCCTTGGCGGCATATTCCCATTCGGCCTCCGTCGGCAAACGGCCTCCCGCCCATTTGCAATAGGCCTCCGCGCCGTACCACGACACCCAAACCATCGGACAATCCTCGAAACCGGCCTCCACCTGCCAGGAGTCTTCCCGTTTCGACAACTTGGAGTAGTCACTGTAGACATATTTCTCGATTTGCCCGTCGTCCGGCTTCACATCGTTCAAGAAACGGGCATACTGCGCATTCGTCACTTCGGTCCGGCCGATCCAAAAAGCCGACAAGGCGACCTTGTGCACCGGCTTCTCGTCCGCTCCGCCCTCATCGCTTCCCATCATGAACTCTCCCGCGGGAAGCAACACCATCGTCATCCCGTTCACTTCTTCCGCAGGCAAACCCGGCGCCTTGTCGCACGATACCGGCAAAAAGCCGGCCGCCATGACTGCAAACAAACACATGATTCCCTTTTTCATGACAATTCATCTTAACTGATTACGCAATTTCATGTCCCGGTCTTGTCCGGCCACACATGCCAGAGACATATGCAACCAGGCAAAAATATGAATTATTGTAATAATGGCAAATTTTATCACAAAATCATTATGCAAAATAAAAAAATTTTTATTATTACAAGGAAGCCTCCCGCAACGGAAGCGGCACCGGAATGCGCTCCTTTCCGGAAGGACGGGTTCCGGCATCCGCTCCCGAAGCATTGCAAATTTACCATTCCTTATAAATAAAACAATATTTCGGAATCCGCAAAAGGAAGCGACATGACACGATCCTGAAATTTACCGTATCTTTACGTTCATGATTCGCGTAGAAAACATCTGCAAGCGTTACGGAAACCTTGAAGTGCTCAAATCGGTGAACCTGAACATCGAACCGGGGCAGGTGATCTGCATAACCGGTGCCTCGGGAGCGGGAAAGACCACGTTGTTGCAAATCATGGGCAGCCTCGACAAGCCCGATAGCGGCAGGGTCCTTTTCGACGACACCGACCTGTACGGGCTTTCCGCCAAGAAAATGGCGGCTTTCCGCAACAGGCAAATCGGTTTCGTGTTCCAGTTCCACTATCTGCTACCCGAATTCAGCGCGATCGAAAATGTAATGATGCCGGCCCTGATTGGCGGAGAGAAGCCCCGTGCGGCAAAGGAAAGGGCCTTGGAACTGCTTCAATTCTTAGGGCTTGAGGCGAGAAAAGACCACAAGCCGGGCGAGCTCTCCGGTGGGGAACAGCAAAGGGTTGCCGTGGCGCGCGCCCTGATGAACCGGCCGCAGGTAATCTTCGCCGACGAGCCGTCGGGCAACCTGGACACGGCCAACGCCTTGTCGCTTCACCGACTTTTCTTCGACCTGAAAGAAAACTACGGGCAGACGTTCGTCATCGTGACCCATAACGGCGACCTGTCTTCCATGTCCGACCGCCGCATCGAAATGAAAGACGGCCGGATCGTCGCCGACACGACACGATAAGGAAAATCTTACGACCTGCACGGGCGAATCACCTACGAATAACGGCGGGTATCCATCTTGATGAAGATGAACAGCAGGAGCGTGAACGCCCAAAGCGAGGAGCCGCCGTAGCTGAAAAAAGGCAAAGGAATCCCGATGACGGGCAAAAGGCCGATGGTCATTCCCACGTTCACGAACAAATGGACAAAGAAGATACAGGCGACGCCATACCCGTATACACGCGCATAGACGTTCCTCTGACGTTCGGCGATCTTCAGCAGCCGCAGCAGCAAGGCCATGTACAAGACAAGGAACACGGTGCAGCCGAGCCACCCCCACTCTTCCCCCAGCGTACAGAAAATGAAGTCCGTACTTTGTTCAGGGACGAAGTTGAACTTGGTCTGCGTGCCTTGCAGGTACCCCCTGCCCGTAAGGCCGCCGCTGCCGATGGCTATCTTGGACTGGTTGACGTTGTATCCCGCCCCTTTCACGTCCATCTCCTTGCCTAAAAGCACGTTGATGCGCGTTTGCTGGTGCGGGCTGAGCTTGTTGAACGCATATTCCACGCCCAACGTATAGCACGAGCAGATGCCGAAAAGCAGGATAGCCAGGCTGACATTCTTGAACGTGCGCTTGTTGCGGAACAACAAGGCCGCCACCGCCACGAAAATAATGCCTATCAATATATACCGGTTCACCAGCAAGGCCGCCACGAACAACACGATCGCCACCAGACCCGCCAGCAAGACCTTTCCCGACATACCCTCCCGGTAAAGCACCAGCACGAACGAAACGAATACCAACGCAGAGCCCGCGTCGGGCTGCAACAAGATCAAGACCATCGGGAAAAGGAACCACAGCGAGGCCACTATCTGGTTCTTCGCCCTTTTCATGTTCATCGCCGGCTGGGAGACATATCTGGAAAAGGCCAGGCACGTGGCCACTTTGGCAAACTCGGACGGCTGTATGGACAGCGAACCGATCTTTATCCAAGACCTAGCGCCCGAAATCTCGCTACCCAACACGAGGACGGCAAGGAGCAAGACGATCGCCATGCCGTAATAGAGGTAGGCGAACTGCATGAATATCCGAATGTCGGCAATGAGGACGGCGGCTCCGAGCAAAAAAGCAAAACCGATGAACATCAACTGTTTGCCATAACGGGTAGCAAACGAGAATCCCGTATTCTCGGGATCGTACACCACCGAATAGATATTGAACCAACCCGCGATGACCAACAACAGATAGATGAGCACCAAGGGCTTGTCCATGTTCCTGAATGTGTTTCCTCCCGTGTTCATGGCAACATCAATTCGTATAAACGGTAAACTCCCTGACCTGGTCTTCCAGCCATTTGCGGGAAACCTTTCCGGTCAGGTATCTTTCTATGAGCAGGCTTGCCGTCGGAGCCGCCCATGTACCGCCGAAACCGCTGTTCTCGAGGAATACGGATATGGCTATTCCGGGCTTGTCCTTGGGGGCGAACCCGATAAAGACGGCATGATCCTTGCCATGCGGGTTTTGCGAGGTGCCGGTCTTACCGCAAACGACGATGCTGTCGATCTTGGCGCGCCGGGCAGTTCCTCCGGGCAGGTGCACGGCTCCGTACATGCCCTCCACCACAGGGTCGAAATACTTGCGGTCGACGGCCACGTAATGCCGTACCGTATCCACGCCCGGCTTGTGCTTTTCCTCGCCTATCGCCCGCACCAGATGCGGGGTGACATAATAGCCCCGGTTCGCCATGATAGCCGCCAGGTTGGCCATCTGCAACGGAATCAACCCTATCTCGCCCTGACCGATGCTCAACGAATAGATCGTGCTGAACGCCCATTGGTTACGGCCGTAGAAACGGTCGTAATAGGCGGAGTTGGGTATAAGGCCCGCCTTGACGTCCAATTGGTCGATGCCAAGACGTTGCCCCAGGCCGAAAGAACGCACGAGCGTATCCCATCGTTCAAGGCCCAGACGACTGTCCACGAAACGGTTGGGATCCTTTCCCCGCATGATGACGCGCCGGAAAACCTGATAGAAGTAGGGATTGCACGACATTTTCACCCCGTCGGCCACGCCAAGCGCGTCAGGATGACCATGACAGCCTACCAGGCTCTTGTCGCACGAGAAACCCGAATGGGCGGTAATGACCTTTTCCTGCATCCCGATCAAAGCCTGCGGCAGCTTGAAGATGGATCCCGGCGGATAAAAAGCCATCAACGCACGGTTGAAAAGGGGCTTTTGGGGATCGTTGAGCAAGGCGGCGTAATTGTTGCTGCGGATACGTCCCACCAGAAGGTTGGGATCGTAGGTAGGTGCCGAAACCAAGGCCAGCACTTCGCCCGTGGACGGCTCTATGGCCACGATGCTGCCTCGTTTGCCGACCATCAGTTCCTCGGCGTACGCCTGCAAGTCGGCATCCAAGGTGGAATACAATTCATGCCCTGCCACCGCGGCGGTGTCGAACGCGCCATCCTTGTAACTGCCCTTTTCGCGGTTGAGCACGTCCACCATCACCACCTTCACGCCCTTATGGCCTCGCAACTGCTTTTCGTAGTATTTCTCAAGGCCGTTCTTGCCGATATAATCTCCCATCTTGTAATAGGGATTCCTGGCCATTTCGCTTTCGCTCACTTCCCCCACGTCGCCCAAGACATGGGCGGCTATGGAACGGGGATAGCGCCGGAGCGTACGGCTTTGCACATAAAAACCGGGAAAACGATACAGGTATTCCTGCAATTTGCCGTAGGTCTCCTTGGAAATCTGCTTTTCGAATACCGAATGGGCATAACGGGAATAGGCTCTCGCCTTCTTGTACCTTTCCCTGGCTCCGTTCTCGGTAATCTCCAGCAAATCGGCCAACAAGGCCCAGTCTATGTCCTTGGCCTGACCGGGCACGATCATCAGGTCGTAAACCGCCTCGTTGTACACCAATATCTTGCCGTTCCTGTCGAAGATAAGCCCCCGACCCGGGTACTGCACCTTGTTGCGGATGGCGTTGCTCTCGGCATCTATCTTGTAACGATCGTCCAATATCTGCAACTGGAAAAGGCGAAGCCAATAGATGACGGCCACCACGACAAAAATGGCGGCGACGACCACCCCCCTGTTGATATTCGTCCTTTTCATCCTACAGTCTTATGGCTTGGGTCCGCACGACATTGCTTTTGTTCAATGCCCTGTCGTAAAGATAGAAATCGTACAAGACGGTCTTGCCTTTCATGAAAAAGGCCGTGCTCGCGAAGTCGTCCACCTGCCAGGTGATGGTGCCGCGCAAGGACTTGTTGCCGTTGACCGGCTCGATGTAATGCAGGTGATAGTCGTAAGTGATCGGATAGCGGGCTCCCGTGCTGTCGGTCTGGTAAACCTGACGACAAGTGCTGTCGGCAAGCACTTCCATAAGCCGGAAGTGCAGGTTGTGGAAATATTCGCCCACGTATGGCTCTTTTTCCTCCTCGTCCTTGCGGCCGATGTCGCCGTCGCCGTCCTGGAAATAAAATTCCACGGCCAAGGTCAAGGTCGTATCGCCGCCCGCACCGACTTGCGCCCCCAGGATGTTACGCCGGAATTCCAAATAAGGTTCGGGAGGAAATTCCTTGGGCTTGACACATCCGCACAGGCAAAACGGCACGACCCATACCGCCAATTTTAGTACTTTTGATACCGTGCGCAATTTTTAATGCTTATTATTTATTTGCAAAACAAACATTTAAAAGACACGAAGCATTCTCCGCGCCAAACTTGTAAAGTTATAAAAAATGTTGATACAGAAAACGGTACAGAATCTTATCCCGCGCATCTTCGCGATTCGGCACGAAACCGAGTTCAACGAGCTGGCCTTGGAGGTTTTCAAGTTGCATTTGGCGCACAATCCCGTTTACGGCCGGTTCGTGCATTACCTCAAACCCGGCATGAAACCTGAGGACATACGGCACTTCAGCCAAATCCCGTTTTTGCCCATCGACTTTTTCAAGACCCAGAAGGTATTGCTGGAAGGCTGCAAGGAACAAGATTATTTCATGAGTTCCGGCACTACCTCGCAGGGAGCCGTGCAAAGCCGCCATTACATCGTCGACATGGATCTCTACGAACGCTGTTTCCTGACCGCGTTCCGCATGTTCTGGGGCGAACCCGAAGAATATGTCTTCCTGGCCTTGCTGCCGAATTATCTGGAACAACCGCATTCCTCGCTCGTCTGCATGATGCGGAAACTCATCTCGCTGAGCCGGAACCGGCATCCCGAAAGCGGATTTTACCTGTACGACATCGCAAAACTGGCCGAAACCCTACGGACATTGGAAAAAAAGCGAACGAAGACCATGCTTTTCGGCGTGAGCTTCGCCCTGCTGGATCTTGCCGAAAAATTCCCTATGCCGCTCGAACACACGGTCGTGCTGGAAACGGGAGGCATGAAAGGAAGACGCAAGGAAATGATCAGGGAGGAACTGCACCGGATCTTGCGGTCGGCATTCCATGTGCCTGCCATCCATTCAGAATACGGCATGTGCGAACTGTTTTCCCAGGCCTACTCCAAGGGAGAGAATGGGCGGTTCCTTTGTCCGCCTTGGATGAAAGTCCTCGTCCGCAAGAGCCAAGACCCCTTGCAAGCCGAAAAAGAGGGGGTGACGGGCGGCATCGACGTCATCGACCTGGGCAACCTCCATTCCTGCCCCTTCATCGCCACCCAAGACCTGGGCAAACGACATGCCGACGGAAGTTTCGAAATATCGGGACGTTTCGACAACAGCGACATCCGGGGCTGCAACCTGATGGTGGAGTGACAGGTCACTCTATCGACCAAGTCTCCTCCACGCGCCAATCGGCTTCGGCCCGTATGGTCTTGGGAAAGAACCAACGCCTTTCCGGCTGCCTGCCTTGCACATAGTCGCCGGCATCCCACCGGCGGTTGCCGTTCAGATCTTCCACCAGCACGAAACTCACATAGCCGGGCTTCACGTACTCGAACTCGACTTTCCCGTTTTCCGGAACCGGAAGGGATTGGATGACATTCTTTCCGTTGTCCACCATCTGCAACTCATGATTTCCCGGGCGCAAGCCGCGAAGAGTGACCACCACCTGCCCGTAGGTATCCAGGCCGGGGCATTGGAAGCGTACTTCGGAAGTATCGGCATGCCGCCCCAGATAATCGATGAAACAGGCCGAAGGCAGGAACAAGCCATAGCGGTCGCCCGCCTTCCAATCGGACTTGAGAACCAGGCGGTCGGGACGTGGCCGGATCACGGAAATCCCCGAAACATCCTCCCGCACCGTGTCCGTCCTGCCTTCCTCGTCGGTATGGTAACGCGTCAATGCCGCATGTTGAAAATCATAGGCGGAAAGCGGAAAAGTAAAGTCCAGCACGAGGCTGTCCTTGAAAAAGATCGAACTCTGCCTGGCCGACAAGCGGAAGGCCGCCGTATCTTCCTTCGCGGCCAAGCCCGTGCCCAGCATCAGTTCCACCGTATCCGAAAACTCCGAATGACTTACGACAAGGCGCAAGTCCGATACCCGATAGTTGTCGAAATAAATCTTGCCCGCCAACGGATCGTCTTGCGGCACATAGTAGAAGACCAGGGAATCCTGCCAAAAGAGATTCGGCATTTCCTGCTTTTCCGCCCTTCTCCGATGAGCGCGCCCCGTCTGCCCTGATGCAGTATCGGCGCTTTGCAGCTGCTTTGCCAGTTCGTAATCCTGATAGGAGGGCAGGAAAGCGAATGCCAAGGTGTCCGGCTTGTAATGCCATGTCAACGCTATCTCTCCCTTCTTGACCCACTTGGCTTCCTTCAACAAGTTCTTCTCATACTTGTCCTGATAGAGATAAAGTATCCTTTCCGAAGCCCTGATCTCGTCCAGGTCTTCTTCCTTTCTCGCCCGTATGGCCGCAAGATAGGCCTGGTAGGCGGCCGTGTCGCTCTCTTTCATCCCGCGCCGCTTTTGATGATACACGGGCGGCTTGACCGAGGTCGTGGACCAGCAGGAAGACGAGAAAGCCGTTTTTTCTTCCGTAGGTTCGACAAGATAATTCCGGTTTTCGTCGCTGCCGGCAAGTACGTGATAGCAGCCTTCCTTGATAAACCGGAAGCTGAAGATTCCCGCCGAATCGGTAACCGCCACGTAGTCGGGCGCCGTATCCACGGGATAGCCCGACGGCAACCGGGAATAGAGCATGACCGAAGCCTCCTTGACAGGCGAGAGGCTGAAAGCGTCCAGCACCTGTCCCGTGATACGACCGCTGTCGAGTTTGCTTCCCGTGGAAAAATAATAGACATAGTCCTTTATCGGCCTGGCTTCATGCAAGTCGCCGATGGCATCCTTGAAGTCGATGGAATATGTCCGGTCTTCCTGCAACGTGTCGTCTATCAAGATCTGCACGCGCTTGAGGTTGCCGCGATACGAAATCTTTGAAATCCTCGGGGAAGTGACAATCTTGTCGGTATTCTGCAGCACGATGTATTCATCGAAATCGAGCGTGATCTCCTTGGCCTGGAAACGGGTGCTTCCCTCCTGCGGAATGGCCTTCAACAGCATGGGGGGCGCCAAGTCCACGGGGCCGCCGGCGGGAGCCGACCCCAAGCGGGCGCACGAATACACAAGCATTCCGCAAAGCGCGATGCCCCACCACGCCGAACGCAAAAGCAAACTCCCGATCCGTTCCTTCAACATCGTCTTACCTGCTAACAAGTGCGGACCTCCATCCTGCAACGGAGGCAATCGAAACGCAATGCGAATTTATGCCGCCCGTGACATAAATACAAATCCCCCGCATAGGCGGGTTCCGGATTTTCCTTGAGGCATTGTCCCAATTGGCGACGTATGCAATGCTTGCATACCATAAGCGTCATACCCGGTTTCTGCCGCTCTTTTTCCGGCAAGAGCTCAAAGGCCGCCTGCACGGCTTTCGCCCCATGCTTCCGATAGAATTTCTCCGCCCACGGATTGGCCACGTTCGCCAGATAAGACAAGACCCCCTCGCTCATGTCGGGATAAGTCGTTTCTTGCGCCGGACAAGGCTCCGAGCCGACAGGGGCGTAGGCTTCCTCCCTTGCCTTGTCCAAGGCCGCGACCAAATTGCGCCGGCATTCGTTGAGTACCGATACGGGAACGAACAACCTGGCCTTTCCCGAAATCTCCACCTTTTCCGCCTCATAGGCCGTATCCCCGAGCTTAAGGAACGCGCCGGTCATCGCCTGTTCGGCCTTGGGGGCGACTTTGGCCGCCTGCACCTTTTCCCGATCGATGACCGAACGCACCTCATGGCCGGAACCATCGTCCATGACCACCGAAAGCGTGTCCGTGTCTATCTTTATGCTTACCGGAACCTTGCGGCCGATCCGGGCCTGCTTCCAGGCGTTTTCAAAGACCGTGTCCCTGTTCCGGTACAAGACGGTTCCCGGAACGGGCAATGCCGGACGTTCATCCACGCCCCGCATCGTGAAAAGGAAATCCTTTCCCGCCTTGACGAAGTTTTCGAGGCTTCTCCCGCACAGTTTCCCGTTTTCCCCGTAATAGCACAATCCGTCACCATTGGCAAAGGTCATGCCTTCCGAATCGGGCGAAACACGCAGTATCATGCCCGAATATCGCCCCGGAACATATTTTTCGACCGCCTTGACCGTGCCCACCCTTTCGCCTGTGGCTTTCGGCGTTTCAAAAACAGCCCAATGCCCGCGTTTTCCCGACAAATTGAACGTGGTGTATTCCCTATGATAACTCTTTTGCAAGTCAGGACGCAACGGCAGCACCGTCTTGCCTTGCGAAGGCCGGACAAGGTCCGGATTCCCCTCCATGATCTTGTCGATCCGCCGGCGATACCAGGCCGTGATGTTCCTTACGTAAGTGGCATCTTTCAGGCGGCCTTCTATCTTGAGGCAGTCCACGCCGGCTCCCACCAGCTCTTCAAGAAAGGCATCGGCATTGAAGTCTTTCATCGACAGCAGGTAACGTTCTTTTTGCAGTACTTTCCCTGCAGCGTCCTGCAAATCATAGGCAAGCCGGCACGACTGCGCGCACTCGCCCCTGTTGCCGCTCCTGCCTCCCATATGGCAACTCATGTAACACTGCCCGCTGTACGAGACGCAAAGGGCCCCGTGCACGAAGGTTTCTATCTCCGCCTGCACCGAACCGGCTATCCGCCTGATCTCCGCTATCGACAGTTCCCGCCCCAACACGAGCCGCTTGAACCCGACGCTTTCCAGGAAACGGGCCTTTTCGGGCGTGGTGATATGGCATTGGGTACTGGCATGAAGCTCGATGGGCGGCAGGCCCGCTTCGATGAGCCCCATGTCCTGGACAAGCAGGGCATCCATGCCCATTTCATAAGCCTGACGGGCCAACCGCAAGGCTTGCGGCATCTGTTGCTCGTAAATAAGCGTATTGAGCGTCAAAAAACAACGCGCCGCGTAACGATGCGCGTAACGTACCACCCGTTCAAGGTCCTGGAGGCTGTTGCCGGCCCGGGCCCTGGCTCCGAATGCCGGTCCGCCCATGTACACCGCGTCCGCGCCGGCGTCGATGGCCGCCATCGCCACCCGGGCATCGGCCGCAGGGGCAAGCAATTCCAGTTTCCGGGTCTTTTTTTCCACACACCGAAGATTAAAACAAAAGGGCTGCACATGTTGCTGTACAGCCCTCCGGCTTCATGAAACGATTTCAGATGTTATCGTTTGGCACTGACGGTACCGCCGTTGGCCGAACCTACCCTCGACATCGCGCAACGGAAACCGACCCAGGCGGCGCTCTTGTCCTGGTCCATGTAGCGACGCGTTGCCGGAGAGAGATAATAGGCACGGTCTTTCCACGAGCCGCCCTTGATCACGCGCGACTTGTCGGAAATAAGCGAACTGGTACCGTATTCATACAAGAGCGAAGTGGTGGATTTCTTTTCCGGGCCTTCGTCGCTTTCAGGCTTGGCCAACCAATCGTCCACGATGGCCGACTCGTAATCGCCATCGAGATAGTTGCGGTTGTCGGCACGCTGGAAGTTGGCCCGATCGGCCAGTTCCTCGTCGGCGAAGGGACGGTAGGCGATACGACCCAGACTGTCCTTCTCGGCAATCAAGCCGTCCTCATCGCGAACCACGGTCGTATATACGTTGCCACGGAAAGGATTCAAGTCGTTGGCATCTTCGAACGTAAGGGGACGATATACGTCCAGGCACCATTCGGCCACATTGCCCGACATGTTGTACAAACCGAAGTCGTTGGGAAAATAGGAATAGACGGGAGCAGTGTAGTCGGCACCGTCGTTCAAGGCGCCGGCGGTTCCCATGTAGTCACCCTTGCCGCGGGCGAAGTTGGCCATCATGTTGCCACGATACGGGCTTTCCGGGGAACGGACCTGAAGCGGCTTGCCGTTCCAAGGATAGATGCGCCTTTCGGCCACACGTTCCTGGTTGCTGTTTCCCATCAAGGCCAAAGCCGCATACTCCCATTCCACTTCGGTGGGAAGACGCAACTTCTCGATCAGGATACCGTCTTTCTTCTGTACGCCGCGCGTCTTTTCGCTGGCATTGGGGTTCATGTCGGTAAGGCCCTTGTTGACGATACCGCTGTATTGTCCGGCCAGATAGGCGTCAGTGTTGAAGTTGTTGTCGGCCGTCTGCCCCATGTCTTTCTTGAGGATCTTGCCCTGATAGAGAAGATACTCGTTGACACGGTCGGTACGCCAGTCGCAATAGTCGCGGGCCTGTTCCCAGGTAACCCCTACGACGGGATAGTTGTTGTAGGCCGGATTTTCAAAATAATCCTGCATGGGGTCGCGATAGCCCGAAATGTTGTTCCATACCAAGGCATCGGGACGGGCACGTTCCACGACTTCGGGATAATCCTGGCCGTAGATGCGTTGCAGCCAATAGATGTACTCGTTGTAGTCGATGTTGGAGGTTTCCACCTCGTCCATGTAGAAAGAACTTACCGTGGCCGGATGCGGGGCATTGTGATGTTCGTACTTGAGGTCTTCCTGGTTGCGCCCCATGGTGAAGAATCCGCCTTGGATGAAAACAAAGCGCAAGGGTACGGGCTGCGTATAGTTGTCGTTGCGCTGGAACCCGCCCCAACTCGGGTCGTTTACTCCCCAACCTGTGGATTGGGATTGGTTCGTGGACGAATTGCAAGAAGCCAGAAAGGCCATGCAACCAACGGCAAGGATTGCCTTGAATGTTTGCTTCAGCATGAATGTGGTATTTTAAGCAGCGGCAAAGATAAAGTTTTTCCGCCACAATATCAACTTAGAACTTGGGGCACGGCACCGGCATGATTTCCTGACGGTAGGTGTGCTTCCTCGCGCAAGGCAAACGGAAACCGAGCGAAATCTCATGACTGCCTCCGCTCTTGACGAGCTTTGAAACGGTCAGGTCGTAACTGTAAGCAAGCCTTACGCCCTTGAACTCCCCGCCGAACAGGAAGATGACGGCGTCGGGATTGGTAAAGCTCTGACGGAACCATACGCCTACCACGATGGGATAGAAATTGCCGTACAAGCCGTAATTGAACTCGGTGAACTTGCCCTGCTGCGTATAGACAATGTTCGGAGAAAGCGAGAAATCACGCTCGCTGTGGCGTTCACCGTAACTTTTCCTGAAATAGATCATCCCTCCCACCTGGCCGCTGAACTTCATGTCCATGCGGCTGGTAGCCGTAAAGCCCATGTCGGGCCGGTTGAGATGAAGCGCCGAAAATCCCACGTAGAAATATTCCCCGTACAACATGAGACCCGCCCCCACGTCGGCATAATGCTTGTTCATCGGGGTGTTCGGCAAGGCCTCGTCGGTGGGACGACCCGGAATCAGGCCGGTAAAAGGATCGTATTGGTCGGCGAACGTGAGCGAATTCCAGTTCACGTACTTGTTCATGTAGGCTCCCTGCACGGCCAGGCTCAGATAAAGGCGTTGTCCGAGCCGGGCACGGAACGAATACATGAACGCCGCCGTGATGTCGCGATAGACGTCCCCGCCTTGGAAATCGGCATTCACATACGCGCCTATGCTTCCGTGAAGGGCACGGAAATACTGGTCGTAAGACACGGTGGCCATGGAAAAACCGCCGCCCACGTTGGGCCACTGGTTCCGATAGGCCGCCGAAATGCGTCCGCATTCGGAAGTACCGGCAAAGGCCGGATTGGTATAGAGCGGATTGGAAAACAACTGGGAAAGATGCAAGTCCTGTGCCCGAACGCCCCATGCGCCCGCTCCCAAGAGCAAGCCCATTATCGACCCACGTATGGCGCACTTGCAACGCATAAATCCGTTTTCTATCTAAAAATCAAACAATTGGCCGTATAAACAATACAGCCCTACGCAATATCACAGACGGCAAAGATAAAATTTTTTCAACGTCCGGTGCGCGATGGGGAAAAAATGCACGAGAATCACCAGTGCAGGCTCGCCTCGTCGAACCAGTCGCCGCGCACGCGCATGACCTGCTCGATGACATCGCGCACGCAACCTTCTCCGCCTTTCTTATGGGATATGTAATCGGCCACTTCCTGGATTTCCATGACGGCATCGGCGGGACAAGCCGCCACTCCGCTCATTTTCATCACTTCGTAATCGGGGATGTCGTCGCCCATGTAGAGCACCTCCTCGGGTTTTATCCCGTTTTCCCGGAGATATTCCTCGTACTTGGCCTTTTTGTAGGGCACTTGCGTGAAAACGTCCTTCACGCCTATATAGCGCATCCTTTCATGAATGGAACGGCTTTTCCCTCCCGAAATCACCGCCACCCGATAACCTTTCTTCAAGGCATGGTGCAAGGCGTAGCCGTCTTTGACATCGGCATTGCGCAACTGGGTTTCCTCGTCGATCATCCAGACTTTCCCGTCGCTCATCACCCCGTCGTAATCAAAAATGAACGTGGTGATTCCGGGTAATTTTTCCTTGTAGTTCGCCATCTTTTCGTCATTTTTCATACCGGTTCGCGATGGCATGAGCCAGCAAACGGTACGTTTCCTCGTATCTTTTCCCTTGCGGGGTTTGTGAGAGCCGTCGCAGGTGGCGTGACAGCACTTCCTTATCGCCGCGCACGGCAGGGCCCGTCTGCGCCTTGGCGGGCGGAATCCGCAGGGCCTTTTCGAGCGTCTGTTCCATGAGCGGATGAAGCAACGAGAAGTCCATGTCCTGTTCGGCGAACAAGTCGGAAGCGGCCGTGTACATGAAGTTGACGTAATTGTTGACGAACACGCCGCCTATGTGCAACACTTCACGCTGTTCGGAAGACAGGAAACAAACCTTGTCCGAAACCCGCCGTGCCAAGGATTCCAGCAAATTCGCCGTAACGTCGTCGGAGGCTTCCAGGCAGACGGGAATTTTCCTGAAATCGGGCGAAGAGGCTTCCTTGCTGAACGTCTGGAAAAAATACATCACCCCGTGATGTCCCGACACAGGCGCCAAGGCCGAAAGGGGAACCGAACCGGCCACATGCGCCACCGTCTTGCCCGGCAACCGCAACCGGCCGGCTATCGCGGGCAGGGCCTGGTCGCTGACGGCCAACAAGTACAATCCGGCTTCCTTGCTTATTTCGTCAAGGGAGTCCGTGCAGGAAGCGGCGCCTATGCGTTCGGCCATTTCGCGGGCATGAGCCGAAGTACGGCTGTAAACCTGCAACCATTCCACGCCGGCCGCCCGCAAGGCTGGCGCGATATGGAAGGCGGCATTGCCCGAACCCAACAACACGGCTTTCATCGTCACCTTTTTCTATGAGATTCCCCGCTATTTGCGGGATTCCAGGATAGCGCGCGTCTTGCGGTAATCGATGTCGGCATTTTCCCCCAGCAACGTCTCCCGCACCTTGAAACGTTCCACGATCGCGTCGATGAGACCTTGGGGATCCTGCACTTGCGGATAATCGGAAAAACGGGTTCCCACGCCCATCCGGCGGAAAAAGTCTTCGGTCTTGGCCAAGGCTTCCTCCACGTCGGCGGTATTCCAGACACGCGCGGCATACTGCTTCTGCTTTTCGTGCTTGCCCGATGCCATTTCGCGCTGCACGCCGGGCCAGACGACGGCCAAGGTCTGTCCATGATCCAGACCCGCCAAAGCCGTGATTTCATGACCAATGCGATGGGTAGACCAATCTTCCGGAACTCCGGCGGCGATAAGGCCGTTCAAGGCCATGGTGCATGCCCACATGATATTGGAAGCGGCATCCATGTCGCCGGGATCGTTCACGTAAGCATCCCCGTTATCCAGCAACACATGCAGGATGGCTTCCGAGAAACGATCCTGTATGTCGCCATGCGCCGGACAGGTAAGGTATTGCTCGGTCACATGGACAAAGGCGTCCACCACGCCGTTGCCGCGCTGACGAGGCGGTATGGTCTTCGTCACCGAAGGATCCAACACCGAAAAACGCGGAAAGAGCAAGGGGCTCGAAAAGGCGAATTTCTCTTGTGTGGAAAGACGGCTGATGACACCGCCGCAATTCATCTCCGAACCGGTGGCCGGCATCGTGAGCACCGACGCCAAGGGCAAGGCCTTGCCGATCCTGGCCCTCTCGGTGCAAATGACATAGGGATCCTCGCCTTCGAAATAGGTGGCGGCGGCGATGAACTTCGTTCCGTCGATGACCGAACCTCCGCCCACGGCCAACAGGAAATCCACCTTTTCCTTGCGGACCAGTTCCACGGCCTTCATCAAGGTCTCGTACTTGGGATTCGCCTCGACACCCGGAAATTCCACGTATTCGAAGCCGGAAAGGGCTTGCGTCACCTGGGCGTAGATGCCGTTCTTCTTGATGCTGCCTCCTCCATAGACAAGCATGACCTTCGAGCCCTGAGGTATGTTGGCGGCCACGTTGGCGATCTGACCGGGTCCGAACAGGATCTTCACCGGATTATAAAATTTGAACTGGTGCATGAAAATATTTTTTTTGTTTGAAGAAAACAAAGATAGCAAAGAGTTTAGAAGCAAAAACAAAAAAAAGACGACACGAGGGCTTCGTCAAAACCCGGTTCGGGGATTATCATATAAAGGCACGCCCGTTACATTCGGCAAGACATCCGATGAAAACAAACCTCAAAAACCTGCTGGTCGTCATTCTCGAGCGGCTTCACACGCAAGCGGCCCGCGTATCGTATCGTTTCGCGTTCAGCAAAAGCGACCGCCGCGCCATCGGCATCCTGTCGGGGCTTATCGCCCTTACGTTGTTCCTGCGCGCCCATGTTCCAGGCAAGCCTGCCCGGGAATGGGCGACGTCCGTGGAAGAGACGGCCTTCCTGCGTCCGTCGGCACTCTCCGGCATCACGGATCGTCCCTGCGAGGGACAAGACGGCAAGCGGCAAAAAAGCGACTATGTCCCGCCACACTATATGGTAAAAAGGAAATTCACGGTAGACCTGAACATGGCCGACACGTTCGACTTGCAGGAAATACGCGGCATCGGCCCGGCTTTCGCCCGACGCATCGTGAACTATAGGGAAATGCTGGGCGGGTTCATCCGCTTAGGACAACTGCGCGAGGTATGGGGCATCGATTCGTCGTTGTCGGAAAGCATCAAGGCGCACGTGTACATCAAAAAGAAGGAATTACGGCAAATCGACATCAATGAAGCCGACATCAAGACGCTGAAGAAACACCCCTATCTCGACTACTATCAAGCCAAGGAAATCTACCTGCACAGGCAAAGGCACGGCCGTTTCACGGAGGTGGACGACGTGCGGTGCGTGAACCTCATCGACAGCGGCACGTTTGCGCGCATCGCACCCTATCTGAGCGTGGAATCAGGGCCGGCGCGCTAATAGGTCAGCAAGCGGACCAGAATGGTCTCGGGCATATGCCCCACGCCCTTGTAGATGATTTGCTGTATCCAGTTTCCCCGTTCGTCATAAGTGTACTCGACCGTATAACGTTCGGCCTTCACTTCCGTGGTGGTGGTAATGATATTGTCTGGCAACCCTTTCACGTTATAGGAATATTTGGTTTGCGCTATCATCTTTCCTTGACTGTTGTACACGATTTCGGAAATGACCCTGCCCTCCTCGTCGTAGGAAGTCTCGGTCTCGCTGCGCTTGTTGCCCGAGGCATCCTTGCGCAACTCGTCTTCCACCCAACCGTCGGAATTGTAGGCGTAAGTATCGGAATACATCTCATGGCCGGCCTCGTCCAAATATCGCTTCGTCGAAACGCGCCCCTGCTTGTCACGCAAAAAGACCTCGGTGCGGACCACTTTCATGTTCGTCGAGTTATAGACCCTTTTTTCCTTCAGCGTCTTTTCGTTCTTGGGATTGGAATAGATGTACTGCACATGAAGCTGGGGATTCTGGTTCTTGTCTTTTTTGGAGACCGTCGAAAGCAGACCGTTTTCATTGTATTCCAATTCATACTTTTCTTTCAGGTGACCGTCGAGGCCGTATTCCCAATAGGTCGAGGGGCGGGTGTCTTTCAAGTCCAGCACCAGGACGCTGTTCACCTGTTCGCCTATTTCCACCTTGAAACCCTTGTCCACAGGCTGGAAATACTTGAGGATGATGCGCGAAGGCCGCGTGCCGGGATTCACTTCGAAAAGTTCATCGACGAACTGCGGAGGCACCAACGCCCGGACGGATGAGGAAACAAGCAATAACGAAACGGCAAGAAAAACGGATTTGAGGGTTTTCATCGGCTTGAAGGTTTTGGGATTTCTTCTGTCGGCGCAAAGGTACGCAAAAAAAAGGGCGGCCCGTCCAGGACCGCCCGAAGGAAAAAACATAAAACGGACTTGCGGAAACCCTATCGCTTCACCAGACGCTTCACGTAAACCCGGTCGCCGGCCGATACACGGACAAGGTAAACGCCGCTCTTGTCGAGCGCGATTGTCTGGATGCCGGCGGAAACCTGCTTGCGGAAAACCGTGCGGCCGTTCAGGTCGAATACTTCGAGTACGGCATCGCGGCAAACCTCCACGTTCGCCACCTCGACGGCCGGATTCGGATAAATCCGTCCCAGGACGACCGGCAAACCGGATTCGTTCGCCACATTTTCCTTCACCCTCACCACGCAAGTGTCGGCAAAGCCGCCGTCCACGGTCTTGACGACGATCCTGGCCTCACCGGCCGAAACGGGTGTCACCAGGCCGCCCGCGCTCACCGTCGCCACGGCCTGGTCGGTGGAAAGCCAAACGACGTCCTTGTTCACGGCCTGGGCCGGCGTCACGGTCGCCGTCAATTGCAAGGGCCCGGCACCCACCGTCAGTTCGGCCGCCTGCTTGTCGAGACTTACGCCCGTGACGGCTATCATCGTATCCGCATACGGCAAGACAAATTCGTAGGGCATGCGCGGAACCCCGCCCGTGGTCGTATCGGAAACGAGGGCAAAGGAATAACCGTCCACGCAACCATCCGTCAATTGACGTCCTGTCGCGCCCGTGCTGGCATAACCGAAGTCATCCTCGGCCTGATCCTTGACATAATAAGACCAGTAGCCCACGGTCCAGTGCTCCGCTTGCCACAAGGCCGCCGTATCGGAACACGACCAATTCCCGTAATCGTTGGAATCGGCCATCACCACACCGTCTGCCGGCGTGTATCCGACAGCTTCGCCGTTCCTGTCGTATATCAACTTGGTCTGATAGGGCGAACGGGGATTGAAACCGAGACCCGCCACCGTATTGCCGTAGATGCTTTCTTCGGCCAACAGCACAAAACGCGGATCTTCCTTGGCCACGGCGGCCAGCATGTCGTAGCCGGTGGCCTCGCCGTTCCAGCGGAAACCCCATACCAAGGCTTGCTCCTTCTTTTCACTGTTCCAGTCAACCACCAAGACGGCGCGATTGGAACCTTCTCCCACCCAGGTCTTGACGTCCTCGAACGAGAACGCGGAATCCTGGGCCGTCACGCTCATGAGCATATACACCATGAGCCATCCGCAAAAAATGATCTTTTTCATGATTCTGATGATTTTTATTGTTTTTCGATTTATCGTCTTATGACCCGTTTCACGGCCACACCTCCGTTTGCCGACACGCGGACGAAATAGACACCGGAGCGTCCGAGTCTCACTTCTTGCACGCCCGCACCGACTTCCTTGCCAAAGATCCGGCGACCGTCGACGGCCAGCACTTCCAAGAAAGCCGGTCCGGAAACGTCCACGTTCACCGCATCCACGGTCGGGTTCGGATAAACATGCAGGAGGGACGAGGGCTTGCAGGCCTCACCGGCCACGGGATCGTCGGGCGTGTCCGGATGCTGCCCGTCCGGGAATACCGGCATGGCCGGGAACCAGCAATTGGCCGCCATCTCATAGGTTTCCAGCAATTCCCCGTCGGCACTCAGGCGCAAGGTCTCGTAGGCCTGCTTGAGATTGTCCTGATAGAGCGAAACGTAGATCTCGTCCGTGCGAGGATGCAGACGGAAGCCCGCGCCGCAATACATGTACCATCCCATGTCCTTGGCGTCAAAAATATCGCGGCATTCGCCCTTGTCGATGTCATAGCAGCAAATCACGCTGCTCTTGTAACGGTTCTCTCCTTGCTTCTTCCAATACAGCCTGTTCTGCACGGCCGAGGCGCAAAAGGCATCCGCCGTCCAGGAATACCATGAATTGGGCAATCCGTAACCGGCAGGCAGGCTTATCCGCGTCGTGTCAAGGTTGTCAGGATCGAAACGGAAGAAATAGTCTACCGTGTTTCCGCTTCCCGTCACGTCGCCGGTCACGCTCAACCACATGCTGCCGTCCTTGGCCTGCACGATGGAGCCGAAGCCCCGCCGTACCGTCTTTCCGTCCGGCGTTCTTTCCACGGGAGCACCTATCACGTGCACGACCGTGTCGTTTCCGGCATCAATGACCAGCAGGCCTTTCTTCTGATGCAAGGCGAAGACCCGATCGCCGTAATGCAACATCGTGCCGCACTGGTCGGAATACAAGCCTCCCGCGCCGCCGCTGCCGGCAACGAGCCCTTCCACCTCCAATGTCCCGAGATCCATGACATAGATACCGTTGCTGGTAGATACGTAGCCTTTGCAGGAATCGATACCCGTAAAGGCGCGCCCGTCGGCTATCGACCGGCCGGCCGAATCGGTGGCTATGTTCCCTATCTGCCTGATACATTTCATAGTGACGGCATCGCACACGGTGATACGCCCGCCCGTCACCGACGAGCCGAAATCGCGCGCCTGCTTGGAAATGATGTACATCCGGCCTTTGAAGACGGTGCCGTACGTGGCGGTACATCCCAACTCCATGCCCGGATTCTCCTGTTGGAAAACCCGATAGTTCCAACGCCCGTCCTGTGACAAATGGTTTATCGTTCCGTTCTGGTGCCCCAGCCAGCCCTCGTTGAGAAAGAAGACGCCCTCGGCGTAGTCCGGTTCCCCCGCATGAAGGCCTCCGGCGGCAAGCAACGTGACAAGACACGTCGTAAAGAATGATTTCTTCATCGTTCGTCGTTTTTCATCCGTCCGTCCCGTAATCGTTCTTCCACATGCAAGTCTTCCGCCCGCGATACCTCGGTGGATATTTCTCCCAGCCAACCGCAAGACTGGCTCACACCCGTATATACGCGCACGAAATCGATGCAAGGAAGATCCACGGGGTAGCCGTTCCCGTCTACCGCCCAACCGATATCGAAACTGGACTTGTCCCGCACTCCGTTGGGATGATTGTCCACATAGCCCCAGTCGTAGGCATGCTGCACGTAGCCACTGCCGTTTCCGCTCTCATCCACGGCATTGTCCGCCAATTTGGTGCCGCCGAACGTGAGGCTTGCCTCGTTCACCCAGCACGGAAAATATTCCTGATTGTAAAAAACGACCTTGGCGACATGCCCCGTGCCGCCCTCGTTGTCCGTAAAGCGGATATAGGAAGTATCCGTGACGGAGGGATTCCGCTCGTCGGGTGTGGCGGGTTTGAGCGGATCGGGACGATGATAGGTTATCCGATAGCCATGCTTGGTCTGCGGCTTGTAGTATTCGCTACCCGCCAACTCGTACCACTCGTCGTCCGGAATGCCGTTGCCATTCCGGTCGAACGAGACCATGACGATGCCCGGCTCGGCGCTTCCGCCCGAATACGGGTCGTCGGGATCCGGCGTTTCGGAAGCATAAAACGCATTGCCCAGTATCTTGAAGTCGTATTCGCCCGGCACGTTCACCACGCTGTGGTCGAAGCCGAAAGTGATGTAACCGCCGAAAGCCCCCAGCGAGACCATCCCGTCGTTCGTGCCCGAAATGGATTCTTCCGCCTTTTCGAGCATGTCGGCATAGGTGTTTCCCGGCTCGTATTCGGGCATCACGTTCACGAACTGCCCCGGCGCCGGACAATATTCGTACACCTTGGCGATATAGCGGCTGTAAGCCACTTCTTCCTCCCACACGACGATATGCACGTCGTGCACGTAAGGATTCGTCTTGTCTTCTATTCGCAAGCGAAGGTCGTATTCGCCCGGCACCGCCTTGCAAAAGACGAAGTCGCGGCTGGTGGAAACGACGGTTTCATCGCCCGCGCTGTCGGGCATCGTCCAGAGGTAGCCATCCCCGTCGAACCGGGGATGCAGCACCAAGGCCTGCATGCGCGCCACCGCGTACCGGTCGTCTATGCCGAGACTGACCATCGGTATTTCTTCCTTGCACGAACAAAAAGCCGCGGCCAGACCTAAAAACAAAAGAGGCAACCAGGCATGTCCCGTATTTTCCATCATCCGTTTTTCTTGTAAATGAAAACCATGTGCGCCGGTATGTCGCCCGTACGCACGCTCCATTTCCGCTTGCCGTCTTTTCCGTAGCAGTGCAACACGCCGCTGGAAACGTAATTCCTGGCATCGGTAACGAAAATGTCGCCGTCATACGGGTTCACGGCTATTCCGTAAGGCGTCTTGATCTCGCGTTCGGTACCGTCGGTGATAAAGGAAGCGGCATGCTGCATGGTACGCACGTCCACGATACCGTAGGAAACGCGGTCCGCCTCGTCCGGGCCGGTCCTTGAAAGGCCGCAATAATAGAGCGAATCGCCCGCTATCGTGAAACGGTGGCAAGGCAGATCGAACGTGTCACTCACCGCCATTTCCCGGGACAATCCGTCTTTCTCCGCCAACAGATAGAGGCGGGACGGCCTTTTTCCGTAATCGCCGTGCGAACTGACCCACAACCTGCCGTAACGATCCTTTCGCAAGCCGTTCAGGTTCGGTCCCACGGCAATCTTGCGCACCTGCCTCATCGCCTGGCGTTCCACCACCGAAACCGTATGATCGTAGTCCGGAGCGCGATAGCCTCCGGAATTGGCCACGTAGACATATTCGCCCGATATGTCCAGTTCGTCGGGCTGATAGCCCACCGTAACCTGGCCGGTTACCGAAAGCGTGGCGGTATCTATCTCGAACACCGCGCCCGGTTGCGCGTCGGGATCCATCGAAACCGGACCGACATAGGCCGAAACGTAGGCCTTGCCGCACGAAAAACGGATATAGCGGCAATTGGGAATGTCTATCTGCCCGACACGTACGCACGTCCGCGCGTCCATCACTTCCACCTTGTGCGAACAATTGATGACCGCGTAGAGCTTGCTCCCGTAAACCTGGATGTCATTGCCCACGTCGCCCAGTTCCTTGACGACGGACGGATTACGCCCGGCGTAGATATTGCGCACGTAACAGCCGTTCACGAAATCCACGTAATCGATCGAAGCCTTGTTGCTTCCCATGTTGCCCTCGTTGAGCAGGTACATGCCGATCGGTTCGTCGGGGGCGAAACCGGCCTCCGTCCTTACCGGAAGCGGCAAGAGTTCGTACTCGGCGGGCACGACGATCTCGTCCTTGCGGCAAGCGGCAAACAGCAACGGCACGAGGCAGAGCCATGAGAGGAGTCGTTTCCTTTTCATTTCCGGCATCGGTCAATATTCAACAACCAGCGAGATACGGTAATTCCGCCCGGGCATCGGGTAATTGAGTATCACGTCGTAGTCCTGCGAAAGCAGGTTGTTCACCTCCAACGTGGCTTTCAAGAGCACCTTTTTCCTTATTTTCCACGCCCCCGAGAGCGAAAGATCGTGCGTGTACCACGGCTGTGTGTAGTTATACACTATGTTCTCCTGCTGATTGTAACGTTTCCCGACATAGATGAAGCCGTAGTTGAGCGCATAGTTGCGCCATGCCAGCATGCCCGTCACCGAACCGCTATGCCAAGGAATGTAGGGAATCTGGTCGCCGTAATAGGTGTCGGCGGGATCGGTAACGTCCACGGCCGTCTGATACGTATACTGCAACGTGCCTGTCAACGACCATTGATGCGGGAATTGCAGCATGAAACGCGAAGACACATCCACGCCGTTGATTTTCACCATGCCCAGATTGAGCATCGTCCAACGGAACTGTTGCCCTTTGGGATAGGCCACGATCTTGTCCTTTACGCGGTTGTAATAATAGTCCGCCTTGATCTCGAATTGACGGAACACGCCTTTTTTACGTTCCAGGGAATAACCGACACCCACATCGTGCTGGATGGCCAGTTCCGGTTCCAAGGAGGCGTTGCCCATGTCGGTATAGTAAAGGTCGTTGAACGTGGGATAACGATAGGCTTGCTTGTAGAACGCGCTGACGACCAATCCTATGCGCCTGAAAGGCTGGTAGGAAAGGAACAAGCCGGGCGTGACCTTGCGTTTGTCGGGAGCCTTGTGGCGGCGTGAAGCCTCCTCGTTGACGAAAGTACCCAGCACGGAGGCCTGTATTTTCACATGGTCGAAAAGGTTCATCGCCGTGGCCGCCGCCAAGTAGTGCGAAAAACGGCTCACGTCCATGTATTCCTCCATGCCGTTCCACTGGAAGTCGTAGGCCAGCGAAACGTCCCACCAGCGGAAAACCTCCAGCTTGTTGGCCAACGAAGCGTATGCCTCGCGTTGCACATAGACGTTGTCGGAGCGAACCAGCTTGTCGTCGTTGTTCACGTAATGCGTGTAGTCGTAAGCGTACTTGGCGTTGAGGCGCAACTGCCAGCGGTCGAAAAACTCGTCCTGGAAAGAAGCCTGCACGAAACTGTTGCGGTCCCAAAGCCGTTCCCCGCGCCGCCAGACATTGTTGACGATCGCGCCCGGCACGCCGCGTTCGGAATTGTAGTGATAGGCCTGGAACTTCCAGCATCCCGTGTTGGAATAATAGTGTTGCAGCCCCGCTTCCACGCGCACGGCGTTGATGTCGCCGTTTTGACGCACCGCCGTCGTGTCGTAAGCCAGGTCGCCCGAAGGCGTGCGCCTGCGATAGCGGAACTTGTACTTGCCATCGGAGTTGAGCACCTCGGCGTTCATCGACACGTTGAACTTCTCGCCCACCTTGTATTCCATGAGCAAGGAAGGGTTCACCAACGCGAACGATCCGGTCTTCATGGCCGCCCGGAGATGAAAGTTCCTGCCTTCCTCGAATCCGGGACGACGATTGTTGAGATAAATACTGCCGGAGGAACCGAACTCGCGCGCGCTTTGGAATATATCGCTTTTCTGTCCGTTGTAGAGCGCGATCTCGTCTATGTTTTCCAACGAGAACTTGCCCAAGTCTATTTGCCCGTTCTGGGCGTTGCCCAACTGGATGCCGTTGTAGTAAACGCCCATCTGGTTGGTTCCCATGCTGCGTATATTGACGGTCTTGATGCCTCCCACCCCGCCGTAGTCCTTGATCTGCACGCCGGAAAAGAAACGGATGGCATCTGCCACCGAAAGACTGTTGAGGCGTTCCAACACCTTTCCGTCCAACTTCTGCGGCCGGATGATTTCCTTCGACGGAGCGGAAATCACCACTTCGTCCAGATAGTAGTGCCGGCTTACCGAATCCTCCCCGCGCGGTGCCTGCTCCTGCGCCGAAAGGCGAACTGCCGGAAGCAAGCCGCAAGCAAGAAAGAAAACGACGACAAGGATCCTGTCAACCATCTCGAATCAAATTGAACGTTTTACTGAAGCCGAGCGCAGAGGCCAAGGATTCTTGGACTTTGCCGAGGCGAATAAAACGTCGGATGAAAGCCAACGTTTTACTGAAGCCGAGCGCAGAGGCCAAGGATTCCTGGACTTTGCCGAGGCGAATAAAACGTCGGATGAAAGCCAACGTTTTACTGAAGCCGAGCGCAGAGGCCAAGGATTCTTGGACTTTGCCGAGGCGAATAAAACGTCGGATGAAAGCCAACGTTTTACTGAAGCCGAGCGCAGAGGCCAAGGATTCCTGGACTTTGCCGAGGCGAATAAAACGTCGGATGAAAGCTCAACTGACTTTCGGACCCTATGAGAACATTTCCGGAAACAGGAACGCAAGAACGGCGTCCCTCCGTGCTTTCCTCCCCCTTTCCCCGGAAGAATGAAAGCCATGCTCGCTTTGGCTAGTCTCCTGACTTATCTCTCCCCCGGACGCCTTCCCATGCCGGTTTTCATGCGACACAGTGACCTATTGCCCGGCTTCAACGAGAATCACAGTAGAGGGTACTGTCACGGATTCACACCGTGTTCCTAATTATCAAGGCCTTACCTTTTCGCCTTGACCAAAAAGCCGCCACGAAAGTACGCAAATTTTCAAATATCAAAAATCTGACTGAAAAACAACGACTTAAAAAATCCTAATACACAAACCAAGGATTTATGGGCTTTGCCGGGGTGAACAAGTCATCTTGACTACGCCCGACATCTTGCCGGACCGAGGATATGGACCCGCATGAAAAAGGCGACCGGAAACCCGGCCGCCTCGCCCGTTCACGGGAAAGAATCAAGGACGCGCAACCCGACGCGCTCGCATATTTATCGCAGCGAACAACCCAATTCGTCCTGCAAGGCCGTGGAAATCCTGTCCATCGTCTTTTCGATCTGCTTGTCGGCAAGGGTCTTGCCTTCTTCCTGCAAGATAAAGCTGACCGCATACGATTTCTTGCCTTCGGGCAGGTTCTTGCCTTCGTAGACGTCAAAGAGGGAAACTTCCTTCAACAGGCTTTTTTCACTCTTGCGCGCCACTTGTTCTATCCGGGAGAACTTGACGGTCTTGTCCACCAGAAGCGCCAAGTCGCGGCGAACTTCCGGAAAACGGTTCACTTCCTTGTACTTGGGCGCTTTTCCAGGCATCGCCCGCAACACCGCGTCCCAATCGAAATCGGCATAGAATACGGGGACCTTGATATCGAAACGACTGCATACGGACGGCAGGACTTCGCCGAACTTCACAGCCGGTTTTCCGGCCAGTTCCAACTGCAAGCCATAGGCGAAACAAGGACTTTGATGTTCCGTGCAGCGGCTTCTAGCCGTATCGATCCGCAAAAGGCGGCAAACTTTTTCCACATACGACTTGAGCGCGTAGAAATCGAACGGCTTGGGGGCTTGCTGCCAAAGTTCGTCATGGTCGTTGCCGCACAACCACAAGCCCAGATGGTTTTCTTCCCTGAAACGCTCCGTCACCGGCGCCGAGGAGCTTGCACCTGACAGGGCGGAATAGGTGCGTCCGAACTCGTAGAAACGCAAGTTCCCCTGCTTGTGGTGCAAGTTGAACATGATGCTCGAAAGCCCGCCGAACAGGAGATCGGGACGCATGACGCTCATTTCCTTGCTCAGCGGATTCATCATCCTCACCACGTCCTGCAAGCCGAACCATTCCACATAATTTTCCGAACAAAGCGAATTGTTCATGATTTCATCGAAACCGTTGTGGCTCAAGAATTCCGAAACATGTGTCACCACCCGTTCGTTTTCGGCGCTCTTTTCTTCCCTCATTCCGAACGAGAGCCGGTTACCCGAATCGACACGGTTGTATCCGTAGATGCGCAAGAACTCTTCGGCCACGTCGGCAGGGCGCGTCACGTCGGTCTTGTTGAGCGGAACCCTCACCTTGTAAACCGTCTCCCGGGCCGTGGCTCCGGATTGCATTTCCACCTGCATTTCCAAGGCTTCCAGAACCCGTTTCACCTCGGCGGCCTCCATGGGCTGCCCTATCAAACGATCCAGGTATTCCAGCGTGAATTCCACTTGCGGCCTTACTATCGGTTCGGGATAACGATCGATGATGCCGCTCGCCACCCGGGCGCCCGCCACTTCCGCCAACAACAATGCCGCCCGCTTGAGCGCATAGATGCAAATATCGGGATCGGCCCCGCGCTCGTAACGGAACGAGGCGTCGGTGTTGAGTCCGTGCTCGCGCGCCGTCTTGCGTATGCTGACAGGATTGAAATACGCGCTTTCTAGGAACACTTCGGTCGTCGTCAGGCTCACGCCCGCGTCCAAGCCACCGAAGACGCCCGCGATGCACATCGGTTCGCTTTCATTGCAAATCATGAGGTTTTGCGCGCTCAATTTGCGTTCCACACCGTCCAACGTCACCATCGTTTCCCCTTCCTTGGCAGGACGGACCACGATCTTGCGCCCCTTTATCTTGGCCATGTCGAAAGCATGCATGGGCTGACCGGTCTCCATCAGCACGAAATTGGTCACGTCCACCACGTTGTTGACAGGACGAAGCCCCACGCTCAAAAGCCTTTTCTGCAACCATTCGGGGGAAGGTCCGACCCGGACGTCCTTAATGCAAAGCCCGCCATACCGGGGGCAACCGACCTTATCGAGCACCTCCACGTCCACGCAAGATCCCGTTCCTTCCTCGAATGCCTCCACCGAAGGATATGCAAGCTTGACGGGATGATTGTTCCGGATGGTTTCAAGCGCGGCCAAGTCACGCGCCACGCCGATATGCGAAGTGGCATCGGAACGGTTGGGAGTGAGCCCTATTTCAAAGACCGTCTCGCTCTGAAGATTGAAATACTCGGCGGCGGGCATGCCCACGGGCGTATCTTCCGGCAAGACCATGATCCCGTCATGACTCTTTCCCACGCCTATCTCGTCTTCCGCGCAAATCATGCCGCAAGACGGACAGCCGCGCAACTTGGCCTTTTTGATCGTGAAACACTCTTCCCCGTCGTACAACACCGCGCCTACCGTGGCCACGATCACCTTCTGGCCCGCCGCCACGTTGGCCGCCCCGCACACGATGGGAAGCGGCTCGGATTCTCCCGTATCCACGGTGGTGACATGCAAATGATCGGAATCGGGATGCGGTTCGCACGTAAGCACCTTTCCGGTCACGACACCTTTCAATCCGCCCCGGATACTTTCCACTTCTTCCACGGCATCTATCTCCAGTCCGCAATCGGTAAGGAGGCGTGAAACCTCATCCACGTTCAAATCGAAATCGGCGTATTGCTTAAGCCAACTGTATGCTACTTTCATTTTCCTGTTGAAATATTTCGCCCCGGACTTTCCGCGCGGAACCAGGCCCTACGGCGCGCCAAGCGCGACCCGGCCTGCCGGTTGTACAGCAAAAGGCGTACGAACGGCAAAGATAACGCTTTCACACAAAAAAAGGGCGGAAGCGCATGCGCTTCCGCCCTTTCAAAGAAAGGTCCGTGTGCCGGGCTCCTGTACGGAAAGCCTGGTCTTGTCTCCTTAGAACGAAGCCTTGATGAATTCGCGGTTCAGCTTGGCGATATGCAGGATCTTGATGCCTTTGGGACACTCGGCCTCGCAAGCGCCCGTATTCGTGCAGTTGCCGAAACCGAGTTCGTCCATCTTGGCAATCATCTTCTTCACCCTTTCGGCGGCTTCCACCTTGCCTTGGGGCAAGTGCGCCAGATGCGACACCTTGGCCGAAACGAACAACATCGCGCTGGCGTTCTTGCAAGCCGCCACGCAAGCCCCGCATCCGATACAAGCCGCCGCGTCCATCGAAATGTCGGCGTCTTTCTTGCGTACCGGAATGGCATTGCCGTCGGGAACGCCCCCCGTGGTGGCGGAAATGAAACCGCCCGCCTGAATGATCTTGTCGAACGCCTGGCGATCCACGGTAAGGTCCTTGATGACGGGGAATGCCGCGCTGCGCCACGGTTCAATGTAAATGGTATCGCCATCCTTGAACTTGCGCATATGCAACTGGCAAGTGGTGATCTGGCTGTCGGGACCATGCGGATGACCGTTGATATACAAACTGCACATGCCGCAAATACCCTCGCGGCAGTCGTGGTCGAAGCAAACGGGTTCCTTGCCTTCGGCCACCAACGACTCGTTCAATATATCCAGCATTTCCAAGAACGAGCAATCGGACGAAATATTGCTTATCGGATAGGTTTCAAAACGACCTTTCGCCTTGGGACCGCTCTGTCGCCATATTTTCAATGTAAAGTTCATCTCTTTTCTTGTTTAGTTTTTGTAATTGCGAACCGCCACCTTGATGTTTTCATATTCCAAGGGTTCGACGTGGCGTTCGGGTTCGGCCTCCCCGCCCTTGTATTCCCAAGCCGAAACATGCATGAATTTCTCGTCGTCACGCTTGGCTTCGCCTTCGGGAGTCTGGTGTTCTTCGCGGAAATGGCCGCCGCAGGACTCCTCGCGCAACAAGGCGTCCTTGGCCATGAGTTCGCCCAATTCCAGGAAATCGGCCAGACGCAAGGCCTTTTCCAGTTCAGGATTCATCTCGTTGGCCGCGCCCACCACCTTCAAGTCGCGCCAGAACTCGGCACGCAAGGCCTTGATTTCATCGATGGCCCATTGCAGGCTCTTGGCGGTACGCCCCATGCCCACGCCTTCCCACATGATGTGTCCCAGACGTTTGTGGAACGTGTCGGGCGAAGTCTTTCCGTTGATGTTGCACAAATGGTTGATTCGTTCCTTCACTTCCTTTTCCGTCTGTTCGAACTCGGGCGATTCGGTGGAAACCGGACCGTCGGAAATATGCGAGGAAAGTTCGTTCTGCAACGTATAAGGGATGACGAAATATCCGTCGGAAAGTCCCTGCATCAAGGCCGAAGCCCCCAGGCGGTTCGCTCCGTGGTCGGAGAAGTTGGCCTCGCCCAAGGCGAACAAGCCCGGAAGCGTGGTCTGCAATTCGTAATCCACCCAAAGGCCGCCCATCGTGTAGTGGACCGCCGGATAGATCATCATCGGCGTTTCATAAGGATTCTGGTCGGTAATCTTCTGGTACATCTGGAAGAGATTGCCGTAGCGTTCCTCGATTTTCTTCTTGCCCAACCGTTCGATGGCGCTCTTGAAGTCGAGGAATACGGCCAGTCCCGTCTCGTTCACACCGAAACCGGCGTCGCAACGTTCCTTGGCGGCACGGGAGGCCACGTCGCGCGGAACGAGGTTGCCGAAAGCCGGGTAACGACGTTCCAGATAATAGTCGCGCTTTTCTTCGGGGATGTCCACGGGGCGGATCTCGCCCTTGCGGAGTTTTTCCACATCGCTTTTTTCCTTGGGAACCCAGATACGGCCGTCGTTACGCAAACTTTCGCTCATGAGCGTGAGCTTGCTCTGGTAATCGCCATGGACGGGAATACAGGTGGGATGTATCTGCGTGAAGCAAGGATTGGCGAAAAACGCGCCTTTCTTGTAGGCTTTCCAAGCCGCGCTGCCGTTGCTGTTCATGGCGTTGGTGCTGAGGAAGTACACGTTTCCGTAGCCACCCGTGCAAAGCAATACGGCATGGGCCGAATAACGTTCGATGGCCCCGTTGACGATATTACGGCAAATGATACCGCAGGCACGTCCGTCCTTGACCACCACGTCCATCATCTCGCGACGGGCATAGAGTTTCACGCTACCCTTGGCTATTTCGTTGCTCAAGGCGCCATAGGCACCGATAAGCAACTGCTGCCCGGTCTGACCGCGGGCGTAGAACGTGCGCGAAACCTGGGCTCCGCCGAAAGAGCGGTTGTCGAGGTAGCCGGCATAGTCGCGGGCGAAAGGCACGCCCTGGGCCACGCATTGGTCGATGATGTCGTTGCTCACTTCGGCCAGACGATACACGTTCGCTTCACGGGCACGATAGTCTCCCCCCTTGATGGTATCGTAAAAAAGCCTGTATATGCTGTCCCCGTCGTTCTGATAGTTCTTGGCCGCATTGATACCGCCCTGGGCGGCGATGGAATGCGCCCGGCGCGGACTGTCGGAAATACAGAAAATCTTGACGTTGAAACCCAACGCGCCCAACGAGGCGGCCGCCGAGGCTCCTGCCAGGCCGGTTCCCACCACGATCACGTCCAACTTGCGCTTGTTGGCGGGATTGACCAAATGCTGTTCTGCCTTGTATTTGGTCCATTTCTGAGCCAAAGGCCCGGATGGAACTTTGGAATCTAACTTGCTCATATGTCGTTGCGTTTTTTTCGGTTAGTAAAGAAGGTTCAAGCCTATGGCCACCGCCCAGAACATGAGCACCACCACTACGGCATATATGGCGCCTATCCGTTTGACGGGCTTGTCGTAGCAAGGCCCGTTCAGGCCGAGCGTATGCAAGGCCGAAGGGAACGCGTGCACCAAATGGACACCCAAGGCCAGAATCAGCAACAGGTAAAGCACCAGATAGGCCGGATTGTTGAACAACCCTTGGGCCATGGTATAGAAATCAGGCTCATACGCGCTGAATCCGGGTCCGAAAGCTTCCACCAGGTCGGCCTTCGAAATGCCCGTGGCCACTTCCTTGAAAGGATTGTCGGCTTGGGCCTCGTCCTGGAAAAGTTCCAGCACCTTCTCCATGTGCTCCTGCACATGGACGGGATCGGCTTTCTGGACATCTTCGATTTCCACCATATACTTGCCTTCCACCCAGTCCATCTTGACGAAATAGAAGTTCATCAGATGGACAACCAAAAAGATAGCTACCAACAATCCGGTGTAAATCATGAACTTGGAACCGGGAGCGGTAGCCGATTTGTTGGGTACCTTGTAACGTATCGGACGCGCTTTCCAATTCTGCCACTGAAGGATGATTCCCAACAGCACATGCAGGAACAAGGCGGCAAAGAGCACCACCTCGAACACCTTCACGATATAGTTGGTCCCCATGAAATGGGCGGCGGCGCGATACCACTCGCCTCCGTCGGCGCGCAGCAGGCAAAGATTAAGGCCGGCATGCACCAACAAAAAGAGCATCAAGAAACTGCCAAAAATCGCCAGGGTTATCTTCTGCGTCACCGAGGCGAACTTCTTAAAGTGCGACATATCTGTGTTGTTTTATTTCGTTGTCGGAGCGGCAAAGGTACGAAATTATACCTCGCCTCTGAAACAGGCTACCGGAACACGACGAACTTCATGGCACGGGGTGTTTCCTTCGCGTTTTCAAACACCAGGAGATACACGCCCGCAGGAACCTTTCCCAGGACAAGATCAGCCTGGCCCCGCCCTTGTACCTGCCAGGCCTTGGCCAGGGTCTTCAAGCGTCGCCCGTTGACATCCACCACATACAGCGAACCGGTCCTAGGCTTGTCCGTATCGTAAGCCACCCGCAACGTCCCCTCCGCATACGAGACGGAACGCAAAAAGCCCTCGTTTCCACCCTCTCCCTGCCTGTCTTCGTTGGCCACGCCTACGGGGGCATGCGTGCCGACGGGAAGACGCACGTCGTCTATCCATACCTTGTCCGCGCCTTGGGCGTCGGAAGCATCTTTCTTGTATCTCCACTCCAACGTATGCGGCCCTGCCGCCAAGGGGTATTCGGCATATCCCCAGGCCGCGGTTTCTCCCGCCCAACGCCCCTGACGCTTCCCGTCTATGTAAAATTCAAGGAAATCGCCCAAGACATCGTGCAATACCTCGGATGAAGTAAGGTAATAAAAGCCCACCCTGTCGTTTACAGGCACGTTCACGTTGATTTTCAAACTGCTGCTTTCGTTATCGGCGATGGTCTTGCTGGCAGCGCTGAACTTTCCGCCATGAAACTTGTTCCCGTCTATTTCCCAATCCGAAGACTTGTCCCAATCCACGAACGTGAAATCCCCGCTCTCGAACGTCTCCACCACCGGCTCGATGTACGAGCGCACGCTGTCCTTGCTCGTGCGGCCCTTCGACTCGAACGTGAAATCCAACCAATAGAAAGCATAATACACGCCGGCCTGCCGGGCACCGTACGAAAAGGAAAGTTCCTTGCCTTGCTGTCCGTCCAGGTCGCCCAATTCCATTTCCTCGTCGGGCAGGATCAGGAAATCGGACGAAGAGGAAACCTTCACCTTCACGTCGGAAGCCTTGATCCGGCTCATGTTCATGACTTGTATCGTGCCTTTCACCGTTTCACCGTTGTCAAGGACGCCGTTGGGCTTGCTTCCCGACGAATCGTCTATCCGGAAGGCGACCACTTTCAATTCGGGAGCCTCCGCCCTTACGTGGAATTCCCTGGTCGACGCCTCTTGGCTTGTATCGTCGAGTACGAGGCGCACGCCATAGGCAAGCCTATGGTTGTTCGGGACATGGGTACCGACTTTCATGACGAAAGAATGATCCAGGACTTTTTCTTCACCGGCTTGAAGCGGGGTCGTCAACGTGTACCGGCCGTCTTCCACCGTCAGGTAGCGGTCATCGGAAAAGAGGTCCGCTTCCACCTTGCCGACCGTTTCCTCGCCCACGTTGCGCAAGGAAAGGCGAAGCTTGTAGGTTTCACCGTAAAGGACGCTTTTCACCGGCTTTTCTTCGACATCCAGCCACTGGGAAGCGGCCACGATGACGTATTTTCCCTCCGGCACCAGCACGTTCAACTTGGCATGCAAGGGCAGATGGCCCTGTGCGGCCACGACCAAGTCGTATTCTCCCGGCTCATCCAATCCATGCAAGGGCACTTCGGCGGAACCATGCGGATCGGCCATGGCGAATCCCAGGATTTCACCGTCCTTGCTTATCGTCACCCGGGCGTAGGGAACGGTCTGGATGGAAAAGGACGTTTCACCCACCATCAATTCATCCCTGTAATCGGCTTGCGGATAATCCGCTCCGTGCAAGTAAGGCATATAGGAGGGATCTCCGAAAACGTGATAGACTTCCCAGTAATAGTCCTCGAGGTCCTGATTGGCGCGCTGGACGGCCATGTTGCCCGCATGGACGATCTCGTAGGCGGTCAACGCCCAGTCTTCATACGCCTCGCCATGCGTATGGTGGAGGGCATCGAACGCGCCAAGTTCCGTCTTCTCGTAAGTCTGCACCACGCCTTTGGCGATACGCTCGGTATAACCGATCGCCCAATAGACGTCCTGGTCGAAATAAGTCACGTCGGAAGCACCGATATACCCCACCGCGCCGGCGTCTTTCTTGCGCAACAAGGCCTCCCCGTAGCAGGTGCTCATGTCGAACTTGCCCGTAAGGCAGCAATTTCCGATGGCCAACGGATACTTGCCCTTGTTGGTCATCGTGTTCACGTCCGACACGTTCACGCTCGGATCCGACCAGCCGTCATAATCGCCATGAGCCGTATAAAGGATAAAGGAAAGCCCGTCGTTGAAACGGCGCAAGATGTCGTCGGACTTCCAACTCGATTCAGGTGCAAGATATTTGTAGGTATGCCTTTGCAGCGTATCCTTGAGATAATACGAGCAGATGTAATTGATCGTAGGATTGAGGTGGGTATCGTCGAATCGACCGTCATCGCTGCCGGCAATCGCCACGGCCGTGTCCAGGAAAGCGGCGTGCCCGGGCGAAAGGCTTTCCATGTGGATGAGCTTGTCAATCTGCGGCATCAGTTCTTCCACCGTGGTGGCCGACATACGGCCATACTGCACTTCGGGAAAATGGTCGCCGGTATATTCGCACAAATACAGGTCGGAATAATGCTTGCCGCTCCCGGACCAATCGTTTTTCCCGTAAGTCTGGGTAGGAACCTGCGCCAGGTCTCCCACGAAGAGCACGTAAGACGGTGCGGGGGCTTCCGACGTGGCTTCATCGTAAAGTTTCTTGAGGTAGGCGCGAATGGAGGATGCCGTCTTGCCCACTTCGGGCTCATCCGTATAGGCCTGCACGACTTCAAAGCCGAAACGGGTCTTCCAGTCCACGAACTTCTGCAAGGAATCCTTGAACATGGGGTCGGCGACGATCACGTAGCGCAGCGGCCGCTCGTGGATCGCGGCCTTGGAGGGGTTGGCCAGTTCGCCGCGCAAGAAACCGAAAGCCGGCGAAGCGTAGCGTCTTTGCTTCTCGTAAGTGGACTGCCAGTCGGCATGGTCGAACACGATTTCAAAGTCGAGCGTGGTATACACGCGCAGCATATGCCTGGCCGCATTGTATCGGAACGGCTTCACCAATATCTTCGCGATACGGGTGCCCCGCATCTCGCCCAAAACCTCCACTTCCACCAATTCCTCGTCTTGCTCGTCGGCAAAGAATCCGTCGGCGCGATAAGCCTCCACGTCGTACACGAAATCGGGAGTCCGCCCGGCACTCTTGCTTACGGGCGGCTGGGCGGGATATAACGGCTGCGGATAACCCGCTTTTGCCAGGTCGACGTCCTTGTAGGCCGTCTTGCCATAGACCACGCGCGGCACCGCCCCTTGCGGCACCTCGATCATTTCCACGCGCACCGGCAACATGGGACGACCCGCCTTGTTCGTAAACGCATAGCCGCGGACGGACAACGTGGTGAACTGCCGGGGTATCCCGGCCACGGAGGCCGTGGAATAGGCTCCCTGCGGCACTGAAAAACAGGCCGCCTCGTCTATTCCGCCCAATCGGTTACGGAATTCCAACCCGTATTCGGTGCCGGAAACCATTTCCAGCAAGGTTTCCGATTTCGGGTTCACCGCGATTCCTTGTCCGGTCTGCGCCCGGACGGATACCGGGAAAAATGCCGCGAAAACGGCCATCCAAAGGCAGCGTGCTTTCATGTCCTCGTCATTAATTTGAACGTCTATACCCAAAGGGCGGGTGAAGATACGAATATTAATCCATATCCCTATCTTTGCGGATAGTTTGTCCGAGGAATGAAAAAGAGACACCTTTGGCTTCTTTCGGCCTTGAGCGGCGTATTGCTCGCCCTTTCCTGGCCGGCACGAGGCTTCGCCCCGCTCGCGCTCGTCGCGCTCGTCCCCCTCTTTTGGGTGGAGGATTTCGTGTTGACAAGGCAACTGGCGCAATCGAGCCTTCCCAAGAAATATCGCACACGATACCATGTGCCCGGCTATTCGTATCTCACCTTCTTGACCTGGAACATCCTTGTGACATGGTGGATATGGTATTCCACGCCGGCGGCGATACTGGCCGTCACGCTCAATGCCTTGTTGATGGCCTGCGTCTTCACGCTCTTTCACGTGGGAAGCCGCAACATATTCGTGAAGATTACCAAGGAAAGGAACGGGAACCGCTGGCTCCTGTTCATGGCCTATTGGATAGGTTTCGAGCATTTTCACCATAATTGGGACGTTTCCTGGCCTTGGCTCACGCTCGGCAACGCCTTCGCCAACTGCCCCCGTCTGGTCCAATGGTACGAGGTGACGGGCGTATTGGGCGGAAGCTTATGGATATTGGCCAGCAACGTGCTCGTTTTCCATTGGATAAAGGCATGGTCGACCCGCAAGGCCTTTCCCGTACGTCCGGCCGTGGCCGCCTGTTGCGTCCTGCTGGTTCCCGCAGCGATTTCGCTCCTGCGCCACGCCATCTACGAACCGCAAGGGGAACCCGTCGAGGTGGTGGTGGTTCAACCCAATATCGATCCCTACCTCGAACAATTCAGCATTTCCGCCCAGGATGCCGCCACGCGCATGCTTACGTTGACTTCCGGAAAAATCACGCCGCAGACCCGTTTCGTGGTGACGCCCGAAAGCATGCTGCAGGAAAACATCCAAGAAGACGAGATAGACCTATGCCCGTCCGTCATCCGGATTCAAAGGTTCCTGGAAAACTGGCCGCAGGCAAAGGTAGTGGCGGGAATATCTTCCTATTCGAGAGTGGCGCCGCAGGATTCGGCGCAAGCCGGCGTCAGACGTTCCCGCTGGACCGACGACCCGTACCTGAAATTCTACCGGGCGCATAACTCGGCCATCGTCATAAGTGCCGGACGGAACACGGACATTCCGATCTATCACAAGTCGAAACTCACTCCGGGTGTGGAAATCATGCCGTTTGCCAAGCATCTGGGTTTCCTGGAAAAACTGGCCATCGACCTGGGAGGCACCACGGGCACGCTGGGCGTGGATCCCGAACCGATGGTGTTCAAAGACCCGATTCCGTTTTCGGACATCATCTGCTATGAATCCGTCTTTGGCGGCTACGTGGCATGGAACGTGCGCAAAGGCGCACGCCTGCTCTTCGTATCGACCAACGACGGCTGGTGGAAAGATTCGCCCGGACACCGCCAACACGCCGCCTACGCAAGGTTGCGTGCCATCGAGAACCGCCGCGACGTGGCCCGTTCGGCCAATACCGGCATTTCATGCTTCATCGACCAGAAAGGCAAGGTGTTCCAAGCCACCGGATACGGACAACCCGATTGCATAAGGAGCGTGCTGCGGGCCAACGAAAAACTGACGTTCTACTCCCGTCACGGAGACATATTGGGACGTTATTGCCTGACGTTCTCGCTGTTCTTGCTGCTTCTCACGGTCATCTACGGCTGCTTCCCGCAGGCATTGGACCGCGCAAGAAGGAACTAATGCCGAGCCCGCCCTCACCCTTCGGTGACCTGCTCCCGCACCCGCTCAAATACCTGGGCAGCCCTGTTCACATTGTAAACCGAAAGACGCGGCTTGCCCGAAGCGTCGTCACGGGTAAAGAAAAAGGCATCTTCGTCCACACGCGAAAAACCTCCGAAACAAGCCGAATCGCTGCACAAGACCAAACGGTATTTGCCGGGAATCTCCACGGGAACCTCATAATCAGGGATGCTGCGATCGACGTGCCAGTTGAAGACGAACAGGTGCGTTCCGTCCAGACCGAAAGCCAAGGTCTTGTTTTCCTCGTCGATCGACAACAGCCTTGCCGGAGGGCAACACCGCAAGTCGAGGGTTCGGGCCAAACACAGCATGGCCTTGTCGAAAGCAGCCAGGAACTTGTAGCGCAATCGCGGGTTGTCCGCAAGGCTCCATTGACGGCGGGCGTACCGATAGGATTGTCCGTTGCCCGGCCGCGGAAAATCTATCCACTCGGGATGACCGAACTCGTTGCCCATGAAATTCAGGTATCCTCCACCCTCGGCTCCGGCAAAGAGGCTGAACAGGCGAATCATCTTTAACAACGCCATTCCCCTTTCCACGACAGGGCTTGACGAGTCCACCGACATCCGTGTGTACATTTCAGCCCCCATCAGACGGAAAGCCAAGGTCTGGTCGCCTACCAAAGCCTGGTCGTGGCTTTCGCAATAGGCTATCTGCGGCACGTTCACAAGCCTGTCGGTCACCGTCCGCCAAAGTTCGCCCATGACCCAATCCTCGTCCCTGAATTCCTTGACGAGCTTGATCCAGAAATCGGGAATCCCCATCGAAAGACGATAGTCGAAACCCAAACCTCCTTCCCCGGTAGGCACGGTGATGCCCGGCATTCCGCTCACTTCCTCGGCGATGCTCAAGCCCGTCCCGGGACACGCCTCCCTGATCAAATCATTGGCCAAGGAAATATGAATCAGCGCGTTTTCATCTACTTCCGCACCGAAATAGTTGGCATACGTGCCGAAATGGTCCACATAGCCGCGATGAAAGTAAATCATGGCGGTGACGCCGTCGAAGCGGAATCCGTCGAAATGGAATTCCTCCAACCAATAACGCAGGTTCGACAACAGGAAACGCCTTACCTCGTCACGGCCGAAGTTGAACATGCGCGAACCCCAATAAGGGTGCGTTCCCGCCCTGCCGCCGTAACTGTACAGGTCGTCGCTCCCGTCCAGACGGTTCAGTCCTTCCTCGATGTTTGCCACGAAATGCGCGTGGACGACGTCCATGACCACGAAAAGTCCCATCTCGTGCGCGGTCTTCACCAGTCCTTTCAATTCGTCGGGCGTACCGAAACGTGAAGACGGCGCAAAGAAATTGGACACATGATAGCCGAAACTTCCGTAATAGGGATGTTCGGCGATTCCCATAAGCTGGACGACGTTGTAGCCCGCATCCTTGATACGAGGCAATATGTTCCTCGTGAACCCGGCGTAGGTTCCGACCCCCTCCTTTTCCTGGGCCATGCCTACGTGAGCCTCGTAAATCAACGGCGTTTGCTTCGAAAAATCGGCCCGGGGACGAACTTCTTCCCCCGTCTCCGACCAGCGAAACGCCTTTTCAGGCCGCCATACGAGAGCGGAAAAATCCTTGCCGGTCTGGTCTTGCAAGGCATAAAAAGTATAAGCGGGAAGCCGCATCCGCCAGTTCCCGTCACAATCCTGCACGTAGGTCTTGTAGCGCGAACCGTGACCAAGCCCCTTTGCCGAAGCGCCAGGTATCCTTATTTCCCAGACACCGTCCTCCAAGGGAGCAAGCGCGTGCGAAGTCCGGTCCCAGCCGTTGAAATCCCCTGTCAGGAATACATGACGGGCATGAGGGAGCCATTCCCGGAAAGTCCAGGTATCGGTATCTTGGTGATAATGCAATCCGAAATAAAGATGCGCGGAAGCGAATTCGTACAAACCGCCCCATTCCTTTTCAATCCTCCGCTTGGCATCGAGATAAGCGGCATGACGACGTTCGATGCGATCGGCTACGGGCCAGAGCCATTCGTCCCTTTCCACGAACGGAAGCAGCCTTTTCACGCTTAATCCAGTTTGAGCACGGCCAGAAACGCCGACTGGGGCACTTGCACGTTGCCTACCTGACGCATGCGTTTCTTGCCTTCTTTCTGCTTTTCGAGCAACTTGCGCTTGCGCGAGATGTCTCCTCCGTAGCATTTGGCCGTCACGTCCTTGCGCACGGCCTTGATGGTTTCGCGGGCGATGATCTTGGATCCGATCGCCGCCTGCACGGCAATGTCGAACTGCTGGCGCGGAATAAGATCTTTCAGCTTCTCGCACATCCTCCGCCCGAACGCATAGGCGTTGTCCTGGTAAATGAGCGTGGAAAGAGCGTCCACCGTGTCGCCGTTGAGCAGGATTTCCAGTTTCACGAGCCTGGAAGGCTGGTATCCGCAGGGGTAATAGTCGAACGAAGCATAGCCTTTCGATATGCTCTTGAGCCTGTCGTAAAAATCGAACACGATTTCGGAAAGAGGCATCTCGAACGTGAGTTCGGTACGGTCGGTAGTGATATAGATCTGGTTCTTGAGGACGCCGCGCTTGTCGATGCAAAGCTTCATGATGGCTCCCACGAATTCCGCCTTGGTGATGATCTGGGCGCGGATATAGGGCTCGTCTATGTGGTCGACGTAGTTGGGCGCGGGCAAGCCCGAAGGATTGTGGATTTCCAGTTCCTCTCCCTTGGTGGTGGTCACCTTGTACGAAACGTTGGGAACGGTGGTGATGACATCCATGTTGAACTCGCGTTCCAGGCGCTCCTGGATGATTTCCATGTGCAACAAGCCCAGGAACCCGCAACGGAAGCCGAAACCCAACGCCACCGAAGACTCGGGTTCGTAGGTAAGCGAAGCGTCGTTGAGCTGCAGTTTCTCGATGGAAGCCCGCAAATCCTCATAGTCGTCGGGGCTCACCGGATAAACGCCGGCGAACACCATGGGCTTCACGTTCTCGAAACCGTCGATGGCCGCCTTGCAAGGATTGTCCACATGGGTTATCGTATCGCCCACCTTCACCTCCGCCGAGGTCTTGATGCCCGAAATGATATAGCCCACGTTTCCCGCGCTCACTTCCTGCAACGGTATAGGCTTGTAGCCGAGCACGCCCACTTCCTCGGCATCGTATTCCTTGCCGGTATGGAAGAATTTCACCTTGTCGCCCTTACGCAAGGTACCGTTGACGATACGGAAATAGGATATGATGCCCCTGAAGGAATTGAATACCGAATCGAAGATGAGGGCTTGCAAAGGTTCATCGGGCTTGCCCTCCGGAGCGGGAATGCGCTCGACGATGGCTTGCAGCAGATCGGGCACGCCAAGTCCGGTCTTTCCGCTGGCGGCCATGATGTCTTCGCGGCGGCAACCCACCAGGTCCACGATCTGGTCTTTCACTTCCTCGGGCATGGCGTTGGCAAGGTCCATCTTGTTGAGCACGGGAATGATGGCCAGGTCGTTCTCCATGGCCAGGTAGAGGTTGGAAATGGTTTGCGCCTGAATGCCTTGCGTGGCGTCCACGATCAACAAGGCACCTTCGCAGGCGGCGATGGAGCGCGAAACCTCATACGAGAAATCGACATGTCCCGGCGTGTCTATGAGGTTGAGCACGTACTCTTGCCCGTCATGCTTGTATTTCATCTGGATGGCATGGCTCTTGATGGTGATGCCGCGCTCGCGTTCCAGGTCCATGTCGTCAAGCACCTGCGCCTGCAATTCACGCGCCGACACGGTGCCGGTATATTCCAAAAGCCTGTCGGCCAAGGTACTCTTGCCATGGTCGATATGGGCGATGATGCAAAAATTCCGGATATTCTTCATAAGTCCCGCGAAGATACGGATTTTTGAAATTGCCCGCGGAGAAAGCGTACGACCGGCATCATGGATCCATGGTTTTCCCGGCGTGGCGATTTCCCCGGACCCTGCCGGGATTAGAACGAAAAATCCCCGACAAACCAATCCATTCGTTATATTTGCGCACAACTCAACATCACAAGTTCGAAACATGTTACGCAAAATCAGAATTACGCTGGCAGCCGTCTCCTTTGTCCTGATCACGTTGCTGTTCCTCGATTTTACGGGAACCTTGCATGTCTGGTTCGGATGGCTCGCGAAAATCCAGTTCCTGCCCGCCGTGCTGGCGCTCAACGCGGGCGTCGTCGCGGCCTTGGTCCTGGCCACCTTGCTGTTCGGCCGCATCTACTGCTCGGTCGTCTGTCCCTTGGGCGTGTTCCAGGACATCGTTTCATGGACAAGCGGCCGGCGCAAGAAACACAGGTTCCGCTTTTCGTATTCACCTGCCAAGAACTGGCTCCGTTACACGGTCCTGGCCTTGTTCATCGTGGCCCTGACGGCCGGAATCGGCTCGTTCGCGGCCTTGCTGGCGCCTTACAGCAGTTACGGCCGCATCGTCCAGAACCTGTTCGCTCCCCTTTGGCAATGGGGCAACAATTTCCTGGCCTGGCTGTCCGAACGTATCGGCAGTTACGCCTTTTACAGGATCGACGTATGGATCAAGTCCCTGCCCGTGTTCATCGTGGCCGCCCTCACGTTCGTGGTCCTGGTCTTCCTTGCCTGGAAAAACGGCAGGACCTATTGCAACACGATATGCCCGGTGGGCACGATCCTGGGCACGTTGTCCCGGTTCGCCCTTTTCCAGCCGGTCATCGACAAGCAAAAATGCAACGCCTGCGGACTTTGCTCCCGCAAATGCAAGGCCGCCTGCATCGACGGCAAGAACCATCGCATCGACTACAGCCGCTGCGTAAGCTGCATGGATTGCATCGAAACCTGCGCGCACGGGGCCATCCGCTATCGTTCCCGGTTCGCGACCCAGGCGTCCGCTCCGGGAAAGACGTCCGGCAACGTTCCGGAAAGCGGCGCCGCCGAATCCCGGCAAGACCGGAACGTGGACACGACACGCCGCGGCTTCCTTGCCGGAGCGGGCCTGCTGCTGGGCACGGCCTTCCTCAAGGCGCAGGAAAAAACCGTGGACGGAGGACTTGCCACGATCCTGGACAAGGAGATTCCCGACAGGAAAACGCCGATCGTTCCTCCCGGGGCGAAAAGCCTCGACCATCTGAGCCAGCACTGCACCGGTTGCCAGCTTTGCGTGACGGTATGTCCCAACGGCGTGTTGCGCCCCTCTTCCGAACCGGGAACGCTCATGCAGCCCCGTTCCTCCTATGAACGCGGCCATTGCCGCCCCGAATGCGTCAAATGCGCGGAAGTATGCCCGGCCGGCGCCATCATGAAAATCACCCCTGCCGAAAAATCGTCCATCCAGATCGGACATGCGGTATGGGTGAAGCAAAACTGCCTTCCTGTAAGCGAAGGGGTGCGATGCGGCAATTGCGCCCGGCACTGCCCGGCCGGCGCCATCACGATGGTGCCTTCCGACCCCGACGACAAGTTCTCGGTAAGGATTCCCGCCATAAACGAGGAACGCTGTATCGGTTGCGGCGCCTGCGAGCACCTTTGCCCGAGCCGTCCGTTCAGCGCCATCTACGTGGAAGGTCACGAGGTCCACAAAACCATTTAATCCGCCAAAAAGATGAAAGCACAAGATAAGGAGAAGAAAGGCGGCATGGACCGCCGCGAATTCCTAGGCCGCCTGGGAGCCGGAGTCGCCGTTTCCACGCTGGCTCTTTCGGGTTGCGCGCCCAAAACCGGAAAGGATTCCGCCCTGCAAGGCGAAATCCCCCTGGGCAAGATGACCCTGCGTACCAATCCCAATACGGGCGACAAGGTTTCCATACTCGGCTACGGCTGCATGCGCTGGCCCACGATCGAAACGGGAGAAAACGCCGGAGAATTGGATCAGGAAAAGATCAACCGGCTGGTGGACTACGCCATCGAACACGGCGTGAACTACTTCGATACCTCCCCCGCCTATTGCAAGGGGCAGTCGGAACGCGCCACGGGCATCGCGCTCAGCCGTCACCCCCGGGACAAGTATTTCATAGCCACCAAGCTTTCCAACTTCGCCCCGAGCACCTGGAGCCGGGAAGCCTCGACGGAGATGTACCGCAATTCGTTCAAATACCTGCAAACCGACCACATCGACTACATGCTGCTCCATGCCATCGGCATGGGCGACGACGGCATGGAGGAGTTCGAAAAACGCTACATCGACAACGGCATGCTCGACTTCCTGGTAAAAGAACGCCAGGCCGGACGTATCCGGAACCTCGGATTCTCGTACCATGGCGACATCAAGGTGTTCAACCGCGCCTTGGCCGAACACGACAAGTACAAATGGGATTTCGTGCAAATCCAGCTCAATTACCTGGACTGGCGGCATGCCAAGGAGATAAACCCGCGCAACACCGATGCCGAATACCTTTACGACGAACTGCAGAAACGCGGCATTCCCGCCGTCATCATGGAACCGCTCCTGGGCGGCCGCCTTTCGAAGGTGCACGACCACGTGGCGGCACGTTTGAAACAGCGTGAACCGGAACGCAGCGTGGCCTCTTGGGCATTCCGTTTCGCCGGCACTTTCCCCGGCGTGCTCACCGTGCTCAGCGGCATGACCTATATGGAACACCTGCAAGACAACCTGCGCTCCTTCACGCCCCTGCAACCGCTCACGGACGAAGAAATGCGGTTCCTTTTCGACACCGCCGACCTGATGATGCAATATCCCACCGTGCCCTGCAACGATTGCAAATACTGCATGCCCTGCCCCTACGGCATCGACATTCCGGGCATCCTGCTGCACTACAACAAATGCGTCAACGAAGGCAACCTGCCCGAAAGCAAGCAGGCCGAGAACTACCGCAAGGCGCGGCGCGCCTTCCTGATAGGCTACGACCGGAGCGTACCTCGCTTGCGTCAGGCCGACCACTGCATCGGATGCCGCCGGTGCGTGCACCATTGTCCGCAAAACATCAACATTCCGGGAGAACTGCGTCGAATCGACCGATTCGCCGAATATCTCAAGCAAGGGCTCGACCTGGCTCCCGCCCTGAAAAAGTGCGGACGATGACCGATTTGCTGGAACTTCTGCGCGAAGGCCGTTACTCGTTGGTGGTAAGGAACGGCAAGACCGAGACCTTCACGGGACGCGGCGTGGCCGACCTCTACCGGATTTACCGCGAAGATCCCGGTTTCCTGAAAGGCGCGGAAGTGGCTGACAAGGTGGTCGGCAAAGCCGCCGCGGCCTTGATGGCGGCGGGCGGCGTACGCAAGTTGCAGGCAGGCACCGTCAGCCGTCCGGCAATCGGACTGCTACGGCAATATCCGTTGGAAACGGAATTCGAGAACGAAGTGCCGCACATCGAGAACCGGGACAAGACAGGCTGGTGCCCGCTCGAAAGCCGCTGCCGGGACTTGCGCACGATAGAAGAATGCTTGCAAGCCGTGACGGCTTTCATGGAAGAACAAAAAACCAAAAAACAATAAGATCATGAAACGCTTGATCCTTCTGACGGCCTTCCTGGGATTGGCCGGAACCACACTCGCCGAGGCACAGACCGTAAAACCCGAAAAAATGCTCGTCGTCTATTATTCCCTGAGCGGCAATACCAAGGCCGTGGCCGAACACATCAGGAAAGCCACGGGAGCCGCCACTTTCGAAATCAAGACGCAGAAGGCCTATCCCGAAGACAATCGGGAACTGCTGGCCATTTCCAAGAAAGAAATAGAAAACAAGGATTACCCCGCCTTGCAAGGCATGCCCGGAAATCTCGACAAATACGACGTCATCTTCGTGGGAACACCCAACTGGTACAGCACGATGGCTCCTGCGGTCAACACGTTCTTCGAGAACGGGAAAATCGCCGACAAGATCGTCATTCCGTTCGTCACCCACGGGGGAGGCGGCATGGCAAAATGCGAGAAGGACATGCAGGCGGCCTGTCCGAAAGCCAAATTCCTGAAAGGCATCGCCATCGACGGTTCCAACGCCCCGGAAGCGGAAAAAAGCGTCCGCAAATGGCTCAAGGAAATCGGCATGATGGAATAGCCGTTCCCGTTTTGATAAAAGGGCGAAACGACGTATCTTTGGATACGGGTTTCGCCCACCGACTAAAACACGATCGAATCCATGAAAATCCTCATCACGCACCAAATCCCGAAGGCTCCGTTCCTGAACATGCCTGCAGACTGGGTCATCACGTTTCCCGAAGAAGGAAAAAGCTGTTTCACGAACGAAGAACTGATCGGGCTGATTCCCGAATACGACGTGCTGGTTTCCTTCTTCTCCGTTCCCGTACCCAACGAGGTCATCGACGCCGGCCAACGGCTCAAACTCATCTCCAATTTCGGTGCCGGATTCAACAATATCGACGTAGCTTATGCCCGCAGCAAGAAGATAACCGTCACCAACACGCCCGAGGCCGTCAGCAATCCCACCGCCGAACACGCCATGGGCCTGATGCTGGCCGTTTGCCGCCGCATCGGCGAAATGAACATCAAGATCAGGTTGCAAAAGGAGGCCTTGTGGAAAACCAACCTGCTGGGACATACCTTGGAAGGAAAGACCTTGGGCATCATCGGCATGGGGCACGTGGGGCAAGAGTTGGCCAGGAAAGCCGCCGCGTTCGGCATGAAGACGATCTATTGCAACCGGCATACCGAAGTTCCCGGTTACGCGAGGGTGAGCATGGAGGAACTGCTGGCGACTTCGGACGTGATTTCCGTACACGTGCCGCTCACGACCGAAAACACCAAACTGATCGGCATGAAGGAGTTCCGGCAGATGAAGGCTTCGGCTTTCTTCATCAACACTTCCCGCGGGGCGGTGGTGGACGAAGATGCCTTGGCGACGGCCCTGGAAACGGGTGAAATCGCCGGAGCGGGACTGGACGTCTTCGAAAAAGAACCGTCGGTGAACGAACGTCTGTACAAGTTGTCGAACGTGGTCCTGGTTCCCCACATCGGCACGGCCACTTACGAAACACGCGAGGCCACGAGCAAGGAAGCTCTCTCCAACATCATCGACTTCTTCGCAAGAAGACCCAAGAACGTAGTCAACTAAGCCTTTTCCAAAAGTTCCCGGCAAAGTTCGGGCATGCCCTCGGCGGCACGCTTTTGGATAAAACGCACTTGGCAGGCCAGACGGCTCGTGTCGGGACGATGGGGATCCACCAGATAGACGGGAATATCGTTCCGCACCGAAAAGACCAAGGCCGCGGCCGGATATACCGCCAACGAAGTGCCGCAAACCACGAAGATGTCCGCGGTGGCGGCGATACGGCAGGCCAAGTCGTAGTTCGGCACCTGTTCACCGAAAAACACGACATGGGGACGCAACAACCCGCCATCGGGTCCCTTGGCATCCACTTCTTCTTTCCATACACGGGCATAATCTTCCACATCCTTTCCGCTCTCCACGGCTTCTACCGCTTTTTGCCAGTCGGGAATATCGTAAACACGGCTTGAATCGGACATGGACTGCAACTTGCTCAGTTGCCCGTGCAGATGGGTGATGCGCGTGCTGCCCGCCCGTTCGTGCAAGTCGTCGATGTTCTGCGTGATGACCTCCACCTCGTATTTCGATTCCAAGGATGCGATGGCTTCATGAGCGGGATTGGCCTTTTTCTGCAACAACTCGCGACGACGCCGGTTGTAGAAATCGATGACCACGGGGCGGTTGGCCGCCAAGGCTTCCGGCGTGCAGACATCCTCGATCCTGTGATTCGCCCAAAGTCCGTCGGAGTCGCGGAAAGTGGCGATTCCGCTGTCGGCGCTCACGCCGGCACCCGTAAAAACAACGATTTTCTTCATGGGGCTAATGTACGATTTTTGCCGTATTTTTGTCCTCGCAAAAAAATCCCAACCATGAAACCTACCCATATCGAACATCTCGGCATCGCCGTAAGGAACTTGGAAGAATCCATCAGGTATTTCGAAGACGTGCTCGGCCTTGAATGCTACAATATAGAGGAAGTGAAAGACCAGAAAGTACGCACGGCCTTCTTCAAAGTAGGCGAGACCAAGCTGGAACTCCTCGAATCGACCGACCCCGAAGGCCCTATCGGCAAATTCGTCGAAAAGAAAGGTGAAGGTATCCACCATATCGCCTTTGCCGTGGAAGACACCAAGGCCGCCCTCGAAAACGCGGAAAAGAAAGGTGTCCAGCTTATCGACAAGGCGCCCCGCAAAGGTGCGGAGAACCTCAATATCGGATTTCTCCATCCCAAATCCACGCACGGCGTGTTGACCGAATTTTGCTGCAAATAGCAAACGTGCATGCCGCCGTTTCTGCCCGACATACCGCTTCAAGCCAAGGAACTCCTGGATTTCAACATCTTCAGCGCGGCATGTGCGGGCGGACTTTTTTTCTTGGGGTTCGGACTCGTCCTTTTTTGCGAGAAGATCTTCAAAATCCGCAGGAAAGGACTATTCCGTACCTTTTTCCTGATCGCCTATTGCCTGCTTTGCGCGGTGGCGGTTCATCTGAACGGTATCCGGAAAGAACAGCGGCTCCGCCTGCGATGGGCCGAAAGAATCGCTTTCGAACGCGACTTGCAGGCTGAGGAAAGGTTCGCCTCCCGTCTGCGGAAACTGCAAGGAAACGGGACATTGCCGCAAGGATTCACCCGCATTGACGACGTCCAAGGAAAAGAAAGCCTCATCGTCCGCTGGCAAACGGAAATCCTCGACGAGGCGTTCAGCCATTATCGCTGTTTCTTCACATTCTGCGAACCCGAAGAACTCCTTTTGCTCGAAGGGCATCTTACCGAAAACTGCAGGGACTTCTTTTCCCGGAAGGCGGACAACGGTATCGAAACGGAAGTTCCCGGCCTGTACGGCATCGACTACGGCATCGAATATTACGCCTATCTCTACCGGATTCCCGTATTGCTTGGTTCCGACACGCTTTTGCTGAACATGGAACTGGGACGGAAGAAATTCGCGGACGTGCCCGGAGGCGAAGGACTAGTGCTGCCCCCCGCCTACTCCTACGCCTTCTATGCCGAAAACGAACTATGGAGCCACAACGGCAGCTTCCTCTACAGTTTCAACCTCAAGGGCAAGGCACCTGACTCCTTGCGCTTCCTCAACCGCAAGGGATACAGCCACCTGTTCTACCCCCTGCCTCACGACCGCCTGCTGGTATTGAGCACGCCCGAAACCGACCCCTCCGACATCTTGCCCGACTTCTCGCTGTTTTTCCTCTTGTTCGGCTTGACCGGAGCCTTGTTCCTGGCGATCTTCGACAAGAATTTCCTCGGCACCGCCGGAACCTACGCCCGCCAATTGCGCATCGGGACGTTCATGCTTTTCCTTTCCGTCGTGCTCGTGTTCGGCGCGGTGTCCATGTTCTTCATCCGTCAAGTGAACCTGAACGAGAACACGAAGGTATTGCGAAACCAAAGCCTTTCGATCCTGGCCGAAATGGAGCGCAACAACCTTTATCTGCCCGGCTATTGCCTGGAAAGGGATGACAACGACAGCCTCAAGGTACGCTTGCACAAGGAAATAGAGGAACTCTCCAACCTTTTCAGGAAAGACATCTACCTGTATTCCACGCAAGGACGGCTCGTATCCAGCCCGCGCCCGGAAGGCCTGCTTCCCGAACGATTGGACGAAAGCATACTGGAGGAAATCGCCGAAGAGCAAAGCCACCTGCTCATCTTGGAACGGGAACGTTCCTTGCTCGCCTTCGCCTCCTTCCGCAACGCATACGGCGAAGTCATCGGATTCCTATGTATCCCCTACTACCTGCAAGTGGAACGGCAACGGACCGAAATGAGCCGATTCCTGTGCACCTACCTCAACATCATGGTCCTGCTAAGCCTTGTCACGCTGGGTTTCTCGTCCTTGCTGGCACGGCGAATCACCAAGCCCTTGCAACTGGTCACGCACATGGTGGCGCAAATCAGACCGGCTCGGAAAAACGAGCATCTGGAGTGGAAGCGCAACGATGAAATCGGCATGCTGGTCCGTCAATACAACCTGTTGGTGGACGAATTGGAAACGAGCCTGCGCAAGCTGGCCGAATCCGAACGAGAAAACGCCTGGAGCGAAATGGCGCGACAGGTGGCGCACGAGATAAAGAACCCGCTCACGCCCATGAAGTTGCAGGTGCAACTGCTGCAAAAGGCCTACGAACGTATGGAACCGGCCGGTTTCAAGGAACGGCTGGACAAGTTCGCCACCTTGCTCAGCGGACAAATCGACCTTCTGGCCCATATCGCCGGCACGTTCTCGCAATTCGCCAAATGGCAGAAGCCGCAGATGCAAGCGGTGGTTCCGGCGCAAATCATCCACAAGACGTTGGAACTTTTCAAGGCCGACGAGAAGACGGCCTTTTGCGCGGAGATACCGGAGGGACTTCAAGAGAAAAGCCTCCGTGCCGATCCCGGATTCCTGGAACAAATCCTGGTGAACCTCGTGCGCAATGCCGTCCAGGCGATGGAAGAAGCCCGGACGGAAAACCCCACGGTACGAATCGGACTACAAGCCGGAAACGGCACTTGCACGCTCTACGTCTCCGACAACGGCCCGGGCATAAGTCCCGAAAAACAGGAACGCATCTTCGAACCCCATTTCACGACCCGGAGCACCGGCACAGGCTTGGGTCTGGCCATCTGCCGCCGGTTGGCCGAAAGCATGGGCGCGGAAATCTCGGTAGTCAGCACGACGGGGCAAGGGGCACGGTTCCGCCTCAGGTTCGGAGCTTAGGTTCCGGACTTCCCATGCCGATCCTGAACTTACGTCCAAGGCAAGAAAAAAGCCGCCGTGCGAAATCGCACGGCGGCTTTCGGACAATGGCCCGGCCGACAGGTAGGACCATCAGGGAACATCAACCTTTGTAGAACGGCATCTTTACGACCTGGGCCTTGAGCTTGCGACCGCGGACATCGATGAAAATCTCACTGCCTACCTTGCTGAAGCCTGCCTGTACGTAACCTGTGCCGATGGCCTTGCCCAACGAAGGCGACTGGGAACCGGAACATACGTGACCGATGACATTTCCTTGTTCGTCGCAAATGGGATATTCGGCGCGGGCAATGCCGCGGTCGATCATTTCAAAGCCCACCAACTTGCGTTTGAGACCCTCCGCCTTGAGTTTTTCCATCTTTTCGCGATCGATGAAGTCGTTGCCTGGAACCATCTTCGTAATCCAGCCCAAACCGGCTTCGATAGGCGAAGTCTCGTCGGTTATCTCATGACCGTAGAGACAGAAGCCCATTTCAAGGCGCAAGGTATCACGACACCCCAGACCGCAAGGCATGATGCCGAATTCCTTGCCGGCCTCGAACACGGCATCCCAGATCTTCTGGCCATCCTTGTTGGCGAAATAGATCTCGCAACCGCCCGCGCCGGTATAGCCGGTAGTACTCAAGATCACATCCTTCACGCCCGCCAACGTCACTTTCTTGAACGTGTAATAGACCATGTCTTCGATGGGCGTGTCGGTGAGTTTCTGCATGGCTTTCAACGCCAACGGACCCTGTACGGCAAGTTGCGAAATCTCGTCGGAAGCATTGTAGAGTTCCTTGCCCACTTCCATGCCCATTTCCTTGGCATGCAGGGAGAACCATGCCCAATCCTTTTCGATGTTGGCGGCATTGGGAACTACCATGTACGTCTGGGCGTCGATGCGATAGACCAGCATGTCGTCCACGATACCGCCCTTGCCATTGGGCACGGTGGTATATTGCACCTTGCCGTCTTCCAAGGCGGCCACGTCGTTGGTGGTAAGATGTTGCAGCAAGTCGAAAGCCTTGGGGCCCTTGATCCAGAATTCTCCCATGTGCGAAACGTCGAATACGCCTACCTTCTTGCGTACATTTTCATGCTCGACGATGATGCCTTGGTATTGCACAGGCATGTTGTAACCGGCAAACGGTTCCATCTTGGCACCCAGCTTGATGTGGGTATCGGTAAAAACGGTTGTTTTCATATCCTTGATTTTGTTTTGGACTTCGCTTCGACAGGCCGGGTATCCGGCTACACGACCGGCATGCAACCTGTCTTGAACTTCGGCGGCCATAAAGGCGACGCCTCGGCACGACCCGGGCAAACCGGATCCGCATTTGGCGTGCAGCCTACCTTAAACCCTTTCCTGCGGCATGTTGCATTGACCGTTGAAAACAGCTCCCTGTTCGATATAGAGTTTCTGTATCGTGATCTCGCCTTCCACCACCGAGGTGCTCTTGAGCGAAAGCAAGCCGGCCACTTGCATCTTTTCGGTCTTTACCTTGCCTTCTATCTCGGCCGAGGCACAACTCACATTGCCCGTCAGGCTGCCCGTACCGCCCACCACCAGCTTGCCGCCGATGGAAAGCGTGCCTTCGAACGAACCGTCGATACGCAAGTTCCCGTTGCTTTCAAGGGAGCCTTTCACGCTCGTTCCTGCCCCCAAGACGTTGTAAGTGTGCAATAATGCTTCGTTTTCTGCCTGTTTGGTCATCTTTTCAATATTTTTACGCTCAAGGCCGCTACTCGAACATCAACGGCGTGTCGGTCACTTCGCCTACCTTGCGCGTGGTTTCAAATTTCAACGAAAGGAATATTTCGTGCGAACCGCTGTGGTACCTTTTCATCGATCCCATCCCCAGGTCGTAAGAATATCCTATCGAAAACACCTTTCCGATCTTGGCACCGGCCATAAGCACGACCGCGTCATTGTAGCGATAGCCCCCGCCCACCCAGAAGGCGTCCAGGATACGGAAATTCACCACCGCTTCCGCCTTGAAATAATCGCCCACGTAATGCGCCGCGACATAGGGGTCGATGGCGAAAACGGGGCTGATATCCCCCTTGAACTGGATAAAGGCATGATACCCCTCGTGCGGGGCGAAATAATCCTTTTTCCGGTCATAAGCCCAAGCCGTCAGGTGGGTCGCGCTCAAACCGAAACTGAACTTGTTGAACGTGAACATGAGACCGAAATCCACATCGGGTTTCACGTCGTTCACGTCCTCGCGCTTCACCGTCTCGTCGGTCTCGTCCTCCAGTTTTATCTTGCTGCCTTCGAAATTCTTGTATATCACGCCGGCATTGAGACCGAACGACAAGTAATTCATCCGCCCCAGATGGATATGATAGGAATAGCCGAACTTGGCGTTCAAGGTGAACGTAAGCCCGACCGTTTCGCCCGTCACCGCTCCGGAAACCCCCGACCTGATCTCGGGAAGATAACCCGAAGCGTTGAGCATCATGCTTTTGGGCGCCCCCTTGAAACCCACCCACTGCATACGTCCGAAAAGCGACACATCCACCACGGGATCCTGCCTGACCGCCGCCGGATTGAAATTCACCTTGTTGAACAACTGCTGGGTGAAAACGGGCGACGTGTTCTGGGCACGCGACCAAAACGCGCCCGAAAGTACGACAAGCGTGATTAAAAGATACTTATGTGCACTTACGGCATACATCATTATCTTTTGTCGTGTTGTATGATGGCCTTGGCCTCGTTTACCGTTATGCGTTGTCCCTTATAAAAAGCGGAGATGTAACATTCCCTGTTCTGGTCGAGCAAACGTTTCACCACGGCCCGCGCCTTGTCCAACGTATCGTAATGCTTGCCCACGTTGTACTTGTACAAGCCGTCGGCATCCATGTAATACGTTATCTCGAGGTCGGGATTCTTCTCGATGATGTCCTTGTAATATCCCTGGGGATCGTCCAAGGGCACACGGAAGGCTCCCACCTGCACCATGAAACGCACCTTCTCCGCCTTCGGCGCTTCCACCTCCGCCACGGGATAGGAAGCGTCGCCTTTCTTGACGTTCACCGCCTTGGGATTGCGCAAACGGAAAGTGGTGCGACGGTTGAGGTAATGTTCCCTGTCGGTGACGGCGTTGCGGATAAGCGGATTGCTCTCCCCATAGGACTTGCCTTTGAACCGGCTCATGTCCATACCCTTCTTTTCCACATACGAACGAACCGTCTGCAACCGGCGGTCGGAGAGTTTCTGGTTGTATTCCGCCGAACCCCGTTCGTCGGTATTGGCCTCCACTTCAAAGATCATCTGCGGATTCTTCAAGGCGATGATGATCATCCGGTCCAATTCGCGGGAACCGTCCTTGATGAGTTCCTCCTTGTCGAAATCGTAATAGACGTTGTTGATATAGACCTCGTCGTTCACTTCCGAGAGCTTGGGCGTACATTCGAACAGGATATAGTCACGCGTGACCACTTTCTTGCGGATGTCGTTCGCGGTTATCCCCTTGGGCAAGGAAGGCAGGTTGTTCTTGGACGTCATCTGCAAATTCAACGAATAGGCGGTATTAGGCGCCAAATCGATGTACGAGACATGCCCCTGCTGGTCGGTAAGGGTAATCAAGGCCTTGTCTTCACCCGACTTGATGTAGAAATCCTCTCCCACGTTGCGCCGCCATTCCGGTTTGTCGCTGCATACCTCGCATTTGGCCGTAGGCGGAACCACCGTAAGCTTGGCACGGCGCAAGGGGTCGTTGACACGTTTCTTGTAATCGTCCACCGTACGTACGTCGGGCTTCTGCTTTATCTTCTTCACCTTGTCGATATGCGATACCAACGCCTTGGGCGTGGAGGGTTCTGCCGGCAATTTCGGCTTGGGCTTGGGCGCCGGTTTGGGTGTCGGCTTGGGAGCGGGTTTGGGAGCCGGCTTAGGCTTAGGCTTGGGCTTGGGGGCGGGACGTTTGGGCTTGATGACACGCCGCGTCTCGAAATCCACGCGGCATGTGGACAAGAGAGGCAGCACCTGGCCGTCTTCCTTCAAGACCACGGTAGCGGTCGTATCCTTGAATCCGTCCGCATAAAGCGTGAAGTGGTAGGTTCCCGGTGCCAGGAAAGATACCGAATACTTGCCCGTGCTGTCGGGAAGGGCAGAGGTGTAGAAATCCTTCTCCTTGCTACGGATCATCACGTAGTAGTTCTTTATGACTTCATGTATGGTATCGATCTTGCCGACAGGCGGCGTCCCGAGGGACGAAGTGTCTTTCACGGGCACGTACGTGCTGTCGATGAGGGGTGCGCCGAGACTGTCCAAAACCGGATTGCCCAGGCTGTCGGTAACATACCGGAGCGACCCGGAATCGGCCGGGACGGCTTTCGTTTCCGGAACGGAAACGGTATCGTAGCGTATTTCCCAATAGGAAACGGTACCTTCCACCTTGTATCTCACGCCCCAGGTACGCATCAGGAAAAGATTGTCGGTACGCCCCCAAGCGGTATGCCGGTTGGAAGAAAGCACCAACATGCCGTGCGCCAGGTCAGGGAGAATCGAATTGTCGTCGAAAGAAGAGTTTATCGGCATGGGCAACGTGTTCACCGCACGTACCTTGGCCCTGTTGGAATCCAATACGGCCACGTACAAGTCGGTGCCGCCCTGCCCCACATGGCCGTCGGAAGCGAAGACGAACATGCTGTCGTTGATCCATTGCGGAAACACTTCCCGGCCGGAAGTATTTACCAATGAGTCGTAACGCACCGGAACGCCCCAGTCGGCATTCACGATAACGGCCTGGGGACCTGTCACTACCTGTGTCTTTTTCCTGCGCGAGCTCGTCTTGCCTTGCGCCGCGGGCGGCGTCACGCGACGGCGCCTTCCTTTGGTAACCGGCGCCGCCTTGGGTGCGACACGTTCCACATACCATATATCCGTACCCGAACGACGGGCGTCGTCGCGATAAACGAACAAGAGACGCTTTCCGTCCTTGCTGACGGAAGGATGCGCCACCTTGCCAAGGAAGTTGTCGCTGCCCTCCATGTAGTTGAACGCGAACTCCTGCAAACCGGACCAGGAACCGTCGGCTTCGCGACGCACGGTATAGATGCCGCTGCTGTTCACCTGGTTCCAAGTGAAAAAACCTATGTTGTTCACCGAATCGTAACTGAACGTGCCGATATTGCCTTTCAAGTCGGCTATTTCGCCCCTAAGCGGCTGCGGATCGACCCAAGTCTTGGCAACAGGGTCGAAAGTGGCAGAGAAAAGCCGCGAGTAGCCTTGCGCCGTGCGCGGATCGCTCACCGTCTGCCCCTCTTGCGGACGGGAGGATGTGAATACGAGCTGTCCCGCGACCAATGTCGGCGCATATTCGCTGAACGCCGTGTTCAATGCCGTGTCGTAATGCAAGTCCTTGGGGAAAAGGCCGAAGGCTTCCTGCATCTGCCTGGCATAGTCGAGATTCTGCAGGCTTTTCTCGCGTACCCGTATGGCATACGAGGAAACACCTTTGGCACGGAGGTCGTCGATGACGCGCTGCGCCCTGTCGTAGGCACTGACGGAAAAAAGTACCTCGAGATAAGCTTGCAGGAAAGCGGCATCGCGCACGCCTTTTCGCCAAATATGCGAATAATGCAAGGCCGCCGCCTTGGGGTGGTTCATCTTTTGCTGGCTCTGCCCCATCAGGTATTCGATCTTTAGCAGACGCGCCGAATCCTTTTCACGCGTATAGGCACGCAAGAAACGATCATAAGCCACCGCGTATTGTTCAAGGCTGAAAGCCGCCTTTCCCAATTCCACCTGCTTGCGGACCGCCGGCTTGAAACCATCCTGCCTCACCTCGTCCTTGACGGCCTTTATCGCTTGATCCTGCCTGATTTGCTGCCGCACGTCTTCTTTCGAACCATCCACGACGGGTTGCTGCGCCCAAGCGCTCCCCCACCCGAAAAGCATCGTCAAGCCGAACGAAACAAAAGCTGATCTCATCTTATGCATCTTCATTTCAATCGTCAATCTACCGTTAATACCGATACCACACCCTTGAAAACGAGGTCTTTTCCGTTTTCCTTGACAACGGCCACGTACATGTAGTCGCCCGGACGGACCTTCTTTCCTTTGTAGGTGCCGTCCCACCCTTCTCCTTGCGTGGTATGAAACAACTGTTCACCCCAACGGGTATAAATGGTCAATTCGGAAACGCCCTTGAGGAAAATGTCATTCTTCCCATCACCATTGGGCGTAAAGGCGTTGGGAATGTCGCTACCCTTGCCCAAAGCGATGTAAATGGTGTCGGCCACCGTACAACCGCTTACGGTATCGGTCACGAGCAACATCAGACGCGAAGACTGGTAAATGGAACGCGTGCGGGTGTCGGCCACCGAATCATAGCCCGGCAAGACCAGGCCGCTGTCGGGCGCGGAAGTCCAGCGATAGCCATAATATCCCGTACCGTCGTAGACACGGGTCTGTACCTGTATCCTGCTTCCCACCGGTACCTCCACCGGATTGGAAGAGATATTGACGAAACGGAGGTCAAGGGCATCATACACGCCGAGAATGAACTCCGCCGTATCGGCATGGGATGTCCCGAAAACATGCAAGGAATCGATCAGGAGCGTGCTGTCCCGGACAATGACACGATACAGGTAATCGCCCGCCACCGCATGCGAGACGGTGGCCGAGACACTGTCGCGCCGATCGGCAAGTTCCTGCCAAAGCGTGTCGTTCACCTGATACCACCAACTGACATGGAATCCGTACCATCCGCGGCCTTGTGCGGTATCGAGCCGGGTTCCATCGTAGTTGCCGCCGAAAGGCACGACGGTCAGGATCCGATCCATATCCACGCAAGCCTGTTTCTCGTCGCCGAAGACAACGCCGACAAGGCTGTCCACGACAATGCTGACCGTATCATAGGCCCGGCAAAGCCCCTCACGCCGATAGGACGGCAACGCTTCCTGCCCTGCCGCGCCTTTCTGGCGAACGACGACGGAAAAGACCTCAGGCGAACGGAGCAATATGCCCGTATGCCTGCGCTCGGCATGGTTGCTGTCTTGCAAGGCACGAAGGCGATATTCAGGGTTCCAGGCATAGGAATGACCGGCAAACGTCCCTTCGGTGATGCTATCGACCGAAATACGCACGTTGTCGGTTCCGTAAACGATATGCGCCGAAGTGTCATAAGAAGCGGAAACCTGATAATCAAAGGGAACCACGCTCGTTATGCGCGGCTGCAACATACTGTCTCCCAAACGGCTGCAGTCGTTCCCCGCCACCATCACGATTCGCAGGCTGTCGGTCGTGGCACCGGCCAGGTATCTCAACACCGCCGTACTGTCGCCGGCCACGAATTCCTCCAGCGAAAAGGCCGTCGAATCGGGCACGAAGCTCCATTCAAAATACAGGCCTTGGTTACGTTGCGCCCGTGTCATGTCGATATAGGCGTACCCCGTGTCCGAAACGCAGACCCTGGGCGCGACAAGCGGGCTCCGGAAGTCGGAAATGGAAGTTATCGGGCGGATCGTGAACGAAGTGTCACGGTGGCCGCATTCATTATACGTGCGCACCGCCACCCTGAAGTTGTCGGTCCGGTGGCCGGCATTGTCGACGACCAAGGAGTCGTTCCTTGTCGAGGAACCGACACGCGTATGCACCTTGGCATCCAACGTGCCGAAGAACCATCTTACGCTGTCCATGTGTCCGGGATCGGGAAGCACCGCCAATTCGTAGAAGTCGCGCGTATAACAGGGGTATTCGACCCCGTCGAAACGCGCCTTGGCGGCACTGTCCTTGACGGTGACACGGGCAATGAGGGACTTGCTCATGCCGCAGCCCCCGTCACGCTCGTATCGCACGCTGATGTACGAAGCCGTGTCGTATTGCACCCGATAGGAAGTCCTCGGCAGACTGTCGGTATCCAGACGGGTCCAGTCGGCGTACTTGCCCGCAGGCGTATTCCATAAGAAGCGGATCGTGTCGGTGTCGTAAGCACCGGCATTCCGCAACCATGCCCTCAACTCCGTTCCCAGGCAAGGATTTTCCCTGTCTACAAGGATGCTGTCGTTGAATTCGTCCTGGGGCTGGACGCTCAACGCGAAAACCGTAGGATAGGCCGTACCGCAACCTGAACGCGGATAGCAACGAATCGTGTCACCGCGACCGGAGGAAACCACCGAATCGAAATAGGCGTGCAGTATCGTGTCGTTCTCGATGTCCTGCACATGCCAGCCGTCGGGAAGCGTCCAATGATAGTCGATGTCCTTGAAAACGGCTTTCTTCAAGGGATCCACATGGAACACGTACGTATAGGGATTGTCCGGGCAAACCGTCGCCTTGCCCTCGATGACGCCGGGGATTTCGGGTATGGTGTCCGTGACGATGTAATGGACGAAGGGTTCGACATTGTCCGCGCAACCGAAACGATTGACAGGCGTGAAGGTGAGCCAGGCCGTGTCGCGATTGGAGCATCTTATCCGCAAACGGGTACTGTCATTGTCTTCAAAGGCAATGCCGAGAAACGCGCCAGGCATGTTTCCCGGCGAATAGGTCACGTCCAGACGGTAGAAAGAGGGATTGGCGTAAACGTTCGAGGCGCGGACGCCAAGATAGACGGTGCTGTCCAGGCAGGCATTCCTGTCGCCTGAAACCTCGATACGTGCCGTGTCTATCACATAGACGGCTCTTTTCTTTTCTTCGCCCTTCACCAATCTCGTCCCGCAACTATCCATCGCCCATGCCCTTACCTGTCCGCTGTCCTTGCCCACGGTTACCGTGCAGAAATTTCCGGGACCCGTCCATACGTTGTCATCGCCAACGCCCCCAACCACGGCGGCATCGGATTTTTCCACCTTCCAGTCGGCGGGAAACTCCCAATGATAGGCTTTGATATTGTTGGCCGTAGTGGATTCAAGCCTGTAGGTCACTTGCGAACCCGCGCAAGGATAGGTGGTGAAACCGTCGGCGAAAGCAGGCGTGGCCGGAACGCTTCTGGGAACGAAGACTACCGAACGGACGGGATTGGCAACGAACGAACCGCAACCCAATTCGCCGAAATTGACAACCGGGCTGACACCTATGCTGCCTCTTGTCGTGCCTGCCACCACTGTGACGGAAGCCGCCGTGCTGTCCGTGCCTTCCTTGAATTTCCAGCCGGCGGGCAATGTCCATTTATAGGCGGGCGCCGCGTCGTGTTCCACCCGCAAGCCGATTTCTTCTTCCGGACAAGGTTCGGGATGATCCTTGAGATCGGACGGATCGACAAGGATTTCGCCCACGATGGCCGAAGAGAGCGTGTCTTCGAAACCGATACGGACAAAAAGCGTGTCACCGGCCGCATTGCAAGCCCCATAGGTGCCGTAGACGGCTAAAAGAACCGAACTTTCCAAGCTCACCGAAGCATCGGGAACAAGCGTGCAAAGCGAATCGGATGGCGATAGGGCAGGAATTATGTCGAGTCCCGAACCGCCCGATACGACCCAATTGAATTTGATGCCCGGCGCATCGGAAAGATCCCGTCTCACCTTGAGCGTGGCCGTAGTATGCATGCACATCGTATCGTAAACGGTATCGGCCACCCTCGTGTAAGCGCCCTGCCGCCAAGCGGGAACCGGAGCCTTGGGCGTATGGATCACCATGACGGGCAAGGTATCGGAAGGACCGTTGCCGCAGTCGTTCAGTCCGAAGACCGTCACGTTTCCGTCGACATCGGTGATACGAGGCACGTCCAAATGGGGAATGCCCGAAACGGCCTGGTAAGGAGGCCAGGGAAATTCCCAACGGTATTCCCGGGCATTTTCCACTTCGGCGCAATCGAAGCCCACGTTCAAGGCATCCATGCAGACCGGCCTGTCGTCGATAACGGGTTTTTGCCCCACGGCAGGCTTGGGTGTCAACGTAATTGCCGGCGAAAACGAAGTTCCGCAAAGGTTGCGCAAATTCACGTGCAACTGCAAGGCGTCCTTGAAACCGGCATGCAACGGCAAATGGCGAAGTTTCATGCCCGGCACGGACGTACCCGCATATTTCCAATCGGTCGCGCCCAAGGATCCGTCGGCCGTGGGAACGTCTTGCGCCGCCTCCCCCTCGGCGTTCCACGAAAAATAAGGTTCCTGTTCCGGAGAAAGGCTCCAATGGAGATTGTCCTTGATCGTGTACTTGTGTTCGCTGCCTCCGCAGGGCCTGAAGTCTATAGGATACGTACCGTCGCCATAGTTACGTACGATTTCGGACAGCACCACTTCGAGCCTGCCCGGATCCTCGTCCGGATCCTCCACCATGACGAAAGTCAGCGTATCCATGGGCAAGATTTCGATACGAAGCGTATCGGAATAGCGGCGGCAGCCTTTGGCACGGGAAGCGAATTCCAAGACGAAAGACCGCTCGTTCACGTCCGTCTGCCACAACGTACAAGAATCAAGGCCTCTCGTGAAGCCGGTCACGTTTCCTTGTACCAGACGCCAGCTGGTTTCGAACTTGCCTTCTTCCCAGGAGTCGGAACTTACGTGCAACACCTCTTTTGTCCGCATGCAGAGCGTGTCCCTTGCCACAGGGTCGCGGGCGTAATCGTAAGAGGGATCGAAGTCGACCGGAACGGCACGCGAAGGGACGGCCATGACCTCGGTGACATGTATCCGGTTACTGCTCCTGGCATTCCCGCAACCGTTGTATGGCGTCACCTGGACATAACCCGTATCGTACTCGTTCACGTTGAAGACACGTTCGGTCTGGGTTCCCACCTTCACGGTGTCGAACTTCGCCCCCCAGGGGTAATTCCATATGAAACCGCCGATATTGACCGAAGAATCCACCTTGAAGACCAACGAATCCCCGTTGCAGACAAGGCTCGAAAGCATACGCAATCCGTAAACGGAATCGGCGATGCTGGTCACCGTCCGGATGGCCAACGACGGCAAACGGGAAATACCGCAGCGGTTTTTCAAGTCCACCGAGACAAACAACGTCTGGTTATTCGCCACACGCATCTTCAGCACATCGTCATCCCCTTCGTACCAGGTATCCTCCACCGGCTCTGTCTCCGTCTTGGGATTGAGCCATTTGTAATCGGTTCCGGCCATGGAACCGGTGGCAGGATTCCAGGAACGGGCACGGACGGGAGAAATCGTGTCCCACCATACGAAATGATAGGAAACAGGGTCGTTACCGAAATCCGAATCAAAGTGCCACTCCGCCGTATCGGTACCGCAAGGCTTGGTCATGATGGCCCTGTCGGAACGGTTCCAGTCGGAAAGCCTGTCGGCCAGGCCGGCAGCATCCATGGCCACCGTGTCGGCAGGACGAATCCTGATCGTAAGCGTGTCGCCCAAGGAATTACACTGCCTGTGACGTACGGCCAGACCTATCTGCTTGGTCTCGAATCCGGCCCTGTTGGAAAACCGGGACAGGCTGCTGTCGTTCTCCACGCCCGCTTCCACCGTCAAGGCGTCCGAAGCATCGAGCGAGATGCCGAACCACCTGTAGACCCATGAATCATTGTCCGCATAGTCCGCATCATCGTACATCGCCTGGTAGGAACGCGTGGTGCGCAGGCAAACCGTGTCGTAAGCCGTGTCACGGACGCTGACCAACTCCAAGTCCGGATCCGATCCCTTGACGGAAGGAACGCCCAAATGCCTGATCACGGCCTCGATCCGCACCGAATCGGAATACGGCCCCGTTCCACAGGCATTACCCGGTCTCACATAGACATATCCCGTGTCGAAAGCGGTCTTGCGGGAGAAATCACGATAAAACATCTTGTTCTCCAAGAAAACGGTATCGTGTTTCTTTCCCCAAGGATAAAACCATTCGTATTGCGTGGCGTATCTTACCGAATCCCACTCGAAGGCCACCCTTTCGTTCATGCAGAGGACGTCCTTGCCCTCGACAAGGTGTATCTTGTCTCTCACCAGGCTTATCGGATGGAAAGTGGTCAAGAACATGCCCGACATGCCGCAAGGTGAAACCGCCTGCACGCCCAGGCGCAACGAATCGCGCCCCACCACCATCTTCAGCGTGTCGGCATAACGGCCGCGGGGATTGAGCACGCGCCAACCCGTATTGTCGATCAAACCCGTCCGGTCATCCACGAACGAATTGCCGCCGTTCCACGTAAACCACACCGAGTCCAGGTAACGTTTGGGATCGGGCAACACGCGATACACGACCGTATCGCCTTCGCAAGGCGTGAGGTCGATACGCTCGGTCGGCCTCCGGGCATCGTTCATATACGAACGGGCCACGAACGGTATGGTATCCGTCAGCTTGATGATGACCGTCATGGAATCGCCTTCGTTGTACGCGTCGCAATCGAACCGATGCGAATAAACCGTTATCGTATCGTGATCGCCCGTCCTTTCAGGCACGGTGAACGTAAGCACGCGTCGTTTGCGCGTGGCATCCTCGTCGTCCGCGACCACGTAGGATACAGGCTCGAAGTCAGAGGGATATTTCCAGGTAAAATGCGTCTGGGCACGCGTAAGGGAATCCTGCGTGATGTCGGGCATGACCGAAAGGCTCACCACCTTGCGCACGCATATCGAATCCGGCCAAACCCCGTCTTGCACGGGTTTTCCCGTAAAAGGACGGACCACGGCCTTCATGCTGTCCCGACGATGTCCGTAATGAGGAGGATCTATGCCGAAATCGGGAGCGAAATTGTCGAATTGGAAATCGCAATCCAAGGTCTGCCCCACCACATAGATGTTTCCCGTGTCGGCACCGACCTGTACCCTCACCCGCATGTCGTGATGGACGCTGTTGATGACAGCATTGCTCGTATAGGCCCAGTTGGGCATGTTCTCGTCGGCCGTGGCCGTGCCGTTGTAGCCGATCCCCTCCGTCACCACCTTCCAGTCGGCAGGAAACTCCCAACGATAAAGGTCGGTACGCTCCGTCGTGTCGCCGGCATACATGATTTGCGAACCGCGACAAGGCTTGAGCAGGAAAGGATTCTTGGCGAACGCCTCCTGGACGTCTTGGGAGGGATCTTCGGGATCCAAGGCCATATCGATGGAATTCAAGCCATCGACCACCTTGACCGCGACACGCGCATAAGGATTCACGTCTATGTAATCTCCGCTACGGAAACTACTCGTGCCGCAGCGGTTGCGCAGCGCCAACTGGACGGAACCGTCTTGCTGCCCGAGCCATACCGCCGTGACCGGATTGGCGTTGGGCCCCGTCGCCGGATCGGCAAAACGCCAGGAAGCGGGAATACGCCAACGGTACTCTACCCTGTCCGTATTCCTATCGGAACTGTCGACCCGAATAATATAAGTCCCGTCCGTACTGCTCTCGTTGGCCATGTTCAACCTAGTTCCCTCGCAAAGGCTCAACGTGTCATAGACAAGATCCTCCTTCTCGTTGTCGTGCACATGGCCTCGGACAGGAATGGTGTCGATTATGTTAATGGCGAAATAGACCGGATTCCCCGCGCCGCACTCATTGGCCGCCTGGATGCTCATGGCGATGTATTTCTCTCCGACCAAGGCCTTCCGTTTGGCCAGATCGATACGGAACACGAGGACGTTCGTGTCGTTGGCAGCCTGTCCCTTATACGGTTCTATCGTGTAAGCCGACCCCAACGCGTCGGCCACTTGTTCGCTGGCCTTGGGAAACTCCACGACAAATCCGCTTTGTTCTTCCGGATGCTTGCCATAGTCGTTCGGCTTGATATAGTTCCGGGGCGTATGCAGCAAAAAGCACTGTTCCGAGCCGAACGGCTTCACGTTCGGACCGAAATACGTATTGTTGCACAACAGCAACGGATACGGCACACCTGTCGTCGGCCAAGGGATACCCGCTCCACCAGGACCACCCGCAAGTTTTTCCAATTGTTGTTTCGTATAACCGGGATAAGAAATCATCGGAGCAACGGTATCGACGATTCTCGGAGCCCTCGGCACGCTACGCAAAAAAGCATACAGGAACTTGGCATTGCGTGAAGTATCTCCTCCGTTGGCGAAGCAATAATTCGCCGGACGGACCCGGAAGCGCACCGTATCCCCTGTCTTGGTGTCCGTTTCCTCGATGGCGGGAGAACTGGCCCCGAAACAGCCTTTTAAAGAACTCGCCTGTTGCCAACCTGGAGGCGTCATCCACAGATACTCCGTCTGGCCGCCGTTTCCCGTCGTGGAAGAGCAGAAGTTATATTCCGTCAGGCCGCAAAGGCGCGGCAAATCGTCCGTGACTTGCACCGGATGGCCGAACTTATCCCGTATCTCGGATTCGTAGGCTATCTTCGCATCCACCAAAGTATCTATGCGCCTGAGCATGATGGGGGACGAAACCGCGGAAACATAGCGTTTCGCCTTGCCTTGCCTTGCCGCCAATTCATTGCAGGGAATGCAGTGCATCCTGTACGAAACCTGTATCAGCGAATCGGCCGCGCCCCTCTTTTTCGTGCGGAAGCAGACACGTCCCTTGTCAGGTCCGAACCCATAGTCGCTCATGATGGATATCTGCTCCATGCGGAGCGTATCCATGACCAAGTCGGCCGTATCATAGATCCATTCATATTGATAATGCCTGAAACTGAGATCTTCCGGCTTGTAGGGATCGGCCTGCAGATAAACATACCCGTTTTCCGTTTCACGGTACCCGAGGTTGTCTGTCCTGATAACAGAAGCGTTGCTGTTGAACTTCGAGGAATACCATACGCAGGCATTCCTATATTCCGGCAAATCCATCGTGTCCCAATCAGGAATGGGTCTGCCCTGTTCATCCACTTCCCCTATGCCCTCGCCCAAGAAACGTATGGCCTTGATGGCCAATTTCCCGGAAGTCAGATTGCCCGGTATCACGTTGATGATGGCACGATCCGTGGATTTGGTGACGATGTTCCCGTTCTCACAAGTCTTGGGCTGGACCCGCCAATAGCGGGCGTATGTCGGCACTTCGTATTTCCAATTGTACATTTGCGCCGGATTGGCAAGAATCTCCGAACCGATAGGCGTCGTCCCGTCCGAAAGGCTCCACCGATAACGCAAATCCGCCTCGGGGTACAGGCCTCCTCCATAATTGTTCGTCTGGCCGTCTTTCGTATAGTTGGGATCTTCGGGAACCCGCACCTGATATTCCAAATCGGCGCAATACGTGGTATCCTGCAACAAATCTTCCACCAGTATCGCACCGGCCACGGCCGCCTGGCGGGGAATGATGATTTGCAAATCCTTGGAATATCCGCCTTCCTTTACGGTAATCGTCAACCGCGACAACGCATTTCTCGGCGTCTTGATATAAATGGAAACCGTATCCCCGTAAGGCCCGTATTGGTTGATGATCTCCACCATGTCCGCCGGAGCGACCGACCAGAGGCATGGATCGGCGGCATTCTCGAGAAACAATTTAGGCCGGAAGCCCTCCTCGTAGGCGCAATATACCTCACCGTTCTTCAACGGTCCTATGGCTCCTCCCGCCTTGGCATCTCCCGCCTTGGCCGGCGCGGTGATATAAAGACGCGACGCATCCTGGGCGAAGAGCACATGACAGGATAACACGAAAGCCAACAAGCCCGAACCAAGCGCCATAAGACGGCTTCTCAGACGCACACTTTTCCCAGAAAAATAGTTATCCACAAGAAAAGTTTTGATTTTCTTTTATTTAACAATTTTATCAACAACACACACCATTACAAAGATAATAAATTTTCAGTCTCTTTTTTTGATTTCCATTCAGCCCTTCCGGGCAAGCGTACGGTTCGTCTCCCCGTTCCGGATACAATCTCTCCAGAACATAAAAAAGGGCATGCGCCTTGACGGCGCACGCCCTTTTCATTCCATGGACATGGAGGCGATGTTATTTCACTTCCTTGATGTTTTCCCCGCAGTCTTCCACGATTTTCCTGTACCAGAACTCGGGATAAGGCGGCTGGTCGGGCATCTCCATGCGATCCTGACCGTAGGGCGTCGTGATGAAATTGCCGTTGGCGTTGGTTTTCTTCACGTTCCCGTCGATGTATTTCACCAACAAGTATTCGCTCAACTTTTTCCAAGAATCGAACATACGACTCGCCTGGGCGTTCGAGAAGCGGTTGGCGAAAGCCACCAGGCTGGCGGCGTCGGTTTCATCTTTCATCTTGGTATCGTTCTGTGCCACTTCCTGCTGGAAAGAGGTTTCCAAGAACGACTGCACCTTCCGGATATCGACAATCATGTCCTTGTAACGGCCATAGGCGAAATTGGCCACCTGGTTGAAAAGCCAGAAAGCCGAAGTAGGCGAATACGTCACCATGTCGCCGTTGCCCACGCGGAAACAAAGGGGTATCTCGGTAATACCGCAATACATGGGCACATAACATGTGGAATACGTGTCGTCCACGCCGAACCAGAGAATACCGCCGATTTGACGGGGCAGCCAATTGCGGCATTGGGCCACGAACGAAAAACCCGTCTGCTGCGTGGAAGTGGCTCTTTCATGGATATAATTCTTGCCGTCCACTTCAAAGCCCATGGGGCGCCAACGATACGGGCAGGCGAACGGACCGGCACCCAGATCCTTGGTCATGTCCATCGAAGTACCTTCGTAATGGTCACGCATGAAGTCGAACATGTCCTCGAGCGTAAGCTTGCGATCGGGCTTGATCCAAAGAGGCATGCGACGGGAAGGATTTTCGCCACGGGCATAATCTTCATACGGGGCGGCTTCGGCAGGGTTGGCTTTCATGAAACCGGCCCAGACACGGGCCTCGCAGCCTCTCATGCCGCTGAAAGTAAGCGGGCAATAGGTATCGGAAAAACTGAAATCCGCGAACTTGCCGTCATACAGGCCGACGGCCTTGGCATAATCCACCACATCGGACGAATAAATGCACTCCAAGGTGGCCAGATTGTATTTCTTGGCCAGATCCTTGTTCGTAATGGAAGTCTTGCCGTCGGCAGGCTTGATCTTGGTGATACGCGCCTGATTGGCATGTCCCGAGATATAACCGTCGGGAATGCGGTAGGCCACCCAAACGGCTCCTTTAGCGTTGCGCTTGGGATCGGGTTTCCCGTCCTTGCCCGTAATCCGCTTTCCCTTGCCTACCATTTCCATGATCCAGACTTCATCGGGATCGCAAATCGAAAACGATTCCCCGCCTGAAGCGTAGCCATAGGCGCGCACCAGTTCATCCATTACCTTGATGGCTTCGCGCGCGGTCCTGGCACGTTGCAAGGTCAAGTAGATAAGGCTCCCGTAATCGATGACGGCCGTGGTATCCACCAATTCCTCACGACCGCCGAAAGTGGTTTCCGCGATGGACAACTGATATTCGTTCATGTTGCCTACTACCGAATAGGTGTGCGCGGCCTGCTTGATTTGTCCCAACTTGCGGCCGGTATCCCATTCGTAAATGTCCACCATCGCTCCTTCCGGGTAATCGGCTGCAGGCATGTAATAGAGTTCCCCGTAAAGCACATGGCTGTCGGCGGCATAACTGATCATCGTCGAACCGTCCTTGGAGGCGCCCTTGGTAATCAAAAAGTTGGTACAGGCATAGCCGGTTCCTGCACAAAGAGCCGCAAGAGCCGTCGTGCACAAAAGTTTCTGAAACTGTTTTTTCATTATGTATGGTTATGACAAAGATTTACCGGCGAATGATGACCTTCACGAAATCGAAATCCGTCCTGCCCTCCTTGAGGGTCTCGAGCCGGAGAATGTAGATGCCGCTGGGCAACGACTGCATGTTCATGCTGATACGGTACAGGCCCTGCTGGCGTTCACCCTCCACGAAAGTCAACACGTTTTCACCCAAAAGCGAATACAACTTGAGGTTTACCAAACAACTTTCGCCCACATGGTACGTGGCATCGCCCCAAGAGGAAATCGGGTTGGGAATAACGCTGATGATATGGCTGTCGTGATGATTTTCGCTGTGCGAAGCCACCCCGTTCGTGACCAGACCCGTTTCGGAACCAGGCAAATAGACGGTATCGCCCATTTCCAACAAGGGATTCCACGGCATCTTGGTATCCTCGACGGTATCTTCCACTTCCAGCAAGCGCAACTGCGGCATGGCCACCTGCCAGTCGACAATGCGCGAAGCGGTATCCGAAACGACATACTGGGTCAGGTTGTTCTTGAAATAACCGCCCACGTTCTTCACCGGATTGTTCATCAACTTGAAGCGCAACATCAAGATGGTGTCGCCTTTGTGGAAATAAGGCTTGTCCTTGCTGATCCAAGTGGTGAGGATCTGGTCGTCGACCACGTTGTGCGCCAAATTCGACGTCTTGGGATTCAACACCGAAGGCATACGGACCGTTACCGGTTCTATCTTGTCGGGATTGAAATACAAGAACAACTGGAAGCCGGACAAATGACCCTCGTCCATGCTCAATACAGGGAAATCCAGCAGGCGTTCGTCGGCATAGACGGACACCTTGCCCAAATGCGCCAAGGAGGCCTTGGACTTACGCCCGCTTTTCTGCAACTGGCCCGAACCGGAATTGTCGTTATAGTTCCTGTCCGCATCCCCTCGCATCACCCCGCGCACATGGAACATCGTATCGCAAGACAAATCAAGGGTGTCGGTACTGTAAACCCAATCGGAGATAGGCAATTTGGTGTTGTCGTCGGTATACTTGTTGCCATTGCTCAAAATCTGGGCCACCTTGTTCTGGATGGCCGTGGCATCGTTACCGTCCAGACCCAAGGTGACGGTAGGCGTGGTGGTAAGATTGACGTTGCTGGCCCACCACCACATGGAATATTGCGGGTTGGTCTTTTCAGGCAACTTGCTCTGGTCCAACACCCTGGCCACATAGTTCTGTACCCAGGTGGCATCGTTTCCGTTCAAACCTATGTTACCGTAAACACTATGCTTTTGCGGGCTGGTACCCGTGATACGATACTTGCCGGGCATGTAATATCTGCCGAAATCGTAATAACCCTCCTTGTCGCTGCGGGTACTGTCGACAAAGGTTCCCGTCGCGTCGAAAAGCATCACCGTCACGTTGGCCAACGGCCGATGCACGTCGTTTACGGCATTGCCCAACGTCACGTCCAGATCGTAAGGGGCATCCGCACTGCGCGTGTCGGGCGGCGTAAGCACCGAAGGCCGCCAGAAACTGGCGTAACTTACGAAGCCGTTCAGCCTGTATCCCTTTATGATGGCCACCTCGATCGTGTCGTAAATCGAGCAGAGATGTTCAGGCGCATGCGGGTAAAGAGCCTTCAATTCAGGCGTGGCATCTATCCTGATAGGGAAAAGCAAGGTGTCGCCGTCCAACGTGTCGGCCACGTAGACCGGTCCTTGCGTGCCGAACAGGTTCATCCCGCCTTGTCCCAAAAGGGTCTTGATATGCACGCTGTCTGCAAGCGAAGCGTCTCGATGGGGTACCGTCACGCCGGGATTGAATCCCCGGGCGGGACTCACAGGAACCCCCGTCTTGCTTAACGGGCCATACCATGTTATATCGGCATATTTCCCGCTTCCGTCGGGCAAATCAGGCGAAGACGCCCACAAGCAAAGCGACCGGTTGAATTGTACGCCCGTATCAGGCTGGCGGGCATAGAGCAACGGGATGGTACGTATCGTGAACGTGTCGGTTACCGTCCCGGCATTCTTGATATGGACCACCGCCTTTACACGTACACTGTCTATATGGTATTCCTGAATACGTTCCTCGTCCTGGCCATACTGCGACAAGGCCTTTTGCAAGGCCGCGATCCAAGCCCGGTAATATTCCGGAGTCACGGGCACGACGGCCTTGAGCGAATCGATAATGGCCGCCGTATCGGCCACCACGCCGACGGGCAGGGCGGCAATGACCGAAGCCACCTTGTCGTCCATGCTCATGTCTTCCCGCAACCCTTCAGGCCAAGTAGCCAAGAGGGCGTCCAAACGGCTTATAAGCGCTTGTATGCTGTCCTTGTAACGAACATGGAGTTCGGCGAAAGGCTTATAGGTCGAGGTATGATGCGGATGAAAAGTCATCGTGGTATCGGTATGGTCGTAAGGGCCATAGATGATCAGGCTATCGCGGCTACGGACGGTATCGAAAATATCCACGCAATGATTGGCGGTAACGGTGTCATAGATGTAAACCGTGTCCATCTGACGGCAATGTACCTCGAAAGCATACACGTTCACCGTATCGTAACGATATTCATCCACCAATACGAAAACACCGTCCACGACCACCGACTTCTTGCCCACCGGAATGCTGTCGATTGTCTGCGACAACAAATGCCATATGGAATCACAATGCGTTATCGGATATTTTCCCTTGATAGGCACCAAACGGCACACGAGGGAATCGTAGGGGATACGGATAGTATCGTTTCCGCCCGGTTTTACTTTTATCTTGATGGTATAAAAAGTCTGTGTCTCACATATCTTCTCATACAATCCGTCACCGTCCGAAGATACGACAGACCCCATCGTAAGGGTATCGACGGATATAAAAGCCGAAAAATCCGCATTATGCGCTTTTCCGAACATCTGATCGGCTCTTTCGGTAGCCCGCAAAAGATATGGGACGCCGAAAGCGAACAATACGACACAAGACAATACCAGCCCAAGCTTGGATTTCGGACAAATCCGGTCCCAAAACCCAAACAAGGAAAAGCATCGCCTATTCCTTGAGCATAATGCCTGTTCTGCCCTATTCACTTCTGGTCTTTCCATAAGTGCTCTCGTCCGTTAACGAAATCGCGCAAACTGCAAAGTTAATATTTTTCCTCTACTAAACCCATCACCCTATTCACAGTCCGACGCAGCCGTTACTTTTTCTTCCGTGTTGGCAGCATCACGAACAACGCTATATTCTACTTGGCAATCCTCAGGTACTTCACGACAATTCAACACCGTCCCCTCGCCTCGTACATACTTAGGCTTCAATTTCGTACCCGTATTCGTCAACACGTATGTCGTGTCGCAGATCGTCTTCATCTTCACTTCAGGAAGCGGCGGTTCCACGGGAGACGGCGCCACAGGTGCACAATCCGTCTGGGCCTTCACCGTCTCGGCACTGTTGTCCGGGGCGCGTTCCACCACGTAGGTCACCTCGCAGTCCTCCTGTACCTCGCGGCAGTTCGTAGCCGTACCCTCGCCTCGTACATACTTAGGTTTCAGCTTCGTGCCCGTGTTCGTCAACACGTATGTCGTGTCGCAGATCGTCTTCGTCTTCACTTCAGGAGGCGTCGGCTCCACGGGTTCCTCCGGTTCCGGATCCGTCGGTGTCCCCGGTTCCACGGGATCCACGGGAGGCGTCACCGCCGAACAGCCCGTCTGGGCCTTCACCGTCTCGGCACTGTTGTCCGGGGCGCGTTCCACCACGTAGGTCACCTCGCAGTCCTCCTGTACCTCGCGGCAGTTCGTAGCCGTACCCTCGCCTCGTACATACTTAGGTTTCAGCTTCGTGCCCGTGTTCGTCAACACGTATGTCGTGTCGCAGATCGTCTTCGTCTTCACTTCAGGAGGCGTCGGCTCCACGGGTTCCTCCGGTTCCGGATCCGTCGGTGTCCCCGGTTCCACGGGATCCACGGGAGGCGTCACCGCCGAACAGCCCGTCTGGGCCTTCACCGTCTCGGCACTGTTGTCCGGGGCGCGTTCCACCACGTAG
>CAJTPR010000005.1:0-79391 GCA_910578275.1 uncultured Bacteroidales bacterium | reverse complement strand
CGTCTCGGCACTGTTGTCCGGGGCGCGTTCCACCACGTAGGTCACCTCGCAGTCCGCGGCAATCTCGCGACAGTTCGAAGTCGTACCTTCGCCTCGTACGTACTTCGGCTTCAGCTTAGTGCCCACGTTCGTCAACACGTACGTCGTGTCGCAGATCGTCTTCGTCTTCACCGCGGGAGGTGTCGGGTCCACGGGTTTGTCGGGATCTGTCGGAGGATCCACTTCCGAACAACTCGTCTGGGCCTTCACCGTCTCGGCACTGTTGTCCGGGGCGCGTTCCACCACGTAGGTCACCTCGCAGTCCGCGGCAATCTCGCGACAGTTCGAAGTCGTACCTTCGCCTCGTACGTACTTCGGCTTCAGCTTAGTGCCCACGTTCGTCAACACGTACGTCGTGTCGCAGATCGTCTTCGTCTTCACCGCGGGAGGCGTCGGCGTATCAGGACAATCCACCTCGGCCGTTACCTTTTCCTCACTGTTGTCGATGGCACGTTCAACAGTGTATGTCACCTTGCAATCCGCAGCCACTTGCCGACAATTGGTCACCGTAGCTTGGTCACGGACATATTTCGGTTTCAACTTCGTGCCTGCGTTGATCAATGTGTACGTCGTGTCGCAAATCGTCTTCACTTCGCCACCGACCGCATCGTCACATTTGATTTCAGCCGTAACCACTTCTTGGCTGTTATCGATGGCACGTTCCACCTTATATGTTACCGTACAACCTTCAGCCACATCCCGGCAATTGGTCACCGTAGCTTGGTCACGGACATATTTCGGTTTCAACTTCGTGCCTGCGTTGATCAATGTATAAGTCGTATCGCAAACCTTGGAACCATTTCCTTCCGAAGGTTTATTGACGGAGCAATCCAACTTCACCTTCACGGTATCCAGATCCTTCGAATAATTCAAATGATCTTCCGTGCCTACGATCACACAAACGCTATCTATTTCCCTACAGTTCACAAGCGTACCCTCATCCAAACGCGTTATCGTGACTCCTTGGAATCCGCTCTTGCATTTTACCGCAAACAAGGTATCGCAGACGAACTTCTTGCCGGCAGAGGGTTCCTTGCAGACCACGTCCACCTTGTTCCAATGGAGGAATTCCTTGTAGACATCCACGTCTTCCATCTCGCCATCGCATATGGATTGACGCTTGCCGTCATAAGCCAGTTCGATGACAGGTTGGGAATAAATGGTATCGCAGAACGGACCGGCAGGTACCGTATCGCTCTCCTTGGGCTTGTTCGGATACGGGATAATGTAAGCGTGGTAATAAATCGAATCCAAGATGTTCGCATGCTTGTTGTAAACCGTATCGTCGAAACAGAATCCGAACTCGATCGGATCCACATGCCCCGTGGTGAACTTGAGCGTGTCCAGATAGTACCATTCCACGAAATCCACTTCAACCGAGTCGATGCCGATTTCGGTAGGACAATAGTCGCAAACCGCCGTGTCATGCAAGTTGAGGCTTATGACTTCGACATTCAGGTTATTGTAGCATTCGGTTTCGCCACCACGCAGGTAGAGCGTGTAATAAGCGCTCTTTTCCGCCGTCAGATGCCAGATACTGTCACGGTTGCAAATAGTCACCGTGTCTGTATTGTTGAACCATTCGTACGGACAAGCCGTATCCTTGTCTTGCGGCCACGGACCATGGACGAACACGTCGATCGTGGTTCCCACGAACACCGTGGTATCGTAGAAATTGAGCCGATAGAGGTTTCCGCCGTAGGTGAGGCGCAAGGTATCGTTGTCGGAACATCCGGTACTGTCGTTCCAAACAGTGAGGAAATACGTATGGTTGTCGGAAACGGCATCCACCATAAACGCGCTGTCGGTGCTTATCACGTTGCCCGTGGCACTGTCTATCCACTGGTAACGATGAACGTCTTGCGAAACCTTGGTCACGCCGACCTTCACGTCCGTAATCTCGCAGACGTTGGTATCACCGGCCGTTTCGACCAATATCCTATCCCTGACCACCACTGTCAAGGTGTCTTCCCTATTGCCCGAACATCTCGAATCGGCACTGCTCAAAGGCGTAATCCTATAAGTGGTCGTCGTCTTGGGACGCAATTTCACTTCATTTCCGTAAGCCGCCCGCTTGCCGGTGGCGATGTCATACCAGCTGGGACTCTGCATGCTGTTGGGATTCTTCACCCTGACCTCGACTTCGTCACCATGGCAAATGGTAATGGTATCGGGTTCGACATAAGGTGCCGACACGAACTCGACCTTGTACGGACGAATCACCTCGCATCCTTCACTGTTCCATACCACCAACGTATCGCGATATACGATATTGGTATCGCCGCCCGGATTGGGATAGTACAGATGATAGAACTTTTCCGTCGAATCCCATTTGTGAACCACGCCGGGAGCGGAAACCTTCCATTCATATCCGCCGATGTTCTTATACGATTTGCTGAAGTTGGCGAGAACCTCCGCTTCACTGCCACTATTCAAGCACACATACTGGTCATATACGGCCGGTATATTCAACGGCTTGGTGAACACGATATCGAATGAATCGTAAACCCTTATGGACGAACATTCCCTGAAGCCGTGTGTGTACACTTTCACGTGAGCCACACCACCGCTATCGAACAAACGGGTATTGGGCCTGTAATTCGTATTCAAACTGTTTGCCGGAGTGAACTTGCCGGAAACTTTCGTTCCATCGGCCAATGTTTCGTCCGCACTCCACTGCGTGGTTCCGTACAGACCGACTCCGGAATACGAGAACTTGAACGTATTCTGAGGCGTACAGAAAGTATCCCCTTCGATATGCTTGAGTTTGGGTAAGCGGGTGACATTGACCATCAACGAACCGGTATCCACGCAACCGTTGGCCCGGTTTTCCAATACATAATAGTAACGATGATCCATCGTGTCGGCCTTGGAAAGTTCATGGTAGGCCGCATGCGGCAACAAGGTGGCGGAATCCAAGCCCTTCCTGAGCCAGGTTACCTTATACTTGGCATTCACATCCCTCCACTTGGGTATCAGGGTGACATTTTCCGTGCCCTCGCAGACCGTGGTATCGTTGGCATGGATATCGGGCCAAACATAAACACGGATCGTATCCGACTTGACATAACGGCACCCCAGCCGGTTGGTTATCGTCAACTTGACACGTACCATGCTGTCGGTGGCACCGGGCCTGAAGCTGATGCTGTCGCCGACATAGGTGCCGGTACCCTGCGTGGAAGTGATTTCCCAATCGTAGGCAGCCGTAGTGTCGGCATCGGCCAGATAGAGGGAGACAGGTTGGTTGGCACAAGTTCCCGTATGCAATATGTCCTGATCGGGAACAGGCAATACCGTTATCATTACCGAGTCGGAATGTTCGCAACCCAAGGCACTCTGACCCGTCACGACCAGTAACGTGTCGGCATGGAACGGTCCTCTCACGACATGGATCGCAGCCTTGGATGAGGCATTGGACGAAAGACCGTTAAGGGCATACGACTTCGTTCCGGCGGGCAAGACGAACCGCACGCTGTCGCCATGGCAGATTTCAATCGTATCGGCAAGGTTGAACGTGTACTTGTCCACCATGACCTTGTATTCGACCTTCGAACTTTGGCAACGGGCATCGGTATAAGCGGAGCCATAGTAAACGGTATCACGGTAGGCCTTGAGGACCGGACGAGCCTGGAGATGGTAGTCTCCGGCATCGATCGTGTCGCCGCTGGCGTTCGTCCACAAATAACCGGTAAGCGGAATCAAGGACGTGAGGCCGGCCGTGGTAATCTGCGGCAGACGGATGTCGGAACCGGGACAAACAAGGGTGTCGTTGCTGCTCAAGGCAAGCACGAAAGGCTTGTCGACGGTTATGTTCACCGTGTCGTAGCCCACGCAACCGCCGGCATTGCTGGTAATCCGTATCACGACGGACGTATCGTTGGCGGCACGCACGGCAAAGGTATTGTGGTCCACCCCGTCGCTGGTGCTATTGTCGGGCCATGTATAGGTATTGAGACGGCTGCTGTCGGTAATGACAACCAAAGCCGTGTCGTTGGCGCACATGCTAAGGGCGTTCTTGCCTCCCGGGTAACGTACCGAGATGACACCCTTGCCCGTAGGAGTCTCCTGCAACTTGACGAAGAAAGTATCCGTCAGGACGCAATTGGAGGCGGTCTTCACATGCAATTCATACCAGTCGGACATGAAGTGCTGTTCGACCCATACGGAAGTATCCACATTCGACTGGCTGAACTTGACCGTGCTGCCGCCGAAGATGAAGTCGAGCCTGCGCCATTCGTAATCCGCCTTGGGAGCCTGCAACGCGGGATTGTTGCTCACCAACGTGGCCGACATCCTGAAGAGCGAATTTTCGCAAGCCACCAACGTGTCGCCCGAATCACGAACGATGCTGTAGACACCGCACTCGAGGATATGGAGCGTGAGGCTGTCCTTGAGCGGACATTCGTTGACACTGTTCACGCCCAGGTAGAGTTTCACTTCACCGGCGGCGATGTCGGCGGCGGAAGGCGTATAAACCGGATGCAACGTATCGGCATTGATGAACGTACCCGTGCCGGAAGTCGTCCAATGCGGCGTACCGGCCGCGGCCACGGTATCACCATGCACGATGAATTTCTGACCTGCCACGATCGTATCGTCCGGACCGGCTTCCAACCAGGCATCGGTGGCCTGCGGAGCACGCTTCACGTTGATGCGGTCCGCATCATCCTGGCAACCATACTGGTTCTTGACGGCCAGGCTGAAAACGGCCTTGTCGGGAAGCGGCTTGAATAACGGGCTGGCTTGCCATGTGGCACCGCCGTCGATGCTATAAGAGTAGATTTGCGGCCAACGACTTCCCTTCTGCTGCGCCATGGACGAAACCTTGATTTCGATGGAGGCCGTGTCATTGCTGCAGATACGTCCGGGAACATAGACCACATCGGAAGGTTTCATCTTGGCAGGTACCGGATAGATGACCGCCTCTACCGTGTCGCTGACAGCCACGCTGTCGAGGACACATTCTCCGGTAGCGGAAACCACCACGAAATAACGGTCTTCGTCAAGCGGCAAGGCGGGAACGAAGACGGCACCGCCGATACCCAAGGATTGAAGCACGTCTTTGCGGATGCGATACCAACGATAAGTCACGTCGTTGGCAACGACACCGTTGATCGTGGCCTTGGCGTTCAACGTGAACGGCCGGTTGGCACAAACGCTGTCGGGAACGGCCACGCTCGCCGACAAGGTATCCTTGCCTGTGACGGTCAACGTAATCCGCTTTTCGAGGGTACGGTGCGCCGCATCGCAATAGATGGCCGACAAGGCGGAAGTATCTTCGACCTTGACCGTCACCGTGTACGTTCCGGGAACGGAAGGTTTCAGCCACAATTCGCTGTTGTTCTTCGAAGGCACATAGTCTCCGGATGCCATCGCGGGCGAAACATTCCAGTCGATGGTATAATTGCCGGGCATTCCGCCGCTGACAAGAGCCTTCAATTCCACTTGTCCGCCCACGCAGACGGTCTGGTCGCCGTTACCTTGCAAGCCGCTGACGATCACGTCCTGCAAACAGGTATCCATGACGGTCACCTTGACATCGGCCTGCGTCTGGCAACCTGCCGCATCGACAGCGGTCACGGTAAAGACGGTAGTAGCCGCCAGAGGAGAGGTGAGCGTACGGCCGTCGGCACCGGTAAGGGCGGTCAGGGCCGGATTCCAGACATAGGCGTAAGCGGGGGTTCCGCCTTGCGCCTCGGCGTAAAGCGCGGCGGCGGAATTCTTGACCACCACCGTATCGTTGCCGGCCACGACATGCAAGGCCGGGTTGACCTTGACTTCGATGCTGTCGGCATAGACGGCCTGCGCGGTGCAAACGTCACCGGCCACTTCCAGAACCGCTTTCAATATGCCGCCATTGCCCAAATCCTGCTTGCCGAGCTTGAGAACCCGCAAGTCTTGCGCCAAGAGGACACCGTTCAGGTACCAGGCGTAACGGTCGCCGGCCTGGGCTCCGTCAAGACGGTATTCGAGTACGGTTTCGTCGTCGCATATCGTCAGGGGGCCGGCAACGTCCATGTTCACCGTACGGACATTGGTATTGACCGTCATCTTGAACGGCAAGGAATACAAGGTGTCGCAACCGCCCGTAACCGTTGCCGGAGGCGTCACCACGGCACGATACAAGCTGCCGTTCATGACGGAAGTAACCGAAGGTATATGCAAGGTAGCGGCGCGGTTCACGTACAAGGGTGCCGAAACATCGCTCCAAGACTTTCCGTTGTCGGTAGAAACCTGCCAATTGTAAGAATACGAGGCAGCCTGGTAGCCGGACACTTTCACAGTGAAGTTCGTGCTGTCGCCTTGGCAAACCGCCGGCGCGTAGGTCGAACTTTGGCCCGAAATATAGGCGCATTCCACCACATCCACCTGTACGTCGGCCTGTGCACGGCAACCATAGGCGTTCACCGCCGTGAAAGTATAGGTAACGCTGCTGGCGGCCACCGCTTCGGTCACGGTATCGGGCGACAACGTGGCAGGCGTCCAAGCATACTGCATGCCATCCGTCCAACCGGAGGACACGATACCGGCAAGGGTCACCTTCGAGCCACGAACCACCGTGGTGTCGGAAATCGCCTTCACGACCGGCACGGGACGAACCGCCACATGAATCGTATTGCTGCGCAGGAGGTCGCCTCCTTGGCAATTCTCCCGGGCATCGAGCGTGGCCACGGCATAGACGCTGTCGCCATCGGCGGCGTCGGCAAGGACGAACGAGTTGCCCGTACCTTCCTTGACACCGTTCACGTACCATTCGATGACAGGAGCATGCGCCAATCCGCCCACAACGGCGGTGAAGCCCAGTTCCTCGCCTTCGCACACGGTATCGTCAGGCAATACGGAGAGGACGAAACCGGCATGGGCGGCCGAATCCACGTCAAAGTAAAGCGTGTTGCTGCGTGCAGGATTGTCCTTGCGGTTGAACAAGCACAAGTCATCCCCCACGAAAGCTTCCACATAGGCGTAATCGCCGTCCTGGACATCGTTGTGCGTATAAGTGCCCGAAGTCGTACCTGCGGCCACCAGGACACCGTTGACATACCAATTGTAACGGACGTCGCCTGCGGTGATGCCGGACGGCAAACGAACCATATTGACGGCAAGGTCGACCGACTGGCCCTTGCATACGGGACTGGGTGCGGCCGTCAGGTTCAAGCCTATCGAAGCATATCCGCCCTGGCCTTCCACAACCAATGTATCGGCACTCACGGCCGTGTCACAGAGACCGTAGGAAACCACACGCCATACCACGGTATCGCCGTCTACCAGCACATAGGCATCGTCGAACACGCTGTCGGTGCTTACCTGCCTGCCGTTCACGAACCAAGCGTGACGCAAGTCATCGTAACGGTGATAGAGCGCATTGCTTATCGTGGCCGAAGGCACGGAAGCCATCGTCAATGTCTCGATCCGGCTACCTTGCGAATACGTGGAGGCGGTGGTAACGATCGCTTTCGACTTGAGGACCTCGTTTTCGGCGACACGACGCAAGAGATTGCCGTCATGGTAATATTCCACATGACCTTCCATACGGCGGATCGTGAACAAATCGCCCTTCTTGTAGCTTCCGACCGCCGTATATCCGACTTCCCAACCGTTTTCGTAGATATAGAACAGCCTGCTTTCACCACTGCCGTTGGTCGACAGATAGAGACTGAAAGGCTTGTTCCACAAACCGCGGGCGTTGCCGGCATATTCGAGGCCGATAACCATGGCTCCCTCGTTTCCACCGACCACGTAATCGAGCGCGGCATTGGCCTTTATCGTGTCGACGGCATAGATGCTTTGCCATCCGTCGGCGGCCAAGTGGACCGTACCATCCTTCCAGGTCATCGTATCGGCTTTCACTTCACGGCAGGAATCGGCAGACAGGCTCAGACGGGTATCGAGACTGTCGGGTTCCATGTAATGCAACTTGAGCGTATCGGTAACTTGGCAGGGACCGCTATGGAGCGTGATGATCAGGTTGGAGTCGCCGGTAACGGGACCTACGGCCAACTTGCTCACGTACGGCATACGGATACCGCCGTTCAGGCTGATGCTGTCGGCCACCGGCAGGCTGATGCTGTCGATTTCTCCGCCGCAAAGAGCCAAGCTGTCGGGCGAGAGGTCGAGCGCCGCCCTATGGACATGGATACGCACCGTATCGGGCATGGACGGACATTCCTTCAACGAGTAAGCCTGTGCCACGTACGTGTACTCACCCACACCGGGCTTGATAATCAAGCGAGGATTGCCTTTGGGCGCGGGCAACGTGTCTTGTTTTCCGTACGAACCCGTGGTATATACCCTGCCCGTATTGAGGTTGTACCAAGTATATTGCGTGTAAGGAGGATATACGTAGCCGCTGTCCATGATCTTGGGCAGAACCAGCTTGGCCTGCTGTTCACTGCCCAGACAAACCACGGTATCGTAGTAGGAAAGTCGGATATGCTGCTGGGGCAATACGTTCACCGTCAACATTGTATCGACAGGACAACCGCCAATCACGCTCTTGACGACTACATGTACCGAAGTGGTGGTATCGTAACTCCTCGTGTAACTGTTGCCCGTACTGCTGTCCGGCCATACCGCATAATGGTCGCCGTCCAGGCCGGTAACACGGAGCGTGGCATATTTGCCCGGACACATCGCCACCGCACCGACGATAGGATATTCTATCTTCACGCTGCTGTCGATCCTGGCATACGAACCCATCCTCAACTGTGAAACGTTGCTTGTCATCACCGTGTTCCAGATCGTGGTGTCGACGATGCGGTAATAGCCCGTGTCGCTGACAAGGATGCTGTCCATGCGGGCAGCGGCGCCGACCACTACCGTATTGGTATCGAAGCTGCCGTCGGCGCTGTATTGATAGATCCAGTTCCGGGAAATGGCGCGGGTAGCCTCGTCGGCCACGATATACAGGGTCGCCTCGCCGCCAGGACACATTCCGGCCGGAGCGGGTTCAAGCCTTATGTCGCACATGCTGGCAATATAAGTCACGGCACGGGCAGGACTCTGGCAGTCGACCAGACCCCTCTTCACGTAGAACACGTAGCGACCCGGCGTGTCGATGATGCTCGCAGGCGGAACGAATTCCATGGAATCGGCATCCTGCACGCTTATGGCCAAGCGACGGGTCAAGGCCGAATCGGCATACCAGGCGATATAGCCGGGCTTGTCGTTGTAGGCCTTCATGGGCACGAGGCTGTTGAGGCAGGTCACGACCGAATCGGGATCGACATCGGGTGCGGTGAACGCGTAATCGGGCTGCACATCGATGTACACCGTCTGTACGCCGGCGGCTTCACAACCCGCCTCGCCCTTGGCCATGACATGGTACGTACCCTTGGCCAGGCTGTCGAAGAAGGTGGTATGATGCCAAGTGGCGCCGCTGTCGATACTATAAAGCACAGGCAAGGTAGTATCGGCGTCGATGCGGATATAAGCCACGTCGTCGATGCAGGAAAGATGACTGTGCGCGTAAACCTGATAGGGCTTGAGGGGCTGGGGCAAGGGATGTACGGCCACCGTGTCGAAGTTGCTCCGGACATTGTCGTCCACATGGCAATCGCCGTCAGCGGAAACGACCACGTAATAAACATCCTTGTCCTTGGCATCGGTCATCTTCAACATGCCGGTAGAGGTGGAACCCATATTGGCCGTATAACCGTCACGGACACGATACCAGCGGTATTTCAAGGCACCTTGATCGGGCACACCGTCAATGGTGGCATGGGCCAGCAACGTGATCGTCTCGCCTTCGCAAACGCTGTCCTTGTCGGACGTCAACGTGACAGCCAACGTATCGGGAGCGTAGATATGCAGCACGAGACTGTCGCTCTTGACGATGCCGTCCGGGTGGCAATAAGCCTTCACGGCCGCACTGGTATCGGTAACGGTAAAGGTTATCGTGTAATCGCCCGGCCGAGCGTTGGAGATGTTGAGCGTGGGGCCGGCATCAGGCATAATGACATTGCCGTCGTTGTCGACCAATGCCGGGCTGACGGTCCAGCTCATGTCGTACTTGCCGAGCACGCCTCCACCCGTCACCAGACCGGTGAACCGAGCCATTTCGCCGGCACAAACCGAAACCGGACCTTCCAGTTCGACTTTGCGGACGCATGTGTCGCTGACCACGACCACTACCCTGCCCTTGGCGGTACAAGAAGCGCTGTCGGTGGCTTCCACGTTGAATATCGTAGTGGAAACAAGATTCTTGGTAAGCGTATGAGCCGTGTCGGAATCGACCGTCAAGCCGGCAGGCGTCCAAGCATAAGATGCCTGGCCGGAAGCGTTGTCGAGACGGGCATGCAAGGAAGCGACGCTGTTGTAGGCAATCATGGTGTCGGCCCAGGCAGTGAGCACGGGTTGCGGATGGAAACGTACCGCAAGCGTGTCGGAAATCTGCAGGCGATCGATGCAAACGTTGCCACTGTAGAGAACGCCGATCACCTTGTCGCCGTCGGCCACCGTATAACCGCGACGATGGTCGTTGCCGTCGTATTCAAGCACGCCGCTGCCGTTCTGCTTCCACGCCACTTCGTAACCCGGCGTGATGTTCACGCTGTAAATCGCATAGACGGAAGCCGCATTGGTGCAGAAATCCGTCTGGCCCACGATCTGGAGGGACGGCAGGTTGCGCGCGGCAATATCCACGTTCAAGGCCATCGCAGGCGAAACCACGGCAGGACAGAAAGCCAACAAGCTGTCGGTAGCCTTGACCACGCAACGGAACAAGGCCGAAGGAGCGCTTATGTCGGTGCTTGCCTCACGAATGTGCAATTCTCCACCCAGACGATCCTGGCTCATCGCATAACGGACACCGGCGGCCAAATCAGACCAAGAGGCACCGCCGTCGGTGGAAATCTGCCACGTATAGGTATTGGTTTCCGGTTTGAAGCCGTAGACGTTCACACGCAATACCGCGCTGTCGCCCTCGCAAACCATGGCGGGAACACCTACGCCGGCCAACGAAGGACAATCACGGACATCCACGAACACCGTATCGGGAGCGGAAGCACAACCGACGCTGTTGTACGCGGTAAGATAGTAGACACAGGAATTGTCGGCCGTAGCCTCGGTTTCGAGCGAACCGGCATTTTCCACACCGCCGCAAGCAGAAGTCCAGCGATAGGTCATCGACGTGTCGGCATCGGCCACCACCTTGCCATGGAGGGCAACCCGGCTGCCCCTGTCGACGACGGTATCGGCCCAGGCTTCCACTACGGGCACGGGCAAGATGTTCACCACGATCGTGTCGGAATAAGCCGAATCCACGTCAAGGCATACGCCCGTATTGTCGGCATCCACGCGGGCGTAAACGCTGAACGTGCTGTCGGAGCGCAGGCTCAACTCGTCTCCCGTGGAATGGAACAGGCCGTTCACGAACCAGTTCACCACATGACTGCCACCATTCGCCACATGGGCGTAAAGACGTACTTCGTCACCGGGACAGATGGCCGGTTCGATGTTCCTGTTCAACGTAAGGGCTATCGAAAGTTGCTTGTTTTCTTTGAGCGGGAACGTTACCCGATGTGAAACGGCCGCATTGGCCTGCGTGTTGAGCACGCAGATATTGTCGGGGATATAGGCCTCGGCATGAGCGTAGTCGCCGATATGGACGCTGTCGAGCACATAGACGTTGCTCGTCGTGCCGGCAGCCACACGGGTTCCGTTCAGATACCAGTCGTAGCGGAGCATGCCCGCATCCACACCCGCAGGCAGGTCGTGCGCGGTAGCGACAAGCGTAAAGGCATCGCCGTCGCATTCCCCTGCGCTGTCGCGCGTCAAGGTAAGATAGAACGGATCGTAAGGATCGATCACCGATATGCTTATCGTGTCGCAAGCCGTCATCGTGTCGCAAGCCGTCACGCCGGTCACGCACAAGTTCACACGATCGTTGTCTTTTACATGGAACCTCTCGGCATCCCAAACACTGTCGGTGCACACCACGCTGTCATTCAAGCTCCAAGCATAGCTCAACGTGCCCGGCAGAGGACCGAACGTGACTTCCTTGCCGATCTTGGTCGCCGGCTGGTTCACATACCAGAGGTCGTTGAACGTGGCGCCCACACGGTAGGAACCGATGGCGTAGTTGACACGACGGCCCGGACCGTAAGCCGGTTCGTCCAAGACACGCAGCAACTTGTGCTCGTCGTTCTGGTCCACATAGAAATAAACCTTGTCTTGACGACGGACAATCGTGAACACGTCGCCGGCCTGGTAGGTTCCCACAGGCATGTAGTCGGTGGCATGGCCCAGATAGTAGAGGTTGACGGTACCGTAGTTGAAATAGATACCGTAATCGAGTTCGGACGAACGACGACCCTCGTAATTGAAGCCGACCATGCCCGCCCGTTCGTTTCCGGTGGCCACGTAACGCAACATCGTGTTGGCTCCGCCGTAATCGGAAGTGGTCAAATCGTAGGCGTTGTTGCAATGAACATGGTGCAACACGCCGGCGGCGGCATCGTAATCCCAATGCAAGTCGTAATGGCCGGGAGTGATTACCCAATCGGCGGCCTTGCCCGGGAATTCCCGGCAAGTATCGTTGTCTTCCTGCGTCAATTCGACGCTCATGTCATTGCGTGGCAGGACGATGACACGGAGGCTGTCGGAATAAGTACAGCCGTAGCCGTTGACCATGCCCGTGAGGACGAACGTACGCGTGGTATCCGCCACGCCGCGCCAAGCGAACTTCAAGCTGTCGCTCGTGGCCAACGTGTCGAGGCCATACGTACCGGAAGGCAAGGCTACCAACATGTAACGCGCGCTATCCACCGGATAAACGGCTCCCGGCTTGGCCTTCACATGATTGGCGACATATACCTGCCGATCGTGACAAACGGTAAGTTCGGTCAAATCGACATGCCATTGGTAATCTTCACAATGCGAGATATGGAGGTACATGCTGTCGATGACCGAGCAACCGAACGCGTTGCTCACCTCGAGCACCAGCCAGATGCCGTCTTTCTTCTTGTCTTCGACGCCCAGCTTGTAGACAGGATGTATCGTATCGGCATGGATAAACGAACCGTCGCCGCGCGTGGTCCAATGCGGCGTGCCGCCCGTAGCCGAATCGGTAAGGAGCCTGTACGATTCACCGTAGACCGTGTCGTCCCGGCCGGCCTCCGCACGGATAGGCCAAAGCAGGATCTGCGCCTTTTCGCTTACCAACGAACTGTTCCATGTACAGAGATACTTGCTGAAGGCACGGACGCTGAACACCTCGTTTCCGGTGAGGTTCTTGGTCGTGTAGTGCAGTTGCTTGCCCGTCGCTCCGGCAATAGGCACGGAAACGGCACCTTCGTAAGCCGCCACGTACCATTGCATGTCGGGTTCTTCCACGTTATAGCCGTCGGCCATACCGAATACCCGCGCCTCCATGTTGACCACCACGTCGCCGTTTTCATAGGCGCAGGCCGTATCGATCTGCGGCGTGATGACCACGCCCAACGTATCGGCGGGGAATACCACCAACGAGGCCACGCCCTGATTGCGGACACTGTCGGTAGCGCAAGGCAGGCTGGATTTCACCCAGCATACGATATCGTAGTTGGTGCCGTGTTCGGCAGACTGTTGCTTGATGTTGACAAGGTCGAGGACAGGCGCATCGAAAGGTATGATATTGCCCTTTCCATCCCCGATCGTGGCCAATACGCCGTTCACATACCAGCGATATTGCGGATTGGTTCCTCCATTGGAAACGTAGGCCTCTACTTGATACGTGCTGTTGGAACATATCGTATCGACCTTGAGATTGAGTTCCACTTTCACGTTCGGCTGCGGAACCGAAACCACGGTCAACACACGTGAGGAAACGGGACTGTTGATGGCATAGTTGCACTCCGTCGTATCCACGTACAGGACCGCATGGATCTTGCTTCCGACAGCCAGATAATCGAATGTCACCGTATCACCACGCTGAACGAACACGCCATCCTTGTACCATTCGATATACCAGTTGTGGCTGCCGTCGGCAAATACCGGACCGGCATTGGACACGGCGGCGAACAAACGCGTGGGATCGCCTACGCAGATACGCAAGGTGTCATTGTCGAGATTGCTGTTGGACTGGATATTGATACCGGCCTCCTTGGGCTGTTCCACCACGATGGTGTCGACAAGCGTATCCTGACGCATGCGCAAGCAATACCCGTTGTCTTGCAGGATGACCGAAATCACGTAAGGCGACGCCGAGGGGAAGTCGGTACCTTTCAATGCCAGGCTGTCCAGATCATATCCGGAAGTCCAGTAGGCACCGCTCCTGTACCATGTGAAGTACATGTCGGCCTTGTCGTCGGGCTTGACGCGGGCAATAGCCGAGAAACGGCTTCTCCAGCATACCGTGTCGGGCAATCCGAGATTGTCCATGACAAAGTCGACGGGGCGGCTGTCCCTTGCATGCACCACCACGCTGTCGGGGCCGAACCGGCAACCGTAGGCATCGGTAAACGTGGCATAGAACACGGTATCCTTCTTGTCATCGGGCAGTATGACACGAATCGAGTCGGTCGTCTGGCCGAGATTCCAAAGCACGCTCGTGCCGGCGCCCCTCGTCACCCAAAGGTCGATCGTGTCGCCGCCGCAAACCGTCATTTCGGTCGGAACGAGCTTGGTTCCGGAGGGACGCAGGCGACCTACCACCGTAATGTCGATCGTCGTGTCGCAATAACCGTCGGCATGTGCCGTCACGTTGTACCTGGTCGGAGTTTCCGTGGCCACGAACGTACGAACCGAATCGGCCGATCCGTCGTTCCAAGTGTAAAGGGTCGCCCCGGAAGCGGTCACGGACAAACTGTCGCCCAAGCAAAGCGTATCGAAGGCGAATACATCGACGCGGGCGGGAACGACATTGCCTTTACGGGCATGATAAGCCGCGCTGCGGGCGGAATCGGAAGCCGGGCAATCGTTATGGGCGAATATCACGACATAGACGCTGTCGCCGTCTTTCACGTTTCCGCTGACATAGGTAGCCTGGCCGTTGGCCGAAGTCATCAGCAGGCCGTTATGGTACCATCTGTATTGAGGCGTGTCGCTGTATGCGGCGTTGTAAACGGCCGTGAACTTGTTTTGGTTGCTGCAGAACAGCGTATCGTCCACTTTGACGACAAGGTCGGCACCGATGGCATCTGTCACCAAGGCATAGCCTTCCAGCACGAGCGAATCGATCGTGACCGTACCCGCGGGCAGACCCGCCGCGCCATAATCGGGATAAACCACCGCCGTCACGGGCGTGCTGTCGGCCAACTTGCCCAGATTCTTGACAAGGACATCATGCAAGGAAACCAGGTTGCCGTCAACATACCAGTTCACATGAGGAGCCGTTCCCAGATTCGTTCCGGTAATGCCGGCCTTGACGTCTTGCAACGCGCAAACCGGCAGGATTTCCAACGTAGCCGTGGGAACGATCGAACTTACGCACAATACCGTGTCGCAATAGCCGTCGGTATGCAGTTCGACACAATGGACGGTCTGGCCGCCATTGGCCGGGACGATATGGACGCTGTCGGCGGAATGGTCGTCTTGCCACAGGTAGCTTTGGGCACCGTGCGCCTCAAGCCGCAGGCTGTCGCGCTTGATCAAGGAAGTATCCACCACGGCTTGGACCCGACCGTCGACCGTTTGACCCCTTTGACCGGCGATTACGGTCGCGCTACGCGCGGAATCCGAAGCAGGACAACGGTTGGTGGCCGTTATCATCACATACACGCTGTCACCTCGCTTGACATCCGTGCGGACGTAGGTATCCTTTCCGTCCATGGAATCCACATGGACACCGTTGTAGAACCATGTATAACGCGGGTTATCGCTGTATGCGGAGTTATAATGCGCCTTGAACGTATTGCCTTCCGTACAGAAAAGCGTATCGGCGATTTCGATCCGGAGGTCGGCCGCGATGGCATCCGCCACCTTGACGGTGTCTTGCACGATCACCGAATCCACGACGGGACACAACGTATCGTAAACCGGATAAACCACCGCACGGATCTTGGTACCGCCCGGCAATACGCCGAAACCTGCCCGCAACGTGTCGTGCGCGTACTTGAGCGTATCACCCGCATACCAATTCACATAGGGAGCCGTTCCCAGATCGGTTCCGTTCACGGAAGCCGACACCGGCTCTCCGGGACAAACCTCGGGTATATCCAGAACGGCGGTCGGGACAGGAGCGGGCTTATAGTAGAACGTAACCTGATCGCTGGTGTCGTGGCAACCGTCCACATGGACGATACGGCGCAACACGAGTTGCTTGTATCCGGAGGGCATGCCGTCCGCTTGCGCCAGGTAATCGTGCCATACCGTGTAATTCTCCAAGGTATCGATACCGGGAGCCGCGCTCCAACGCCAGGCACCCGCCGCGTTGTCGAACCGCATGGCCTGCCATTCATAGCTGAAGTTCGTGTCGCTCACGCCGTTCGTGTCGAGCGAGCGGGCGATGGCCGAATCTCCCGTGCAGACCAAGGTGCCGGGAGCCAGGTTGTTTCCAATGCCGGCCACGTTGATGGAAATCGTATCGCCGTAGAGCGTATAGGCGACACCGTCGCAAGAAGAAACATAGGTGAACGACACGCAAACCTTCGCGCTGTCAACGACATCCACGGTCACTTCCTGACCCGTTCCATGGATGGCCGCACCGGTAACGGAAGTCCATTGGTAGATGCCTTCCACGTTGATGGTGTCGAAATGTGCCGAAACCTTGATGGCGAGGGCGCTGCCGTCATCGTCGCACTTGAAGCGTCTTACATACTGCAGCCGCAAACCGCCCGCCGTATCGCGTTCGCGGACATTTACCGTAAAGGCTACCGGTCCGCTCTTGCAGAATCCGGCACGTTGAGCGGCATAGAACGTGTAGCTTCCCGTCGTATTCCTGATGGAATCGGGCAGGCCGAACGCCACCCTGTCTTGTCCTATCGCACCTTCCACAAGCACTTCGGACAATGCCGTATCGGCATACCAACCCACGATGGCACCGTCCTGACCGTCGAAAGCGATCAACGAATCCACATCGGATCCGGCACAGAAACTGCTGTCGCCCCGTACCTGGACGTCAGGCATCATGGACGGTTCGGGCAAGGAAACGATGATGACCGTGTCGGAGATGTATTGGCAACCGGTACCGATGAATTTCACGCCGGGATAGTATTCTCCGTCGCCCACAGGCTTGAACAAGCTGTCGGACTGCCATGTCTTGCCGCCGTCTATCGTATATTGGACCTGACCGGCCTGTTCCATGGGAACGCTCAAGCCGATGGAAGCCGTATCGAACGTACAAGGTTCAAGACCGCCCACATACAAGCGACGAGCCTGAAGCGGACCGGGTTGGGGATTGATGACGGGACGGAACGTATCGTAAACCGTCAGGCCCGTTTCACATTCGTCTCCGCCCATCGTGGCGGCAACGCTTACCCAATCGCCTACGGACCATTCCTTGATGCCGAACACGGATCGGGTGCTGTTCTGGGTCTTGACCACATGGCCCAGGAAGTCGTGCTGCTTCCAGTGGTAAGCCACATCCATGGAGGCTTCGGCACCATCCACGTAAGCCTTGGCATCGAGTTCGCCCTCGCTTCCGGCACAAACGGCAGCAAACGTGTCTATCTCGACCGTGAAGCGCTTGGGCGGTTCTACGGTGAAATCGTAAGTGACACTGGCCATGTGCGGTTCGTCCGGACACAACGTACGCACGTATTCCGAAGAATCCACCGCCATGAACGTAAGCTGGTAGTTACCCGGCTTGAGGGCCCGTACCGTAAATTCCTTGCCGGTAAAGGTGATGACCGTGGAGTCGATTTCCGGAACGCAACGCCATATGTAGTGGATATCCGAATTCTGCAAACCTCCCGTCACCAGTCCTTTGAACGTGGCGATCGAATCGAAACAGATCGTCTTGGGTCCGTAGATGGAAACGTATAACTTGCAAGAATCCTCTATGTTCACGGTCATGCTGCCCTTGACCGAACAACCGTTGCTGTCGGTAACCGTCACCGTGTAAATGGTGGTGAAGTATTGGTTCTTGGTTGCCGTGGAATCGGAAACGGTACTGAACAAGGTGGTAGCGGGCAGACCGTTCCAAGCATACGTGTACGGAGCAGGGCTTCCGCTTACCCGTACGCCTACCTGCGCCGTGTCGCCGATATGGATCGAGGTGTCGGGATACATGACAAGTTCGGGACGCGGATGGACGAGAACCTTCAACGTATCCGTGGCCTTGCTGTCATCCACGCAGGCATTCTTGTCGTTGCGGATTATCATCGACACCGAAACTTCGGTGCTTCCGCTCACACTGTCGAGATGCAACAAGCTTCCGTTTCCGGCAACCATCTGGCCGTTGACATACCATTGGTAGTAGTCGCCGGGGTTGGCCGCGCCCGAAGCCTTGAAATCCACAGGAGAACGACGGCAAATCACGGTATCGCCGCTGATGCCGGCAACGGGAACCACGTAGTCCACGATGTCGAGGAACAGTTCACGGCTGTATACCGTATCGCACGAAAGCAAGGTATCGGTGGCCACGGCACCGCAACGGAACAAGGAATGCGACTTGTCATAGCTGGCCAAAGCCTTGCTCAATACCAGCGTGACGCTATTGGTACCCACCTTGATGCCGAAATCGGTATCGACAAGCGTGTCGAGCGTGCGCCATGTGGCACCGTTGTCATGTGAAATCTGCCAGAAATAGATGTTGGTGTACGGCCTGAAACCTTGTACCTGCAGGTACAGGAAGGCACTGTCGCCCGCACAAGCCTTCGTGCCCGATCCGCGCATGATGAACTGCGGACAAGTAAGCACTTCCACATGGACACTGGCCTCATTGCTGTAACATCCGATGGTATTGCGTGCCTGTACCGTATAATAGTGGTCTATGCGCGCCTTGACCACGGTAGCGCTGTCTTGGGCACTGTACGGGTCGATGATGTCGAAAGCGGGGTACCATTCGTAGGTGATGCCCGGTTCCCAATTCTGAAGCACTTCGGCCCAAAGGGCGGCTTGCGCATTATAGGTAATCACGGTATCCCTGTGCGCGGCAAGGACGGGTGCGGGCAAGACGTTCATGCGCACCACCCGGGTCTGCTTGCGGTTGGTATCCAGACATTGGATTTCGGAACTGGCCGTGATGATGGCATAGACGCTGTCGCCGTCACGGAGGCTGTCGGTCTTGTAGGTAAAGTCACGGCTCGTCAACTGACCGTTCAGATACCATTCCATGGTAGGATTCTTTCCGGCATCCTGCATGCCCGAAACCACCCCGGTGGCGTTGAACAACACTTCGGAGAACATACAAACCGTATCGCCGGGGAACACGTCCACGTTCACGCCCAAGGCCTTGGAAGGTTCTACGGGCAAGACAAGATAAGGCGAACGGACGGCATTCTTCACGTTGTTGAACGTGCACGACATGATGCTCGTATCCACATAGGCCTGCGCCCAGACATACTCGTTGATGCCCGCATTGGTTATGACAATGCTGTCGGCGCGCGTATCGCCCGCAATCATGATGTCGCCCCGGTACCAATTGTAACGGATGGCCGAATCGGGAACATCGCCGCTGCGGTTCAACAAATGAGCACGTACCATGAAATCACGACCCTGACACTGGAGGCTGTCGGTGGAAAGCTTGAGGAACACAGGCGTATAACCCTTCGGACTCTTCACAGGCAACGTGTCGCGAACCACTTGCAGGCCATCGCACTTGGTTTGGCCGCTCACTTCGTAGACCAAGGTATCGTTGAAACCGGTGAAACCTACCCTGCGGGCATCGAGCGCGCTGTCGGTGGAAACGACTTTTCCGTTCAGATACCACTTGTAGCTTATCGGGGCGGCGATGGAGCCGGCCGCGCTGATGATTTCGACATTCTGCAATTCGACATAGCCCACGGGATCGACCGCCGTTCCGGGACAATGCATGGAAACCTCGGGATTGAAATTCTTCTCGGGAGAGCGTTCCTGGACGCGACGTACCAATACTTCGTTCTGGTAGTAATTGATATAGCCACCCTGACGGACAATGAACAATATGTCGCCTTCCGCGTATTCGCCTCCTGTCCAGACATGGTTGCCGCGCTCATAGATCATCAAGGCGGGCCTGTTGTTCTGCCCGCTCAGGTAGAACGTATAGTCGGCATCGTAACCGCACCAGTTGTACCACCAACTGCTGCAGCGGTTATGAACGCGACCCTCGTAGTTGATACCCACCATCGAGGCACCTTCCTTGCCGCTGATGACGTAACGGAACATGAAGTTTCCATGCAATACGGTAGGCGAAGTAAGATAGGTCCAGGCGTGGCTTTGCGCGCCATCTTTCACGATCTGACCACCCAGCAAGGGAATCATCGCGTTGGAAGTGAAATTCCAGTTCGGGACAGCCATCTCGGGACTGAAGCAGGAATCGGTCTTCTGCCAAGCCTCGGCCCAAAGCGTATCGGCCTCGATGATGTCGAGATAGGCCGTGTCGCGGGTCACGCAACCATGACCTCCGTCGGCTTCCACCATGAAATACGTGGGCAATCCGGGCATCTTCACGACAATCGTATTGGTGTCGAAGCCGAAAGGTGCATGATTGATGTAAACGGTTTCATGAACGGTATCGGGCTTGGAACCCACGTATTTGATAACCGTCTGCTCATAGCTGTTGCACATCGTCCACTTGTAACGGACATTCGTGTCTTGAACGGGCAACGCACGCAATACCAGGTCATGTCCGATACAGAGCGAATCGGGCAAAGACGCAAGCGTGGTGGCATAGACGACGCCCAGGGTGTCGAAGCCGCTCAGCACATCTTTCACGATCAGACACTGGTTAAGGCTCATTATCCTTACCTGATACCTGTCGTTATGGGCGATGTCGCCGGTATAGGTAATCGTATCCGACTGGTATTGACCGCTCTTGCCCACCGTATAGGTGCCTACCTGGCGGCCGTTACGGTAAAGCACGGCCGTGGCGTTGCTGTCCCACCATTCGCCGGCAAGAATGAACTGCGGGTATTCACCTTCGCAAACCGTGCGGCGAACCAGTTCCATGTTCACGGAAAGTTCCTGCTTGATATTGCGGACATGTACCGTATCGTAGGAATGGCAGCCCTTGGGCGTCACCACGTCCACGTAATAGGTAAAGAAGCCCGTGTCGGCACGGTTGAATATCTTGAACGAACCGTTCGTGTAGCCGTTTCCGTTGCGCAAGCCCGTGGCAGGCGTCCAGGTATAACGGTTCGGCTGCTTGTATGCCTGGTCGTAGGCGGAATCCTGGATGGCCAAGTCGTGACTGATGCAGACTTCGAGCGTGTCGTCGGGCATATTGACGTGCGGCAGCGGATAAACGTCAAGTTTCAACGTATCCACCGCGTAGCAGGCACTGAGCTTGTTGGTCATGACAGCCACCAACAGACCGCTTTCCTCGGCAACGAACCGGATGGCGTTCTCATAAACGGAAGGCAATACGGCAAATGTCGTGTCGTTCTTGATGAACGTCCATTCCGTATGATAGAACTTGTCGGTAAGACTATCGGGATCAGCTCCCTTGGCCACGCTGAAATAGAGGCTGTCGCCATGGCAGGCCTCCTTGTCGGGACCCAATTGCGGATTAGGCAAATCAAAGACAACCACCACGATACGCTTGAAGTCGGAACATCCGTCGGCATTGACGCCCGTCACACGGTAGGTCGTGGTAAGGTCGGGCCATACGAGGATACTGCTGTCGTGGACGGTAGCCGTATCCATGTCGAGCGGCAATTCCCATGTATAGGCGGCGGCTCCGGTAGCGGTGATACGAACCGAATCGCCACGGCATACGTAAGCCGAATCATCCAGACGGAGGAAATTGCCCGGATCGGTAGGCAGTACCGTGACGGGATTGGACTCGGCCATCGTACGTTCCATGCACACGTCGTTGCTCTTGACCAAAAGCGTCACGACGTCATTGGGTTCAAAGCGATACTTATGGTCGTAGAGGCTGTCTTCCCCGTTGCCGAATTCGAACGAGGAGCCGTTCACCATCCAGTCATAATCGGGCTTTTTGACCGGAGGAGCGAACACGGTGGAACCGAACACGATGCTGGAACTGCGATACTCGATAAAGGCACGCATGTTCGGGAAATGCGAGTGGTCGGGGTTCGTGCAACCGGCATGGCAAATGGAATACAACGAGAAACCGCCATAGTAGAGACCTGCCGTGTCACGGACGGCGGAGGTATGGAACACGCTTCCGTCGCGCAGGTAGCGGATCACGCTGTCGGCGATCTCGACAGTGTATTTCTGGACCGTGTTGTAACTGCCGAACGAGCCTTGGTAAACGCCGTTTTCATAAATCTCGATCGTGCCCCAGTCAAAGTAGATGGCGTAATCGATGTCGGAATAATGTTTCACTTCCTTGCGCGAAGTGAGACCGAACATCTGGTGGAAACGTGTCGTGCCCGCATAGGCGCTCACCCCGCCGTTGCCCTCGATGGACTGCTGGGAAATGGCACCCGTGTTCCAGTAACTGTCGTGACAGTTGTTGGCAATGACATTGCCGCTCACGCTAAGCGGACCGTAGACATGCGTAAAGGCCACGGGCTCTACCTTGAGCGAATTGCATGCTTGCAGCACATCCTGGTCTATCGTGACGCCGAAAGGCGTGCGCGGCTTGACGAAAACGACGGTGTCGTCTTGATTGATGTTCGAAGGTACGGCGCAAGTGTGCTTGGTCTCCAGCTTGGCCGTCACGACATAGCGCTTGTAGGCCGTGTCTTGCTGGGCGATGAAGTCGCTATAAGTCAACTTGAGATCGTTGACCGTACCCACTTCCATACCGTCCAGCATCCACACGAAGCGGTAATCGGTGCCCTGGTCGGCGATGCGTGCCTCGAACAACACGTCGGTAAGTTCGCAGACGGTATCTCCGCTACCTTCGATGCCGGCATCCAGACGAACGATATCCACCGTCGGCTTCCACAACTTGTAGTTGGAGAACGTAAGCGTGTTGCTTCGCTTGGGCGAATACTTGATACAACTGTCATTGGCCACATAGAGGCAGTAGACCTGGTCGCCGGAGGCGAAGGTGGACACCAAGGAGTCGCCCGTATAGACACGAACGAACTTGTTGCTGTCGGCATACTTCACGTACCACTCGAACACACCCGTGTCGTAAGTAGGCGCATGCGCCTTGAAGACAACCAGTTCCTCGTTAGGACATATCGAAGTGCCCTTGTTGCTGTTGATGGACACGAGCGCTTCGGGCATCTTGGTATACTTGATCTTGAGCTGCTTGCTCTTTACCGTGCGTTCAAGCACGCAACGGCGCGAAGATTCCATTTCGACGTAAATGGAAGAATGGTCGACCATATAGGGATAATGGTCGGAGAAGATGCTGTCGTGGCCGACCGCTTCGCCGTTGAAGTACCAAGTGTACCGGGGTTCGTCGCCGGCCCACTCGGAAGTGTACCTGAAGAAGTTTTCCTTCTTCTCGCATTCGATGATATGCGCCGTGTCGGTTCCCAACATGGTGCCGTCGTAAACGATATCCACCGACGGCTGCTCGTTTTCCTGTACAAACACCTTGATGGTGTCGGTGAACGTGCAGAAACGCGGTGCCGAAGTCTTGATCGTGCAGATGTAATAGGTAAGCGAATCCTTGGGCTGTACTTTCTTGAAAGTATTCACGGTAAGGGCACCGCTCAAGGTGGCCGGCGTGGTGGAATCCTTCACGGGCACTTCCCGCCAACTATACGTCACACCCTTGGTGGGACTTACGGACATTGCCTTGATGGTCAAGAAACTGCCATCGCAAATCGTCGTGTCGGGCGTACGGTCTACGAGCGGTTCGGGCGTGAGGGTCACGCTGTCGATGCCCGTACAACCATGCCTGTCCACTCCTTGCACGTAATAGGTGGTGACCTTCGACGGACTCACCTTGACCATCGAATCCTGATATACGAACGAACCCGTATGGAGCACGGTCAAGCCCGTGTCACCCTTGCCCAGATACGACCAACGATAGAAATCGGCACTGTCGGCCAACAGCGTCACGGTGTCGCGACGACAGAAAACAAGATCGTCGGCAGGACTGGCGATGAACACCTCCGGAACATAAACGACAGGCTTGATGGCTTGGCTGAGCGCGATACGGGAAATCACGCAACCGATGCTCGACATCAAACCGCATTGCACGCTGTCGCCCGGTTCAAGATTGCTTATGTACAACGTCTTGTTGTCCTTGGATGCGAACGCCAACGTATCCTTGCCGTTCATGACGGGCAACTTGAGCTGCACGCCGTTCACATACCATACGTATGAAGGCTTGTTGCCGGGATAATGTACCGAATCCAAATGGAACACGAGGCGGTCGTGCAAGCAGGCTTCCATCGTATCCACACTGATAAAGGCAGCAGCAGGAAGCGGTTCGGTGGCAATGACGCAGAATACGCCTGTCGTATCAGGGTCGCAAGCATGTTTCTGTCCGATGGCACGATAATAGAGCGTGTCGCCTTTCTTCATCATGTCAGTAATGTACGAGAACTGGCTTGCACCGGGCAATACCTTCCAATCGGCCGACGCGGCAGCGGTATCGGTGGCCATTTCCCATACATAACTGAGCATCTGCGTATTGGGTACGCTCAATATGCCCACGGAGTCTATGCAGACATACGTTTCGCCCTCGATTTCACCGATATTGGCGTCATCGTACACCGAAACCTTTTCGGAACGGCTGAAGAACGGACATCCGTCGGAATAAACCACACGACGGACATGGCGCGTGGAATCTATCCTGCCGGGCCATGTGTAAGTATAGGTGCCCGAATCGGCGGGGCAATTCACGTAAGGACCTGCTTCGGTCTTGCTCCACTGCCATTGGTACGCATAGACGCCATTGCCGCCCTTGGTAACCTCGTTGCCGCTGAAATGCACGTCGGTGACTTCAGGACAAAGCGGCTGGGGTCCTTGGTAGGCGATGTTGTTCTCAAGGTCTTCGTACACGGACACTTTGTAATCGCCGGTATAAGCCGGGAGACAAACACCGTTGGACACGCTCACCCTGTAATAAGTGGTCTGCCTCGACGGGTCGCTGCCCTTAGCGATACGGACACTGTCGACACCGTTCCGCAGTCCGCTCCAGATCGCGCTGTCGTAAGAGAATTCCCAACTTATCCTGTCGCCCCAGTAATCTTTCAAGTAGAGCGTATAGGCCGTATCGGAACACATCGTGGTGTCGGGCGTGAAAATATGACCGGTAACGGGCGGCATGTTCACATACAAGCTGACGATGGCCGTAAGCGTATCGGCCTTGGTGGCCGCCCCGCCGGTAAGATTGACCACGGTCACGACATATCTGCCCGAATCCGCGGCCCTGAACATCAGGTCGGCCTGCGTTCCAAGGACACCGCCCCGGGTGGTGTCGTCGATCAGTTCCTGCCAAACGATGTCATAGTTGCCCGAACCGCCTTCCGGCTTGACGCGCAACCTCACGCTGTCGTTCAAGCAGACTACCTCGGTAAACTTGGAAAGATCGAAGTCGTAAGGCCTGTCCATGCTGATGCGGAAAGGTCCGCCCACCACGGTAACCTTCACCTCGTCCGAAGCATGGCAACCTACCGAGTCGGTGACGGTAAGCGTAACCACCGTACTGCTGTAAAGACGGTTGGAACCGATCGTGAGGCGATCGTCATCCGCACCGATACCCGTACCGGTCCACAAATAAACATAGGGCAACAAGCCACCGGTAACATCGGCGTCCTTGCCGATGACGGTCTTTTCGCCATAAGGCACGCTGTCGATATCGGTACCCGCATTCACGGCAGGCGTTTCGTAAACCTTGATCCTGACCGTGTCGGCGGTAACACGGGGCGTGGTGCAGACTTCCTTGGCCGTGGCCGTCACCACATAGGTATAGATGCCTTGCTCGAGGCTGTCTATGCGTAACGTGCCGCCATTGGCATCGGAAATATCCATGCCGTCCTTGTACCATTGCAACGTGACGGGCACCCTGGGATCGCTCAGCTTGGCACCCAGGACATGCTTGTCGCCGGAACAATACAAGTCGAAGTCCTTTTCTATGCTTACGTCCGTAGGATTGCCCGATTTGGTGGTCACCACGTATATGTATTGCATACGGCAACCGTCGGCAAAGTCGACCCATACGGGAATGGTCTGCTTGTGACCGTTATTGCCGCCTGCGGCCACACGATAGGTATTCGAAACGGAACCGTCCGGCCATTGGCAGGAAGCGGCACCCGGCACGGTGATGACCACCGTGTCGCCCAAGCAGACGGTCGTATCCTTGTAAAGGGGATCGGTAGTATAGTGAACCACCACGTCCTGGCTGATTTCGCAATCGTAGCCGTCCACGGTAAGCAAGGCACGCAACACATAGGTCTGCGGATTGTCGGGAACGTTCACACGCATGCTGTCCGAAGTCGAAATCAAGGTGTTGGACGGATCGAACCAACGATAGCTTACCCCTTCCTGCTTGTTCGCCTTGACCGTTACCATGCCGCCCTTGCAGCCGAATACCTTGTCGGGCACACCCGTATTGACGGACGGCAATATCTTCACCTTCACCGTAGCGGGCTTGCTGTTGCAGGAACCCACGGCCTCGACGGCGCTGAAGATATAGTCGCCTTCTTTCAATCCGCCTATGTCGTACGGATTACCCCTGTAAACGACGTGCTGCAACGTAAGATCGCTGAACCAGGTAACCGCGCCCTTACGTTCCGGTTTGATTTCCAAGGGACGACGTGGCGAACCGGCACAATAGACGGTGTCGCCGACAAGCATGCGCGGCGCATCGGGCGTATTGTAGGCGTACAGTTCGACCGTATCGTAAACGTGGCAGCCGGCAATCGTGCGAACCGCTATGGGATACGTGCCGTTGGGCAAATCGATGAAATCGGAGTTCGGTCCGAAGTTTTGCGGAACGAAAGCGGAATATTCGAGCGTGGTGTCGCCCGTGGCGTAAACGCTGATGATACCGTCCACCCTCTCGCAGGAAGAAGGCACCACCTGGTCGATACGATCTATGACGGGAACCGTGCCCACGAACACTTCCACTTTCACCACGCCGCTCTTGCAGTTGCCGAACTGCTGGTAGAGATAGTAGACATGACGGCCGGCAGCGGCGGGGAACACCATGGAGTCGCCCGTATGGATCATCGTGTTGCAACGATAATCGGAGAACCATTTCACCTCTGCCTTCTTGGTCTTGGGATCGAGCACCAAGTGGGAAGGCAACACGTCGGCCTGGCAATAGAAGCCCGCATTGGAAACCACCGGATCCACCGGACCGTTGGGATCGCGCAAACTGATCTCCAATTCCTTGCTGCGGCAACCGTTATTGTCGCTCACATAGGCGACATACATGCCGGTAGCCAGGTTCTCGAAACGGTCCATCGTATCGGCAAGCCCGTTGAAATAATAGGTATAGGGCTGATGTCCACCGGTAGCGACGAGGGTGATGCTACCGTCGGCGGTAGCGCAAGCCTTGGGATTGGAGGCCTTGTAGGTAAGCCTGGGCGATTCCTTCACGCCCAAGTCAACGACCTGAGAAGGCATCGGGTTGGGGTTCACACACTGGGCGATGATACCCTGCGGGGTGAGGAAGGCCTGGACACGGTCGCCGGGATATACCTCTTTTATCCTGAAGACGCTGTCGCGCGTGATATAATGGCGTGTTCCGGAAGGTCCGCTCACCACCACTTCGAATTTCTTCTGCAAACCGGTGAGGTTGGTCACGAACCGGATCTTGGCCGGATCGTTCCCGCAGCGCGGGGTATCCACCAAGACGATGTCGAAATAGACCGAATCGATGACATGCAACGTCATGGGCGCACTGATGGAATCGGGCTGGCAACGACCCGAGACATGCAGGCGGTACTGGTCGCCGTCTTCGGCCACATCCACATTCCTTACCAGCAACTGCGCCGTGTTCAAGTCGGCATATTTGTCCGGATCGGCAACGCTGTTCCAGCTGCCGCCTTCCAGTTTCTGCCAATCATAAACCAGATCCAAGCCCGAAACTTTCACCGGGAAGCGGGCCTCTCCCGACTGGCAGGCATAAATGTCAGGAGCCTGGGTCGTGGCCGCCGTTACCGGATGAACATTGACGTTTATCTTGTGGTTCACCACGCAACGCTTGCTGCTGAAGAGCGCGACGTTGTAGACCGTCGAGGTCGAAGGCCTTGCGATGACCGTCTGCGAAGGCTTCTTGGCATCAGCCCCCGTAAGGATCTCGTCCTTGGGCGTCCAGGAGAGACTGTCGATTTCCTTGCCCTTCACCATAAGCTGGATGGAAGTACCCGGACAGATGGTGCTGTCGGGCGTGATCTGGCTGATGACGGGGATAGGATAGATATGAATGCCTACCTTGGGCGTATTGACCGGATTCTTGGCCGGACAGGCATAGCCCACGGTCACCTCGCAATGAATGCGGCTACCGTCGCGAGGTGCAATCCGGTATTCGGCGGAACCGTCGTAACGGGCATCCAAGGTATCGTTCACATACCAACGGTACATGCTTACCCTGCCCGCGTAGGCGTCATTCTGAACCTTGAGCCTGAACTTGTCGAGCGTGTTGGCGCAATAGTTCGTGTCGCCCACCAATACCGGCTGGCTGAGCATGCGCTTGTTGACGGTAACCTTGATGGTCTTCACTACCGAATCCACACCGTCGAACACCCTTACCCTGTAATTGGTCACACCTACCGGACTTACCGTGCAGACAACGGTCGTGTCGGCACTCACGAAACCAGCATTGGCCGGCGTGCCGTCTTGAGGAATGGCCGTCCAGGCAAAACTGTACAAGCCCGAACCACCCCAAGGCGTTACTTGGAGGCATACCGTGTCGCCTTCGCAAACGACATGATTCTGGACGCTCGCGTTGAGCTTGCCTCCCTTGAGGCTGACGACATGGCTGTGCGTTCCCTGGCAACCATGCGCGTTGGTGGCCGTAAGCGTATACGTGACAGGAGACTGGACCGGCGTGGTAAGCGCCTTGAGCTGATCCACAGGTCCTTCGATCTTGCTGGCGGGCGACCAGAGATAGGTCATCGTAGTATCCTCGCCCGGCTTCATGCCCGTGCTGAGGAGTGCGCCGCACAGGGTATCGCGCGTATTGTATTGTACGATGACCGTACCGTCGGCACCGGAGTAAACCTGAGGATTCTTGTAAGCCGGCATCCATACGACGGCCGTAGGTTCGGGATTCAAGGACGGACATTCGTATCCGGTGGTAATGAAAGCCTGGATCGACGTGCTGTCCTTGCTCAATTCCTTGGGCAACACATAACTCATGCCCTTGCCCACCTGCCTGCTCACGCCATTCACTCTCCAATCCACGGAGTAATTGGCGGCCAGGTTGTTCTGGGTCTTGAGCGTGAAAGTTACCGGCGTACCCTCGCAGACGGTATCGGTTCCATTGAACAGGATCGAACCATAGGCGGTCCTCAACGGATTGACATACAAACGAGCCACGCCGTAGAACTTCTCGGGATCGTTCGAATAGAGCGTATCGCGTTTCTGGGTCTTGTCGGTAACGCCGCTCACCCGGCAACGATACTTGTACTGGCTCATGCCAAGGTGGAGATGCGAAAGGGTGGAACTTACACTGTCTTTGGCCAAACCGATTTCCAAAGAGGCCGTGAAACCGCCCGTCCATACTTCCTTGTACGGATTGGGACGGGGCATGTCCTTGATCGTACGCCATATCCCGTCGCCTTGATCCACTTGCCAGTCGAAGGCAAGGGAGGCGCCCGAAGCACGTACCTCGAACCGGGCCACCGAACTGTCGCAAACCGTGACAGGCTGCGGATGATTGAGCACACGTACGTCGGTATAGACTTCTACCAGGACGGTATCTTGCACTTGACAATGCCAAGGTTCGGTAAGCGTCACGGTATAGCGCGTGGTGGTGCGCGGGGAAGCGGTGACATCGGTTCCCTGACATGTATTGAGCGAAGAACAAGGCGTCCATTTGTACTCGGCCCTGTCGCTACCGCCACTGACACTCAGGTCGACCGATTCGCCCAAGTTGATTTCCTGCGTTCCGGGAACGTTCAACACGGGCTGATTCTTTACCACGAAACGAAGCGTGTTCGAGACCTTGGGACGGCAATCCACGCAATGAATGCTGGAAATCAACAACAAACGGATGCTGTCGCCGTTTTGCAAGGAATCGAGCACGACAAAATCGGTCGTACCGCTGAGCAAGGTATCGTTGTTGCGAAGCCAGATAAACGTAGGATTGTCGCCTTCGTTCACGTAAGAGGAACTGATCCGGATCGGATAGCCGCGACAAACGGTGATGCTGTCCAATGCCTGGTCGATGTCGCTGGCGATCGACACGTTCACCGTCTTCTTTTCATCCACCGCCGTACGAACGGGTTTGGTCACATACGGACGGGCATCCACGCATTCCAACGACGAGTAGACGGCAGCGGTTATGTTGAAACCATCGTCCACGCCTGCCAACTTCACTACAGAGTCGCGCGTGGGCTCCCCGATGGGATTGCCGTTGATGCGCCATTCGAACAACGCGCTGTCGCCCCAGCCGTAACCGCTCAGACCGAATACTGCCGAATCGCCGAAACACATGCGTTCGTAAGGCATATTCGGAACGATACTGTCGATAATGGCATAAACGGGGTCGGGAATAGTAGCCACGACCACGGCCATGGCCGTAGGCAAATCCTCGGCATCGGCACAGCCGGGATCTATGGTCACCGTATAGGTACCCGCCATCTTGGCCGTGAACCCGGGCCGGAACACACGCATGCCATCCCCACGCCAACCATCGGGACCTTTCCAGATATAAGAAGCCGAAGGCACGCTATCGGTCTCCAAGAACAACGTATCTCCGATACAAACAGCCGAATCGGCATAAATCTTGTATTGCGTGGTATCGCAAGGCAAACCACGTTTGGCGAAACCGTCGGAGAAACCACCGACATAGAGAGGATAGAAGACTCCCGGCACTTGCAAGGTAACATGACCGTCGGCGATACCGCCCATATACGGCCAAGGCTTGGGCTTGTCCATGGCCCTGGAATGGTGACCATCACCGATACCACCCAAGAAGTTAGGCGCAAGAAGCATCTTCATGGCAGAGGTAACATGACCGTCACCGATACCGCCCATGAAAGGAGGTGCCGGCAAATTCTTCATGGCAGAGGTCGTATGACCATCGCCGATACCACCCAAGAAATTAGGCGCATAAATCATCTTCATGGCAGAGGTAACATGCCCATCGCCGATACCACCCAAGTACGTAGGCTTGTAGATCATCTTCATCATCGAGGTCGTATGACCGTCGCCGATACCGCCCAAGTACGTAGGCTTGTAGATCATCTTCATCATCGAGGTCGTATGACCGTCGCCGATACCGCCCAAGTACGTAGGCTTGTAGATCATCTTCATCATCGAGGTCGTATGACCGTCGCCGATACCACCCAAGTACGTGGGCTTGTAGATCATCTTCATCGTCGAGGTCGTATGGCCGTCACCGACGCCGCCCAAGTACGTGGGCTTATAGACAATCCGCATAGCAGAAGCATGCTCCCCATCACCAATACCACCTAAATACGTAGGCTTATAAATAATCTGCATGGCGGAAGCACGATGACCGTCGCCGATGCCGCCCAAATAGACAGGCTTGAAAACCACCTCCATCTTGGCAGCGGAAACCCCTTGACCGATACCACCCGTATAGGGCGTACCCGCCTCCGGATCATCGCTGCTGGCAGAAACAGCCATCCCGCTTCCGCCATTCACCTTGCCTTGGTCGCTCCACTGTACTTTATTCGCCAGACAGAACGGATAAGGCTCTTCATCTCCTTCGGGAAAATCATCGGCAAGAAGCGCGGGCACGGCCGGAGAAGCCGACACGAACGGCATGGCCGGCTCCGCCGCAAGAAATCCCAGATCGGGCTGTTGCGGATAAAGCAGGGGTTGGCCGTCATAAACTCCAGCCACCGTTTGCAAATCAGGCAACAAGGCGGCATCGGGAACGGCAAAAGCGTCTTCCTCCTTGTTTGCCTGTGAAGACAAAGACGAAAGCCGCACCACGGTGGCGCTGCCCACTGCAACCCCGGCCAAACACAAACCGGCGATCACCCATTTACGCATGTCCAATCTGCCAGAAGTTCTCAAAACCAAACCCCTTTAATTGTCACAAATCAAACTTGGTTCCCGCCGGGGGATAACGGCATCCCCGGAAACCATACCAAGGCGTGCGGTTGCCCTCCCTGGCGTTATTGGTATAAGTGGATTCCGCATACGTACGGTTCGATACCTGGAATCCCCGGAAACCGCCGCCGTCTTCCGCCGGCCAGCAGGTAACCCCCGACATCATGTCTTCCACTTCGGCATCCCCGGTCTGGTCGTTCAAGGCCCCGTCTCCTTCCCGGGGAATAAACGAACGACCCGCCTCGGTACTCACGTTCACGCAACGCTCCCAAAGATTTCCGCTCAATTCCATGATACCGTAGTAGCTGGCTCCGGCCTCGTTGCGCATCGTGCTGTCTTTGGCAAACGCCCCCACACGCATCACCCAAGGCGCCTTGCCGGTTTCGAGATAACAAGCCGAGGGATTGGAACTGATTTCGGTGGCCAGCCCCGGATCGGTAATCGCGTATGCATTGGCGGCAATGCCGTACTGATAGCCCCAAGCCATACCTCGGCGCAGAAACTGGTGACCGCGGCAGGCCTTCTCAAACTCCATTTCAGTCATGGGGCGCAGGCAAGACCAGTCGAGATAAGCCAAGCCGTCATCCCACGAAAGGAAGTTGCAGGCAATGTTCCCCCCGTTGCTTTCCCTTTCCCACAACGAATCCACATTGGCCCCTGTCATGCTATGGCCGAAAACCGCTCCCTTGGCAGGATAGTCGTCGGTCTCTTCCTGGGCGGGAATACGGATACGCACGTAATTGCGGTATTGCAACGGATTGGACGTATAACCGGGAGCCACCAAGGCCAACGAACCCTTGGCCGCAAACGGATTCACCGCTGCCCTGTTGGCCTGTTGGCCAGGCGTGAGCGTATTAAGGAAATCGGCATATCCATGCTGTGTAATCTCATACTTCATCATGTAAAAAGCCTCATACCCCTTAGGAAAGGTATCAGGAATCGACGTACCGTTATAAGTCCAACCCTTCTCACCGGTAATCTTGCCCATAAGGGATTGCTGCCCGTTGGGCACATCGGTCTTGATGACAAGGTCCTTACCGTTGGCATAAAGCGCCTTGGGAGAAGTCCCGTCGCCGATAAAAAATTCCTTGGCTGGCACATATACCATTTCTATGGCGAAAACGGCCACCTGAATCAAGTCTTGGTCGGTGAAGTTATAGTCCCTGTAGTTGAACTGGAGTCGTATGTCTTCTATCAGATTGCTGCCATTGCCCACCTCCTTACGGTAGATGAACACGCCCGAATGGACCGTGGTGCCGAAATCGGTCTGTGATGTGGCGAACTCGCTCCATACCGGCACATTGGCCTTGCCGATACTATGCGGCAGCGCCATATGGCAATTATTGGAAGCTTTCTGCACCGGAGCACCTACCGGCGGAACAAGGTTCACATGACGCCAAATCCGTTCGTTAGGGTTATAGGCCTTTACGAATACCCAAGCCGCATCCCAGTTCCGGTGCAGACGATCTTTCCAAGAATGATCCCAAGACAAGGTGAACTGCACGAAGGCCGTACCTTGTGCAGTATCCCGTCCCGTCACCGACACCGAACTGATTTGGATGTTGTTGGCGCGAGCTTGAAACAAACCGCCCCAACATACAACAAACAAAATTATTTGTCGGGCAAATATTTTCAACTTCTCCCCTCCTTAAAACAGAAAAGCAGCACAAATGCGGTATCAATTCAAATACCGCATTTGTGACCGAGAATACCCCACTTTTTATTACAACCCCTGACCTTTTTGAGCATCGGCCGCCGCTTCCTCGTTCCGACCCAATTGGTACAAAGCTCTGCTACGCATCTGGTAAGCTCCCCAATTAGTAGGATCGGACTTTATTGCTTTGGTCGTCAATTCAATAATCTGCTCCGGCGTAGATTCCGGTGTTACTTGCAACAAATAAGTATCCGACCTGTCCGGATATTTCTTTAATATCTGCTGGAACAAAGCATCGTACTTGGCCTTATAGGATTCAGCTTTGGAAACATCGGCCATTTGCGCATCTCTGTAAACCGTCATTTCCACATAAAGTAGATCATACGGATCTGCTGTTTTGGATTGCGCTTTCTTAAAAACTTCGAACTCACTAATGGCAGAATCCACCTTACCGCTCCATAGAAGTTCGGAAACATTCTTTGGCATAGGAATACCCCGCAATTCTTGTGCAAATGAACGGCCGACCAAAATCCAATTCATCACCACCAAAAAAATAGGCAAATATATTTTTCCAATTGTTTTCATCTCGTTCTTTATTTAGTAGTTTTATTTTCTACGCCTTCTCTTACTGTTGAGCACCTTCTGTCCGAGCGCAACGAATACCTCTCATACCGTAGGAAGTATAATCTCTCTCTGTAACCGGTCGACCATGATTGAAACGATATCGGTTACTAACCATACCACATACAAAATTAATCGTATATTTGGAGTTCACGTCATAAACTCCATTGGTGAAAAACATACCTCGATTGATATAAGCATAAGGAGATTTTGTCATTTCAAGCCAATTCTTATTTATGGCATCCCCATTACCATCCAGCTGTCCGCATCCGTGCTCTCCCTTAAATACTCTTCCATTACCATCATAAACGGAAACACACATTTCGGCAGGATTATCACTCATATTCATCACACCCCAAAATGTAGCCCCCGAAGCCGCCCGGGTAGTAGTGGAATCTGCAAAACAGCCTACACGTACCGGCCCAGCAGCCGTAGATACGTTCCACCAAGAATTTGTAATATAAGCTCCCGCATTTCTAGAATCCCCTGCTCTTTCTGTCCCCAGCCTTATATCCACCATATTATACCAAGAATTGTTTGTTGTCTTGGTTAACCAAAAGGTCATAGTCACACTTCCCCATGCGTATTCATCATTTACCGGCTCCCTTGGTCCCCGACAAGCCTTTTCATATTCCAGTTCAGTAAAGGGGCGCAAACCCGAGAATTCAGCGTAGGCCAACAAATCCATCCACGAAACAAAAACCATCGCTAAATCTTGCCCATCCACATTACGAGTCAGTGTCCTTCCCAAACAATTTCCCGCCGTATCCGTCCCGCCGTCATAACAAACTTGATCCGTTTCGTTATACTTGTTGTTGAAATTACCATCACAACCAAATATAACAACCGGAGCGGCCTGCATTACTTTAATTCCATATCTATAAGCACTAACATCGCCTCCCCACGCATAAGAATTTACGCCCAAAGAGTTCAAACTTGCCTGTATACGTCCATCCTGCTGACCTTGGTTCATAGTATTGAGAAACTCCACATATGCCTCCTGGGTCATTTCGTATTTCATGATATAGAAAGCCTTATATCCCTTAGGGAAATTCTCCGAAAGAGTTCCTGTTGTGATAGCATTACCAACAGCCCAAAGTGTAGAAGCACTTTCATCATTTTTTATCTCGATTGCATCCTCGGAATCTATCACCATGGGAGAACCAAAAGTGGCCCCATTTGTAGTAAAAGAATTGTTTTGATACCCCGCAGTACCTTTTCCTCCTAAATAGTAGGATCCTTTCGGCACATACACCATTTCTACGGCAAATACCTTTACCACCAAATCATCCTCATCTACAAAACCCTGCTCCCCATAGTTCCATTTCAGAGTAATGCCCGGCACCACCACATGCCCAGCCCCGAATTCTTTCCTATACAAAAAGAAACCCACGATACATTGTACAGAATCTTCCGCAGGATCCAAATGCCATTTTTTCCAAGCATAAGAATAACCCGGCTCCAAAACCATTTTTTGTTTAGTTTCCGAACCATCCCGATTAGAAACATAATAGGCCGTACCCTTGTTTACGGCATCGGCCGCTGCCGTACTGCCCGCCACCACATCATCCTTTTCCAAATAGACATGATTCCAACTTTCCCCATCCCAGCACTTTACAAATATCCAAGCCGCGTCATGGTTCTCCGGTTTGGATGTTTTCCAACTGTTATCCCAAGCGATATCGAACTTAATAAGAACAGTATGTTTTACCGTATCCTGTTCTTTAAGTATTGGCTTGCCGATAATGCGGATATTATTGGCATTCGCCAAACCCGAGAACATACCGACAATCGCACAAAGGAAGGCCATGCGAAACGCATGACCCAAAAGGCTGCTGCTTTTCATAATTCCTTTATTTATATTTTTTTACTACTTATCAACAAAGTGTTGAAAACCTTTTTACAAACCGCTAAGATATACATTATCCGACAATGAGCAAAAAAGTTGATAACTTTCCGGCAGATTTCACATACAGAGGCTTGTTTTATAAGAAGTTTTTTCTATATTTTTCGAGTTTGAGAATCCCACCCGATATCGCCTCTGCAAATTCAAAAAAAACACACGAAAACAAGCAAAAAATAGTCACTATAAGGCCGACGGCGACATAATCCGTCGATGGCTCAAACTCCATTTATCCTGAGGTCAGACAATTTTATCACCTTATTGCCCACGCCAGGACAAGAATAAAGAAAGAATGAAAGACGTGTTGTCAGAAGCGTGCCTTTGCCATACCTTGTTAAAAAAGATGTGCGTCACACCACTCCATGACATACCATATAATCACTTGAAAACATCTCGAATCAAACAAAATCGGGAACATTACAACCTTTGTTTTTTATTGTACCTTTGCATATTTACGTCATATATATATCTCATATAAGCCATGAACATTTCTATTATTCGCCGGACGGGTACACTCCTGATGCTGACGGCTTTTTTCCTACTGGCAACAAGCTGCAAAAACAACAAGCGGGAAGCTGAACATGTGGCTGAAAATTTCCTGCAAGCCTATTATATGGACTTGGATTTTGACAAAGCCTTGCAATTGTGCAGCGATGCTTCTCGCGCAGCAGTCCACGAACAAGCCGAATTAACGGCACTGAATCCGTATGCCAAGGAAGAAACGCCCGACCTCGTTTTTTCGGGACTGGAAATCGACCCGGATAATGCCCATACCGCCCGCTTCACTTATACTTGCAATCGTGCTGAAAGAACATTGCCGTTGCGGAAATTCAACGACAAATGGTTAGTGGACTTGCAAGGAGGCACCGTGGAATCAAGCGGAAATAACGATTTCTCCCATCTTTCCGCGAGCGAAAAAGGAGGCTTCACATCGGCGGCAAGCGGTGAAATCAAATATAGGAAACGTCGCCAAGGTAATAAATAGGATTATCGTGACCTGGAACAGGGAACATCCCGATTCCTTATAATTCCGTCCTTGTCTTGGCGAAGATGCAGCTACCCATGCACTGCCGTCGTCCGCAATGGCAAAGGAAGTAAATGCATGGAGCATCACGATCGACTGGATCCGAGACGCCTTATGTCTCGTAGTTTACATTTTTTGTAATTACATTTTTTGTAACTACATTTGTTGCCTCGAATACAAGTAATCGCATGGAGGCACCGTTTATCTTCGGAAAAATCGCCACGGAGAAAAATTTCACCGACAGGGAAAAGGAAACGGCCGATTTGGTCAGATATTTCAAATCGCTGATCAATACGATTATCATTTCTCCGCGGAGATGGGGTAAAAGTTCACTTGTGAACAAGGCCGCCGACATGGCTGTGGAGCAAGAAAGCATGTTGCGCGTTTGCCAAATCGACCTGTTCAACGTCAGAAATGAAGAACATTTCTATTCCTTGCTGGCACAAAAGGTAATCGCGGCCACTTCTTCACACTGGGAAGATGCTGTTGGCAACATCAAGAATTTTTTTTCGCATCTCGTGCCCAAGATCTCCATCGGGCCAGACCCTTGTAACGAAGTGTCTGTCGATTTCGATTGGGAGGAAACAAAACGCAATCCGGATGAAATACTCGACCTGGCGGAAAAAATCGCCCAGGCGAAAAAACTGAAAATCGTTATCTGCATAGACGAATTCCAAAACATTTCGGAATTCGAAAATCCCGATTATTTCCAAAAAAGGCTGCGCGCACATTGGCAACGCCACCAAAATGCCGCCTATTGCCTATACGGTAGCAAACGCCATATGATGATGGAGGTATTCACCAATCCCTCAAAACCTTTCTACAAGTTCGGCCATATCATGTTTCTTGAAAAAATCGGTACGTCTCACCTTGTGGATTTCTTTCGCGACCGTTTTGAAGAAACAGGAAAACGAATCAGCCGGGAGGCCAGCCAACTCATCGCCACATTGGTCGACAACCATCCTTACTATGCACAACAGTTGGCGCAATCGGCATGGTTGAGAACCGAACACGACTGCACGGAAAAGATCGTACAGGAAGCGCATCAAGCCCTCGTGGGGCAATTGAGTTTGCTTTTCATCACCATCACCGAAGCACTCACAAGCCAACAATTGCATTATTTGAAAGCCTTGACCGCCGGCGAAAAAGCCATCAGTTCCACGGAAACCATGCACCGCTACCATATATCTTCGCCCACTTCCGTCGTTCGTTCCAAGGCAGCGTTGGTCAAAAACGATATTCTGGATATTGTGGGTCGCACCGTGTCTTTTCAAGATCCGATTTACGCATATTGGCTGAAAACAAGGTATTTCGCATAACAACAATCACCACCAGATAGTATTCTTACAAAGGTTCACGCGCCATGCAAGTTCAAAAGAAATATCACCATATCGCCTATTTACTCTTGTTAACGGGATTATGGGCTTTTTTCGCCTTTGCCCTACCTGAAGTTCTCACATTCTGGGAAAAGAACCAGTTGTTCAGGTTCACGTCCGAATACTGGCATTTCTTTGACCATGATTCCTTGGGCAGGTTGCTCTACGTACACACGTTCCTGATCCAGTTCAATTATTATCCCCTGTTGGGCGCCTTGGTCCACGCAAGCGTTTTCACCCTATTGGCTTGGCTCATAAACAATATCCTACGCCATATCTGCCCATCGCCTTTCTTCTTGTCCGGATGTATGGTATCGGGCTTATTGCTGCCTTCCGTGGCGGGATCGGGCCTGCTTTGGCCGCTTGTCCTCTTGTTTCCCCTTGCAGGCGTCTGGCTTTGGATGCCTGTCAAACACAAAGCACCACGCTACATGATCTTGGCTTGTACCGTTGCCGCCTTGTTGGTCTTGTTGCGCGAATACGCCCTTTTTTCCGTCATCCTTTACTCTCTTTTGAACTGGGTGCAAATCAAAAGGGAAAACGCCAAGGCAAATCCTTGGGGACTTGTCGCAAGCATGGCGGGAGCCGGAGCATGCTATCTTATCGGTCAAGCCGTTTGTGCACCTTATCTTTTTCTTGGCGACAAAAATCTCTTGTTTCAAATAGGCAATGAAAAACGTTCCGCGCTTATTCCGCCCTTGGGTTATTTTGCCACCGAAACGGCCACTATCGCCGCCGTGTCTGCCATGGTTCTTCTCTTGGGAACCGTCTTGGGGGCATTTTTCCCGAACATCAGGAAAAAAACAGGGAAACGGGCTCCTATGTATCTCTGCCTTGCGTTTACTGCGGCCGCTTGCGTTTTTGCCTTCAATACCGGGAAAAACGTCGCCGATTATCAAAAAATCGATGGACTCTGCCGGCAATACAAATGGCAGGAAGCCTTGGAGAAGATAAACAGGCAATGGGAAAAAACAACGATAAACCCGGATGCCAAAACGGCCAGTCCCGCCAAACGACTGCTTTGCGGACAAACACGCACGGCCCTGCTGGCCACCAGAAAAGCCACGAGCGTATTGTTCACTTATCCGCATCCTTATTTTCCCATGTTATTCCCCATCGACATGATAAACCAAGTTGAAAGCCTTGCCTTGCCTCCCTACTACACGTATGCCGGCGGCTTCAGCGAAAGCCTGCACATAGACTACGATTTTATCACCGGACACAACATCAGCGCCAACATAGTAAACCACCTCATACTTACCAGCATCATCGTGGATGACACCATCCCCATGCTCAAGTTCGTGAACTTCCTGCAGCATTCACTGTTCTACCGCAAACAGGCGGACGTCTACCTGAATCCCGGCGCCCGCAGGGCATTGCCGCAAGTGATACGAGGAAAGGCCATGCTACCCACACGCAATTACACCGTATGGGGCTACAAACCTGATGAAAACGCGTTGCGCCGACATGCCCGCCAACCGGAAAACATCTATTTTTACGAATATTACCTTGCCGTCATGATGTTGCACAAAAAACATCAGGTAATCAAGGAGGAAATGCCCAATATCAAGCGTTACTACCCGCATGCAGGAAGGTATGTCGCGCCCCGGCATATACAAGAAGCCCTTTTGGCCAATTTCGACTATGCGCCCGTGCGGCTTGCCTACCCCGCCCATATCGAAGGAGTAGACAACAACACTTGGCAAGATTACTGGCAATTCATAAACGACAATGAGGCCTTTCAAAGCGGAAGAAAATATTTTTCCGAACTACGGAAAGCCTGGGGTCATACATACTGGTTCTACGATTGCTACATGAAAATCGTGCATTTCAACAATACGGGAAACCGTCAAATCAACTAAACATGGAAATCCGTCATATCGTCTTAGGCCTATCCATCATGCTGGCCTTGCCTTCTTGCAGGCAAGACAACACCCGATTGGCCCAAATGCGCCTGCTCTCGCCCCAAGAGGCTTTCATCTACCCCGACTATGCCGACGTGACGATTCCTTGCAATATCGCCCCGCTCAACTTCTACTTGTTGCCGCCCTACGAGAACTATTCATTGGAGGTTTTCGGGCAAACGGGCGACACCTTGCGCATGAAAGGAAAGCACCTGGTGAAGTTCAAACCCAAGGAATGGCACGAAATGTTGCGGGAGAACACCGGCAAACGGATCGAGGTGCGATTACAGGCCGAAGACGTTTGCGCGGACGGAACCGTCCAAAACCTGTCATTCCACTGGGACGTGCGCGACAGCATAGACCCCTACATGGTTTGCCGTCTTATCGAACCCAGCTACCAGATGTCGAACCTGCTCCAGACCATCGAATACGACCTGCAGGATGCTTCCCAACGCGTGTTGTTCGACAACCGCCTGCAAACGTACGGTTGCGTGAACTGCCATACGTTTCCGCAAGGCGACGGTTCGCACATGGTCTACCATGTACGTTTCAACCGCACAGGCACTTTCATCGTGCGCGGAGACGAGACAAGGCGCGTCGACCTCAAGTCGAGCCGCTTTCCGATGGGCGGCGTCTATCCGGCCTGGCATCCGGACAAGAACCTGATCGCCTTCGGCACCTCCAACGCCTATCCTTTCGTGCATAGCAAGGACATCGTGCGCCGCACGGAGGTTTTCGACTCCATCGGCGACATCATCGTCTACGACTTGGACCGCAACGCCATCTTTACCGACAGCCGGATTAGCAGCGATACCGTCGAGGAAACGTTTCCCTTCTGGAGCGACGACGGCAAGTTCCTTTACCTGTGCCAAAGCCCCAACCCGCCCCGCGACAGCGCGGAAGACGACGTGGACTACTCCAAGAAAATCAAATACGACCTGATACGGATTGCCTTCGACAAAAGCAGCAACACGTTCGGAGAAATCGACACGATCGTCGATTCCAGGATCACGGGGCAGACCACCTCGTTTCCGCGCATAAGTCCCGACGGGCGGTTCTTGGTATTCTGCCTGAGCGACCATGGGACATTTCCTATCCGTCACCCCGAAAGCGACCTGTACCTGGTAGACTTGCAGGATGCCCTGCTCAAAGACAGCAACTGGATTGCGGCTTCGAAGGGCTTCATGATGAAAAAGATGGAGAACGTGAACAGCCGCTTCACCGAAAGTTTCCACAATTTCAGCAGCAACGGCAAATGGCTCATGTTCAGCAGCAAACGCGAAGACAACCTCTATTCGCGGCCTTATTTCACCTATATCGGTTCCGACGGATCGAGCACCAAGCCGTTCTTGCTGCCGCAGAAAGACCCGGCATTCTACCTCACGTTCCTCAAATCGTACAACGTGCCCGACCTGGCCAGGACGCCTGCCGCCATGAGCGCATCCAAGGCCAAGAAAATGTCTTTGATGCCCGTCACGGCCGTCGATTCGGTAATCATCGACGGCAAGCGCGTCGAGGTCTTTCCGCTGACGGCCCGGCCGAGCATGGATTAACGGCAAGCTTGCGAGCGTGAATCCGACTCGGCCAAAATCGTATCTTTTTTTTTACAACAACATCGTGACGGCCGAACAGAAGGAAAATAACGTGTAAAGGAATTTTACACGTTGGCCGGACGTGTAAAGAAAATCGCGTTTTTTTTACACGTCGATCCGGACGTGTAAAGTTTTCGGGATTTTCTTTACACGTTCTTGTATGGGCCCGGGGTGGGGAACGCACTGGCGCGACGATACGGACGGCAAGAGAAAAATCCGCCTGTGGCCGCAAGGAAAGTATTCATGTGGTTCTTATCGGGTGTCTCAAAGATTAACGTATCTTTGCAAGTTATGCACTGTCCTTTTTTGACCTCAACGTACTTGAAGCCGTTCCTTTGCCTGTGGGCGGCTTTTTGCCTGTCTTTGTCCACAGCCGGCGCCCAGACGACGGACATGGCATCGGACGAAGAACCCCTGATTCCCAGGGCACAAGCCGTCACACGGGAAGACAGCCTGGCGAACGTCCTGATAAACGAGTTTTTCTTGTCGAAAGAACTGATGTTCTTCGACAAGACCCACAAGAAGACCATCGATACGGCGCAAATACAGGAAAGACCCGAACTGACGGGTGAAATCCCCTATTACAACGACCCTGATTCGGTTTATCTGGAAAGGTTGAGCGGACTGAGCGAAAACTTCATGGTGAAACTGCCCTACAACCAGAAAATCAAGAACTACATCGACGTCTATGTGAACAAACGGCGGCAGCAGGTAAACGTGATGCTGGCGCTTTCGCAGTACTATTTCCCCATCTTCGAGCAAGCCATGGAGCGCAACGGCGTCCCGCAGGAACTCAAATACCTGGCCATCATCGAGTCCGCGCTCAATCCCCGTGCCGTATCGCGCGTGGGAGCGGCGGGCAGCTGGCAGTTCATGTACCAGACCGGGAGGATGTACAACCTCAAGATCGACCAGCACGTGGACGAGCGTTTCGACCCTGACAAGGCAAGCGACGCGGCCGCCCGCTACCTGAAAGACCTTTACGACAATTTCGGCGACTGGATCCTGGCCATCGCCGCCTACAACTGCGGGCCGGGCAACGTGAACCGCGCCATCCGCCGCGCCCAAGGGAAAACCGACTTCTGGCAAATCTATCCGTTCCTGCCCCGCGAAACGAGAGGCTACGTTCCCGCGTTCATCGGAGCCACGTACATCATGAACTATTACAGGGAATACGGTTTCGAGGCTCCCGCCTCCACGCCGCTGCTCACCGACACGCTCATGATAGAGAAAGACCTCAACCTGGGCGTGGTGGCCGAGCGGCTCAACATTCCCCTGCAAGTACTGCGCGACCTCAACCCTCAATACCGGCGCGACGTGATTCCCGGAAATACCGATTATTACAGTTTGCGGCTCCCCGTCAACTTCACGATCAAGTTCATGGAAAACGAGGAAGACATCTACGCCGACACCAACAACCGGATTCCGCCCACGCCCGTGCGCTTCGCCTACAGGGTGCAACGCGGACAAACGTTGTCGAACATCGCCGCCAGGTTCCATGTGCGCGTTTCGGATCTCATGAAATGGAACAACCTGCGTTCTTCCACGATTTATCCCAACCAGATCCTGTACATCTACAACTGCAACCGTCCCGTGGCCTGCCACTCCCAGCTGCAATTCCCGCCCGACCATGTCACGGGAAGCACCGACAAGGGCAAGGTGAGCATGACCGTCACCAAGCCGCGCGACGACAAACCGGCCGTCAAAAGCCCGTCGCAAATGCAGGCCACACGTACCTATACCCATACCGTGCGCAAGGGAGAAACGCTCTATTCCATCTCGCGCCGCTACCAGGGTTCGAGCATCAGCGAAATCATCCGTATCAACAAACTCAGCAAGAAAGGCACCATCTATCCCGGACAAACGCTCAAGATCGTTACCACGCAACGTTAGCGAATGAAACCGACAAAGACATTCCTGTTCCTGCTTTGCATCCTGGCCGTGGTCTTGCCGATGTATTTCAGCCTCCATGACGAACCTGAAAGCACGACACGGCCCCAGACGCCCCTTGTCGAGACCCGGGAACGTATCCGACCCGAAAGGCAAAGGGAAAAGACCGAAAAAAAGGACAAGGCCGAAAAAGAAGCCCCGAGCCTTTCCTCGCTTCCCCTGCAATGGGAGAAAGACAGCCTGATGCGTCTTTACAAAAAACTTTATCGTCTGGACGCGGACATATTCGAAGACGAGCTCCTGGGCGACGTTCCCCTCACTTCCTTCGAATACGACAGTGCCGGAGCAGGCAGGTACCTTCTGCAGGATTTCTTTGCCAGGTTGCTGGCCCTGCGCCATCCCCTCCATGCCGGATTGTTGGCAAGCTGGTACGAGAAACCCGATTTCTGGAACGAGGACCTGCCTGGAAAACGGGCGAGTTTCGTCAGGGTGCTCCACTACGGAGGCAGCCTCGTCGAGAACGATTACGTCACGGGCACGCTGCGCCGCCTCATGCAAGAGGATTTCGGCGGAAGAGGCGTCGGACTGTTGCCTCTTTTCCAACCGGGTTCAACCCGCGTTCCGCTCAAAAGGAGCGGAAAATGGCATGTCTCGCGTCCCAAGAAGAACGCCCTGGGCGGCAATTTCGGTGTCTACACGGCCTGCCTGGCGCCCCCTCCCATCAACGCCCTGACACCCAAGACGAGCGACAAAGGCTTCATCCAGATCGGCATTCCCGAGGAATACCGCCGGCAAGGCCTGTTCCTCGAATGTATCCTGCATGAGGACGTGAGCGGAAACCAACTCCAGGTCGATGCGGACGCGAGGAAACTTTCCGCGATCCGGACCGTCGAACTGCCCGGCCAGCAACGCCGCACCTATGCGCTCCCGCCGCAAACCAAGCAAGCGGACCTGACATTGACCCTCTCCAAGAACGCCATTCTCTATGCCCTCTCCCTCAACGATACCGTAGGCGTATGCGTGGACAACCTGGCTTTCAAGGACAACGAGGGAACCGTCTTTTCTCCCAACAACCGGCGTTTCCTCATCAACCAGCTCCATCTGCTCAACACGGGGCTGATCATCTACCAGTTCGACGGAAGCGCGGCCTTGGGCAAGAACAAGGACTACGGCTATTACAAGATGTCGTTGATGAAGGAACTCGGACATATCCGCATGTTGATGCCGCAAACCCCGGTAATCGTCGTCGGAACCGCTTCTTCGGGCCATATCGACCGCATACTGGACATACAGAGGGAATGCGCCTTTGCCTGCGGCTGCGTGTTCTGGAACCTCGACCGCGCCCTGGGCGGCGACAACGCCATGGCGCGCTGGGCGGAGGCGCAACCCGCCTTGGTTTCACGCAATCTGAGCCATTTCACGCCCATGGGTGCCGATTGGGCGGGAAAACTCTTTTACCGGGCTTTCCTGCACGACTATCGCCGTTTCCTGTTGCAGGAAAAGAAAAACATGATGCTGCAACGCGCTCGTCAGTTACTTCCTGCATCGCAAAAAAGCCAATCATGAGTTTCCTGTCGGATTTCTTTCGTTTCTCTCCGCAAAAGGGCTTCCTGTTCACCAGCGTGGAATTCTGGATCTTTTTCTGTCTGGTGCTGGGCGGACTGTCGCTTTGCTACAAGAACCGGCAAGCGCGCAATACCTTCCTTTTCGCCGCCAGCCTCTTCTTTTATTACAAGGTGGCCGGTTTCTTCGTGCTCATTCTCCTGCTTTCGGTCCTGCTCAACCATGTCATCGGGAAACGGATTGAAAGAAACGCGCCCGGGAAACACGCTTTCATGTTCCTCGTAGGTATCCTGGCGAATATCTTCGTCTTGTGCGTTTTCAGATACAACGTGTTCTTCACCCAAGTATGGAACGCCCTGCTGGGAACCGACCTGACGGCCATAGACTATTTTTCCGAAGGCTTCTCGCTGGCCGGAAACACGTCCGGTTCGCTCCTGCCCGCCGCCATCGAAAGGCTTATGCCGCCCGTAGGGCTGTCGTTCGTCACGCTTCAGGCCGTCGGCTATCTGGCAGACTTGAAGCGAGGACGCATCCGGTCGTTCGCCAGTCCGGGCGACCTGGGCTTCTACCTGATTTTCTTTCCCAAGGCCGTGGCCGGCCCCGTGGTCCGCGCACAGGAGTTCATGCCCCAGATGCAAAGCCATTACATGCTTACCCGTCAGGAATTCTCCGCCGCGCTGGCGCTTATCCTGACAGGCTTGATAAAAAAGGCCGTGGTGGCCGATTTCCTGGACGCATACATCGTTTCGCCCGTATTCGACAATCCCGACTTGTTTTCGGGCTTGGAGAAGTGGATGGCGCTTTACGGTTTCTCTGTCTGGATATATTTCGCCTTTTCGGGTTATACCGACATGGCCACGGGCGTTTCTTCCCTGCTGGGGTTCTCGTTGCCCGCCAATTTCCATTCCCCCTACAAGGCCTCGAGCCTCACCGACTTCTGGCGCAGATGGCATATCTCGCTCCATACGTGGTTCAGGGATTACGTGTATGTTCCCTTGGGCGGCAACCGTCACGGGAATTTCCGCATGACGCTCGCCCTGGTCCTCACCATGCTGGCCGCCGGACTCTGGTATGGCGCGGGCATGGGATTCCTCATCTGGGCGGCCTTGCACGCGGCGGTCCTTTGCGTGGAAAAAGCCAGCCGCTGGAACGCCAAGGTGGAACGAAGCCGCGCCTTGCACCTGGCGGGCTGGCTGGTCACGTTCAACATGATCAGTTTCTCGTGGATATTCTTCCGTTCGGGAACCCTGCAATCGGCCGCCGACCTGTTTTTCGGCCTCTTCGACCTTTCCGGATTCGACCCCGTGTCGAACCTGGATGCCACCTACGGCATCGCGTTCCTGCTGATGGTACTGGCCTTCGTGCTCATGGTCGCGGTGAGGGAGAGACGAAAGAAAGCCTGGTTGCGCGCCTTTGAACGCTGGCCCTTGGTTCTCAAGTTCCTTTTGACAGCTTCCATCGCCACGTTGATGGTGATTTTCCGCGCTTAGCGCAAGATCGTGATGCTTCCCGACTGGATTTTCCGGAACGTCCTGCCTTCCGTCCGGGCCGTGAATTCGGCCATATAGAAATAAGCCCCGTCGGGACAGGCGGCACCTTTGTTGTGGATTTGCCCGTTCCATTCGAAACCGGGCTCGGACGACTTGAACACCTCCACGCCCCAACGGTTCACTATCTTGATGGAAAAATCGGTGATGTAAGGCGATTCCCTGGGACGAAGCACGTCATTGACCCCGTCGCCGTTGGGTGTAAAGACATTGGGCAGGTCGAAACGGAAACAATCCCAGTTGTTCGTGCAAAGGTCGTCGCTCGGTTCCCCGTAAATGTCTTTTCCGCCCACGCTCACCACCCGGTAGCATGCAAAGAGCGAACCCGGTTCCTCGTCCGTATAGGCGCTTTCTTCCGTGGTGGCGATCAGTTCCCATTCCTTTTGGCGCGGCTGACGGCGATACAGTTCGAAATAATCCGCCGACAGGAGGCAATCGTCCATGTACTCGCTTCCCTGCGAGCCTCCTGGTACGGGATTGAACGGGTCGTAAGTGCTGTCGAAACTCCAGACCAGCTTGTTGTAAAGCGGTTCGCAGTTGGATTGCCTCAGAAAAAGATAGGGCTTGCACGGTTCGCCGGCCCCGGCTTTGCGGACTATGACATTGGACTTGTTGTGCGTACGACCGCTCAGACGGCGGCTGCCGTAGGTGGCGATGGCATCCACGTAGTAAGCGTACTCCTTTTCAGGTTCAAGGCGGGAATCGACATAGGATTCCTCCAGCGTGCTTCCCACCCGCATGAAATCCTGCAAGGAATCCGCATAACGGTAAACGTCGTAGCGTTCCACGCGCCAAGGAACGCGGGAGGTCCACTGCAACTGCACGCCTCGCGGCTTTGCCGTCGAAGTCAGATAAACCGAAGATGCCGGGGGAGAAGCGAAACTGTCCGCTTCCACCCGGTAGAAATAACGGACATTTCCGGTGTTCCGACCCGAATCCAGATACGTGACACAGGAGTCGAACGCGAAATCGGCCAGGAATTCCAGGCTGTCGGGAACCTGGCCTCCATACAAACGGTAGCGCAGCGCCCCGCTGTCCAGATCCTTCGGACGGACCCACGACACTTGCAGCATGCCCTCGCTCAGGTCGGTCTTCGCCACACTCACCTGGGTCAGAAGCGGCGAAAAATTGGGCGTCTCCACGCAAACCGCCTCCGATTGGCGGCTGCGGTCGCCGTCGGGAAAGACGGCCGTCACCTTGTAGCAATATTCCATGCCCTCCTGTACCTGATAATCGACATAGGCGGTATCGGAGGCCGCAAACGTGCCCACCAGCACATACGAGGAGTCGGAAATACCGGCAAGGCAGGTATCGACGGGCATATCCTCGCCCCAGGAATCCCTACGGTAGAGCTCATAGCCCGAAGCATGGGGGGAAGGACTCCTGTACCATGAGATTTCCACCTTCCCGCGACCGGCATCGACCTTGGCGAACCGCACCGGAGGAGCCACCACGCGCACCGACACCGTCCGCACGTCGCTCAAGTTCGGGTCGCCATTGTCTTTCGCACGCAAATAGAGCATATACGGCCGCCTGCGGGAATCTTCCAGACCGGTCACCCAATAAAAGTCGTATTCCGCCGAATCGATGCCGTTGTAGAGCTCGTTGAATCCCGCCCGCCTGCCACCCGAGAGGATTTCACCGGAAGCCGAGACCCGAAGGAGGTTTCCGTCCTGGTCGCGGACGCTTACGGGCAAATGCAGGTCTTGCCCCGCCAGCACGCAACGGTTTTCTTCCACTTCGATATATGGCGGGTTGTTGTCGCAGGTACGCACCAGAATCTGCATGTCGCGCGTGACATGGCCCAGTTTCATGCCGTTTCGCCACTCTTCCATCAAGATGGCCACGTTGTATTCGCCTTGCGCCATGGGCGCATGCCAGACCAGCGTCCCGGCATGGGGCTGGATGTAGAACGTGTCGCTGGCCACGGGATAGGAATAGCCCGGAACGTCTTCGCCCGCCTCGGTACGGCATGGCACGAGACGATAGGTGATGCTGTCCCCGTCGGGATCGTAGGCACCCGGATTATGGGTGAAACGCTTGCCCAGACAGGCGTTGTCGTCTACCGGACGATGCGTGGTGACGGGCGTGCTGTTGCCCGCTCCCAGCCAAGGGCTGATGACGATGGACGTGGAGATGTACATGAACGTCAGTACACTGTTGGGCACGTTGATCACGCCTGCGTTCCGGTTGGGGTCTTCCATGTAGAGCGTGTAGATGCCCGGACCCGAATAGGTATGTTCCGCCTCGTAACGGTTCATCTGGGTCTCGTTGCCGAGCATGAGCCTGGAAACGCGCGAAACCAGTTCGATCGTCCCGTCGCCCCATGCCAGCTCTATCTCCGGACGATCGACGGGACTCCCCGTAAAGGTGTACGTGACCAAGGTGGCACGGTACGTATAGCCGGAAACATGCTTGACCGTGAGCTCGGCGGCCTTCTGATGCGTGGCCGAACCGAAAAACGGAAACAAGAAAAGCACGTAAGGGAGGACCTTCCGAAAAACACGATCGTTCATGACAGGCGAAGTTACGCATTATTGCGCTTTTGCCTAAATTTGCGTCAAAAATCGTTGGTTCACGAAGAATTATGAACAGACTATCCGCAATTTCCAGGAAATACAATATTTTCAAGCATTGGCCGCCCTTGGTAAGAGCCTATCGTCAGAACGCGGCAGGAATGGAGCCCTCTCCGGCACAAAGAAATTACCTGAAATGGGGCACGATCGGCATCGTGGCGATCATGACCTTGGTCTGGTTCATCTTCAGCCTGCCCTATTTCCAATGTCAGGCCAACATCAATTTCTTCACTTACTCGAACCATTTCGTACGCCAGTTCTTCGACAACACCACCGGATTGCACGTGAGCGAATTCCTTTGGCGGTTCCTGGTGCAGTTTTACCTCAACGTCCCCTTGATCGCGGCGGTGGTGGCATTCATGGTCATCGGATTCTGCGTCACTTCCTGGAAAACCGCCGGACCTTACACGCCGTTCCTCTTGCCGCTGTTCTTCCTCACGTTCCCCTCCCCCGACCCCACTTATGCCAGCATCGCCGTAAGCCTTTGGTTGATCATGTTTTTCCTCGGGCTTTACTTCATCATCTTCCGGTTCGCCGCCAAGCGGCGGGGCTCCTGGGGTTCACTGCTTCTCATGCATCTGTTCGCCGCCGTGGTGTCGGTGACCCTTTACCATGCCACCGGACATTGGGCGCTGATGTTTTCGATCGCCGTGGTTTGCGTGCACCTCATCGGCGTTCCCATGACCTTCTCTTCCCCTGAAAGACGCTTGCTCAAGATCCGCCTGTGGGACTTAGGCATCTCGGTGGCCATCGCCCTGTTCGCCGGACTTTTTTTCTGGAGGGCTTCCTCCTATCCCGGATTCCAGGCCAAGTGGTACGTCTACGTGGCACTGATCGTCTTTTGCCTGGCATGCCTGCCCGGTATCGTGCTGCAAGCCTACAACAACCAAAAGACCTACCTTTACGAGACGGCCAGGAAGAAAGGCAAGATCCAGGACGGCAAGCCCGCCTTGGCGCCGCCTTTCCATATCCTGCTCACGTTGGCGGCCACGGGCTTGACGTGCGTCATCTTGTTCGTCTTCGCGCACAACGCCACGGGACAAGCCGCCATCAAGGCCGAAAACGCGATCGCCAAGGGAGACTATGCCGGCTGCCTGAAAGTCTGCGACAAGTATTTCCGGAAATCCGGCGTCCTGAAGAAGCATCCCTCCCAAGCCACGATGAAGAACCGTTACCGTCTGGCTTCCTGCCTGCGGCTGGGCTTGTTGATGGAGGGTGAACTGGACAACCGTTTCCTCGATTATTCCCACCTGCACGAAATGGGGCTGATGTATCCCGCACCGCTGCCGTTCCTGGGCGCTTACGACTATTCGTATGTCAAGGCGTACGAAAACCTGGGGCTTTTCGCTCCGGCCGTGCCGCAGATACGTTCCAACATCGAACTTTTCGGAGAACAGAACCGGTTCCTGGAACCTCTAATCCGCGCCTCGGCGGCCACCGGACAATACCGTCTGTTGCAAACCACTTTCTATTACGCCAGGAAATCGCTCTACGGACGCAAGTTCTACCTCGCATACCGCGACACCGTGAACGCCATGCTGGCCCGAGGCATCGACGGGACCCGGCCCGTCGCGCTGCAAGACCCCGACCTGCATCCGGGCGGCGACTTTATCGACCAATGGGTGAAAAGCGAAGTGGAATACAGGCTCTCCAAAAAGGATTCCGTTTTTGCGACGCCGCTGCTCGACTACTACGTTTTCCTGAACCTGATGGAAAAGCGAATGGAAAACACCGACTTGCTGGTACGGCTCTACCGCCTTGCCGATGCCAAGACCCTGCCGCGTTACCTGCAAGAGGCCGTTTGCCTGAAAGCGGGCTATCCGGACAAGATTTCCCGACAGGCCTTGCTGAGCCGAAGTTTCGAGGGCTATCACGTGGGAGCGGCCGCGGCCGCCGACGTGCTCGACGTTTCTTCGGCGCTCCACAACCTGAGGAAACGCGACATTTCATTTGAAGAAGTTACCCGAAGATATGTTTCGACCTACACCTATCACTATCTGTTCGGCGTCATCCGGTGATGTCCTGCAACAGCCGGACGCGGAACAGCCCGTGCGGATCGAACCTGGACGAAGAAAAAAACGCCGTATGCCGACCTATACAAGAAATGATTCCATGTGGAGAAAAACGATGAAAGCGGGATTGTCGCTCTTTCCCGTCTTCATGCTCACGGTGGCATCCTGTACCTTTTCCTGCAAGCAGAATGACATGGCTACCGCCATGCAGACGGATATTTCCGCGCCTGTCTTTCCGGATTATGCCGACACCTTGGTCTTGCCGCCCAACATCGCCCCGCTCGACTTCCGAATCCGGTCCGATTCGTTTTCGGACGGTCCGTATCACGTATGGCTTTACGTGCAGTCGCCATCCGGCGCGTTGCTGGATTCCTTGCACGTGAAAACCAAACGTCACGTACATTTCGGAACAACTGCCTGGCAAAGATGCCTGCAACAGGCCTCGCAATGCGAAGGCAGCCTGCTGGTTGACATTTACGCCAAGACCGACGGGAACGATTGGATAAAATATGCCCGCAAGACATGGAAGATCGTTTCCGACAGCATCGATCCCTATCTCGTCTATCGCCTCAGCGCGCACGACGAAAATCCTTGCCGCAAGCTGCAAGTCTATGAGCGTTCGCTGTCCGACTTTTCGGAAAGGCTCCTGATGGACAACCGTTTCACGGACAACAACTGCATGAACTGCCATGCCAACAGCGACAACGACTCCCGCAAGATGATGGTACACCTGCGCGGGGAACACGCTGGAACACTGGTCATCGACGGGGAAAAGACCTTGAAGATCGCCATTCCCGAAGGCTATCCCGACCTGCGCCTGGCCTATCCTTCCTGGAGCCGGGACGGGAAATACATCACCTTTGCCAGCACGCGCATCCAGGTCCATTCCCATGCCAACAAGTCCAGGACGCAAGACCTGGTAACCGACACCTTGGGCAAGATCCTCCTCTACGACGTGGAAAGAAACCGCCTGTTTTCCTGTCCCGAACTGATGGACGAGCGTTACGAATTCTCGTTCCCCGCATGGGGCGCGGACGGCAAAAGGCTTTATTTCTGCCGCGCCGAGAAGACCGCCCGCCTGAAAGACTTCAAGTACGACCTTTATTCCATCGACTTCGATTCCAGGAACGCGACCTTCGGCGCCGTGAAGCCCGTCTACGGTTTCAAGGCCTCCGGACTGAGCGTTTCCATGCCGCAAGCCGACCCTAACGGGCGTTATATCCTCGCCACCACGCTGTTGCTGGGTTCCTTTCCTTCGCAGAACCAGGGAGACCTTCATCTGATAGACCTCTGGACGGGAAAGGCCAGGCACCCAAGCGCGCTCAACAGCCCTGACGGGGAAAAATACCACCATTGGAGCAGCAACGGACGTTGGGTCGTTTTCGGAAGCAAACGCATGAACGGAGGCCTATCCCATATATATATATCGCATTTCGACCGCCGGGGACGGTTCTCGACGCCTTTTATCTTGCCGCAGCACGAAGACAACTTCTATCTGAAGAACACGCGTTCCTACCTCTTTCCGACCTTGAGCCGGAACGCCTCCTCACTTTCGCTCGAAAGCTGGGAAAAAGCCGTGAAAGAGCCCGCGCAGGCACCCGACATGGATTACTTCAAGAAACTCCACCGTCCCGGAGCAAGGACGCCCGAAGCGGGACATTGATTCCTTTCCCTGCGCCGCCTGCCGTCCGGAAAACGGGAAACACAGGCTCCGTCCATCCGTACATGACAGAACGGAAAGGTTCAGGAAGCACGTTTCATCTTACCCTCGCGCGAGGGGCGAAACCGGCGGAGAACGTTTCCCAGTCGGTGGTCTTGTAGGCTTCTTCGGCCACGAAATGCAACAAGACTTCGAATTGCCGGGCATCCATGTAGCCGGGAACGACCGTGATCTGCTTGCCGGCTTCGTCCAGGAAAGTGCAGGAAGGATAAGACATCTTGCCTTGCAGGAGTTGTATGGCCAAGTCGTGCGAACCGCGCTTGCCCTGCCCCGCCGACCGGTTCACGAAGACGTTGCCGTTGATATGCACCGTGTCGGTCCGCTCGGCATCCAACTTTACCGTGATGAAGGCGCTGTCCAGGTAGCGGACGATTTCGGGATGGGCGAACGTGGTGGCATCCAAACGCTTGCACCAACCGCACCAGTCGGTGTAGACATCCACGAAAACTTTCTTGGGCTTCATTCCCATCTGCATGCGCACGCCGTTTTCCACCAAAGACTCTTCAAACGAACGCCAACGCAGGCATTGGGAAAAAACCTCGGCGGGGAAAACCATTCCGCAGAAAATAACCGAAAGGAGCAAGACTGTCTTTTTCATGGGCACGAAAATACATAATAAATTCCTATGCGAATCCCCCTTCCAACTCCATGCCCCGAAACGGATTTCCCCTACCAGCCGACGGAACCCGTACACGCCGGCGGAACCGGTCTACAAATCCTCCCCGTTGGCTTCATTGTAGCCGTTATCATGTAGCCAACCGCAAACATCGTCATTCTGCACTTTCCCGTCTTTATCCATAAAGACAATTTGACTGTCTCGCGTGTTTTAATGATATTACCATCAGATTTTAGAATCTGCAGGTATCTGTCTTTTGTTGCGTATTCATTGTAATAAAAGCCAATTATTGGTTGTGAAATGTATTTTCAAGTTCCGCCATCTTTCTCATCAATTCTTCGAACGATGGTGCCTCTCCATATATCATAGACGACTGCATATCCTTGTAATCATTGCGCCACTCGTCAATGACATCATCGGGGGGGTGTAACTTTATGCGTTTACGAATGTCAGGAGTATAATCCACCCCGCTCCTGCTTGCGAATAATTCACGATGGTGGTGTATTGTACCCCAAAGTTCATCGTTTGTAATGGCTTGTACTGCAATGTCGGTGCTCATCATTTGAGCCAAGTCATATAAATGACGGGATTTGCGATTGGCTTCCCGTGGAGTTTGAAACGAAAATAACTCATGCAGCAAGAATGCCTTTTCAAGAAATGTTTTTTCTGCCAAGGCTGTAGGTACCGTAACTTGCTTCACAGTTGTACTGATAGGCAACACATTCTCCAAAACACTTGTCACAACTGCTTCTGCTGCGGGTTCAAGTAAGGAACGAGCGCCAACCTCCAGTTTTACCTCTGAACGTAAATAAGGTAAATCCTCATCAAAAAGAGATTTGTAACAGATGTGTATTACTCTTGGTTCCGGGTATGTTCCATCACCTTCACCATCAGGATCAGCTTCCACTTGAAGCCATTTATCCATACCGGTTTCAGTAACTACCTCTTTTAGTGATTGGCAAAGTTTATCACGCACAAAAACGGATGAAACCTTGCGCAGACGTTTAATCTGCTTTTTTGTCAAATCTCCCTCAAATCCCCAAATGGAAGGGTCTATAGCCAAGTCTATATCCTCTGAGAAGCGACATATCACTTTCCATACCTTACTAAGGGATGTGCCTCCTTTGAATACAAGATGATTTGCCATGGGTAATGCAAATACCATTTGTAGGACCACAGTCACCCATAAGTCTTTTTCTACGGCTTGTACCGGCAAGCCCGTCTTGTTGGCTGCTTGGGTAAGCACCATTTGCTGTTGTTCCCTGGATAGTTGAAAGTAATTATTCATAGGCTTGTCTTGTGAAGGTTCTTATCCATGCTGGCATAAGTGCTTTGTCTGCCAGTACTTTTTCCTTTTGTTCTTTCTGGAGCACGTTCTTGATTTGCTTGGCTATATCAACAGTTACATTATTCCTCCCTATCTCTTTTAGGGCAAATGTAACTAACATGGCAAGCGGATTGGTGAATGAGAGGTTTTTGGGAGTAGTGTATTTGAATTGTATTGACCGGCCGCTTCCTATGCTTATCTTACGCGGTGTACCATCTGTCAGATAAACTATATTCATTGGAACTTGGGTTGATATACCCAATTTATTCATCGCATAAGCACCTGTTGGTACAATTCGTGTTTTGTCCCTACGGGCTATCGTCTCGGCTATCTGTTCTATCGATGGCATCAATATGCCAAGTCCCAAGACCGTATCCATCTCGGGATATGTGTATATGCCTCTTGCCAAACGGACTATATTTCCTTTTGCGGTCAGCCTCTCAAGACTTTTCCCGACAGCCTTGACTTCTCCGTATGACGTAAAATCGGAAGGAAAGAAAATACTTCCCTTTCCTTTGGCTTTGATTGCAGTCCAAATCTTATCCTCTATGCTTATCATGGCATCTTGTTTTGTCGCAAAAATACAAATTATTTGCGACAACATCGTGTCTTATGCAAAACAAGAGAAGGTACTTGGCATTACTCCCAATGAGTTACATAAGGAACGGATCGCAAAATTCCATTCCATGCCTTCGCCTTGGAAATAAAAACCGAACTCGTTTATAATCTTTCTCTTGATAACAAAACGAAAAGCCATCTGCAAAATGATGTAACTTTGCAATCGCCGCTTAGGGCGGTTCATACGAAAGGAAAATGAACAAGGGTTATAAGAAAGAAGACGTCTATCCGGCGGAACTTACCGGAAAACTGGCCGGACATTACAAGGATATTTTGAACCTCTTGGGCGAAGATGCCGGACGGGAAGGCCTGCTGGCCACCCCCGCACGGGTAGCCAAGGCCATGCAGTTCCTCACGCAAGGATACGGACAAGATCCGGTGGCGATTCTCAAAAGCGCGATGTTCAAGGAAGACTACAAGCAGATGGTCATCGTCAAGGACATCGAGATCTATTCGCTGTGCGAACACCACATGCTCCCTTTCTTCGGCAAGGCGCATGTGGCCTATATCCCCAACGGGCATATCGTGGGGCTCAGCAAGATTCCCCGCATCGTGGACGTCTTTGCCCGCCGCCTGCAAGTGCAGGAAAGACTCACCACGCAGATAAAGGAATGTATACAAAACGCGCTCAATCCGCTCGGAGTGGCCGTGGTGATCGAGGCACAGCACCTTTGCATGTCGATGCGCGGAGTGCAGAAACAAAATTCGGTCACTACCACCTCCGACTTCACAGGCGGTTTCCTGAGCGATTCCAAGACACGCATGGAGTTCTTGCGGCTTATCGGCAGCGACTTGAAATAACTTCCGCCAAATTCCGCATCCATGGCCAAGACCGCCAAGACCAAAACCGCTTTCTTTTGCTCCAACTGCGGGGCGCAATCCCCAAAATGGGTGGGGCGGTGCCCTTCCTGCGGGGAATGGAACACCTATACCGAGGAAGTGATCGGGCGGACGGATCGACAGGCATGGCAGCAAGGCCTGACGTTCGCCCCCGAGCAAGGAAAAAACAAGCCCTTGCTTATCCAAGACATCGCAAGCCACGCCTTGACACGATTGGATACGGGCAACCGGGAACTGGACCGCGTGTTGGGCGGGGGGCTGGTACCGGGCTCTTTCGTGCTCATCGGAGGCGAACCAGGCATCGGAAAATCCACCCTGATGTTGCAAGTGGCCTTGCAAATACCTGGAAACCAAAAAATCCTGTACGTGAGCGGAGAAGAAAGCGGCCAACAGCTCAAGATGCGTGCCGAACGCCTCGGCCTCACGCCCAACAACTGCTTCATCCTCACCGAAACCAACCTGGACGACATCTTCACGCAAGCCGCCCGGCTGCAACCCGACATACTGGTGGCCGACTCCATACAGACCCTTTCCACCCCGGTCATCGACGCTTCGGCGGGAAGCATATCCCAGATAAAGGAATGCGCCGCCCAATTGCAGCGTTACGCCAAGGAATCGGGCGTGAGCGTATTCGTCATCGGGCACATCACCAAAGACGGCAACCTGGCCGGCCCCAAGATCCTGGAACATATCGTGGACACGGTACTCCACTTCGAGGGCGACCGCAACTACGGCTACCGTATCTTGCGTTCCATCAAGAACCGTTTCGGAAGCACCAACGAAATAGGCATCTACGAAATGCAAGGCAACGGACTGCGCGAAGTGGAGAATCCCTCCGAAATACTGCTCTCCCGACGCGAGGAACAACTTAGCGGCACGGCCATCGCCGCCACCTTGGAAGGCTTGCGGCCCATCATGGTGGAAGTGCAGGCTTTGGTAAGCCCCACGGCCTATTCCGTTCCTCAACGTTCGGCCACGGGCTTCGACCTGAGGCGGCTCAACATGCTGCTGGCCGTGCTCGAGAAACGCTGCGGTGCCCGCTTGAACCAGAAGGACGTCTTCTTGAACATCGCCGGCGGCCTGCGCGTGGACGATCCGGCCATCGACCTGGCCGTCATCGCCGCCGTGCTCAGTTCCGGGCAGGATATTCCGCTCGATCCGAAATACTGTTTCGCCGCCGAAGTGGGACTGACGGGCGAAATCCGTCCCGTAAGCCGCCTCGAGCAACGCCTGGCGGAAGCCGAGAAACTGGGTTTCGAGCAAATATTCGTTTCACGATACGGACTGAAAGGAATGAAACCGGAATTCCAATCGAAAATCGTTCCGGTTTCGACCTTGTTTGAACTTTTTCAGAAAATTTCCAAATTGCACGCAAGTGTAAAACCATGATTGTCTGCAAAACAAAAAAAGAATTGAGCGAAGCCCTCCGTGCCGGCCGAAACGGCAAGAGCGTGGGGTTCGTGCCCACGATGGGGGCCCTGCATGCCGGCCACGCCTCGCTTTTCGAACGCGCCCGCGCCGAAAACGACCTCTTCGTGGCCAGCGTCTTCGTCAACCCCATCCAATTCAACAATCCCGACGACCTGAAGAACTACCCGCGCCATTTCGAAGCCGACAGCGAACTGTTGCGAGAAAACGGTTGCGACATAGTATTCGCCCCGTCCGAAGAAGAAATGTATCCTAAGGGGGAAGCCGTCAAATCGTATTCCTTCGGCACGCTGGAAACAGTCATGGAGGGTGCCCGGCGTCCCGGTCATTTCAAGGGCGTGGGAGTCGTAGTGGGACTCCTGTTCGAATTGGTGGAACCCGACCGCGCCTACTTCGGCGAAAAAGACTTCCAGCAAGTGGCTATCATCCAGGACCTGGTACGCCAAATGGGCATCAAGACGCAAATCGTGCCCTGCCCCATCAAACGCGCCGACGACGGTCTGGCATTGAGCAGCCGAAACGCCCTGCTCAAGCCGGAAGACAGGGCCAAGGCCCCTTATATCCACGCCACGCTGAAAAAAAGCACGGAAATGGCGGAAAAATCCTGTCGGGAAATAAAGGAATGGGTGGAAAGACGGATTACTGCCGTGCCTGAAATGAAACTGGAATACTTCGAGATAGCCCGCCCCCACGACCTGCAACCGCTCCGACCGGACGCGGCCGCGAAAGGAAACGTCGGTTTCATCGCGGTATGGATGGGAAACGTCAGGCTGATAGACAATATACGCTACTGACGGGCTTGCACGGACTCATTCTCTTCTTCGCCCCGGTCGAGACGGTGATATGTCTTTGAGGAAATCCATTTCTGCCGGGCATATTGCTGCATGTCGGTGATGGTATCCTTCTCGTCCACGATTTCCATTCCCAACATGGTCTCCACCATGTCTTCCACGGTGACGATGCCCACGAAACTGCCGTATTCATCCACGACCATGGCGATCTGCTCGCGTTTCTTGCGTCCCTGACGGCTTTCCTCTTCCGTTCCGGATTCGGGAATCTGCTGCATCCGGTTCCAGAGCGAAAGCAGTTTCTGGCTCTCCACCGCGATGAAGATGGGACGTTTTATCGATTTGAGCTTCAAGTCGAAACGGTCGGCGGCCAGTTGCTCGAATACGTGCTTGAGCAACACGAAGCCCGTGATATGATCGGGATTTTCTTCCTCGTACACGGGAATACGCGAATATTTTAGGTAATTCTTTCCGCGATAGAACGCTCCCAACGTCATTTCCTCGCAGGCGGTCACGGCCACCATGCGCGGGGTCATGATGTCGCGCACCCGCAGGTTACGCAAGTCGAGCATGCTGCGCAGTCCGCGTAATTCCTCCTGCGTGAAGATGCCTTCCTTGGAGCCGATGTTCACCAAGGCCGAAACCTCCTCGCGGCTCACGCCCGGGTCCCTTTTTCCCCGCGTCACCAGCCACGAAATGCCCTCCGAAAGGATCACCAACGGATAGCAGATCCAGACCAGGACACGAATCACATGACCGGAAGGCAAACAAAGGCTGCGCCAATAGCGCGTTCCCAGGCTCTTGGGGAAAATCTCGGAGAAAACCAGGATGACGAACGTAAGGATGAACGAAGTCATGCCCACATAGGCATTTCCGAAGACCTTGGCGCTTTGCGCGCCCACGCCCGCCGCCCCGACGGTATGCGCCACGGTATTGAGCGACAGGATGGAAGAAAGGGAACGGTCGATGCCGTTCTTGGCCTTCAGGAAAATGAGGGCCGACTTCATTCTCCGATGCAAATGATGCGTCAGGCCGTTTTTGGAAACGGCCAGTTTCACCTGGCTCTTGATCACCTCGATATAAGAAACCGGCGTGGAAAGCAACACCGCCTCCAATACCGAACAGACGAAAGAGACGCAAAGGGCCAGAAGCAGATAGAAGATAAGCAAAAGCATGGGTACCGACTTCTAGTTTTGCAATTTTTTCCCGAACGCCAGGTCGCCCGCGTCGCCAAGGCCGGGCACGATATACGACTGCGCGGTAAGTTCCTCGTCCACCGAACCGATCCAAAGCGTGCAGTCGCCGGAAGGAATCTGTTTTTGCAGGTAGTCGATGCCTTCCTGGGCGGCGATGACGGAAACCAGATGCGTGTGACGCGGCGTACCGTATTCCATCAACGCCTTGTGGCAAACGGCCATCGACGAGCCGGTGGCAAGCATCGGATCGCACAAGATAAGCGGCTTGCCTTGCAGGTCGGGGCACGAGACATAGTCCATCTTGATCTGGAACGCGCCCGTCTCGTCATGCTTGCGATAAGCGGAAATAAAGGCGTTTTCCGCCCTGTCGAAAAACGAAAGGATGCCCTCATGCAACGAAAGTCCCGCCCGCAAGATGCTGGCCACCACGGGATCCTCCACGGGAAGGTTCATGGCCTTTTCGCCCAAGGGTGTCTGTACCGTCTGCATCTGATAGGCAAGTTCCTTGCTGATCTCGTAAGCGAAAATCTCGCCGATACGGCGCAAGTTCGTACGAAAACGCATGGAATCCCTTTGGATTTGCCTGTCCCTGAGCTCCGACATGAAACGCAAGAACCAGGAATTGCGTTCATCTAAAATTTTTATTTCCATGGCCATATAAGCAGATAGCGCAAAAGTAGGAAAAAAACCGGCACATTTCCATTTTTCCACTACCTTTGTGCTCCCATCTCCAAATCACGCATAAATATATAAAAATGAGCTTATTGGATGGCTTGAACCCGGAACAACGGGCCGCCGCCGAACATATCGAGGGGCCAGTGATGATCATTGCCGGGGCCGGTTCGGGCAAGACGCGCACGCTTACTTACCGCATCGCCCATTTGTTGGAACAAGGCGCCGATCCTTTCCGCATACTCGCACTCACCTTCACCAACAAGGCGGCCCGTGAAATGAAAAACCGTATCACGGACCTGGTGGGACCCGGCGCCAAGTCGCTCTGGATGGGAACATTCCACTCCATCTTTTCGAGGATACTGCACGCCGAGGCCGAACTGATAGGTTACCAGAAGACTTTCGGCATCTACGACACGGACGACTGCAAGTCGCTCATCAAGAAAATCGTCAAGGATTTCAACCTCGACCCCAAGCAATACAAGGAATCGAAAGTCCTCTACCGTATCTCCATGGCGAAAAACAGCCTGATTTCCGCCCAATACTACGCCGAGAACAATGCCTTTCTCGAAGAGGACCGCCGCATGCGCATGCCCGACATGGGCCGTATCTTCCTGGAATACGACCGCCGCATGCGCCAAGCCTCGGCCATGGACTTCGACGACCTGCTGTTCAACACCAACGTGCTTTTCAGGGATTTTCCCGAAACGCTCCGCAAATACCAAAGCCGTTTCATGCACATCATGGTGGACGAGTACCAGGATACCAACTACGCCCAATACCTCATCGTCAAGAAACTGGCCGCCGGCCACAAGAACATCTGCGTGGTGGGCGACGACTCGCAAAGCATCTACAGCTTTCGCGGCGCGAACATCCGGAACATCCTGAATTTCGAACACGACTATCCGCAAATGCTGAAGTTCAAGCTGGAACAGAATTACCGTTCGTGCGGGCATATCGTGCAACTTTCCAACTCCATCATAGAGCACAACAAGGACCGTATTCCCAAAAAGATCTGGACCGACAACGAGGAAGGCGGGAAAGTACACCTGATCCGCTCGCAGAGCGACAAGGCGGAAGCCGAAAACGTGGCGCACCGGATATTCCAGACACGGATGAACCGCCAGGCACGCCCCAAGGATTTCGCCGTGTTGTACCGCACCAACAGCCAAAGCAAGAGCATCGAAGACGCCTTGCGCAAGCTCAACATCCCTTACCGGATCTATGGCGGACTGAGTTTTTACCGCCGCAAGGAAATAAAAGACATCCTGGCCTATTTCCGCTGGGTGACCAACCCCAAGGACGAAGAGGCGTTGTTGCGCTGCATCAACAATCCGGCCAGAGGCATAGGCGAGACCACGATCTCGCGGCTGCGCCTGCTGGGTGCCTTGTACGGAGGCTGCATCTGGGACGGCATCCTGTACCTGCGTTCGGAAAACATGCCCGCGAACATGCCCGAAAACGAGAACCTGCGCCGCTTGCTGGTCAACATGGGCGCACCCGAAGAAGCCTTTTCCTCACCGCAGGCCTTGCAGCAATTCGGACTTTCGGTGGCCAGGTCGGTCAACTCCGGCACACGTGCCAAGCTCTTTTCGCTCATGGACACGATACTCGGACTGAACGCGAAGTTCTACGAGACCGACGCCTTCGAGATGGCCAAGCTCATCTGGAACGCAAGCGGCCTGGGACATGAATACAAGCAGGAAGAAACGCCTGAAAGCGAAAGCCGTCTCAACAACGTGGAAGAACTGCTCAACGCGGTAAAGACGTTTTGCGAGGAAGAACCCTTGCGCGTAGACGAGGAAACGGGCGAAATGGTGGCGATAGAAGGCATCGTCACGCTCGACCATTTCCTGCAGGACGTGGCCCTGCTCACCGACCAGGACGACAAGAAAGACTATCCCGACGCCGACAAGGTGACGCTCATGACCGTACACGCCGCCAAGGGCCTTGAATTTCCTTACGTCTTCGTCGTAGGTTGTGAAGAAAACCTCTTTCCCTCGGGACAAAGCAGCGACACGCGCGAAGAAATAGAAGAGGAACGACGGTTGTTCTACGTGGCCGTGACCCGTTCCGAAAAGGAACTCTGGCTCTCGTTCGCCAACAGCCGCATGCGTTGGGGCGAAACGGATCTTTGCGAACCGAGCCGTTTCCTGCTGGAACTCGACGCCTCCCATCTCGAAAATCCGGAAATACTGCAAAGCAATCCTTTCGCGAATGCCGGATTCGACGACGATTTCGAATCCTGGGCGCCCATGAAACGGATGCCCTCCCCGACCGTGGTCGTGGTCAAACCCAAACCCGACTTGAATTCGGGACGATTCAAGAAATTGTCGGATCTGAACAAGGGCGCGAACATGAGCCCGAATACGCAGCCGGCAACGGACTTTGCGGCGGGAGACCGCGTGAAACACGCCAAATTCGGCACCGGTACCGTAGTCTCGACGAGCGGAGACGGAGCAAATGGAAAATTCGTGGTAAGGTTCGACACGCCGGGCGTGGGTGAAAAGACGTTGTTCTCCAAGTTCGCCAAACTGGAACGAGCCTGAGGCAAGGACTACGGAGCATAAAAATACCTTGGCGGATTCAGCGGACAGGTTCGAACACAAGCCGCTGACCGCGATGATCGGGACGTAGGATCGTCCCGTCACGATAAACGAGATGACCGTTGACGAAGGTCATCCGCACCTTTCCATGCAACCGTTCCCCCTCGAGCGGACTCCATCCGCAGGCGTAGGCGATATTTCCGGGACTTACCGTCCATTCCTCCCGCGGATCGACCACCGCCAAGTCGGCGGCGTAGCCCGGACGCAGGAAACCTCTCTCCTTTACGCCAAATATCCTGGCAGGGCGATGGCACATGGCCTCGACCACCTCGGGCAACGAGAACACGCCTTGGCAGGCCAATTCGAGCATGAGCGGCAGACTGTGCTGCACGCCCGGCGTTCCCGAAGGACATTCGAAATAGGGCCTGTCTTTTTCTTCGACCGTATGGGGCGCATGATCGGTGCCCACGTTCACCTTGCCCGCCTTCACGGCCTGGCGCAAGGCCTCCCGGTCGACCCCGGTCTTGATGGCGGGATTGCATTTGATGCGCCAACGTCTGCTTGCATAGTCGTCTTGGGTAAACCAAAGGTAATTGGTGCACACCTCGCCCGAAATCAATCCTTCATCGAGCAACGACAATTCCCTTTGCGTGGAGATATGGAGGATATGCAGCCTTCGGGCATGTTTCCTGGCCAAATCCACCGCCTTGGCCGAAGACTTGAAGCAAGCCTCCTCGTTCCTTATCCGTGAATGAATCGAAAAAGGCGCGTCCAGCCCGTATTCCCGCTTGAACCGTTCACCGTTGCGACGAATGATTTCCTCGTCTTCGCAATGCACCGCGATCAAGGCCGGCGATTCCTTGAAAAGCCTTTCCAGGTAATCGGCATCGTTCACCAGCATATTACCCGTGGACGAACCCAGGAACAACTTGATACCGCAGACTTGCGCAGGGTCGGTAGCCAGCACCTGGTCGATGTTCTCCTCGCTGCAGCCCATGTAAAAGGAATAGTTGACCAGGCTGTCACGGGCGGCCATGTCGTATTTCCGCCGAAGCAGTTCCTGGGTAAGCGTGGGCGGAACAGTATTGGGCATATCCATGAACGACGTGACCCCACCCCGCAAGGCCGCCGCCGATTCGGAAGCGATGTCGCCTTTGCGCGTGAGGCCCGGTTGCCTGAAATGCACATGGTCGTCTATCACGCCGGGCAGCACGTATGCACCTTGCAAATCCAGGATTTCGCCCGCCTCCGGCTCACGGGCCAAGGCTTCGCAACGCTCAGGGTCGAGCACGGCCGCGATCTTGCCGTCTTTGAGATGCAAGCCGCCCTTTTCGCATTTGCCTTCGTTCACGAGGAAGGCGTTTTTCAAGACTCGGTTCGTCATGGAAACGAAATCATCCGGCGGTGTCCGGGTGTGCCCGGATACCGCCGGCCTTACGGATTCATCTTAAACTTCCTTGCAAGACGCGACGCCACGGCAACATCCGGACAGACATGGCCGCGCCGTCCTGCCATTTATTTCACCTTGAAAAGTTTCTTGAAGGAAGCCACCAGTTCGGTCTTTTCCCAAGCGAAGAACTCCACGGTCTTGAAATACCTTTCGGTCTTTCCCGACTTCTTCACCTTGGTATCGGCATCGCGGTAAAATACTTCCACCTCCTCCTTGTAGGGCTTGCGGCCGAAATGGCCGTAACTCGCCGTAGGCTTGAAGACGGGGTTGCGCAAACCGAAACGCCGGACGATGGCATAGGGACGCAAGTCCACGTTCTGACGGATGACGTCGGCGATCTTGCCGTCGGTCATCGCCACGTGCGAAGTACCGAACGTATTGACGAAAAGGCCCACCGGTTGCGCCACGCCGATGGCATAGGCCACCTGCACCATGACCTCGTCGCACACGCCCGCGGCCACGAGGTTCTTGGCGATGTGCCGCATGGCGTAGGCCGCCGAACGGTCTACCTTCGACGAATCCTTGCCCGAAAACGCGCCCCCGCCGTGCGCCGACTTGCCGCCATAGGTGTCCACGATGATCTTGCGGCCCGTCAGGCCCGTGTCGCCATGGGGGCCGCCGATGACGAACTTGCCTGTAGGATTCACGAACAACTTGTATTTCTTGGAGAACAAGTCCTTGATCTCCTTGGGCATCTTCTTCAACAAGGCGGGAATGACGATCGTGCGGACGTCTTCGGTGATCTTCTCTATCATCTTTTTCTCGCCGTCGAACTCGTCGTGCTGGCAGGAAACCACCAAGGTGTCGATACATTCGGGACGGCCGTCGTCCGAATACTTGACGGTGACCTGGCTCTTGGCATCGGGACGCAGGTAGGTCATTTTCCTGCCTGCCTTGCGGATGGCGTCCAATTCCTTGAGAAGGGCATGGGCGATATAGATAGGAAGAGGCATGAAATCCTCGGTGTCGCGGCATGCGTAGCCGAACATCATGCCCTGGTCCCCGGCGCCTTGCTCTTCCTCTTTCTTGCGTTCCACGCCCTGGTTGATGTCGGGCGACTGGCTGTGAATCGTCGAGATCACGCCGCAGGAATTCGCCTCGAACTGATATTCGCCCTTGGTATAGCCGATTTCGCGAATGGTTTCGCGGGCCGTCTGCTGGATATCCACATATCCCTCGGTCTTTACCTCGCCGGCACAAACCACCAGGCCCGTGGTGACGAGCGTCTCGCAAGCCACCTTGGAGGCCGGGTCTTGACGCAGGAATTCGTCGAGCAACGAATCCGAAATCATATCGGCCACCTTGTCGGGATGCCCGGCGGAAACCGATTCTGAAGTGAACAAATACGACATTTCAGTATGTTTTTTAGGGTTAAACGTTTACCGAAACGTGGATCCTACGAGAAGCCTGCCTGGATTATACGTGCACAAATGCAAGATACGCAAGGTACGAATCGCATTTTAGCTTTTTTTAACGTGGTAGCAAGCAGCCAAATCTGTCCACAGTTCCGATGACAAAGATATGCTTTTTTTCGGAACCGGGCGCACCCCCTGCCGCATCCGGAAAGGGAAGATATGCGCAAAAGCCGTATCTTTGTCAATTATGGGGAAAAACATCTCGCTCGTGAACAGGGATCCGGCCGCCTTCGACCAAGACAGCCTGTTGGAGTACAAGGAACTTACCATCCGTTACCCGTATTGCCAATGCGCCAGGCTCATGTTCCTGCTCAACCTCAGGCAGACGGACGACCAGGCCGCCTACAAGGCCGCCTTGCCCGCAACGGCCATCAACCTGCCCGACCGCGCAAGGCTCAAGGAACAAGTGGAAAGCTTGCGGCCCATGCCCGCACCCCGTACCGTTCCCGTACCGACGCAGGAAGAAGCGTTGCCCCGCCGCCATGTCGAAAGCTTTTCCCCTTGGAGCCAAGCATTGCCGAAATCGAGGAACACGACGCGGCAACGGCAGGCGGAACCCGGATTCACGCCCGCCCCGGCCGTGAACGTGGAAATGGTCCGCACGCTCCTCAACAAAGCCCGGAACGGACAAGAAACGCCCCGGAAAACGGATGCCAACTCCATCATAGACAATTTCCTGAACGGGAATTCCCGACACCCTGTGGCCATAGACGACACTTTCGACTACGACGCCTACGACCCCGACACCGGACACAGCAACCGGGAAGATTTCAGTTTCGGCAGCGAAACCTTGGCACAAATGTACCTGGAAAACAACGCGCCCGGAAAAGCCATCGCCATCTACGAAAATTTGCGCTTGAAATTTCCCGAAAAAAGTAGTTACTTTGCCAACCTCATACGTAACGTAAAGAGGGATTATCATATTAAATAACAGTAGCATAAGATGGGCTTTTACATTTTCATCTCGGTTTTGATCCTGATCGTCTGCGTGCTTTTGGGACTTATTGTATTGATTCAAAACCCCAAAGGTGGCGGTCTTTCATCCACTTTCGGAGGTCAGGCCAATCAGATCATGGGCGTTCGCAGGACGGCCGATTTCCTTGAAAAAGGAACTTGGATCCTTTCCGTGGTATTGCTCTTCCTGAGTCTTATCGCCGCTTATTCCATTCCCAAGCACAGTTCCGGCAACGGAGCCCCGCAAACCGAGCTGACCGTCGAACAGCAGTCGGTACTTCCCTCGCAGTTGCCTGTCGCGCAACCGGTCGCGGAACCGGCGCCCGCCGAAGAATAAACGGACTTTCCTTTGTGAAATCGAAACCCTGCCTTACGTAAAACCTACGCAAAGCAGGGTTTTTTCTTAAAAACATAACATTATGGCAACTTTATCGAAACGCGTGCTCGAAATGGCTCCCTCCGCCACCCTCGGCATGAGCAAACGCAGCCGCAGCATGCAAGAACAAGGCATCGACGTGATCAACCTCAGCGTGGGCGAACCTGATTTCGACACGCCGCAAGTCATCAAGGACGCCGGCATCGCGGCCATCGAAAACAACTTCACGCACTATCCTCCCGTACCGGGATACCCGGACTTGCGCAAAGCCATCTGCACCAAGCTTTCGCGCGACAACAAGCTCACGTTCTCTCCCGACCAGATCGTGGTAGGCAACGGCGGCAAGCATGCCATCATGAACGTGTTGATGGCCATGATCAATCCCGGCGACGAAGTGGTCATTCCCGCCCCCTGCTGGGTATCGTACCCTGAAATGGTCAAGTTTACCGAAGGCGTGCCCGTGCTGGTTCCCGCCGGCATCGAAGACAACTTCAAGATCACGCCCGCCAAATTGGAAGCCGCCATCACGCCCCGCACCAAGCTGGTGATCTTCAACAGTCCCAGCAATCCTACCGGCATGGTCTACGACCGCGAGGAACTGAAAGCCTTGGCCGACGTGCTGGCCAAGCATCCGCAGGTTTACATCCTTTCCGACGAAATCTACGAACTGATCACGTTCGAAGGAAAATTCGAAAGCCTGTCACAGTTCGAGACCCTCCGCGACCGGATCATCATCATCAACGGCGTTTCCAAGGGCTTCGCCATGACCGGCTGGCGTATCGGTTACATCGCCGCGCCCACGGAAATCGCGGCGGCCTGCAACAAGATACAGGGCCAGATGACCTCGGCGGCCTCCTCCATCGCCCAAAAGGCTTCCGTGGCCGCGATGCTGCAGGATCCGCAGAAATCGGAAGAACTCAAGGACATGGTAGCCACGTTCCGCAAGCGCCGCGACATGATGCTGGAACTGTTGCGCGATATTCCGGGATTGAAAGTGAACGTCCCCACGGGCGCGTTCTACATCTTCCCCAATATCGAACAACTGATCGGCAAGAAATTCAACGGCAAGGAAATCACTTGCGGCGACGACTTGGCCAACTTCCTCCTGGACGAAGCCCACGTGGCCTTGGTCGGCGGCGATTCGTTCGGCGACCCCAAGAGCATCCGTATCTCCTACGCCACCGGCGAAGACAAGCTCCGCGAAAGCGCCAAGCGCATCAAGGAAGCCGTCGCCAAGCTGCAATAGCATCTGCGGCGACACCCGTCCCCCATCCAAAGGCGCCGGGGAACACCGCACGATGAAAAAGCAAGGAATTTTCAAGGAAGCGGCCGTACGGACATTCGTTCGTGCGGCCGCTTCCCTTTTTCCCCTGAAAACCCGGAGACATGCCGCAAGCGGATTGGAAACGTTCCATAAAAGCCCGTGCCAGGGTCGCAATTTCACAAATCAATTCAAAAGATGTACCTTTATCGGTTTAATACTCTATAAATTTTATGACTTTTTCAGAATTTGATTTGCGGCCGGAAATCCTGTCCGCCATCCAAGACCTTGGTTTTTCGGAACCTATGCCTGTACAAGCCAAGGTTTTGCCCGTATTGCTGACCACCGAAACCGACATGATCGCCTTGGCACAGACCGGAACCGGAAAAACGGCCGCGTTCGGCTTGCCTCTCCTGCAGAAATGCCATCCTGACCAACCGGGCGTGGAAGCCTTGGTATTGAGCCCCACACGGGAACTTTGCATGCAGATAGCCAAAGACCTCAAGAACTTCGGCAAGAACATCAAGAACCTGCGCATCTGTGCCGTTTACGGAGGCGCCAGCATCGAACGCCAACTGGACGAAATATCCCGTGGCGTGAAGATCGTGGTGGCCACGCCGGGCCGTATGCTCGACATCATCCGCCGCGGAAAGATAGACTTCGGCGGATTGAAGACCGTGGTGTTCGACGAGGCCGACGAGATGCTCAACATGGGCTTCCGCGACGAATTGGACGGCATTCTCGAAACCACGCCCCAAGACAAGCATACATGGCTTTTTTCGGCCACGATGCCCAAGGAAATCCGCACGTTGGCGAACCATTACATGGACGAACCGCAGGAAATCACGATCGGTTCGCGCAACGAGGGTTCGGCCAACGTGACGCACCACTACTACATGGTCAATTCGCGCCAACGCTACCTGGCCTTGAAACGTATCATCGACTTTTATCCCGAAATCTATTCCATCATCTTCTGCCGCACCCGCCGCGAAACCCAGGAAGTGGCCGAACAACTTATCAAGGACGGATACAACGCCGATGCCTTGCACGGAGACCTTTCGCAGGCCCAACGCGACAACGCCATGAGCCGATTCCGGCTCAAGAACCTGCAACTGCTGGTAGCCACCGACGTGGCCGCGCGCGGATTGGACGTGAACAACCTCACGCACGTGCTCAACTACAACCTGCCCGACGAGACCGAACAATACGTGCACCGCAGCGGACGTACCGGAAGGGCCTCGGCCACCGGCATATCCATCGCCATCATCACCCCGCGCGAAAGAGGCCGGCTCAGGGACATACAGAAAGTACTCAAGAAAGATTTCGTCCTGCAACCCGTGCCTCAAGGCGAGGAAATCTGCGAAAAACAGCTACTTTACCAGATAAACCGCATGATGCAGCTCGACATGGGCGACGGTGCCGGTCCGATAGAGAACTACCTCCCCGGCATCTATGAAAAACTGCAGGACCTGAGCAAGGAAGAAATCATCAAACGCTTCGTATGGCGCGAGTTCAACCGTTTTTCGGAATACTACGCCAACGCGCCCATGGTGGAAGACCTGAGCCGTCCCGCCGACAAGGGCAAGCAGCTCAGGGGCGATTCGAAACGCGGGCAGAAAGGCGTGGCTGACGGGCTCGAACGCATTTTCGTCAACCTCGGCCACATGGACGGGCTCAAACCGCAGAACATGCTGGGCATCATCAACGACAGCATCGGCACCAAGGAAGCCCAGATCGGACGAATCGAGATCTACAAGACCTGCTCGTTCGTGGAAGTGGACAAACGTTTCTGCCGGGACATACTGGAGGGATTGAACCATACCGTATGGGGCGACCGCAAACTGTTCGCCGAACCGGCCTCGGACAAGGACGGAAAGCCTTCCGGTTCCGGAAGGGGACGCGGGGAAAAACCTTATTCCCGCAGAAGCGACGACAAATACCGCGCCAAGGAAATCAAGTCGGAAAAATCGGGCTGGCGCAAGATGGTGGACCCCGACGCGGACGAATACGGCACGGAAAGCCGTGGCAAGAAAAAGAGAGGCTACGACTTCTCGGCTTTTGAGAAATCGGTCTTTGAAGAAGAATCAAAAAAACAAAGTCATAACAACGCTGCCGGCCGGAAAACCCGCAGGGACGCGGATGTGACCCGCGAAACGAAACCGGGCAAGCGCAGAAAAAAATCGTAATGATGGCAACAAGACGCTTTGAAATTTTGGAGAAAGAGACCCTGGCTCCTGAAATCATCAGCATGCAGGTGTACGCGCCGCGTCTGGCCGATTCGGCCAAGCCCGGACAGTTTCTCATCGTCATTCCCGATGAAAAGGGCGAACGTATCCCGCTCACCGTTTGCGATTACGACACCCGACGCGGCACGATCCGCATCGTTTTCCAGATGTTGGGCGCGTCTACCAAGAAACTGGGCACGTTCAACGTGGGCGAATGCTTCCAGGACGTGGTAGGCCCGTTGGGACGTCCCTCGGATTTCATCGACGAAGAACCGGTGGAAGTCAAAAAACGCAATATCCTTTTCGTCGCCGGCGGTTTCGCGGCGGCACCCGTATATCCCCAAGTGAAATGGATGCACGAGAACGGTGTCTCCTGCGACGTGATCCTGGGTGCCCGTTCGGCCAACCTCTTCGTGCTCGAAAAGGAGATGCGCGCGGTGGCCAAGGAAGTGTTCCTTTGCACCGATGACGGAAGCGCCGGCTTCCACGGCCGGGTGACGGACTTGATAAAGGACCTTGTCGACAACAAGGGCAAGAAGTACGACCAAGTGATCTGCATCGGCCCGATGATCATGATGAAGTTCGTTTCGCTGCTCACCAAGGAATACGGCATTCCCACGGTGGTGAGCCTCAACACGCTCATGGTAGACGGCACGGGCATGTGCGGGGCTTGTCGCGTGACGGTAGGCGGAAAGACCAAGTTCGCCTGCGTGGACGGTCCCGAATTCGACGCCCATCAAGTGGATTTCGACGAAGCCATGCGCCGTCAAGGCATGTACCGCCAACACGAAATAGCCAAGGACACCGAAGACCACCGTTGCAACCTGGCCGCCGCCGTGGAGGAATCGGCCGCGTTGCGCGCCTGCGAGGACGGACAATGCGCGTTCGACAAGAAAAAAAGGATTCCCGTCAAGGAACAGGATCCCGTGGAACGCAGCCGCAATTTCAAGGAAGTCTGCCTGGGATACAATGAGGAAGAGGCCGTATTGGAAGCTTCCCGCTGCCTGCAATGCAAGAAGCCCGCTTGCATGGAAGCCTGCCCGGTTTCCATCAAGATTCCGCAGTTCATCCATCAGATCACGCAGCGCGATTTCGCGGAAGCGGCACGTGTCATCGCCATCGACTCGGCCTTGCCCGCGGTCTGCGGCCGCGTCTGCCCGCAGGAATCGCAATGCGAGGGTTCCTGCGTCATGGGCAAGAAGTTCGACGCGGTGGCCATCGGCAAGCTGGAACGTTTCGTGGCCGACTACATGCGCGCCAACGGCGGGGCGAAAGTGGAAAAACCGGCTTCCAACGGCAAGAAGGTGGCCGTGGTCGGCAGCGGCCCGGCGGGCCTGACCTGCGCCGGCGACTTGGCCAAGAAAGGCTATTCGGTAACCGTGTTCGAAGCCCTTCACAAGGCCGGCGGCGTATTGGTGTACGGCATTCCCGAATTTCGTCTGCCCAAGGCCATCGTGGCGAACGAAATCGAGAACCTCAAGAAATTGGGCGTCGAATTCGAGACGGACGTCATCATCGGCAAGACCGATACCGTGAACCACCTCATGGACGTGGAAAAGTACGATGCCGTGTTTATCGGATCGGGTGCGGGACTGCCCCGTTTCATGAACATTCCCGGAGAAAACCTCAACGGCGTGGTTTCGGCCAACGAACTGCTCACGCGTTCCAACCTGATGAAAGCCTACCGCGAGGATTATTCCACGCCCGTGTTCATCGGCAAGAAAGTGGCCGTGGTCGGCGGCGGCAACGTGGCGATGGATGCCGCCCGCACCGCCAGGCGTCTCGGTTCGGAAGTGTATATCATCTACCGCCGTACCGAAAATGAAATGCCGGCACGCAAGGAAGAAGTGCATCATGCGCACGAGGAAGGCATCCACTTCATGGAACTCACCAATCCCGTGGAAATACTGGGCGACGAGAAAGGCTGGGTAAGAGCCATCAAATGTATCCGCATGGAATTGGGCGAACCCGACGCATCGGGTCGTCGCAGCCCGGTGGAAATGCCCGGCAGCGAATTCGAAGTGGAGGTGGACGAAGTGATCATGTCGCTCGGCACCGTCGCCAACCCGATGCTTGCCCGTTCGGTAGAAGGTCTGGAAACCAACAAGAAAGGTTGTATCGTGGCCGATGAGAACGGCATCACCTCCCGTCCGGGCGTCTTCGCCGCGGGCGACGTGGTGAGCGGCGCGGCCACCGTCATCCTGGCCATGGGTGCGGCACGCAAGGCGGCCAAGGCCATCGATGCGTATGTGATGGGGAAATAACCCTTTCGGAATGCACCTTGACACCGGTCCCCGGAATCCGCATGGGTTTCCGGGGATTTTCATCAAGCGACCCTATCGACCATCGCATCATACGGATAAAATCACATGCCAATGAGGGGGAAAAACTCCCTGCCGAACCAATAAAAAATGTAAATTTGCGCCCGTTTCAGGGAGCAAGCATCGCTTAACGCGACAGGGTTCCTTGTCTTGCTGAATTGGATAAAAAAAGATCATAATGATAAAACGTATCCTGTTAACGGGTTCTTTCGGACAAATCGGTTCGGAACTGACCTGTGCCTTGCGTAAGATTTACGGAGGTGAGAACGTGATCGCCACCGATTTGGATTTGAACCGGGTTACCGACAAGATCAAGGAGGGAGGCCCCATCGAGCAATTGGACGTTTTGGACGGCAAGCGTCTGGCCGAACTCATCGACAAATACCAGATCGACGCCATCTTCCATCTGGCCGCCATCCTTTCGGCCGTGGGCGAGAAGAACCCCATGCTGGCCTGGAACATCAATATGGGCGGCACCATCAATGTTTACAACGTGGCCAAGGAAAAAGGCATCAAACGTATCTTCGCGCCCAGTTCCATGGCGGCCTTCGGGCCTACCACGCCCGCCGACATGACCCCGCAGGACACCGTGCTGCAACCCTCCACGATGTACGGCATCACCAAGGTATCGTGCGAACTCCTGGGACAGTACTATATCGACAAGTTCGGCATGGACATACGCGGCGTCCGTTATCCCGGCATCATTTCCAGCGAGACCCTGCCCGGCGGCGGCACCACCGACTATGCGGTGCAGATTTACTACGATGCCATCAAGTACGGCAAGTTCGAATGTTTCTTGTCCGAAGACTCCATGCTTCCCATGATGTACATGCCCGACTGCCTGAAAGCCACCATCGACCTTTTCCATGCCGAAAAGAGCCGCCTCAAGCACAGCACCGGCTACAACATCGCCGCTTTCAGCGTCACGCCCAAGGACATGTACGAATCGGTAAGGAAATACATGCCGAACCTCGAAATCGTCTACAAGCCCGACTTCCGCCAGGCCATCGCCGATTCCTGGCCCAACTCCATCGACGACAGTTGCGCCCGCGCCGAATGGGATTGGAAACCCGCCTACGACCTGGACACGATGACCAAGGAAATGTTGGAAAAGGTGGGCGAAAAGTACAAGGAAGGGAAATTCTAGACCCGGTCTTTGGTCGGACATATTCCGGCGCGAAAGCCGGCTTTCTTCAAGAGAAAGCCGGCTTTTCCATTTACCGGACCCGACTTCTCAAAGGATTCCCGAGACGTCCTGGAACGGAAAAATCAAGCTTATCTGCAAGGAACCCGGCTTCATTCCGCCAAACACCTGCGCGGGTCCATCGAAGTTCACACCGCATCTTCTCGGTCCCGGCAGGCCGATTCCGCGCCCCGGATACCGTCACGAAGGATTTCCGGTCCTGAAAACGGCCTAAGGTCGTATTCCTTGCGGTTTTCCGCATTTGATGTAATTTTACGGACATGACACGAATTGCAGCATTGGTCTCGGGAGGAGTGGACTCGTCGGTAACGGTCCACCGTCTCAAGGAAATGGGCTACGACCCCGACATCTTCTACATCCGCATCGGCATGGAGCAGGAAGACGGATTCATCGACTGCCCGAGCGAGGAAGACATCGAAATCACCACCTGCATCGCCAAAAAATACGGCTGTCGTCTCGAAATAGTGCCCTTGCATCGCGAATATTGGGACAACGTGGTGAAATACACCATCGACACCGTCAAACGCGGCCTTACGCCCAATCCCGACATGATGTGCAACAAGCTCATCAAGTTCGGGGCGTTCGATGAAAAATACGGCAAGGATTTCGACAAGATAGCCACCGGCCATTACGCCACCACGAGCCTTTTCGACAAGGCCGACATCCCGGCCATGAGAAATTGCCTCCAAAACAACCTCCCCTGCCCCGTCCGGCCCATGGAGAAAGACCGGATCGAGGCCTTGCAGGACAATCAGACCGTTTTCCTGAGCACGGCCAAGGACCCTGTCAAGGATCAGACCGACTTTCTGGGACAAATCAGCCACGCCCAACTCTCCAAGCTCGTTTTTCCCATCGGAAACCTGATGAAAAGCGAAGTGCGCGCCATGGCCGAGGCCGCCAAGCTGCCAAGTGCCACACGCAAGGACAGCCAAGGCATCTGCTTTCTGGGAAAAATCGACTACAACGACTTCATAAGACGATACCTGGGCATAAAGATCGGCCCGATCATCGAAAAGGAAACCGGCAAACGGCTCGGCTACCATCACGGCTTCTGGTTCCACACCATCGGACAACGGAAAGGACTCGGCTTGAGCGGTGGCCCTTGGTATGTGATAGAAAAGGACATCGCGCAAAACATCCTGTATGTGTCCAAGGGATTCCGGACGTCCGCCCAATACGGGAAAACCATACGCCTGAGCGGGTTCCGCTTCATGGGAGAGCCTTTGTTCGAACCTCCCTTGGCCGAACACCTGCCCGACCATGCCGTCAACGTGAGCTTCAAGATACGGCACACGCCCGAATTCACCTCCGGCAAGTCGTACCGGAATCCCGACGGACTTTGGGTCATCGAGGCGGAAGAGGCCGTGCAGGGCATCGCCCCCGGGCAATTCGGCGTCGTCTACACGCCCGACAACAGGATTTGCCTGGGCAGCGGCGTGATCTTCTAAGGAACCGTATCGCCGGAAGGATTCCGGCAAACCGCGCTCATGCGACAAGCGTCCTTCGCAACGGAACGCTTCCCACGCGCACCCCGGCGCACCGTCCCGTTTTTCGGAAAAAAACGTTATATTTGAGGATTGACCCGGACGGATTCGTCCGGATTCGTCATTGGCAAGATAATCAAACAACAACCATATTATGCAAAAACTACTTCTCCTCGGCGACGAGGCCATCGCCCAAGGGGCCTTGGATGCCGGAATTTCCGGCGTTTACGCCTATCCGGGAACTCCCAGCACGGAAATAACCGAGTACATCCAACACGCGAAGACCGCCCGCGAAGAAAACATCCACTGTACATGGAGCACCAACGAGAAAACGGCCATGGAAGCCGCCATCGGCGTTTCGTACACCGGCCGCCGCGCCTTGGTGTGCATGAAGCACGTGGGCTTGAACGTGGCCGCCGACCCGTTCACCAATTCCGCCATCACGGGAGCCAACGGGGGCTTGGTCTATCTTATCGCCGACGACCCCTCCATGCACTCCTCCCAAGACGAGCAAGACTCGCGCTATTACGCCCGTTTCGCGCAGATTCCATGCCTGGAGCCTTCCAACCAGCAGGAAGCCTACGACATGATCCGCTATGCGTTCGACTTGTCCGAAAAGTTGCATACGCCGGTATTGTTCCGCGTCACCACCCGTATGGCGCATAGCCGCAGCGGCGTGCAATTGGGCGAACGCAGACCGCAAAACCCTATCAAACTCGACCCCAATCCCAAACGTTTCATCCTGCTTCCGGCCAACGCCCGCAAGCTCTACAAGGAACTCCTCGGCAAGCAGGAAGCCTTTGAAAACTGCGCCCTCAACGACGGGTTCGACACCTACATCGACGGAACGGACAAGAAACTGGGCATCATCGCCTGCGGTATCGGCTACAACTACCTGCAAGAGAATTTCGACGGCAAATGTCCGCATCCGGTGCTCAAGATCAGCCAATACCCCATTCCCCGCGCTTCGGTCAAGAAGATGATGGACGAATGCGAAAAGGTATTGGTGGTGGAAGAAGGCTATCCCATCTACGAAGAACTGCTCCGCGGCTACCTGGACGAAAGCGGCCGTATCCTGGGGCGTCTGGACGGCACCTTGCCCCGCGACGGCGAACTCAACCCCAATATCCTGGCAAAGGCCCTGGGACTGCCCAAGACTTGCGGCGAGGCGATTCCCGACGTGGTGGTGGCCCGTCCGCCTTCGCTCTGCACGGGCTGTCCGCATGCCGACACCTATACGGCCTTGAACGAAGTGATGAAAGACTTCGACAAGGGGCACGTCTTCGCCGACATCGGCTGTTACACGCTCGGCGCGCTGCCTCCTTACAGCGCCATCTACTCCACGGTGGACATGGGTGCTTCCATCACGATGGCCAAAGGCGCCGCCGATTCCGGATTCCTGCCCGCGGTGGCGATTATCGGCGACTCCACGTTCACCCACTCGGGCATGACGGGATTGCTGGACGCCGTCAACGACAAGGCGAACATCACCGTCATGATCCTCGACAACTCCACCACCGGCATGACGGGCGGACAGGATTCGGCCGCGTTCGGCAAGATCGAGTCCATCTGCCTCGGCTTGGGCGTGGAGCGGGAACATATCCGCGTCATCAAGCCGTTGAGGAACCATCACGAAGAAAACGTGCGGATCATCAGGGAAGAAATCGCCTACCAAGGCGTTTCGGTAATCGTGCCGCGCCGGGAATGCATCCAGACGGCCGCCCGTCGCGTAAAAGCCGCCGCCAAAGCTAAAAACGAAAGCAAGTAGTCACCTTATCAAGAACAAAGAAATGAAAAAAGACATCATATTGGCCGGTGTGGGAGGACAAGGCATCCTCTCCATCGCCACCGTCATCGGTCGTGCCGCCGTGGCCAACAACATGTACCTGAAGCAGGCCGAAGTTCACGGAATGAGCCAGCGCGGGGGTGACGTCCAGTCGCACTTGCGCATCTCCACCGATCCGATCTGCTCCGACTTGATTCCCGAAGGAAAGGCCGACTTGATCATTTCGGTCGAACCCATGGAAGCCTTGCGCTACCTGCCCATGCTGCACGAAGGCGGCTGGGTGGTGACCAACACCGAACCTTTCAAGAACGTGCCTGACTATCCGGCCGACACTGACTTGGAAGCGGCCTTGAAAAAGGTAAAGAACATGGTCGCCTTCAATGCCGACGCGCTGGCCAAGGAAATCAACGCGCCCCGTTCGGCCAACATGGTCATCCTGGGTGCCGCCGCCGACAAGCTGGGTCTACCCTACGAGGAATTCGAAAAGGCCATCCGCGCCATCTTCGGCAGCAAAGGCGAAGAAATCGTGACAACCAACCTCAAGGCGCTGGCCTTGGGACGGGAGCAGGGACGGTAAGCCGAAAACTTTCCGGAAATCAAGAAAAAGGGCGGTTCATTTTGAATCGCCCTTTTTTATACACGTAACTCAAGGCGAATATGCTATCTTTGCCACGTTTCGCGACAATCTCTGAACAAGAGACGGAAAGCCAGCAGCACCGAAATCACGCCGGGAAGTAAATCATCATACGGCGCGAATCCGGAATGTTCGAATTCCTACTATAGTAGATACGTCGACTTCTTCTCGGACGAGAAGGTCTGAAAGACTCGAAAAATTTCTACTGTTGTAGATCGCCATGCGGACGGACAAACCCTCAATGGGTCTGAAAGACTCGAAAAATTTCTACTGTTGTAGATCTTTACCTCCAGTTCGACCCCGTCTATGTCTGAAAGACGCGAAAAATTTCTACTGTTGTAGATCAGTACTTCGGATTCGACGATGTAATGGGTCTGAAAGACGCGAAAAATTTCTACTGTTGTAGATTCCAAAGGACCAGATTGGGGAAAGTCAAGTCTGAAAGACGCGAAGAATCTCTACTACCATATATCAAAATGAGGCTCGCCAAATACCCTTTTGATGGTTCGCCACATCGCCCGCCGCTTAGGGGCGTTTCGTGTCTACGATCAAGCCTACCGCCGTCGTGCCGGCCGCCGGACGTGTGCGCCGTCCATGGTCCGCGGAGTGTAGACGGGGGCAGCCTGCGGGCAGAGGCCGTGATGCCCGTAAACCCTGACTTCAGGAACATTTTACTTGGTTATTTTTAATCTGTTG
>CAJTPR010000004.1 GCA_910578275.1 uncultured Bacteroidales bacterium | reverse complement strand
GTACCGATTAAAATGAATAGTTACTGATAATCAGTGATGTAAATATGCTGCATCGGAATGTGGCATAACCCAAATACAGACCAAGAAGTGCCATACAGAGAGATGCGTTGGCACAACTTCAAGGATATGGAATCTGCAAAGATGCTGAACCGTGTCCGTAACGATGCGTTTATCTTCCTGCGGCATATCGGGGGCGAAGGCTCGGCATATAGTCAGACAATGGAGGATACTGTCTTTCAGATAACCAATGCACGGTTGTTGTCACGTGTAGTCGAGGGTATAGAAGAGTTGGCATCTGACGGTGCGGACATGATGGGCGACATATACGATTATATGCTTGGCAAGATGGCGGCATCGGGAACCAACGGACAATTCCGCACCCCTCGCCACATTATCCGCATGATGGTGGAACTGATGCGTCCCACGCTCGATGACATCATTTGTGACCCTGCCATGGGTTCGGCAGGGTTCATTATGGAGGCGGCAAAATACATTGCGGAACATCAGGGCGACGAACTGCTGAATATCGACAACCGGAACAGATACCGGAGCGAGATTTTCTACGGTTCGGATTCCGATGCCTCGATGATGCGCATCGGCTGCATGAAAGTGTTGTATTTTATTGTATGCCCGTTTGAGTTCTAAACTCCGATATTTTAATTGACATGTCCTCGTTTTTCGTGGTAGTTGCTACTTATTCAGCTTGCCGTTGAGTACTTCGGGTAGACGAAATGGCGTTCCTCTTACTCCCGTTCCTCCGTTTCCTCCCCGTAAATCCGCAAAAACAAATCCTTGATTCGCGCCTCGTCGGCAATGAGTTCGTGCAGTTTCTTGAGGCGGTCGGCATTGTCGCTCCAGGGAATCCAGATCTTCAGGTAGCCGTCAGGGCCGTATTTTCCGGCGAGATGTTGCAGAGTCCGCCTGTAATGGCCCTCTTGGTCCAATTCGGGATAGTGCGTCAGGCCGTACTGTACAGTACGGCGGATGATGGTCTCCGGTTCGATGAACCGGTCGGCTTCGGCCACGATCAGTCCGTATTCGTTCCTGGGTTTCTGCTGGTTGGAAGCACGATGGTCCTCCACCGCATCGCCCATCAAGGCGATTTCCTCGGCCGAAAAGTGGCTTTTCAGGAATTCGTCCCGCATGAGGATCGTTTTGGAGTCGTGGTGATGGTTCTCGCGCCCGTTGACAAGTCCGAGGTCATGGAATGCGGCTACGACATAGGCCATTTCGGAATTGACCTCGGGCATCTTCGCAGCCAGTTTCAGGCTTTGTGCGATAACCATGCGTGCATGATCTTCGCGATGCGCCTTGTCAAAATTTGCATATTGCGGAATGATGTTGTTTTCCACATATCCGATGAGGTCGGGGCGTGTTTTCATGGCTTTGTCCGTTTGACCGTGGCAGGGAGGCTACGGTTCGAAAATACGCTGAAAATCGTAATTCGCAAAATGTGGCAGGAAGGATTCCGCCGCATATTTTTCCGAGAGCTCCCTTTTGACGAAATATTTTACTACCTTTGCAGCCCGTTGCACGGGCGGCTTATGCCGTTGACCAAGGAAAGATGCCGGAGTGGTCGATCGGGGCGGTCTCGAAAACCGTTGTGCCCTTTGGGCACCCAGGGTTCGAATCCCTGTCTTTCCGCGATGTCCGACTTCTGAAAGGGTCGGAAGGATAGCCCCGGATTGCTTGGCAGTTCCGGGGCTTTTTCGTTTATTTGCGCTTCCGGCCGAGAGGTGGCGTGTGTCCGGATTTTCAGACAAGACGTTTCGATTCGTATTCATCATGAAATCGATAGAGATACTAAAAGGCGACTTGACCACGCTGGCGGTCGATGCCATCGTCAATGCGGCCAACAGTTCGTTGCTGGGTGGCGGCGGAGTGGACGGCGCGATTCATCGCGCCGCCGGACCGGAGCTTTTGGCGGCATGCCGCCTGCTTGGCGGGTGTGCGGCCGGGCAGAGCAAGATGACGGATGCTTTCCGCTTGCCTTGCAGGAAAGTGATTCATACCGTCGGCCCCGTATGGAACGGGGGCTGCCGGAACGAGGCGGGGCTTCTGGCCTCATGCTACAAGACAGCCCTTGACTTGGCGGAGGAAAACGACATCTCGAGCATAGCCTTTCCTTGCATCAGCACGGGAGCCTATCGATTCCCGCGCCCGTTTGCCGCCGAGATAGCCGTCAAGGCCGTCCGGGGACACGCTTATGGCGGAAAAGTCGTATTCTGTTGTTTCCTTGATGAGGATTATGGATGTTATCGGGTCTTATGCGGACAAGATTGATCATATTCGACTTCGATGGAACGTTGGCCGATACCACGGCTACGATTCTTTCTACCTACCGGAGGGTCATAAGGGAAATGGAACTCGAATCCAGGACGGATGCCGCCTGCCAGGCCACCATCGGTCTGCCGCTCAAGGAAGGGTTCAGGCAGCTTTATCCCGGATTCGCCAGCTTGCGTCTGGATGAATGCGTGGATGCCTATCGCCGTATTTTCAACGAGAACAAGCGCAAGTTTCCGCCCATGCTTTATCCCGGCGTGAAGGATACATTGGACGAGTTGTACCGTCGGGGACTGGACATGACGATAGCTTCTTCCCGAAACAGCCCCTCGTTGCTGGAATTTTGCAAGGAGAACGGTATCAGGGATTATTTCCGCTTGCTGCTCGGAGCCGACGACGTGGTCAACGCCAAGCCTCATCCGGAGCCGGTGCTGAAAACATTGGAGATTCTTGACAGGGAGGCGGAACATGCCTTGGTGGTCGGCGACATGCCGGTCGATATGGCCATGGGAAACGGGGCGTATTGCCGCACGGTCGGGGTGACGTACGGTAACGCCGCCCGTGACGAACTGGTCTGTGCCGGAGCGACGTTTGTCATCGATTCTTTTCCGGAACTGCTGGAATATATAATATGATGTACGAGGATGTGTGCTTGAAAAATCGTTCGGGTTGGAACCGGTTCATGGGTGTCGTTTTATGGGTTTTGTGCGGTGGGTTTTCTTCCGCGCAGGTTCCCATGGAGGAAATCCGGCGCATCATCGAAGACAAGCACGCTTCCGTCGGGGTGGCGGTATTGGTCGGCGAACAGGAGTTTGTCTTGAATGACGACGTACGCTATCCGTTGATGAGCGTATTCAAGTTCCATGTGGCCTTGGCCGCGTTGGACAAGATGGCCGAGGAACACATCGCCTTGGACGACCTCGTGTTCATCGAAGCCGAGAGCATGCGGGAAAACACGTATAGTCCGTTGCGGCAGAAATATCCGGCAGGACGCATACGCATGGCATACAGGGATATGATTGAATATACGTTGGCGCATAGCGATAACAATACCTGCGACTGGCTCATAGACTTCGTGGGCGGCATCGGCGAGGTGGAACGCTATGTGAGGTCGTTGGGCATCGGGGATTTCGGCCTGACGCAAACCGAAAATTCCATGCACGAGGACATAAGTGCCTGTTATGATAATTGGAGCACGCCTTTGTCCACGGCACGATTGTTGAAAAAGACCTATGAGACGGGCGTCTTGCCCGACTGGTGTTTCTCGTTTCTGGAACAGGTCATGCGGAGCGCTACTACGGGCATGGACAAGTTCAGGGCGGGCTTGCCTGCCCATGCCATCCTCGGGCACAAGACGGGGAGTTCGGACAGGACGGCCGCCGGCTTGAAGATAGGGGATAACGACGCGGGCGTGATATGGCTTCCCGATGGGAGGAAATGCTATTTGGTCGTCTTTGTCAAGGATTCAGCGGAAACGGATGCGGTCAATGCCAAGATAATGGCCGACATAAGCCGGCTGGTTTACGAGAGCTTGACGGGGAATTCCGACCCTTGCGGGAATCAGATATTTCCGGATTAACATTTTTTAACTTAAAAAATTGGTTTATTGTTGATTGTTTTGCTTCTTTCGCGGCATGGAAAGGTGCCGTTCATGCAGGTATTCGTATGGAAGAGGGATGTTCGCCGTCTTGGTCTTGCTTGTGGCGAACGCTTCCTTGCGTGCCGGAAATCCTGAAGACATTTCCGGACCGCTCGCCGATACCTTTTATCGTATCGCGTTCTACAATGCGGAGAATTTCTTCGATTGCTTGCACGATCCGGGCAAGAACGACCACGATTTCACACCTACGGGCATAAAGGGTTGGGGTGCGGCCAAGTTCACGCAAAAGCGTAACCGGCTCTTCAAGGTCATTGCCGCGCTCGATGCAGAATGTCCTTTGGCCGCGCTCGGCATGGCGGAAGTGGAGAACGCCCGCGTTTTACGCGATTTGTGCCTCGGGACGCCCTTGCGCTACCTCGGATTCGATTTCGTTCATTTTGAAAGTCGCGATCCGCGCGGTATAGACGTGGCGCTGCTTTATCGGAGCGACTTGTTGCGCATCGACACGGCCTTTGCCTGTCCCTTGGTCATACCACCGGACACCCTGTCGCGCACGCGCGATATATTATATGTACGGGCTCGGCCGTGCCAAGGCGTTTCCCTGCCCGATCCCTTGCATCTGTTGGTGAGCCATTTCCCCTCCAAATACGGCGGGGTACTGGCAACCGATGCCAAGCGGGCGGCGGCCGCTTGCCTGTTGCGGCGTATGTTGGATACGATTCATGCTCTTGATTCGCAGTCGTTTGTTGTTTCCATGGGCGACTTCAATACCGAGCCTGACGATGACCTCTTGCAACGGCTCGATGCCTTTCCGTTCGTCAACTTGATGAAAGCAGGGACGTGGCCCCGGGGAAAAGGCAGTCACAAGTACAGGGAGAGGTGGGGCACGATAGACCACATCTACTTGAAGCAGGCTTTCCTGCCGCGATTGCGCGAGGAGCGCGCTTTCCTCTTCGACCGGGATTTTCTACTGATGCCGGATGACAAGTATTTGGGCATGAAGCCGTTTAGGACATTCTACGGGGCAAGGTGCCTAGGTGGTTACAGCGACCACCTGCCTGTTTATATCGATGTAAGGAAATATTGAAAATCATGGATTCGGATATGAAGGAGAGCGAATGCGGGCGAGGCCTGGTGACCGGAGCGGATAAATCCGTAAATTTGTACTTATGCAGTTTGAAATTCCACAGGAGCGATTCATGCGTCGCGCCTTTGCCCTTGCCTCGTACGGACAGGGTTCCGTCAGTCCCAATCCCGTGGTGGGATGTGTGGTGGTGTGGCAGGGCATGGTGATAGGAGAGGGTTTCCACCATCGTTGCGGTCAGGCGCATGCGGAGGTGAACGCCATCGATTCCGTATTGGCGCCCGATGCCGTGGTCGCGCGATGGACGGCCGAGACCGGAAAAAGCCCGCAGGAATTGCTGCGGGAAAGTACGTTGTATGTGACGCTTGAGCCTTGTTCCCATTATGGCAAGCAGCCGCCTTGCGCCAAAAAGATAATAGAGAGCGGGATACCGCGTGTGGTAATGTCTTGCGCCGACCCCAATCCTGCCGTGAACGGCAAGGGTGTGCGCATGCTCAGGGAAGCAGGCGTGGAGGTCGTGGAGCATTTCCTGGAAGCCGAAGGGCGGGAGACAGGGCGTCGGTTCTTCACCAACGTGGAGAAGAAAAGGCCTTATGTCATATTGAAGTGGGCGCAGACCGCAGACGGTTTCATTGCGGCGCGAAAGGGAACGTGCACGAAAATCACGGGCGCCGTCTTGCAGGTGCTCAATCATTCCTACCGGGTGCAGGAAGACGCCATCATGGTGGGTACAGGTACGTTGCTGTCCGACAATCCGCGCCTGGACGCGCGTCTGGTTCAAGGCAGGCAGCCGTTAAGGGTCGGTTTCGACTTGCGTGGCCGTTTGTTGCGGCAGGTGCAGGACGGAAATGCATCCGCGGCATCCGCCCTGCATTTTTTCGACGGTACGCGGGAAAGCATGCTGTTCGTCGATGAGGAAAAGGCTCCGGAATATGCCGGGTTGCAAGCGGCGGTTGGAAATAACCTGCAAATTTGCGCGTTGAAAAGCCCGTTCACGCTGTACGATTGTTTGGCGCGGCTTCATGCTCGCCAGGTCGGTTCTGTGATCGTGGAGGGCGGCACGGAATTGTTGCGGTCTTTCCTGCGTCAAGGGCTTTGGGACGAAGCGAGGGTGTTCTTTTCGGAAAAGAGGCTTGGCGGCGGTTATCCTGCGCCCGAGTTGCCGGCCGCCAGACGTGTTTCGGAAAATCGGTATGGCGGTGAGCGGGTGGTGATTTATCGTAATAGTTGATTGAAAACCATGGCAAAGGCCGAAAGACAAGCCGCCGTCTCCACGCAGGGGGCGACGCCAGGCGACACTTATCTCACGTTGGCCGCTCCGGCCCGAGGTGCATATAAGGAGAAGGGCAGCAAGTTCCTGGCTTTTGCTTATCCTGTTGAAAGCGAACAGGAGATAAGGCCCTTGATCGACAAATTGCGCAAGGAATACTACGATGCCCGCCATCATTGCTATGCTTATGTGCTTGGCCACAAGCAGGAGACGTATCGGTTCAACGATGACGGGGAGCCTTCTTCCACGGCGGGCAAGCCCATCTACGGCCAAATCCTTTCCAGAGGTCTGACCGACGTCTTGGTCGTGGTGGTGCGTTATTTCGGTGGAACCAAACTGGGGACGTCCGGTTTGATCAATGCCTATAAGACGGCTACAGTCGATGTCCTTTCGCATGCGGACGTGGAGGAACGGGTGGTGAAGCGTTCTTATGAATTGCGTTTTCCCTACGAGCAGATGAATCACGTGATGCGGATCGTCAAGGATTTGCAGTTACAGGTGCTCGGGCAGGAGGCCGACAACGAGTGTCGGATGCGTGTCGCCGTCCGTCTTTCGGATAGTCCCCGTTGCGAGGAGAAGCTTGCCGAAGCCTGCATCGACTTCCAGTAAATATGTCTTTTTGTCATATCCGTTTCTTCCCATTTCTTGGATTTCCTGAAAGCTTGAACTTCTGAATCGGGCGAAATCTTGGCTGAAAAAACGGCAGGGTAGGGTATTTTGTTTCCCTAGGCTGAAAGTCGCTGAAATCGCCTGTATCGAAATTCAAGATTTGTCTTGAAAACGTCGTTTCCCCGTTGTGTTTTGTATATTGTTACGATTGTCAATGTCGTCAAAGGATTTACTTTTGTAGAAAATCTTCCTTGTTGCGGGCGATGCTTCCGTAACTTCGCCAAATCGTGATAAAAATCCATGTATGACGAATTTTTTAATTTCATAATCTTTTATTTGTATATTTTTATTGAAGTGTTCGTGTAGGACTTTTCGTCATGATTCCTTGACTGCTTGTTTTATTATATAGTACATTGTTTTTGAATATTATATGTTATTTATATGGAGTGTTTATTTTGGTGTTTTTGTCTTGCCGGCTTGTTTATCGTTGTGAATTTCCGTAATTTTACAATTGCAAATCGTTGCCGGCCGATAAAAAGTCTTGGCAATTTAATAATGTGAACCGATGATAAAAAGAATCGAGCTGGTGATGCAATCCCAAAATCTCGCTCCTTCGCAGTTCGCCGACAAGATCGGTGTTCAGCGTTCGGGCTTGTCGCACATTTTGTCAGGAAGAAACAATCCGAGTCTGGATTTTGTCCAAAAAGTCCTGCTTGCTTTTCCGGATTTGAATCCGACCTGGTTTTTACAGGGGAGAGGCCGCATGTATGTTAATTTGTCAGATTCGAAGGCGGCTGATTTCGGGCAGGATTCCGCCTCCGTTCCGGGCGGGAATTTCGTGGATCGGGAAAGCCCGCTTGCTTCTTTCCGGCCTGGATTCGTTCCGATGCCGGAGGGGGCGGAACCGGTACGGGAAAATCCGGAATCCGCGGATTCCGATGAGCCGGAAGAGACGGAGACATCGGCTGCCAAGGTCGACGGATTGTTCGAGGAAAAGCCTAAAGTGCGGCGGATCCTATTGTTCTATGAGGATGGTACGTTTGAAGAATACGCCAGACGATGACCAGGAGCGTATAGGCCGAAACGATTATCGACAGGTTCGTGGCGACGATGAGGGGCCACGGGAACCCGACGGGGACGCGGTCGATGTAATAGGTCGCCTCGTCCAGCCGTAGGAGTCCCGTCCATTCCTGCAGGGCGCAAAGCAGCAAGGCCGCCGCGTTGCCCCACAGCATGCCCCGGCCCAGGATGAACAGGGTCTGCTGTACGAAAATACGTCGTATCAGGCGGGGTGGGCCGCCTATCGCCCTTAATATTCCCGCGTGGGATTTGCGTTCCATGATCAATATGAAAAGCAGGGAGACAAGACATATGAGGCAGACAATGAGCATGATTGTCATGAGAACCCATACGTTGGCGTCCACCAGTACCAGCCAGTCGAATATTTCGGGGAAAAGGGCGTCGCAGACAAAGCAGTTGTAGCGGTAGGGCAGCTCGAGCAGCAGGCTCCGGGCGACTGCATGCCGTTTTTGCGGGTCGTCGAGACGGATGTCGATGCCGTCGGACATGGCGGCGTTCCAGCCGTTGAGCCGTTGGATCTGGCCGATGTGTCCCAGCACGTAGGTCTCGTCGAATTTTTCCAGCCCCGTGGCGTAAATGCCGCAGACGCGCAGGGAACGGGGGCGCAGTTCCCCGTCTACGGCGAAATAGGCTCGCAGGCGGCTCCCCGTATCGATTTCGAGCTTGTCGGCGAGTTTTTCGGATACCAGTACTTCCTGGGAGAGTCGTTGCCAGGAGAAGTTGCTGTCCTTTATCGTGAAAGATTCATCTTTGGCGAATTCGGGCAATCGTCCCCGGCGCATTTTCCCGGCAAAGAACGTCGTGTCGAAGCCGGGCGGAAGGCCTTTGAAGAACACGCCCTGGCTTTGATCCCTGCCGCGGACCAATGCGCCTTGTAGCGTATAGGCCTGGGCGGAAGCGAGGCCGGGAAGGCTTCCGGTGATCCGCCGGAGGGTCGAATCCCAAAGGATGCAGGCGGGGCCGTTTCCGTCCGGAAGGTAGGGCTGTATGACGACGTGCGAACCGAATCCGAATACTTTTTCGCTCACTTCGCGCCTGAACCCCGTCAGGATGGCTACAGAAACCACCATCACGCACGTGCAAAGTCCGGTGCAGGCCACGCCCATGCGTACGATATGGCGGCTGTGTCGCAAGGAGGACGCCCCGGCCCAGCGTCTGGCGATGAATGTGGCCACGTGGAATCTCATAGGGCAAAGGTACGCGAAAATATAGTATCTTCGTACCTTTAAAACAGCTTGCATTGGCTCATGGAAAAAATCATAAAACTTCGCAAGGGGCTGGATATCAAAATTGAAGGAGTACCCGATCATTCGTTGAACGCACCTACGGTGGCCTATCGCGATTATGCGGTGAAACCCGTTGACTTTTACGGCCTCCGTCCCAAGTTGGCGGTGGCGGCGCAAGATCGCGTACAAGCGGGGTCGGTCTTGTTTTACGATAAGGAGAATCCGCAGGTCACGGTTTCATCGCCGGTGAGCGGGACGATCAAGGAAATCGTCTACGGGGAACGGCGATGCATACGGGAAATACGCATCGAGGCCGACGAACAAATCGAATACAAGCAGTTCGACCCGATAAGTCCTGAAAAGTTCACGGCGCAGAACGTGAAGGAGCGTCTGCTTGAAGCCGGCCTTTGGCCTTATATCCGCCGCCGTCCCTACGATATACCGGCCGATCCGGAGGTCCGGCCGCGCAGCATCCATGTCTCGGCTTTCGACACGGCGCCGCTCGCGCCCGACCTGGACATCGTCGTGCACGGTCAGGAAAACTTCTTCCAGGCGGGCATCGATGCCCTCAAGACGCTGGTCGACGGCAAGTTGTACTTGGGCGTGCATCGTACCAAGACGGCATCCAAGATATATAACGAGTGCAAGAACGTGGAAATCCGCGTTTTCGAAGGCCCCCATCCCTGCGGGAACGTGGGGATTCAAATTCATCATGTCCAACCCATAAACAAGGGCGAGACGGTATGGTACGTGCATCCGCAGGACGTGGTGATCATGGGGCGCTTGTTCCTCAAGGGTATCTACGATGCCACCAAGATTGTTTCCATAGGCGGTTCGGAATTGCTTCATACGGGCTACCACAAGGTGTTGGCGGGTTTGAACGTGAAGTACCTGCTCAAGGAAAATCTCAAGGAATCGGAGACCTCTCCGCGCGTGATAAGCGGTAACGTGCTTACAGGCAGGTCGATAGGCGTTTCCGGCTATCTGGGTGCCTACGACCACGGCATTTCGGTCATACCTGAGGGCGATCGCTTCCGTTTCATGGGATGGCTTACCCCGGGCTTCAACCTTTACAGTTATTCGCATACTTTCTTCGCCTGGCTTTTCAGGCAACGCCGTTACCGCATGGATACCAACGTCAATGGCGGCGAGCGGGCGTTCGTCCTTACCGGCCAGTTCGAGAAAGTGCTTCCGATGGATATTTATCCCATGCAGCTTATCAAGGCATGCATGTGCAAGGATATGGAAAAGATGGAAGACTTGGGCATCTATGAGGTTTCGCCCGAGGATTTCGCCCTTTGCGAATATATCGATGCGTCCAAGACCGAGATCCAGCGGATAATCCGCGAAGGATTGGAATGGGTGCGCAAGGAAGTGGAATAGGCCGTTCCCGGTTTTGGATTGAAAAAGAGAAACACCTGTATATAATATGTTGCGGAATTTCTTAGACAGGATCAAGCCTCGTTTCGAAAAAGGAGGAAAGTTGCATTTTCTCCATTCCACGTTCGAGGCCTTCGAATCCTTTTTGTATGTGCCTGACAAGGTGACCGTTTCAGGCAGCCATATCCGGGATGCCTTGGATATGAAGCGGACCATGATAACCGTGGTGGTGGCGCTGTTGCCGTGTTTCCTGTTCGGAATCTACAACACGGGACTTATGCATTATGCCGCCCTTGGCGAGGTCAAGGATTTCTGGCCCGTGTTCTGGTACGGATGTACCAAGGTGCTGCCGATGCTGATCGTGAGCTATGCCGTGGGATTGGGAATCGAATTCATCTTCGCCCAGATTCGCGGACATGAGGTGAACGAGGGCTTTCTGGTCTCGGGCTTCCTGATTCCATTGATTTGCCCGCCCGATGTCCCGTTGTGGATGATTGCCGTGGCCACCGCCTTTGCCGTGGTCATCGGCAAGGAGGTTTTCGGAGGAACGGGCATGAACATATGGAATCCCGCCTTGTTGGCGCGCGCGTTCTTGTTTTTCGCCTATCCGTCCCGGATGAGCGGGGACGCGGTCTGGGTGGCGGATGCCGTATCGGGACCTACCGCCTTGTCGGCGATGGCTTCCCATGCGGAGGCCGTTCCTTCGGTTTCCGACTTGTTCTGGGGCTTGATTCCCGGATCGGTGGGCGAGACCTCCAAGTTCTGCATCCTGTTGGGAGCCGCCATCCTGCTTTGGAGCGGTATCGGCAATTTCCGCATCATGTTCAGCGTCGTTGTCGGCGGTACGTTGATGGCCTGGATAGGCCGCCTGACGGGTAGTACCGACGCCACCGTGCTCCAGCATCTGCTTTCGGGCGGTTTCCTGTTCGGAGCCGTTTTCATGGCCACCGATCCGGTGACTTCCGCGCAGACCAATTGCGGCAAGTGGATTTTCGGGTTCCTCACAGGCTTGATGGCCGTCCTTATTCGTATCTATAATCCTGCTTACCAGGAAGGTATGATGTTGGCCATCTTGTTGATGAACACCTTCGCCCCGCTTATCGATTATCTGGTGGTGAACCGTAACGTCAACAAGCGCAGGAAGCGCTTGCGTTCGGTTCAGGTACAAGTCGTAAACGCCTAATATCCGCAGCCATGTTTTCCAACAAATACATTTTTCTCTATACGTCGGCCTTGGTGGTAGCCGTGGCCGTCGTGCTGGCCTTGACGGCAAGCCTGTTGCAACCGATGCAGGAACTCAACCGCAAGACGGCCAAGATGCAGGAAATTCTCAAAGCCGCTGGCAAGACGGTCACGGGCGAGGAGGCCGTTTCGGCCTACGACAGGGAAATCACTTCCGAATGGATGGTGGACATGCAGGGCCGCATCGTTTCCGAATACAAGAACGAAAAAGGGGAATGGAAAGCCGTGCAGGGTGGTGAAAGGGCACTGCGGGCTTTTGATTGCGACTTGAAGGCCCAGTTGAACAAGGCCGCCGCGGGTGATGCGGACGCGCTTTTCCCGATTTTCGTGTGCCGCGGGAACCGTTATATCGTGCCTTTGCAAGGCAAGGGGCTTTGGGGACCGATTTGGGGCTATCTGGCCTTGGATGACGACTTCAATACGGTCTCGGGAGCCACGTTCGGCCATAAGGGCGAAACGCCGGGACTTGGCGCGGAAATAGCCGAAGACGCGTTCCAGCAAGCGTTCAAGGGCAAGAAGTTGTTCGACGGGCAGGGCGTTTTCACTTCCATCACCGTGCAGAAGGGCGGGGCGGAGAAGTATGCCGGCGGCGTGGAACATGCCGTGGATGCCATTTCGGGCGGTACGATGACCAGCAACGGCGTGACGGCGATGTTGGCCGATTGCCTGGAATACTACCGGCCTTTCTTCCAGCACATGAACCAGCAGAGGGAAGCGGCTGCCGATACCACGGCCGCCGGAGAAGTCGTTATGCTCCAATAATCAGATGACGAAGATGAAAGAGAAAGATATGAACCGACAGGAAGGTCGACAGAAGTCCCGTGAGGGCGTGCGGAAAACGGCGGAGGAGAACCGTCTGTTTTCGGCCAAGAACATGAAGTTGCTTACCCGTCCTTTCGGCGCGGACAATCCCGTCACCGTGCAGGTGCTGGGCATTTGCTCGGCCTTGGCGGTAACGGTCAAGTTGCAGCCGGCCCTGGTCATGGCCGTCTCGGTCGTGGTGGTGACCGGTTTTTCAAACTTGATTATCTCCTTGATGCGCAATACCATACCGCCGCGTATCCGTATCATCGTGCAGCTTACGGTCATCGCCACGTTGGTGATCCTGGTCGATCAGGTACTCAAGGCGGTGGCCTACGACGTGAGCAAGCAGTTGTCGGTGTTCGTGGGCTTGATCATCACCAATTGCATCGTCATGGGACGACTGGAAGCCTTCGCCATGGCCAACAAGCCTTGGCCGTCTTTCCTCGACGGGATAGGCAACGGAGCGGGCTACGGCCTCATCTTGGTCGTCGTGGCCTTTGTGCGCGAATTGTTCGGTTCGGGCACGCTCTTGGGCTTCAAGGTGATACCCGACGGTTTCTACGAGGCGGGATATGCCGACAACGGCTTGTTCATCTTGCCGCCGATGGCCTTGATCGTGCTGGGCGTCATCATTTGGATTCATCGTTCGTTTAACCGCAACTTAATCGAGAAGTAAGCCATGGAAAATCTGTTCAGCCTTTTCGTACGGTCGATTTTTGTGGACAATATGGTATTTGCCTATTTCCTTGGCATGTGCTCGTATCTGGCCATATCCAAGAACGTGAAGACCGCCTTCGGTCTGGGCGTGGCCGTCATTTTCGTCATGCTGATTACCGTACCGGTAAACTTTCTCATCAACAAATACCTTTTGGCCAAGGGCGGTCTGGCATGGCTCGCTCCCTCGTTGGAAAACGTGGATCTGAGTTTCCTGAGCTACATCATGTTCATCGCCGTCATCGCGGCCATCGTGCAGTTGGTGGAAATGGTGGTGGAACGTTATTCGCCTGCCTTGTATTCGTCTCTCGGCATCTTTCTGCCGCTTATCGCCGTGAACTGCGCCATCATGGGGGCTTCGCTTTTCATGCAGGAAAGGGAATACGCTTCCTTGGCCGAATCCACGACGTTCGCCCTCGGTTCGGGCATCGGCTGGTGCCTGGCCATCGTGGGCATCGCCGCCATTCGTGAGAAGTTGAAGTATTCGCAGGTCCCCGCGCCCCTCAAGGGACTGGGTATCGCCTTCATCATCACGGGCCTTATGGGCGTCTCGTTCATGTGTTTCTTAGGTATTGAACTTTAAAATTGGCTGTCATGTGGAGTGTTGTAATAAGTTCGGTGGCCGTTTTCCTGTTGGTTATCCTTGTTTTGGTGGCGGTGTTGCTGCTTGCTCGCCAGAAGTTGGTTCCGCAGGGCAAGGTCGCGTTGCGGATAAACGATGAGAAGACGCTGGAAGTGGATACGGGCAATTCGTTGCTTTCCACCTTGGCCTCGCAAAAGATATTCTTGCCCTCGGCTTGCGGAGGAAAAGGCAGTTGCGGGCTTTGCCGTTGTCGTGTCACCGAGGGGGGCGGAAGCATATTGCCCTCCGAAAAGGGATTTTTCTCGTATCGCGAACAGCAGGACCATTGGCGTCTGGGCTGTCAGGTGAAGGTGAAGAACGACATGAGCATCGTCATTCCCCCTGAAGTGTTCGGCGTGAAGAAATGGGAATGCGAGGTGGTCTCCAACCGGAACGTGGCCACGTTCATCAAGGAATTCGTCGTGAAGCTGCCCGAAGGCGAGAATCTCGATTTCAAGGCGGGCGGCTACATACAGATAGATGTTCCGGTCTGCACGGTAAACTACAAGGACATACAGGTCCAGGAGGAGTACAGGGCGGATTGGGACAAGATGAAGATGTGGGACTTGGTGATGAAGAATCCCGAGCCCTGCTTCCGAGCCTACTCCATGGCCAACCATCCGGCGGAGGGCAACCGCATCATGCTCAACGTGCGTATCGCCACCCCTCCGTTCGACCGCAAGAAAGGCGGTTTCATGAACGTGAACCCTGGTATATGCTCCTCGTACATCTATTCGTTGAAACCTGGCGACAAGATCACGATTTCAGGCCCTTACGGCGAATTTTTCGTGCAGGAGACCAAGCGGGAAATGATGTTCATCGGCGGCGGCGCGGGAATGGCGCCCATGCGTTCGCAGATTTTCGACCAGTTCAAGACCCGGCATACCGACCGCAAGGCCACGTTCTGGTACGGCGGCCGTTCCAAGAAGGAGCTGTTTTACATGGAAGATTACGAACAGTTGCAGAAGGAATATCCCAATTTCAGTTTCCACGTGGCCTTGAGCGACCCGCAGAAGGAAGACGGCTGGACAGGGTACACGGGTTTCATACATCAGGTCATCTTCGACAATTATCTCAAGGATCATCCCGAACCGGAAGAAATCGAATACTATCTCTGCGGTCCCAAGCCGATGACGGAGGCGGTGGTGAGGATGTTGGACGGGTTGGGAGTCCCGCCGGAAATGATCCGGTACGACAACTTCGGCAATTAAAAGCGTCCGGGCGGCGACTTGCCGTGTTGCCGTCCGCAGTCGTTCCGGTCACATACGGAAGTAGGTCTCTTTCATCGCCTGCGACTTGTGCCTTGCCGTTCGTTCACCCGTAAGCTTTTGGTCGGGTGTCCTGTCTTTGCGGCGGCTTGTCGCGGCGCAGGTACATGCCGGAACGGGTCGTCATGTTTTTTTCAACGGAATGACAGGCTTGCCCGTTCGGGCCTGGACGGTCGGGGCTTGGGGCAAGGGGATCAGCCGATGAATACTTCGATGGCTCCGCGCCCGTATTTGAGCGTGGAGGCGGCCATGAAATGCAGGTTCTCGTAATTTTTCAGTTTCTTTTCCATTTCGGCCTTGAGTATGCCTTCGCCCACGCCGTGGATGAATATGATTCTTGAAAGACGTTGGCCGATGGCTTGGTTCAGGCAAGTCTCGAAGACGTCGAGTTGGCGGGAAAGGTAGTCTTTTTCTTCGGCATTCTTCATTTCCAGGCGTGTCTTGAGGAGTTTTTCCACGTGCAGGTCCACCTCCGCCACGTCTTTCTGTATCATATAAGGTTGCAAGGGGTTCTTGGAATCGACGACGATATTGCTTGCCGGTTTTCCCGTCGTACCGGATTCCGTCGCGCCTTTGCCGGAATGGAGCGGCAAGCTTTCGTTTTTCCCGTGCGCGGCCAAGTCGAGCATCGGCACCAGGAGCGTTTTTTGTTGCATGAATACGGGAAAGACGTAGTTTTCCGGCCTTCCGACATGATTCACCCTTAGCTTGTAGTCCTTGCTGAAAGGCAGCGGCCACTGCCGGCTTTCGTCCTGAAAGAACAATCCTTGCAGGACGCCTTCCGCCCAAAGCCCCAGGTCGTCGCGTTCGATGCATTCCACCGAAATCTTGCTGTAAGGCGGCACCGAGGCGAAATCTATGCCGTAGAAACTGTCCGTTCCGCGAGTGGCAAGGTTGTAGAGCAGGGTATGGGGCGTGTAGTTCACCACGAACAATTCCATGGGTCCCCGCAACATGAATTGCTGGTCCGACGGCACGATGGCCAGGTAGACGCCCTCGCTTTGCGGATTCTTTCCGCCGAACGAGCGGCGTAAGGGAGAAATACGCGCATCCTCTTCGTCGGTCGCCGTCGCCGGTTCGTCCGGGAGCCTTTCTTCCAGGTCTCCATCCGTCCGGGCAGGCTCCGTTTTTCCGAGGGAACCTTTTCCGGCATCGTCTTTTCCGGGCAGGTCATAAGAACCTTTCCCTTCGTAAAACAAGCGTTCCGCCGGGGAAGACGGCTTGCCGGCCTTGATCAGGTCCGTGATCGAGAAAGGCAGTTCGAAACCGTCGGTGGTGACGCCTACCGTGTTGGTGTTGATGATCCGGGTCACTGTTCCTTGGCCTTCCTGGTCGATGAACTTTACCTTGTCTCCGATGTCGAATTTCATGCTTGTCTTGGATTATGGGATTCTTTCCGACCGCGAAGATAGGAGGGATTCCGCTTTTTCACAAAATGGAGGTCGAAACATTATTTTTGTTACATTTGTCTGCTTGTAACGTTAAAATTTACGGCTATGTGTAGCGACACGCTCGTAATCATACCTACATACAACGAAAAGGAGAACATCGAGAAGATCATCCGCGCGGTGTTCGCCTTGCCCAAGGCGTTCGACATACTGGTGGTGGAAGACAATTCTCCGGACGGTACGGCCGCCATCGTGGAAAGGCTTGTCGAGACCGAATTCGGCCAAAGGCTGTTCATCGAGAAACGCACGGGCAAGTTGGGTCTGGGTACCGCCTATATCCACGGCTTCAAATGGGCGTTGCGGCATGGCTATGACTATGTGGTGGAGATGGATGCCGATTTTTCGCACAATCCCGCCGACTTGGAAAGGCTTTACGAAGCCTGTGCCAAGGATGGAGCCGACCTCAGCGTGGGCTCGCGTTACGTGAACGGTGTGGTGAACGTCATCAATTGGCCCATGGGCAGGGTGCTGATGTCCTATTTCGCTTCGGCCTACGTGCGTTTCGTCACTCGCATGAAAATCGGCGACGCCACGGCCGGGTTCGTTTGCTACAAGGCATCTCTCTTGCGCGGCATGGACCTGGACGACGTTCATTTCGTAGGCTATGCTTTCCAGATAGAGATGAAATACACGGCCTACAAGCTGGGCTATCAGATAAAGGAAGTTTCCATCGTGTTCACCGACAGGACGGAGGGAACCTCCAAGATGAGCAAGAAGATTTTCAAGGAAGCGTTTTTCGGCGTGATTTCGTTGCGTTTCCGTCGTTTCCACGGTCAATACAAGGGCAAGCCGAAGCCCCCCGTTTTCTAAGTACGTCTTTTCAGCCTCATGGTTGCCGGCCTAAGGACGGATCGTGACGTGGCAAGGGCCTTGAAGCCCTTTATCATCGCCGAGGCCTTGCCCGTGGTGGTGGAAATGCTTCGCAAGGACGGTGTCCGCGTGAGCCTGTCCAACGCCAAGGGACGGACGTTGGGCTATTACATGCCGCCCCGGCGCAAGGTGTTTCCAAGGATGACGGCATCCGTCGCCTTGCATACCATTTCCTTGCAGATAGACTTGAATCCGTATGCGCTTTTGTTCGTGTTCGTGCACGAATGGGCGCACTTGCTTACGCAAAAGCAGTACGGCAGCGAGGTCTATCCGCATGGCAAGGAATGGAAACGGAACTTCAAGGACCTTTTCAAGTCCTTTCATTCCCCGCGGATTTTCCCTTCCGACGTGTTGGCCGTCATCGACGAATATTTCAAGAAGACCAGCCGCTATTTCGAATCGGACCTGGCAGAGGCATGTGAGCGGTACGGAAAAGACCGTCAAGCGTTTGCACGGAACTACATGCGTCTGCTCAAGGCGGGAGTCGTCATACCCGCGCCCGACATGGGGCCCGAAGCCCGCAGGCTCGTCGAGGCGATACGGGGCAAGGAGGCAGGCGAGGTGAGGCGGAAGCCGGAATCCGTGCATGTTTCTTCCGGACCTTATGGATCCGCAGGCAGGGACATTGCCGAAAAAGGAAACGTAGGGGAAAGCCAGGAAAAATGGCGGGAGGCGGAAACCGTGAAAATATCGGAGGTGGCTCCCGGGACACGGATCCGTATGGAAAACGTCGATTACGAGGTAGTGGAAAAATTACCGCCCTTTGTCAGCGTGCGCAAGACGGACGACGGGCAGCGTGTCCGCGTGCACGGACTGGTGAAAGTACGGCGTCTGGAGAAAGGATGAGCCGTCGTATGCGGGAACGGCTTGGGAAAAGGACGGACAGCCGCATTCCTTGGCGGGCTTTCTGCGCACGTTGCCGCCCGGAAGGTAATAGCGGGTCTTGCATGAACATGCCAGCCCCGCCAGGATTAGGCAGGGCAGGAACAAGGCGGTCATCTTTCTCGACATTCCCGGTTTCATCGTCCACGGTGTTTCAAAATGTCCCGTTCCGGACATCGCAGGCTCCGGCGGGACGGGGCAAAGGTAGGCAAAGCGCGGCAAACAAAAAACATTCCGTATTTTTGCAAGTTACAGCCGACATAGCATAGTCATGATACGTGAATTAGGAAATTATATCCTGCTCATGGGCAAGGTCTTTTCCCCGCCGGGGAAAAAAAGGCTCTTTTGGAAGCAGGTCTTTGGCGAAGTAGGACAGTTGGGCTTCGATTCCATTCCCTTGGTTTCGTTGGTCTCCATTTTCGTGGGAGCGGCCATCGCCATACAGTTGCAGGTGAACATGGATTCCCCGTGGATTCCGCTCTACGCGGTGGGTTTCGCCACCCGCAAGGCGATCGTCATGGAACTTGCGCCCACCATCATCGGCCTGATCCTGGCCGGAAAAATCGGTTCGCACATAGCCTCCCAGCTGGGCAGCATGCGCATTACCGAGCAGATCGACGCCATCGAGGTCATGGGCATGAACTCGGCTTCCTACCTCGTTCTTCCCAAGATCATAGCCTGCCTCATGTTCAATCCTGTCCTGATCATGCTCAGTATCGTGGCCGCCCTTTTCGGCGGCTGGTGGGCGGCGGTGAGCATAGGCGGCATGACGTCATATGAGTTCATCTACGGCTTGCAGTCTTTCCCGCATAGTTTCGACTTGGCTTACGCTATCATAAAGACGTTGGTCTTCGCGTTCTTCATCAGCAGCATTTCCTCGTTCTACGGCTATACGGTGCAGGGCGGTGCCTTGGAGGTGGGAAGGGCGAGCACCAAGGCGGTGGTGAACAGCAGTATCGCCATCATCCTTTCCAATCTTGTTCTTACCCAGTTATTGATGTAATCGGCGCGGCCATGATAGAGATAAGAAACCTCAACAAGTTTTTTGGCGACAAGCAGGTGCTGTTCGACATCAACCTCACGCTCAAGCCGGGTCTTTGCAACCTGATCATCGGACAGAGCGGTTCGGGCAAGACGGTGCTCATGAAGACCATGGTCGGGCTGCTTGTGCCCGATAGCGGCGAGATCCTTTTCGACGGGCGCGATTTTGCCGGGAAGGGCAAGGCGGACAGGGAGACGCTTACCGCCATACGTCGTCAGATCGGCATGGTCTTTCAAGGCGGTGCCCTGTTCGATTCGCTTTCGGTGCTCGAGAACGTCGTTTTCCCGATGGACATGTTCACGCACAAGTCGCGTTCCGAAAAGTTGAATCGTGCCAAGGAATGCCTTCAACGTGTGGATTTGCAGGGAGCGGAGAAACTTTCGCCCTCCGAATTGAGCGGTGGCATGCGCAAACGCGTGGCCATTGCCCGTGCCATCGCGGTGGAACCGCGTTATCTGTTCTGCGACGAGCCCAATTCGGGACTCGACCCGCGCACGTCCGAACTCATCGACACGCTTATCTCCGAAATCACGCGCGAATACGGCATCACTACCGTCATCAATACCCATGACATGAACTCGGTATTGAAGATCGGCGACACGGTGAACTTCATCTACGAGGGCAAGCTCTGGTGGCAGGGAAACGGGCGCGACATCATGGAAAGCGACAATAAGGAAATCATTCACTTCCTGGAGGCTTCCGAGCTTACCAAGCGCCTGTTGGCGAAAAGGAACCGGTCATGAACTACTTGGATCTTGTCATTTTGGTTCCGTTGCTCTGGTGCGGGTTCAAGGGAGCCAAGAACGGCCTGGTGATGGAACTGGTTTCGTTGCTGGCCTTGGTTGCCGGCTTGTACATGTCGTTCAAGTTTTCCTATCTGGTGGGCGACTGGTTCTCGATAAACGGCCGTTACGCGCAGACGATCTGCTTCGTGATCATGTTCATCGGCGTTTCCGTCGGCGTCTACTTCTTGGGAAAGATATTGGGCAATTGGGCGAACAGGACCTCGCTGGGCCTTTTCAACCGTATCGGCGGCCTGCTGATAAGTTTTTGCAAGGTACTGGCGGTTTTCAGCATCCTTGTCTATTTCTGGAACAAGATAGATCCCGATGAAGAGATACTGAAAACCTCCGTACGCGATTCCTCGCTTTCGTTCCGTTATGTGGAAAAGGCCACGTACCGTTTCTGGCCGATCGTGCGGGAAACCGTCCAGACGGGCGTGGAATGTTTCAAGAACATGCCCGAAGCGGAATAGGGGGCTATATTCCCAAGTCCTTTTTCATTTTCTCCACCTTCAAGGCGGCTTGCGCGTCCTGTTCCGCGTAGGCCTTTCCTTCCTGCCAAGGACATTTCAATCCGAAGTAGAATTTGATCTTGGGTTCCGTTCCGGAGGGGCGCACGGTGATCTTGCTTCCCGCTTCGGTGAAGAACTGCAATACGTCGGCGGCGGGCAGTTTGGCGAAACCTTGCCGGTAGTCGCGTATTTCCGTCACCTTTTCGCCGCCTATCTCCTTGGGCGGGTGGTTGCGGAACGCGGCCATCATCGCCTTGATTTCTTCCGCGCCGCTGATTCCCTTGCGGCTCAACGAGACCAGCGATTCCCGGTAGAATCCGTATTCCTTGTACAATCCGCACAGGATATCCATGAAGCTCTCTCCCTTGCAGGCTGCTTCGGCAGCCATTTCGGCAATGAGGCAGCAGGCGATGACCGCGTCCTTGTCGCGCACGAATTCGCCCGCCAGGTAACCGTAGCTTTCCTCCCCCCCGCCGATGAAGGTCTGTTTTCCCTCCCTTTGGCCGATTATCTGGGCGATGTATTTGAATCCGGTAAGCACGTCGGGGCAGTCCACGCCGTTCTTGGCCGCGATTTCCTTGATGAGTTCGGTGGTCACGATGGTCTTCACCACATATTCCTTGCCGGTGATCTTGCCGTTTTCCTTCCATTTGCGAAGCAGGTAGTGGACCAGCACGGAACCTGTCTGGTTGCCGTTGAGTAGGATGAAGCCGCCCTTGCCGTCGGCAATGGCCACGCCCACGCGGTCGGCATCGGGGTCGGTGGCGATGACGATCTGCGCCTTTTCCCTGGCGGCCAGTTCCAAAGCCGGTTGCATGGCGGCCTTTTCTTCGGGATTGGGCGATGGAACGGTGCTGAAATCGCCGTCCGGAACCATTTGCCCGGGCACGCAGACCACGTTTTCAAAACCCCAGCGGCGCAAGGCGCGCGGCACCATGGTCATGCCCGTCCCGTGCAGGGGGGTATAGACGATTTTGAGGTCCTTCTGCTTCCGGATCGCTTCAGGGGAAAGCGACAATCTGCCCACTTGATCCAGGTAGGCGTTGTCCGCTTCCTCGTCCACATAGGTGATAAGTGCTTCATTGCCTTGTGTCTTCACCTCCGAAAGGTCCTTGATCGCCGCCACTTCATCCATCACGTTCTTGTCGTGCGGGGCCACCAGTTGCCCGCCGTCCTTGCCGTAGGCCTTGTATCCGTTGTATTCCTTGGGGTTGTGGCTGGCGGTGATCATGACGCCGCCGCAACAATTGAAATGGCGCACGGCGAAAGAAAGCACGGGTGTGGGACGCATGGCCGTGAAAAGATACACCTTGAACCCGTTGGCGGCAAAGACCTTGGCGGCGGTCAGCGCGAAATCGGCGCTTTTGTTGCGGCAGTCGTACGAAACGGCCACGCGTTTTTGCAGGTTTTCGGCCGCGCATTGCCTTTGCAGGTAATTGGCGAAGCCTTGGGTGGCCAAGGCCACGACATGGACGTTCATACGGTTGGTTCCCACGCCCAGGATGCCGCGCAGGCCGCCTGTGCCGAATTCCAGGTCGCGATAGAACGCGTCGGTGCATTCGGCTTCGTTTTCAGCCATGAGCTTCTTTACGGCCGCTATCGTGTTTTCATCATAGGGAGGTAATGTCCATGCGGTTGCCCTGCGGGCGATGCTTGCGTCCATGTCGGCTATTTTGCGTTTGTGTCTATTTCCCGAGGCTTTGCATGTACCATGCGGCCAAGCGGGCGATGCCTTGTTCCAATTCCACCTCGTGATGCCATCCAAGGGCATGCAGTTTGCTTACGTCCAATAGTTTGCGCGGTGTCCCGTCGGGCTTTCCGGTGTTGAAGCGGAGTTTCCCTTCAAAACCGACTTCGGCTTGGATCAACCGGGCGGTCCGGGCGATGGTCTCTTCCTTGCCCGTACCTATGTTGATATGCGTGTTGCGGATTTCCTTGCCCATGCCTTTGGTCAGGTCTTGGAACGAAACGTTTTCCATCAGATAGACGCAGGCATCGGCCATATCTTCGCTCCAGAGGAATTCGCGCAAGGGTTTGCCGCTGCCCCAGATTTCCACTTCCACCTCGCAGTTTTTCCCTTGGGCGGGTGTGCCTTGGAGCACGCGTACGCCGTACTTGGCCAGGATTTCCAGGATTTCCTTTTCGGAGGATGCGCCCGATACGCCTTCCACGGGGCGGGTTCCGAGATCCGTGCGCAGGCTTTGCCAATCGCCGCTTTCAAGGCATTTTCCCAGTATCATCTTGCGCATGAGGGCCGGCAGCACGTGGGAGGTTTCCAGGTTGAAGTTGTCGTAAGGACCGTAGAGGTTGGTGGGCATGACCGAGATGAAGTCGGTACCGTATTGGAGGTTGTAGCTTTCGCACATCTTCAGCCCTGCGATCTTGGAAAGGGCGTAGGGCTCGTTGGTATATTCCAAGGGCGAGGTCAGAAGGCAGTCTTCGGACATGGGCTGCGGGGCCAGGCGAGGGTAGATGCACGAACTGCCCAGGAAAAGCAGTTTCTTTACCCCGTGCGTGTAGGCTTGGTGGATCGTGTTGCAGGCAATCATCAGGTTCTCGTGGATGAATTGTCCGCGATACACGCTGTTGGCCTGTATTCCGCCCACCTTGGCCGAGGCCACGATGACGTAGTCGGGTCTTTCCTCGTCGAAGAAGCGGCCGGTGGCGGCCGGGTCCGTCAAGTCCAGTTCGGCGTGGCTGCGGCCTGTCAGGTTGGTGTAGCCCTTGCCTTGCAGGTTGCGCCAGATCGCGCTGCCCACCAGCCCTTTGTGCCCCGCCACGTAGATTTTGTCTTGTTTTTGCATGTTATTCGAAGTAATTCAGCACCCGGTATCCGTTTTCCTTCAAGAAGCCGTCTTTCTTCATCAGCACCAGGTCGCTTTCCATCATTTCCTGGACCAGGGCGGCCAGATCGTATTCGGGTTTCCAGCCCAACACCTTTTGCGCCTTGGAGGCGTCGCCCAGAAGGAAATCCACCTCGGTAGGGCGAAAATATTTGGCGTCCACGGCCACAAGAGGCTCTCCGACACGTTTGGCGAAAAGGGGATAATAGGATTCGCCCACCTTGGATTGGAAAATGTCTTTGTCCACCGATTCCAATATTCCTTGTTCATCCATGCCATTCCCCTTGTATGCCAGCGTACAGCCGATCTGACGGAACGCCATGTCCACGAACTGGCGTATGGAAGTGGTCTTGCCCGTGGCGATGACGTAATCGTCCGGTGTTTCCTGTTGCAGGATGAGCCACATGGCACGGACGTAATCCTTGGCGTGACCCCAGTCGCGTTTGGAGTCCATGTTGCCCAGATAGAGCCGGTCTTGCAGGCCCAACGCCATCTTGCATATCGCGCGCGTGATCTTGCGGGTGACGAACGTCTCTCCGCGTACCGGAGATTCATGGTTGAACAGGATGCCGTTGCTGGCGTGCATGCCGTAGGCTTCGCGGTAGTTCACCGTGATCCAGTAGGCGTAGAGCTTGGCCGCGGCGTAAGGGCTTCGCGGATAGAACGGCGTCCTTTCGGTCTGCGGGGTCTCCTGGACCTTGCCGAAAAGTTCGGAGGTGGAAGCCTGGTATATCTTGGTCTTTTCCGTCATGCCCAGCAAGCGCACCGCCTCCAGCAGGCGCAAGGTGCCGATGCCGTCGGCGTTGGCGGCGTATTCGGGCGTGTCGAAGCTCACGTGCACATGGCTCATGGCCGCCAGGTTGTATATCTCGTCGGGTTGCACCTCCTGCACGATGCGGGTGAGGTTCAGGCTGTCGGTCATGTCGCCGTAGTGCAGGATGAAGTTGCGTCCGGGCGTCTGCGGGTCTTGGTAGAGATGGTCGATGCGTTCGGTGTTGAACGAGGAGGCGCGGCGTTTCAGTCCGTGCACCTCGTAACCTTTCTTCAACAGGAATTCACTCAGATAGGCGCCGTCTTGCCCTGTCACGCCGGTAATCAGGGCGGTTTTCTTATTGTCTTTCATGGATTTTTTTTCTTTCAGGTTGGTGTGACTTTTCTACAAACGAAGGCTTGGGGCCGGATTCCCTGTCGGACCCGTTGCAAGGCTCTCCTGGATCCCGGAAATGGTGCCCCGGCATCCGCAAAGCCCCGCGAACAAGACGAAACTTGTAATTAATATGTTATTTTTCATTTGTTTAACGTTTGCAGGGAAGACAAATGTACAAAAAAAAGCACTCTGTTCCGTCGTTTTCTTTCGAGGCAGTGAGGTCGTTCTTCCTGCTTGAGCCTGTTTGCCTGATAGGCTTACGCGAGTCATGCTCTTTTCATCTCTTTCATGGAATTCCTGTCATAGTACTCGCTCCCGGCCGCCATTCGGGTATTTTATGAATATGGCTCGGGTAAAAACCGATTTTTTTTCTGACAAATATTTGTTAGTTTTGCCTTGCTTTGGAAAAACGAGGGTGCCTTCGTCGTCAAGGCGGAGAGGTCGTTTTCCGAAAAATACACGAAAATAAGGAGTTAGACGTGATTTGACATGTCGGTCGTCGATCGGCATCTGACGCTTTGGACAGCGGCCGTGCAACAGGAACAGGGCAACGGGCATGTTCGGGGCGTTTTGTTTAACTTGGCGTTTAACTTGGCATGGAGTGAAAACAAAAAATATATAAACCTTAAAAAACGATAAAGCCATGATGACAGCTGAAGAGTACATCAAAAGCCTCCAGAAAATGGACCTGAAGGTCTATATGTTCGGAGAAAGAGTCAAGGATCCGGTGAACGATCCGATCATTCGTCCGTCCTTGAACTCGGTGGCCATGACTTACGAATTGGCTCAAAAGAAGGAATACGAGGATCTTATGACGGCCTATTCGCCCCTCATCGGCGAAAAGGTGAACCGTTTCTGCCACTTGCACCAGAATACCGACGACTTGATCAAGAAAGTCAAGATGCAACGTCTCATGGGGCAGAAGACGGCCGCTTGCTTCCAACGTTGCGTGGGCATGGACGCTTTCAACGCCATTTTCTCCACCACCTACGAAATGGACAAGGCCCTCGGTACCGAATACCACAAGCGCTTCACCGAATACATGAAGTTCGTCCAGAAGAACGACCTCACCGTCGATGGCGCGATGACCGACCCCAAGGGAGACCGTAGCCTTTCCCCCTCGCAGCAGGAAGATCCCGACTTGTTCGTGCATATCACCGAAGTACGTCCCGACGGTATCGTGGTCCGCGGTGCCAAGGCGCACCAGACCGGAGCCATCAACAGCCACGAACACCTGATCATGCCTACCATCGCGATGAAGGAGGAAGACAAGGACTATGCCGTTTCCTTTGCTGTTCCTTCCGATGCCAAGGGCGTGTTCATGATTTACGGTCGTCAGTCTTGCGACACCCGCAAGCGCGAAGGCGTCGAGATCGACCTGGGCAACTCGCAGTTCGGCGGTCACGAAGCCTTGGTCGTATTCGACGACGTCTTCGTTCCCAACGAACGTATCTTCATGTGCAAGGAATACCAGTTCGCCGGCATGATGGTTGAACGCTTCGCCGGTTATCACCGTCAATCCTACGGTGGTTGCAAGGTAGGCGTGGGCGACGTGCTCATCGGTGCCGCCGCGTTGGCTGCCGACTACAACGGCGTGCCCAAGGCCAGCCATATCAAGGACAAGCTCATCGAAATGATGCACTTGAACGAAACCCTCTACGCTTGCGGTATCGCCTGCTCCGCCGAAGGCGTGAAGATGCCTGCCGGCAACTATCAGATCGATTTGCTTCTGGCCAACGTCTGCAAGCAGAACGTGACGCGTTATCCCTACGAGATCGCCCGCTTGGCGGAAGACATCGCCGGCGGTCTGATGGTGACCATGCCCTCCGAAAAGGACCTTCGTTCCGCCGAAACGGGCAAGTATGTCGACAAGTTCTTCAAGGGAGCCGTCGGCGCCTCCACCGAAAACAGGATGCGTGTGCTTCGTCTGATCGAGAACATGACCCTCGGTACGGCTGCCGTAGGCTATCGCACCGAATCCCTGCACGGAGCCGGTTCGCCCCAGGCCCAGCGTATCATGATCGCCCGTCAGGGCAATCTCGATGCCAAGAAGGAAATGGCCCGCAAGATCGCCAAGATCGACGTATCCAAGGACAACTGGCCTGCCAAGCCTGCCAAAAAATAGCCAGCCTTGAATGATTCCGCATTTGAAAGTCGGGTTCGCTCTGTGATTGCAGAGCGGATCCGGCCTTCTTTATTGGCCCATGGGGGTGACATTTACGTAAAGGAGATAAAGGGACGGGACGTGGGATTGGTTTTCCAAGGTGCGTGCAAGACTTGTCCTGCCGCACAAATCACATTGGAGGAAGTCATAGAAAAGACCCTCCGTGAAGAGATAGGGGAGACGGGACGGGTTTACCTGATAAACGAAACCGACCAGGAACTGCTTGATTTCGCCAAGAAGCTCATGCGTTCCCATAAAGAAGACGATAATGAATAACAACATATAAAAATCATGGACTTGAAGAAAGAAGGCAACTTCGTTACCGTGGAAGAGGCGGTAAAAGCCATTAAGGACAACGACAACATCGTTTTCGGACATGCCGCCGGCGTTCCCGGCGTGGTTCCGCAGGAAATGCTGCGCCAGATGGACCGTTTGCACGACGTGAAGATTTTCCACATGTTCACGATCAACAACGGGGAGTACCTCGTGCCCGAGACCGAGGGTCATTTCCGTCACGTCACCAATTTCGTGGGGGGAAATTCGCGTGCGGCCGTGGCCGAGGACAGGGGAGATTTCGTGCCCCTTCATTTTTCGGACGTTCCTGCTTTCTTCGATGAATATTTTCCGGTGGACGTGGCCGTGGTGCAGGTTTCCTTGCCCGACGAGAAAGGCAACTGCAGTTTCGGCATCTCGTGCGACTACACCCTGCCCGCCGCCCGAAAGGCCAAGATCGTCATCGCCGAGATGAACGAGAACATGCCCTACATCGCCGGCGACAACTTCATGCACATTTCCAAGTTCGACTATATCGTGGAGAACCATACGCCCATCGCCGAATTGCCTGCGGCCAAGATTACCGACATAGAACTGGCCATCGGCAGGAACTGTTCGACGTTGGTCAAGGACGGCGATACCTTGCAGCTTGGCATCGGGGGCATTCCCGACGCGGTGCTGATGTCGTTGGAAGACAAGCATGACTTGGGCATACATACCGAAATGTTCTCCAGCGGCGTGGTCAACCTGGCTCGCAAGGGTGTCATCAACTGTTCCAAGAAGACCTTGCTGCCCGGCAAGATGGTGGCCACGTTCCTTATGGGTACCAAGGAACTCTATGATTTCGCCAATCATAACGACCAGGTGGAAATGCGCCCCGTCGACTGGGTGAACGACCCGCGCGTCATCGCCCAGAACGACAATCTGGTCTCGATCAATTCCTGCATCGAAGTGGACTTGATGGGACAGGTGAATTCCGAATCCATCGGATTGAAGCAGTTCAGCGGCACCGGCGGTCAGTTCGACTACGTGAAGGGCGCTTCCTGGTCCAAGGGCGGCCGGTCCATCATGGCCATGCCCAGCACGGCGGCCAAGGGCAAGGCTTCGCGTATCGTGCCGTTCCTTTCGCACGGCGGCGCGGTCACCACGCCCCGCAACGACGTGGACTACGTGGTTACCGAATACGGCGTGGCCAAGATGAAGGGTGCCAGCCTCAAGGAGAGGGCCAAGCGTCTCATCGCCATCGCCCATCCCGATTTCCGTGCCATGTTGGAAGAAGAATACAGCAAAAGATTCAAAAATTAAAATATCATGCAACTCTTCAAGCTTAAGACTCGTTTGAGCCAATTCGATGATTTTGCTTCGTTTGCCAAGGAATTCAATCTCGGTGCGGATGACTTGGTGGTGACGAACCAATTCTTGTACGACCCGTTCATGAAGCCGCTCGGTCTTCCTTGTCATTTCATCATGCAGGAAAAATACGGTTTGGGCGAACCTTCCGACAACATGATGAACGCCATCCTCAAGGATGTGAAGAACGTGAAGTACGACCGTGTGATAGCCGTGGGCGGCGGTACGGTGATCGACTGCTGCAAGTTGTTCGCGCTCAAGGGTGTCGAGAACGTGACCGACGCTTTCTTGCGTAAAATTCCCATCGTGAAGGAAAAGCAACTGGTCATCCTGCCTACCACCTGCGGAACGGGCAGTGAAGTGACCAATATTTCCATCGCCGAACTGGTAAGCCTGCATACCAAGATGGGCTTGGCCGACGACGCCATCGTGGCCGACGACGCCGTATTGGTTCCCGAATTGCTGAAAGGGCTTCCGTTCAAGTTCTACGCCTGCAGCGCCATCGATGCCTTGGTGCACGCCACCGAGTCGTTCGTTTCGCCCAAGTCCAATCCTTATACCGAAGCCTTGGGCAAGGAAGCCATGCGTATCATCATCGATGTGTTCCAAGGCATTGCCGAAAAAGGTCCCGACTACCGTCTTGAACGCTTGGGCGACATGCTCATGGCCAGCAATTTCGCCGGCATCGCGTTCGGAAACACGGGGGTGGGCGCGGTCCATGCGTTGAGTTATCCGTTGGGCGGCAACTACCATGTGCCCCACGGAGAGGCCAACTACCAGTTCTACACGGCCATCTTCCATCTCTATGACAAGAAGAAGCCCGACGGCCGCATCAAGGAATTGAACGCCTACTTGCAACAGTTGTTGCATACCACCGGCGATCCCTACGACGCCTTGGACGAACTGCTGGGCAAGCTCATCAAGAAAAACCCGTTGCATACCTACGGAATGAAAGACGAGGAAGTGGCCGGATTCGCCAAGAGCGTGCTGGAAACCCAGCAGCGTCTGCTCAACAACAACTACGTGCCTCTCGACGAAGAAGAGATACGTGGCGTTTACCGCGAACTTTTTTAAAAAGTAACCAATCTTTTAACTACATTTGCCCTGCTTTTTCGGAAGCGGGGCTTTGTTCCTTTTACGGTAACAGAAGGCAATTAAAAAATAAAAAACATAAAGAAAATGGAAATCAAGGAAATGGTGGCCAAGGCGCGTGAAGCCCAAGCCATTTTTGAACGGACATTCAACCAGAGCACGGTGGATGCCGTAGTGAAAGCCACTGCCCGCGTGGTGTTCGACAATGCCGAAAAGCTCGCCCGCGAAGCCGTGGACGAAACCCAGATGGGCGTCTATGAAGACAAGGTGGCCAAATGCCGCAACAAATCCAAGGGCATCTGGTACAACTTGCGTGGCAAGAAGTCGATGGGCATCCTCGAAATCGACGAGCGTACCGACATGATCACGATCGCCAAACCTATCGGCGTGGTGGCCGGTATCACCCCCATGACCAACCCCGTCGTTACCCCCATGAGCAAGATCATGTTCGCGCTCAAGACCAAGAACGCCATCATCATCGCTCCGCACCCCAAATCCAAGAAATGTTCCGCCCATGCGGTCCACTTGATCCAGGAAAAACTCAAGACGATGGGCGTTCCCGAATATCTCGTGCAGGTAATCGAAGAACCCTCCATCGAATCCACCCAGGAATTGATGAAGACCGCCGACGTGGTAGTGGCCACCGGCGGCATGCCCATGGTCCGTTCGGCCTATTCTTCCGGCAAGCCTTCGTTCGGCGTAGGTGCCGGTAACGTACAGGTTATCCTTGATACCGACATCGATTTCGAACAGGCCGCCCAGAAGGTGATTACCGGTCGTTCTTTCGACAACGGTATCATTTGCTCCGGCGAGCAGTTCTTCGCTTATCCCAAGAAGGACAAGGAAGCCGTTTTCGCCGCTTTCAAGAAGCACGGGGCGTATTTCGTGAACGACGAGGAAAAGAAGAAGCTCCTGGCCGTCCTTTTCAAGGATAACGCCATCAACCGCGACGTCGTAGGCCAGGGTGTGGCCAAGATCGCCGGCATGGCCGGATTCGATATTCCCGCCGGAACGCGCGTCATCGTCGCCGAGGCCGTAGGTGCCGGTGAAAAGGATCAGATCTGCAAGGAAAAGATGTGTCCGGTAATGGGCTGCATCGGTTACGATCACTTCGAAGAAGGTATCGGAATCATGCTCACCAACCTCCACATGGAAGGCAACGGCCACACGGCCGTGGTTCACTCCAACAACCAGGGCAACATCATTATGGCCGGCGAAAGGCTTACCGTAAGCCGCGTGGTAGTCAATGCCATCGGCTCCACCACCGGAGGCGGTCATATCCAGAACGGCCTGGCCGTGACCAATACGCTCGGTTGCGGTACCTGGGGCAACAACTCCATCTCCGAGAACTTCACCTACAAGCATTTGCTCAATACCACGCGCATCGCTCCGCTTTGCGAGCGCATCGCCATTCCCTCCGACGAGGAAATGTGGGCGTAGTGCCGGATATTCCGTCTGTTCGGCGGAAAATGAAAGACGGGCTTGGTTTCTTCCAGGTCCGTCTTTTTCATGTCCGGCCTTGGGTCGAAAAACCCTCCGTTTCCGTTGGAGGAAACCCTCAAAAGACGTATCTTCGCAAGCCAATCGCGCATTGCAGATGAATGACCTTGCCCGTTTCTTACGTTTGATGCTCAAGTACAAGTGGTACATCGCGGGCAACATGCTTTCCAATCTCCTGTACGTCCTTACCTCGTTTTTCTCGCTGACGCTCATCGCGCCTTTCGTGTCGGTCATGTTCGGCATCGTCCGGCCGGTGGAAAGCCTGCCGGCGTTCCGTTTGGACGTGGACACGGTCTTGCGGTATGCCTACTACTACGTGGGAATCTTCAAGGAAAGCCACGGGGTCATGGCGGCATTGGTCATTCTGGCCTTGGTCTTCGTGGGGATGTCGGTTTTCTCGAACGCTTTCCGTTACGGGGCGATGTATTGCCTTGCAGGTATCCGCAGCGGCATAGTCCGGGACTTGCGCATTCGTTTCTATTCGAGCATGATGAACCTGCCGTTGGGCTATTTTTCCGAGCAACGGAAAGGCGACCTCATGGCCAGGATGAACATCGACATGGGGGAAGTGGAGACGGCGGTGGTGAAATCCTTGCAGAGCGCCTTCATGGAGCCGCTGTACGTCATCGTGTTCGTCATCGGGCTTTTCGCCATCAATCCCGTGCTTTCTTCAATGGTATTGCTGGCTTTTCCGGTCATCTTGTACGCGATGGGGAAAATCGGCGTATATCTGAAGCGCAAGAGCGAAAAGACGCAGAAGATGCTGGGACAGATCGTCTCGATGGCGGAGGAGGCGATGAACGGCTTGCGCGTCATCAAGTCGTTCAATCTCATAGATTGGACGCACAAGAATTTCAGCGATTATGACAAGAAATACGTCAAGGCGCTCAATGGCGTCCATCGTCGTCGCGACCTGTCGGGTCCCTTGACCGAGATATTGCTGGTGGTGGTCACGATGGCCGTGTTGGGATTCGGCGGCCTTCGGGTGTTGGACGGGCGCATGTCGGCCGACATGTTCGTGCTCTACATCCTGTTGCTGATTCGTATCATTTCGCCTGCCAAGCATACCGTGAACGCCTATTACAACATACAGAAGGGGCGTGCCGCCTTGAAGCGGATTTACGCGGTCATCAACGAGCCCGCAGGCGAATATTCGGCGCCGGATGCCGTGCGCAAACGTTCTTTCGACAAGGAAATCGTCTTCGAAGACGTCAGTTTCCATTATTCCGATTCGGAAACGCCGGTCTTGGAGCACATCGACCTGCGTCTGGAAAAAGGCAAGACCTATGCGTTCGTGGGCGCTTCCGGGGCGGGCAAGACCACGATGGCCGATTTGCTTTGCCGTCATTACGATCCTGCGGGCGGGCGCATCACGATAGACGGCATCGACATCGCCGACATGAATCTCGAGGACTTGCGTGAATTGATAGGCACGGTGAGCCAGCAACCTTTCGTATGGCACGACACGGTGGCGAACAATATCCGGTTCGGCAAGGAGGACGTGCCGATGGAGGCTGTGGCGGAGGCGGCAAGGAAGGCCAACGCGCACGGCTTCATCTGTGCCATGCCCGAGGGCTATGACAGTATTCTCGGAGACAACGGCATGACGGTTTCCGGCGGTCAGCGCCAGCGCGTCACGATAGCCCGCGCCATCTTGAAGAACGCTCCCGTCTTGGTCCTGGACGAGGCCACTTCCGCCCTTGATACGGAATCGGAAGTGCTGGTACGGCAGGCGTTGGAAAAACTCATGGAAAACCGTACTTCCATCATCATAGCCCATCGGCTGAGCACGATCCGCCATGCCGACCGCATCGTGGTTTTCGAAAAGGGAAGGATCGTGGAACAGGGAACCCATGAGGACCTGATGGCCTTGAACGGACATTATGCCAGGTATGTGACCTTGCAAGCCTTGTAAAACGTAAGTTCATGCAAGAAAAGATAAAGCGGATCGCCCTTGCCTCGGTTTCCGAGATCGTAGAAATTCGCAGGCATTTCCATCGTTATCCGGAACTTTCCGGTCAAGAGACGGAAACAGGCCGTCATATCATGCGCAAACTCGAAGAATGGGGGATTTCCTGTTCGGGCGGCTGGTCGAAGACGGGCGTGGTCGGTGTCATCGAAGGCAGGAATCCTCGTTCGCGCTGCGTGGCCTTGCGTGCCGACATGGACGCCTTGCCGATAGAGGAGCGCACGGGTTTGGCGTTCGCCTCCCGGAACAAGGGCGTGATGCATGCTTGCGGGCACGATGCGCACATGGCCTGCCTGTTGGGCGCGGCGAAGATATTGCAGGCTTTGCGGGACGAATTCGAGGGTACGGTGAAACTGCTGTTCCAGCCATCCGAGGAGGATTACGGAGGCGGCGCGCCGCAGATGATCGCGCAAGGTGTCTTGAAGGATCCCGTTCCCAACCGCATTTACGCGCTGCACGTCATGCCCGAACTGGAGTGCGGCAAGGTGGGCGTCAGGAGCGGCCGCTACATGGCCTCCACCGACGAGATACACATCAAGGCCATAGGCAAGGGCGGGCACGGCGCGATGCCCGGACGTACCGTGGATACGGTCCTCATGTCGGCCTATATCCTCACGGGCTTGCAGCAGGTGGTGAGCCGCCAGGCGCCTGCGGAGATACCTACCGTGCTTTCTTTCGGGCGGATCATAGGGGAGGGACAGACCAACGTCATACCTGCGGAAGTGGTCATGGCCGGGACTTTCCGTACTTTCGACGAGGAGTGGCGCGTCAAGGCGCACGAAAGCATACGGCGTTGCGCGCGAGGCATGGCCGAAAGCATGGGCGGCAGATGTGAAATAGACATACGGCAAGGTTATCCGAGCCTTTACAATACGCCCGAGGCGGCCGAACGGGTGCGCAAGACGGCGGCCGGCGTGGTCGGGGGGCGAAACGTGGAAGATTTGCCGATCCGGATGACGGCCGACGACTTCGCCTTCTACGCCAGGGAAATCCCGGGCTGCATGTTCCGTCTGGGCGTGAAGCCTTCAGGCTTGTCCGAACCGTCCGACCTGCATACGGCCACGTTGACGATCGACGAAGAGGCGCTTTCGACAGGCGCGCAGGTCATGGCCGCGTTGGGTGCGTCCGCCTGAACCGGGAAATGGAAGGACAAGACGGTCCGTTCCGGCGGGGTGTATGGAACAAGTTTCCGGGTACCTTGCGTTTTTCGATTACCGAATTTCAGATAACTACATGCCGTGTCATCCCGTACGACGGAGCGGTGGTGACGGAAGGGAATGCGGAGCGGCAAGCGGCGGACTGCCCGGAATGGTTTCCGGAAGAGCATGTTCGCGTCGGGGCCGAGTATGTTTCCTGTAAGAAAACAGGATGCGGAAAGAGGACTTCGGGGCGTCGAGCACGAGGTATGGTAATGTCGTGGTAGTTCCGGAGACATGCAAGAAGATCGGACGGCTTCGAATAAGCGGCGGTTTTGCCGTTTGTCCGAAACCGCTTATATTCGCCGGGTTATCCGTTTGGAAACGAAGAGGGCGAAGACGACAGGAACCGGTTTCGCCTGGAAGAAAAAATCAAAGTCATGTATCAGGAAAGAGTGCAGCTTGCCGTTGATTTGCGCAAGCAAGGTTACAATTGTTGCCAATGCGTGGTGGGCGCGTTCGGCGACCTTTACGGTTTTACCCGCGAGCAGTCGCTGGCCATGTCTTCGGCCTTCGGGCACGGCATAGGCGGAATGAAAGACATCTGCGGTGCGGCGATGGGGCTTTTCATGTTGGCCGGCCTTGAAACGGGAACGACGCGGCCCAAGGATCCGGAAGGGCAGGGACGTGTGAACAAATTGGTGCAGGAACTGGCACAGGAGTTTGTCAGGCGAAACGGCGCGTTGCGTTGCGGCGACTTGCTGGCCTTGCCCAAGCCTCCTGCGCCGGAAACGCCCAATCCCGACGCGGAAGGCAAGTATTATCTCAATCCCTGTATCCTGAAGATACAGATATCCGCCGAAATCTGGTGCGAGACCTTGGACAGGTTGCGTAAGGCATAACGGACATTCCGATGTTGAAGGTCCTTGGAATCATGTTCGCCGGGATTTTGCTCGGCTTCCTGTTCCGGAAGCAGCCTTTCTTGCAAAATCTGGACAAACCGGTTCGTTACGTCATTTTCATATTGCTGTTCCTTATGGGGCTGGCCGTGGGAAGCGATCCCGCCATTACGGAAAACCTTCCGCGCGTAGGCGGGCACGCGCTGGTACTCGCATTGGCCGGCACGCTGGGTAGCGTCTTGGCGGCCGCCCTCGTTTACAAGCTGTTTTTCAACAAGCATGAAAATGGCAGGTAGCTTGCTTATTGCCGGTTTTTTCGTGTTTGGCTGCCTTTTGGGCTGGGCGTGCCCTTTGCCGTCGTGGGTGGTGCGCCCCGAGGCCAGCCTGTATGCCCTCTATGTCTTGATGTTTCTGGTGGGATTGAGCCTTGGTTCGGACAAGCGGCTCAAGGAAACCTTGCGGCAAATCAGGCCGCGGTTGCTGCTTGTGCCCCTCGCCACGTGGACAGGAACGCTTTCTTTTTGCGCGTTGGCGGCGGTTCTGTTGAAGAAGTGGAGCGTATGGGAATGTATGGCGGTAGGTAGCGGCTTTGCCTATTATTCGCTTTCGTCGGTGTTGGTCACCCAAATGAAAGAGGCATCATCGGGGTTGGTCGTCGCGGCCGAATTGGGCACGATAGCCCTCGTGGCCAATATATTGCGGGAATTGTTCACGCTTACGGGGGCGCCGTTCATGTATCGCGTTTTCGGCAAGCTGGCACCCATCTGTGCCGGTGGAGCCACGACGATGGATACCACCTTGCCGGTCATAACGCAGGTTTGCGGCAAGGAAATGGTTTTCGTTTCCATCTTCCATGCCGTCTTGGTGGATTTCAGCGTACCTTTCCTAGTTTCCTTTTTCTGCTCCCTTTGATTCGGCCAGCAGGTCTCGGATTTCGGTCAGCAACCGTTCTTCGTTGGAAGGTGCCGGCGGCGCGGGAGCGGCGGCAGGTTCTTTCTTGTCTTGCAGTTTGGCCAGCAAGCGGATGAAGAGGAAAATGGAGAAGGCGATGACCAGAAAGTCGAACGTGCTCTGCATGAAATTCCCGTAATTGATTTGTACGGCAGGTTGCAGCACGCCGTCGACCTCCTTGGCCGCCTTCAACGTGATATGCAGGTCGGTGAAGTTGATGCCGCCTACGAGCAGCCCCAATACGGGCATGAGCACGTCGGCCACCAGCGAAGAGACGATTTTACCGAAAGCGCCGCCGATGATGACGCCGACGGCCAGGTCCATCACGTTCCCTTTCAGGGCGAACGCCTTGAAATCTTGCCAGAATTTGTTGCCTTTCATGATTTCTTGGTTTTGAATCTTTTTCGAGTGCGTCAGGGGAAGAAGGCTGAACTGCGCGGCTTGCGTACGTGGCCGGTTCCGGATTCCGCAGGCAAGGCGGCAGTCCAGTCTCTTCCGGTTCAGGAAAGTTACCAGGCGAACAAAGGACGATCGCTCATCATCTCGTTCACCGTCTTGCGGACTTTCTCGATGACGGCCTCGTTGTTCACGTCGCAGAGCACCTGGTCGATCAGGTCGACGACCACGGGCATGTCGGCTTCCTTGAGGCCGCGGGTGGTCGTGGCCGGCGTTCCTACACGTATGCCGCTGGTGGTGAACGGGGTACGGCTGTCGAAAGGTACCATGTTCTTGTTGATCGTAATATCGGCACGAACCAAGGTGTTTTCGGCCACCTTGCCGGTGAGGTCGGGGAACTTGGTGCGCAGGTCGATGAGCATCAAATGGTTGTCCGTTCCGCCGCTGATAACCTTGTAGCCCTTTTCGGTAAAGGCCTTGCTCATGGCGGCGGCATTGGTCTTCACTTGCCGGATGTAGCGTTTGTAGTCGTCGGTGAGGCATTCGCCGAAGGCCACGGCCTTGGCGGCGATGACATGTTCGAGCGGGCCGCCTTGTACGCCGGGGAACACGGCCGAATCCAGCACTTGCGACATCATCTTCACCACGCCCTTGGGCGTCTTCAAGCCCCAAGGATTTTCAAAGTCCTTGCCCATTAGGATGATGCCGCCGCGAGGTCCGCGGAGGGTCTTGTGGGTCGTGCTGGTCACGATATGGCAGTATTGCAACGGATCGTTGAGCAAGCCGCAGGCGATCAGGCCGGCAGGGTGGGCGATGTCGGCCATGAGGAGCGCGCCGATCTTGTCGGCGATTTCGCGCATGCGTTTCCAATCCCAGTCGCGGGAATAGGCCGAGGCGCCGCCCACGATCAATTTGGGTTTTTCCTCCAGCGCGGTCCTTTCCATCTGTTCGTAGTCGATGGTGCCGGTCTCCTCGCTGACGCGGTAGGCTACCTGGCGATAGGTCATCCCCGAGAAGTTTACGGGAGAACCATGCGAAAGGTGTCCGCCGTGAGCCAGGTCGAGCCCCATGAAGGTGTCGCCGGGTTTGAGGCAGGCCACGAAAACGGCCATGTTGGCCTGTGCGCCGCTATGGGGCTGCACGTTGGCATATTCGGCACCGAACACTTCCTTGATGCGGTCGATGGCCAGTTGCTCGCTTTGGTCGACGATCTGGCAACCGCCGTAGTAACGGTGTCCGGGATAGCCTTCGGCATATTTGTTGGTCATGACCGATCCCATGGCTTCCATCACTTGGTCGGAAACGAAGTTTTCGGAAGCAATCAGTTCCAGACCGGAAGTCTGGCGTTTTCTTTCCTGCTGAATCAGGTCGAAAATCTGCGTGTCTCTTTGCATATCGTTAAGGTTTAGAAATTTTCGTATCCCGCAAAAATACGTTATTCAACGCAATAAGGCAATAAGTGGAAATATCCGGAACGGCTTGGGAAATTCGCCCTCCGGAGGCGTTTTTTATCATTGGATTTCTGTTTGTATCTTTGCAAGGTATTATAAACTGTCGGTTTATGAAAAATTTGTTCCGCCTTGCGGCGTCGGGCATGGCGTTCGTGATGGTTTCCTTTTTTTCGTTCTCCCGGTCGCAGAGCTTGCAGGCTTTCGACAGGGAAGTCTGCCCGGGTGCATCCGTGTTCGTGGACGGAGGGCTCTATAAGATATTGTCGAGCAACTGCACGGTGACCTCTGTCACGGAAAACGGGACTCCGTTGGATCTGGGAAAGGTGACGATGGTGCAGCCTTCGACGACCTCCACCTATGTGATTTCCTATCAAGACCAGGCGGGAAGCCATACGGCCACGGCCGTCATTTCCGTCGTCCAGCCGCCCGTGCTGGACATTGCCGTCACTTCCCCCCGTCCTCTTCCCGTGGACGGGCTTTGCGAGGGAACCACGGTGAGTTTCGAGGTCCGCAAACATACGGAGCCGGTTTATTGGAAGGTTTCGACGGAAGATAATTCCGTGGAGGCGAACACGACGTGGTCTTTCGAATTGAAAGAAAGCTGCAAGGTTACGGCCCAATCCTACAATATCTGCGGTTTCGTCGATACGACCATACACATGGTCGTCAATACCAAGCCCGATCTGCCGGGTATGGAATTGGAACTGAACACGGATTTGCAGGGTACGTTCTGTTCGGAATGCGGCTATTTCCCCCGGGTGGACGAAATACTGAAAGGGGTCTCGCACGGCGCGAGCGTGAACAGCGCGAGCATTACCTGGGCGGACGGCAGCACGACCGAGGAGAAGATGCCTTCGGGCACGTTGCAAAAACGTGCGACGATAAGGGCCGTCGTTTCATTGAGCAACGCCTGCGGCTCCGTTTCCGGAACGGTGGACACGACTTTCGACTTGCGCGTGGGGCGGGGTGTGGATTGCAAGCCCCAGATAGCGAACTCGATAAGCCTCAGGCCTTGCCAGGACAAGGAAATCAGCCTGCAAAACCTCTACAAGGGCTTGTGCACGATACAGGGCGAACCGGTCTTGACGCCGGGTTCCAAGCTGGTCGTTTCCAAAAAGATGCCTTTCCCCTATCAGGAACCTTCAAGTGACTTGTATCGTTGGCAGGTGCGTTGGGAGAACTATTCGAAGGCCGATCCGAAACAAACCTTGCAGGCCGAAGCCGCCTACCGGATTTCTTGTCCTTACAGCAAACAGGAACCGGTAAGGACGGGAACGTTCAGGAAAGAAGTGGAAGTGAAGGTCGATACCGACTACTTGTCGTTCAAGTACGAGTATTGTCCCGACCAGCCCGCCGAACTGGAAATCTCCGGGCAGGAGAACGTGGTGACCATAAGTTCGGTGACGATACTTTCGGCGGCGGGCGACATTACCTCGTCTTTCGTCCCGGAATCGTCCGGAAAGCCGCACAAGAGAATATACAAGAGTTCGGAACCTGTCACGGTGGCCGCTTTGTCAAAATACGGCCAGATAAGGGTCAAGGTACGGTTCTCGGTCGACGACGGAAGTTGCAAGTTCACTGCCGGCAAGGAAGAAATCGTTCCGCTCAAGCAAAAAGGCAATTGCGCGATGGAGTTCAGGCTCGTGGAATCCGGGAAATGTATCGGCGAACCCCGTACGCTGCAACTGTCCAACAAGCCGGACAACTTGCATGCCGACTCCATCGTCATCGGCAACCATCCCGTGTTCGTGTTCCAGCGCGATCCGTTGGAAGCGGGAGCGCTGGTCGACAAGATGGATTTCCGGCCGTATTACGCGGGGGCGCCCGGCATCGCCTCGCGCGAAGACAGCATATCCGTCACGTTGTACTATCACATGACAGGCTCCACGCAGCCGTTGTCGTTGACCAAGCGCTTCAACTTGAAGGTGGACGCCTGTCCTCCTTATTTCCAAGGGCAGGTGGTGGTGAGCGAAAGGAACTGCCCGATGTGTCCGGGAATGGCTTTCAGTGCCACGATAGAATTTCCGAACATGGAAACCTCGCCCCGGCTTTCGAAGGTGGACCTGGTATCGACCGGCGCCAACAGGATGGATCCGGTGCGGGAAGCCTGGAACTTGACGAGGGTGCCGCAGTATATGTTGCGTCGTTACCTCTTCGACGACATGGACTACCATGTCACGGTAACCTACAACGAAGGCGATTCGATTTACCATGTTCCGGTATTGACGTTGATGCAGCTCTCAGGCCAGCCGGCCTTGATACCGTTTACGATAAGGAACCTCGGCGAGCTTTCCTTGGGGGAGGCGGTCGACAATACGTCCATCGGCATGGCCGACGTGTGTTCGTTGATCAACGTGCCCGAACCGGACAGCGTATGTCAGGGCGACATCGTGGACTTGTACGTGTACAGCCAGAATTTCTTCGATACGCTCAAAAGCATCGAATGGAGCGATGCGGGCATCCGGCCCGTCGGAACGGGACTTGAAGATTGGACGTACGAGTATAAGGACGGGAGCGGCAAACTCAAGACGCGCAAGATGAAGCGCTTCCATTATACGGTCAGGGCGCAGGTTCCGGGCGTTTACCCGTTCAAGGTACGTACGAAGATAAGGGATACGGCGATCGTACGCCATGACACGTTGCGCATCGCCGTCATCGAAAAGCCTCGTATCTTCATACGGGATACGGTATGGGCTTGCGACGGGCAATCGCTCGATTTGGGCGGATATGTGGACGGGACGATGATAACCAACCTGCAATGTCCGCAAGGCTTGCAGATACCATCGGCCACCAGCGGGGATTACCGTGTGGCCACGGCGGATTTGCGCTACCAATGTTCGGCCGGAAGCACGATCAAGGACACGATCGTCATCATGGCGGATTTGCCTGTATATAACGCCTTCATCGCCGACCAGGAGCATTGTCCGGCCGATACGGTCACATTGCGGGCGGGAACGAACGGGCGTGTCACCTGGACACGTCGTCGCAAGATGCCGGGCGGCGGTCTTTCGGAGGCAGACACCCTGTATCTGGACGGAGAGAACAAGGCCATATTCGACGTGATGGGCGGCGAAAGCCATTTGTATACGGTAACGGCCCGGACGGGATGTTCCACGCCTCCGCCTGTCACGATCCAGTTCTGGGCCCATGCCAAGCCCGAACCGCAGGTATCCATCATCGACAATTCGGCTTGCCGTCCGGCGCCTTTGGTCCTGGCTACCCGACCTTTCGATCCGGCGCAAGTGGACTCGCTCCAAGGCGTGAAATGGTATGTGGACGGACGGGCGTATGCCTTGCCCTCCGTGCCGCCTTCCGACAGGATTACGGTCGTGTGCGCGGTGAGGGGGCTGAACGGATGTTCCAAGTCCGACACGATCGAGATGCGGTCGTACGCGTCGCCTTCGGTGAGGATAGGGGTTTACGGCGAACCGGATTTCCCGGGAAGGGTCTATTGCGCCGGACAAGGCCACGACGTGCACTTTACAGGACAAGGGGCCGAATCCTACGATTGGTACAAGGCTTCCAGTCCCGGCTCGATTTCCACGGCCGGCGATTACATATTCAAGGTGGACAAGGACGACACGCTTTATCTGGTCGGCAAGGAAAGCGGGAAGGGTTGCTCGGCCAAGGATTCGATATTCGTTTACCTTGAGCCGTCGGCCAAGGTGACCGAGGACACATTGGCATGCAATGGCGAGGGGTTGTCCATCTTGCCCGAGGCGGGCGCGGATGTTTCGTACGAATGGTTTCATCCCGACGGAACTTCCATCTGCTCTTGCACGGCCTTGACGTTCACCCCTTACGAGCCTGCCGACACGGGCGTATATACGGTCAAGTTCACGAGGAAGGAATGCGAGGTTTCGAGGCAAGTGCACCTGAGGATGTATCCCGTGCCGAACTTCGATTTTACCGACAGCGGGTTTTGCGACCAGGAACCGTTGACGCTCGACGTGGTCACGGGACTGGATGCGGAATGGCTGGGCAAGAGCCGTTTCGCGTGGTATGACAAGGCCGGAAACCTGTTGCAGGACAAGATCGGACAGACTCGCTACGAGGGGAATGCCTTGACATTGGCCGACAGCGGTTTGTACCGCTTGGAGGTCATGGTTGACCGTTGCCATTCCATGTCTGACGTTTATGTGCGTGTGGATCCGCATTCGCAACCGGACTTTACGTTGGATTCGTTCTACTGCGAGGGAGCGGACTTGAACACACGCGCCTTGGATCAAGGTCCTGATGCCGAGTATTTCTGGTATTCGGGCAACCGGCCCCACGGGAATTTCAATGCGTCGCCCAACATAGGCTGGGGCGGACTGACCTTGGAAGACAGTGCGGACATGTTCTTGGTCATCCGGCGAGGAGCTTGTCTGGATACGGCTCGCCGCTTTGTCCATGTCCGTTCCTTGCCGCGGCCCGGCATTGTCGCCTTGGACGTGCTGGAAGATGCGGGCGGCAAATATTTCTGTGAAGGTTCGCCGATGCGCCTCGAGGCGGAAAACGTCCGTGCGGGCGATGACATGACTTGGTCGTATCCGGATTCCGTGCAGCCGGGTTCCTTCGTGCACATAGCGGCGGCCGCCATTGAAAATGCCGGTTGGTATGCGTTGCATGTGAAGCGCAACGGTTGCCAAGGCCGAGACAGCGTGTACATAGGCGTGCGCGTGGTACCCGTGCCGATGGTGAACGACACGTTCATGTGTTCCGGCGTCACCTTGGTCATGGATGCGTCCGACGATCGTTATCCCGGTTCCGTTTTCCAATGGATGCCTTCGGGAGAAACGGGGTCGTCGCTGGCGATACGGACGGGCGGTAAATATTCCGTGGTAATGGTTTACGACGGTTGCCGGGGCGAAAAGTCGTTCGACGTGGAAGAACGTCCCTCTCCCCATATCGGATTCGAGGAGGAAATCACGATTTGCCAGCGCGATTCGGTATTGTTGTCCGGTCCTGCAGGCATGGATACATATCTTTGGCAGGACGGTTCGTCCGGGAAAGACTATATCGTGAAGTCCGAAGGGTTTTATTCGCTCCATGTCGAGAAGGACGGTTGTTCCGATTATGCCGAAGTGAACGTGTACGAGGATTTTTGTTCCAACTTGTATTTCCCTTCCGCCTTTACGCCCAACGGCGACGGAGTGAACGACCGTTTCGCCCCGCTTACCACCGCCGTGGACGAGCAGGTGGTATATGTGCTGCAAGTGTTCAACCGCAATGGGGAAAAAGTGTTTGAGAGTCATAGCCTGCAAGAGGGTTGGGACGGAAAATTCAAAGGCAAGGATTGTCCGGGCGGGGTGTATATCTATCATTGCAGGGCCCATGCCAAGAAAAACGGGCGCAAGCTTTCGGCCGACGGTTCGGTGACCTTGATCCGGTAGGAGAACGCTCCCGTTTAAAAAAGCGGGAGTTTTCTAAAAAAATATTACCTTTGCGGGCTTTAATCGTGCCTGCGCATGTCGAGAAAAGGAAACGGGTTCCGTTTGGAATTCGTCGGATTGAATGAGGGCAAACATACGTTTTCGTATTCCTTGGGAAAGGATTTCATGGATTTGTTCCCTGGAACGGAAGCGTTTTCCGACCTTGACGTACATGTCTCGGCGGAACTGGAAAAGCATGAACGCATGATGTCGCTTCTCTTTCGTTTCAGCGGCACGGCGGGTACCCGATGCGATCGTTGCTTGCGCCCTTTGCGTTATGACGTGGACGTGGAGGAGGAAATCATCGTCAAGACGGTTTCGGAGGGAGATTCCGGTGCCTTGGACGAAGAGAACCTTTGGTGGATAAGCGAAAAGGAAACGTTCCTCGACTTGGCTTCGTATTTTTACGAGACCGTCGTCTTGAGCCGTCCCATGCAGGTATTTTGCCCGCAAGACGGGAACGGAAATCCTACTTGCGACCCGGCGATGTTGGACTTGTGCGGGTTGCATGCCCTGGATCGGGAAACGGGAACGGAAACGGATCCGCGATGGGATGCCTTGAAAAAATTGAAAGAAGGAATATAAACGTTTTAAACAGATAGAATCATGCCTAATCCTAAATGGAGGTTCTCCAAGACCAGAACCAGGAAGAGAAGAACGCACGACAAATTGGATATGCCCCAGTTGGCCACTTGCGGCAACTGCGGTTCGCCCGTGTTGTATCACCATGTTTGCCCCGAATGCGGTTATTATCGCGGCAAGCAGGTCGTTGAAGCCAATACGCCCAACGCATAGACAGAGGCGGCTTTCGTGCCGCTTTGATTTCCGTAATGAAATTCGGATTGGACATAATGGGGGGAGATTTCGCCCCCGCCGCTACCATTGACGGGGCTGTTTCGGCCTTGGACGAGATCGGTGCGGGCAACGTCGTCGTCCTGCTGGGGCCCGAGGCGCTTATCCGCGAGGAATTGCGTCGCAGGGATGTCGGTCAGGACCGGTTCGCCATCGTGCATTGCCCTCAGGAAATCACCATGGAGGAAAAGCCGCTCAAGGCCTTGTCCGAAAAGCCCGGATCAGGCATCGCCACGGGTTTCAGGATGTTGGCGCAAGGGCAATTGGACGCCTTTGCCAGCGCGGGCAATTCCGGAGCCATGCTGGCGGGGGCCGTCACGAGCATAAAGTGCATTCCCGGCGTATCGCGGCCTTGCACGTGCACGATGATACCGCAAGAAGACGGCACGTACGGACTTTTGCTCGACATCGGTACCACGCCGGACGCCAAGCCCGAGGTGATGGTGCAGTTCGCCATCATCGGGAGCTTGTATGCCCGCTACGTATTGGGAAAAGCCGATCCGAAGGTGGGACTTTTGAACGTGGGGACCGAAGACGGCAAGGGCAATTTGCAATGCCAGGCCGTTTTTCCCATGCTCAAGGCATGTCCCCATATCCGTTTTACGGGAAACATGGAACCGCGCGAGTTGTTCAAGAACCATGTCGATGTCATGGTGACCGACGGTTTCGTGGGCAATATCGTCTTGAAGGAAATAGAAACATTTTACAGGCTTATACAAAAGCGGGGACTTGGCGATCCGCTTTTCGACAGGCTGAATTACGAACTCTACGGCGGAAGTCCCATCCTGGGCGTGAACGCGCCCGTCGTGCTGGGACATGGCATTTCCAGTGCCTTGGCCGTCAAGAACATGCTTTTGCAGTCCAAGCGGATGAGCGAGCAAGGCCTGGTCGATGCGCTTCGCCGGTTGTTCGCCGCCTATGCAAGCCAGGACGGCAACGCGTAAAGAACGGGTTTATGGAAAAAATCAATGCAGCCATAACGGGAGTTGGATGTTATATTCCTGATTATGTGCTTACCAACGAGGAACTGAGCCGGATGGTGGATACCTCGGACGAATGGATAATGACACGTATCGGGATCAAGGAACGCCGTATCCTGCGCGACCCCGACAAGGCCACGGCGTATATGGCCGAACAGGCGGTCGACGACTTGTTGCGCAAGAAAGGCGTCTCGCCCGAAGAAATAGATTTGCTTGTCTGCGCTACCGTCACGCCCGACATGCGTTTTCCGGCCACGGCTTGTCTGGTGGCCGACAAGGTGGGCGCCAGGAATGCTTTCGCGTTCGACATCAATTCGGGCTGTTCCGGTTTCGTTTTTGCCCTTTCAGCCGTTTCGCACTATGTGGAAAGCGGCCGGTACAAGAAAGTGGTGCTGGTCGGGGCGGAAAAGATGTCGTCGATGGTCGATTATACCGATCGTTCCACTTGTCCCATATTCGGCGACGGCGCGGCGGCGGTCCTGCTGGAACCCGTTACCGAACAACTGGGCGTGTTGGACGAGGACCTGCATTCCGACGGTTCGGGCTGGATACACCTGCACATGAAAGCCGGCGGCTCGCTCATTCCGCCTTCCCACGAGACGGTGGACAAGCGTATGCACTATATCTACCAGGAGGGACAACCCGTATTCAAATGGGCGGTCTCGAAGATGGCGGACACGGCCGAAACGATCGTCAAGCGCAACAACCTCGATCCCTCCCATGTATGGATTGTCCCGCATCAGGCCAATTTGCGCATCATCGATGCCGTCCAGAAGCGTTTGGACGTGCCCAAGGAACATGTGATGATCAATATCCAGAAATACGGCAACACGACTTCGGCTACCATTCCCCTTTTGTTTTGCGAATGGGAGAAGCAGCTCAAGAAGGGCGACGACCTTGTCCTTTGTGCTTTCGGGGCGGGTTTTTCGTGGGGCGGTATCTGGCTCAAATGGGCTTACGATACCAAATAGATGAAGTGACTTTCAACGAAAGGCCGTCCGGTTTCCGGACGGCCTTTTTTCTTTTCCCCTGCCGGGTTTCATGGCATGGCCTTGGAAACCTTTGCCTTTGTCTGGCCGGTGCGTGGCGCAGCCTTTGACCGGATGCAGGAAGAAGACGGGACAGGGAGTCTGGAAATTCGTACCTTCGCGTGATGAACCGGACGTTGTTTGTTTGCATGTCGTTATTCGCTTTCTCGTCGCTTTCCGCCCGCGAGATTCCCAGGACGGAAAAGACGGAGGAAGAGGTCGTCTTTTGCAACAAGCCGCAAGGAGTGACATTGGCCGGCACGCTGTCGTTGCCATATAAGGGTTTTCGTGGCAGGACGGTGGTTCTGGTCAGCGGCAGCGGGCCACAGGACCGCAACGAGGAAGTTTTCGGTCATAAGCCCTTTCAGGTGTTGGCCGATTATCTGGTGGAAGCCGGCATAGGCGTGTTGCGTTACGATGACAGGGGGATAGGTGGGTCGACGGGATCGTTCGAATCGGCGACCACCTATGATTTTTCGTTGGATGCCGAATCGGCGATGGAATATCTTCACGGACGCAAGTTCAAACAGGTAGGGATGGCGGGACATAGCGAGGGTGGGGCGATCGTCTCGATGGTGGCCGCCCGCAATCCGGACGTGGCATTCCTCGTTTTGCTGGCCGCTCCCGGAATCCGGGGCGACAGCCTTCTTTTACTGCAACAGGAGGCGATTGCCCGCAAGGCGGGCTTGCCGGAGCAGGTCATACGGTTCCAACGGGAGGCCAATCGCAGGGTATTTGCGTTGCTTTCAGGGAATCCCTCACCGCAGGATTCTCGCGACACCTTGATATATGTCATACGCCAGATCATGGGCAGTGACTTTCCCGAAGAACCGTTCGAGGACGAGCGTATGGAAAGGCAGGTGGAATGGCAGATGGAACGTTGCATGTCGCCGTGGATGTTGTATTTCCTTGGATTTTCCCCGGATTCTTGCTTGCGTACCGTTCAATGTCCCGTCCTGGCGCTCAATGGAGGGGAAGACCTGCAAGTATTGCCGGAACCTAATCTCGAAGCCTTGTCCGGAGCCTTGAAAGCGGGAGGCAACAGGCAAGTGGAGACGGAAATCATGCCGGGATTGAACCATCTATTCCAGCAATGTCGTACTTGCACGATAAACGAATATGCCGCCTTGGAGGAAGCGATGAACGGGCGGGTACTGGAACGCGTGGCTCGTTGGATCCATTCCTTGAAATAGGAACGGCTCTCAGGCGAAGGATTTTTTCAAGGATTTCTCGAACGCGATTCTTTTCCCCGGAAAGAAATCATGGGTGCCGCGGTTTTCGTAGCCTCGGCGTTCAAGGATCCGTTGCATGACGACGTTTTCCACGCCCGTGTCGATCCTGACCGTCGTGCATCCTTTTGCCTGCAAATGACTTTCGCAGGCGTCGAACAGGCTTTGGGCAAGATGGCGTCCTCGCCAGGCGTCGCCCAGCGCCAGCCGGTGCACGGTTCCGTAAAGGCCGGCGTGTTTCCATATATGTGATAGCCGCTCGTAGTCGGCATCTTTACCGGCAGACAGCGCGACATATCCCGCCACGGTTCCGTTTTCGGTGAAAAGGAAGCCGTGGCCTTTTTCGAGGTCGTCGAGAAGCGTGGCCCGTGAGGGATAGCCGTCTTTCCATTGGATGAAGCCTTGGGCACGTTGGAAAGCCCGCGCCTCGTCGAAAATGCGCGTTATCGCCGGGAGTTCGTCACTGCTTGCCGCGACCCATTTCATCTTGACTTAGGATTTTCAGAAAGTGATGTCCAGCTTGAGGTTCACCTGCAAGGGCGTGAGCGTGTTGGGAATGGCGTAATGGGTGCCGTCCACGGTGGAAATCCACATATAGGAAATGGTGTTCCGCATCTGGAACATGTTGAAAAGTTCCAGCGTGAGCCATATGTCCTTGAGATAGGCGAACGGATTGCGCGGGGAGAGTTTCCTCGATTCGCCTTTGAGCAGGAACGACAATCCTACGTCCACGCGCTTGTAGTCGGGCAGCCTCGTCTTGCGGCCTTTCATGAGCGAAAGGTCTTCCAGACGCTTGGAATCGCCCGAGGGAAGTCCCGTGGCATAGACGGCGTTGAGATAGATCTTGAAATTCTTTTTCTTGAAAAGGAAATCCAGGTAGTCTTGCACGTAGAGGTTCAACGAAAAAAGCTGGTTGGTGGGGCGGGGAACCCAGCCGGTGTGCCGTTTCTCTCCGGCGGCATCGTAATAGGCGATGTTTTCGCGCGTGTTCATGAACGAAAGGCTGATCCAGGAATTCACGCCCGGCACGAATTCGCCGTCCAGGCGGAAGTCGAATCCCGCCGCGTAGCCCTTGCCCCGGTTGGCCGCCATGTATCGGATGCGGACATTGTCTATTTCGTAGGGATTAAGGTCGTAAAGGTACTTGTAATAGGCTTCCGCCGTGAACTTGAACGGTCGGTCCCATAGCTTGAAGTAGAGGTCGGAGGAGAATACCGCATGGATGGATTTCTGCGCCTTGACTTTCTTGTTCAACCGGCCGCGGAGGTCGCGCATTTCCTTGTAGAAAGGCGGTTGTGCGTAGTGTCCCACGGCAAGGCGGAAATGCACTTCGCGTTGCCAGCGGGGACGTATGTTCAGGTTCAGGCGCGGACTCCATGTGAACTCGTTGTTCAACGTCCAGTAGGAGAAACGGATGCCGGCATCCAGCACGTAGCGGTCGGCGGTGTTGAAGTTGAACCTGGCTTGCGCGAAGGCGTTGAAACGGTGCGAAACGGTATGATGGTCAGCCTTGTAGACGTCTTGCAAGGCGGGAGGCGTCGGTCCGCTTTCCGTTCCGGGCGGATCCGACGGTCCCGCAGGCAGATTGTAGCCTGCCGAATCCTCCATGTGCCATTCGTCGAGATGATCGATGATGTCTTCGTATTGGTATTTCAGTCCCCATTGCACGTGTGCCGCCTGGGTTTCCTGCCGTCCTTGATAATCGAGCGAGGTGATGATGCCGTTGAGATAGTTTCTGGCGTGATCCATATAGTGGCCTGTGCCGAGGATTTCGCCTTCGGCGGCCTGTCCGTTGCCGTCGTTCATCGTTTCGCTCAAACGGTAGAACCCCTCTATGTCGAAGTTTTCCCTCTCCACGGTGTTGAAGAAACTGGCCGTGACACGGTGCTGGTTTCGTGGCGAGGGCTGATGCGTCCAGCTCAACGCCCCGAAGTAGGTGGTGAAACGGTCTATCTCGACGCCGTCGAAGTCAACCCAGAAAGCCTTGGCGCCGCCGGAGGTCCCGAATTTGGTCTGTTGGCTTTTGGGCGTGAACTTGTAGCGGTTGTGGGCGATATTTCCCAGCAGTTCGATCCTGTTCCTCGGATCGGCCTGCCAGGCGAGCAGCACCTGGAAGTCGGTGAACGAAGGCTTGTATTGGCCTGATTTGTCCAATTTCTTCAATACCAGTTGCGAGTTCTTTTGCCGCAGCCCCAACAGGTAAGAGAATTTCCGGTTTTTGGTGACCCCTTCCAGATGCAGGTGGCCGCCCATGAAGCTGAGGCCTACGGATCCTTGGAAAGCTTGGGGTTGCTTGTAACGGATGTCGAGTACCGAACTCATCTTGTCCCCGTACCGGGCGTCGAAGCCGCCACTGGAAAACGTGAGGGTCTGCACCAGATCGGGATTGACGAAGCTGAGGCCTTCCTGTTCGCCCGACCGGGTAAGGAACGGCCGGTAGATTTCGATGCCGTTCACGTAAACGAGGTTTTCGTCGAAGTTTCCGCCCCTGACCGAATATTGGGAACTGAGTTCGTTGCTGTTGTTCACGCCCGGCAAGGACATTACCAGACCCTCCACGCCGCCGGCGATGCCGGGTAGCGATTGTCCGGCGAGGGGGGAGAGGTTGACGTAGGCGGAGTTCTTGCGGCGGTCGCCTTGCACGGATATTTCTTCCATCTCCACCGTGGCGGTGTTGAGGCTTACCTGCATCGTCTTTTTCTGGCCCGCTTGCAGGTTCAGGGTCCGTTCGGCGGATTGGTAGGAAGTATGGCTGAATACGATTTTGAGGTCGATGCCGGCAGGAACCGGAAGCGAGAAGAAGCCGTTTTCCGCCGTGGTCGTCCCGATGGGGCGGGCGATGTTGACCACGCCTACCGAGACGAAGGCGACGCCTTTTCCTCCGGCATCGGAAACATAGCCCTCGATGGTCGCGTCCTGGGCTTGCAAGAGAAACGGAATCGACAAGATACAGCTTGCCAGCAGTCGCCGGAAAAAGGCAAAGAGGCTATTCTTCATCGCTATATTCCGGCAAAACGCCCGAAGGTGCCGATTCATAGTCTTTGTACGACTCCCCTTGAAGTCTTTCCACTTCCTTGCGGCGTTTCCATTGTTTTACGAACTGTACCCAAGCGAAAGGATTGAGCAAGTTGACGGTAGGTACTTGGTTTTGCGTGTAGAGCCTGGCCGACTGTTGTTGCATGAGGCTGCGGTAATTCATGTCGGCGTCCATTTTCCCGTTCCGCGCCTGTTCGCGCAAGGCGGCCAGGTTGAAGTTCTTTTGGATGATGTCGGCTTCCGATTCGGGTAGTTTGAGGTTAAGGAAGGCTTCGCGGAACTTGTCCTTGCTCGGCCAGGGATAGATGACCGCCTCCATGAGCATGACGGTGTCTTGTTCCATCGGAACCACCATCGAATAGGCATCGAAGCGGATCGTGTCGGGAATCACCACGAATCGGGGACGGTATCCGACCGAAGTGAAACGGACCGTATCGCCTGCCAAGGCCACGAAAGAGAAGAATCCCCCCGCGTCGGCAATGGTCCCTTGGCGGCGTGAGCCGATGAGCAACGTGGAGAACGGCAACGGATTGCTGTCGATGCCGCTTACCACCACGCCCGAGAATTGCACCACTTTCGCCGACGAGGCATATTGCCGCAGTTGCGAGTAGGCCGTGGCGGCTTCCGCCAACAACCAGACGGTCGACAAGACCAAGATACGTTTCAATCGGATGACAGGCATAATCGCGAAGTTAGGATTTTTTATCCAATATACCTTTGTGCGACAGGAAAAGGATGACGATTCCGACCAGGATGAAAGGTATGCTGAGAATCTGTCCCATGTCCAGCCAATATGCCGATTCCCAGTCTGCTTGGACTTCCTTGAGGAACTCGATGAGGAATCGCATGCCGAAACAGCCTACGAGGAACCATCCGGACAACAGGCCGTTCCGCACATTGCCTTTCTTCCTGAAAAAATGAAGCAGCAGGAACGCGAACAGGATCAGGTAGGAAAAGGCCTCATAGATCTGGGTGGGATGCTTGGGCAGGATTTCTCCGTTGCGCGTGAAGACGAATCCCCAGGGCAGCGACGTGGCATGACCGTAGATTTCGGAATTGATCAGGTTTCCCATGCGGATAAAGAAGCCGCTGAGGGCGATGACGATCACTACGCGGTCGAGGAAATACCAGAAGGAGGTCTTGTATTTCCTCGACACGAGCCAGAGGGCGACAAGGATGGCTATCGCCGCGCCGTGGCTGGCCAGTCCGCCGTCGCGTATCTTGAGGATGTCAAGCGGATGGCTCAGGTACCATTGCGGTTCGTAGAACAGGCAATGTCCCAGCCGCGCGCCCACGATGACGGCCACCGCCACGTACCAGAGCAGGACGTCGGCCATTTCAGCCTTTTGCCCGTCCGTCTTGAATATCCGTCCCAACAGCCACCAGCCCGAAAGGAAGGCGAGCGCGAAGAGAATCCCATACCAGCGTATTTCGAGTCCGAAGAGGCTGAAAGCCACCGGATTCACGTCCCAAATGATAAAATTCAGCATAATTCCTTTAATTCCAAGAGCATGCTTTTGATCTTGCGCAAGTTTTCCGCGACGTTCAGCCGTGCTTGCCGCGGTTCGACGGGCGTGCTCTTCAGTTTTTCCTTGGCTCCCTGCAAGGTGTATCCTTGTTCCTTGACCCAATGGTAGATTTGATGGAAATAGTCCAGGTCGCGTTGGGTGAACAGCCTGTTTCCCTTTTTGTTGCGTTGCGGGCGGATTACATCGAACTCCTTTTCCCAGAACCGGATCAGGGAAGTGTTCACTTGAAACAGGGCGGCCACTTCGCCTATGGTGTAAAACAGTTTGCGCGCGGGTTCTTCCATGCTTACGAGAGGCTTTGGTTCACTTCTTTCGCCTTTTCGAATATTTCGAGATATTCTTCGGGCGAGATGTCTATGAAGAAGTAGTAGACGGGGTTCACGCGTTTTTCGTTCACCAGTACTTCGTAATGCAGGTGCGAGCCGCTCGAGGCGCCGGTGGAACCCACGTAGCCGACGATGTCGCCGCGCGTCACCTTCTGGCCCGGCTGGACGGCTAGGCGGCTCATGTGCGCGTAGAGCGACTCGTATCCGAATCCATGGTCGATCTTGCATACGATACCGTAGCCCGAATAACCGACGGGACTGCGGTCGGCTACCGTCACGCGGCCGTCGCCCGTGGCGTAGATGGGCGAGCCGTGCGGGGCGGCGATGTCCACGCCCGTATGCATCCGCAAGGCTTTGTAGATCGGGTGGAAACGGTAGCCGAAACCCGAACTCATGCGGCTGTTGTGCTTGTTTACGGGATAAATGGCCGGGACGCGGCGCATGCGTTCTTCCTTTTGTTGGGCAAGGGCGAAGATCTGGTCCAGCGAAATGGACTGGGCGTAGAGGTCGTTGGCCAGCTTGTCCACCTTTTCGGAAGTCCGTATGATGGACTTGGAAATGGCGTTTTCCTTGAAGTCTCCGTAGTTTTGCCGCAAGACCGCCTTGGGAACGGGAGGTTCGGCTTCGAAAATCATGCGGTACAGGTCGCGGTCGCGCGTGTGCACGTCCGAAACCACCTTTTCCAGTTCGTCCACACGTTCGCAGAGATAGTTGTATTGGGCATGGGCGGCAGCCAGGTCTTCGGCCAGTTGCTTTTCGCGCGGCGATTCGAAGAAGTTGACCGAAACGAACAAGGACACTCCGAAAAAAAACGCGGCTATCACCAGGTAACGCAAGGCTTTCAGCCAGCGCTGCCTGGCACTCGTCCGCACTTTCTTGACCGAAAGCGAGACGGTGTCCAGATAGTAGATTTCGTTTTTTTTCCGTTTCCTTGCCATGCGATGTCCCGCCCGTTTAGTTCAAAGGGAACTCCAGCCGGAGTTGCTCGAATACGCTCTGCACGGCCTCCATGAGATTTTCCGGTTCCGTCCCGGAACCGGTGGCGAACGAGGCTTGTCCGCCGCCGCTGCCGCCCATGTGCTTGCACGCTTCCTTGACGATGTTTCCCGCATGGGCGCCTTGCTTGGCCAGTTCCTCGCCCAAGAGCAGTTGCAGGAAAGGCTTGTCTTGCCAGAGTCCGGCGATCAGCACCACGCCCGCGGGCAGGTCTTTCCTGAACGACATGGCCAAGGCCTTGGCCATGTCGGGCTTGTATCCTTTTATGGAAAACACGACGGGAACGCCGTTCACGGTCTTTTTCGATTCCAGCAGTTCGTCGTGCATGTGGGCGATCCGCTCGTTGAAGAGGACTTCCATTTCCTTCTTGAGCTGGGAATTGCCTTCTACCAGTTTCTTGATATGGCCCATGATGTCGTTGCCTGCTTTGAAGAGTTCGCTGACTTCGGCCAATTGGTCGGAAACCATGTAGAACAGGTTCTCGGCCCGGTCGGCGCTTACGGCGGTGATACGTCTTACCCCGGCGGCCACCGCTCCCTCGCTCAAGATCTTGAACGAACCGATTTGCCCCGTGGCGGCCACGTGGGTACCTCCGCAAAATTCCACCGACTCGCCGTAACGTATGACGCGTACCTTGTCGCCGTATTTTTCGCTGAACAAGGCCATGGCTCCCATTTCCCGCGCCTTTTCGAGCGGCATGTCGCGGTGTTCGTCCAACGGGATATTGCTGCGGACAAGGCCGTTGACTATCCGTTCGACTTGCCGTATCTCATCTTTGGTCATCTTTTGGAAATGCGAGAAGTCGAAGCGCAGTTCCTTTTCGTTCACCAACGAACCCTTTTGTTCCACGTGCTTGCCCAGGACTTGGCGCAAGGCATAGTGCATCAGGTGCGTGGCCGTGTGGTTGCAGGCCGTCTGGATCCGGAAGTTGTTGTTGACCACGGCCTTGAACGAGGATTCGGGACGGGCGGGAATCTTGTCGGCCCAATGGACGGGAGTGTTGTTTTCCTTTACCGTGTCGATGATGTCGATCCTTTCACCGCTTTGCAGGTCTTCGATATAGCCCCGGTCGCCGATCTGGCCGCCGGATTCGGCATAGAACGGAGTGGGCGAGAACATGAGCTGGTAAAGGTCTTTCCCTTTTTTGTTCACTTTCCGGTAGCGCAGGAGCGTGACAGGCGACTCGAGGGTGTCGTAGCCCACGAATTCCACGCCCGTGCCGTCATGGACGTTTACCCAGTCGTCGGAGGTGACGGCCGCATCGGTGCGCGAGCGGCTTTTCTGTTTCTGCATTTCGTCCTCGAAACCTTTCTGGTCCACCTTGAGGCCTTGTTCGCGCAACATGAGTTCGGTCAGGTCGAGCGGGAATCCGTACGTGTCGTAAAGCGTGAACGCGTTCACTCCGTCCAGTGTGTCCTTTCCTTCGGCCTTGAGCTTTTCCACCAATTGGTCCAAAAGCCGATTGCCGGTCTCGAGGGTCTTGAGGAAAGTGTTTTCTTCCTCGGCGATCACTTTCGTGATCAGGTCTTTCTGGCGGGCGATTTCGGGATAGGATTCTCCCATTTGATCCACCAGGACGTCGGTCAGGCGGCAGATGAAAGGTTCGTGCAGGTTCAGGAAACTGCTGCCGTAGCGCACGGCGCGCCGCAGGATACGGCGGATCACGTAGCCCGCCTTGTTGTTGGAGGGCAACTGTCCGTCGGCGATGGCGAAACTTACCGCACGGGCGTGGTCGGCCACCACCCGCATGGCCACGTCGCATTTGGCGTCTTTTCCGTAGGGAATGCCGCAATTTTCCGACAGGGCGGAGATGAGCGGCTGGAAAACGTCGGTGTCGTAGTTCGATTGTTTGCCTTGTACCACCATGCAAAGGCGTTCAAAACCCATTCCCGTGTCGATGCACTTGGAGGGCAGGTCTTCCAGATGTCCGTCCGCCATGCGGTTGAATTGCATGAACACCAGGTTCCATATCTCGATGACCTGCGGATTGTCCTTGTTGACCAGTTCGCGGGCGTCCGTCCTGGCGCGTTCCTCGTCGCTGCGGATGTCCACGTGTATTTCCGAGCAAGGCCCGCAAGGGCCGCTGTCTCCCATTTCCCAGAAGTTGTCGTGCTTGTTTCCGAACAGGATACGGTCTGGGGCTATGTGTTCCGTCCAGAAACGATGGGCCTCCATGTCCTTGTCGGTGCCGTCCTGGGCGTCGCCGCCGAAAACGGTCACGTAGAGGCGGTCTTTGTCTATCTTCATCACTTCGGTGAGGAATTCCCATGCGAAGGCGATGCTTTCTTTCTTGAAATAGTCGCCGAACGACCAGTTGCCCAGCATCTCGAACATCGTATGGTGGTAGGTGTCGTGGCCTACTTCCTCCAGGTCGTTGTGCTTGCCCGAGACGCGCAGGCATTTCTGGCTGTCCGCCACGCGCGGATGTTTGGCGGGCGTGTTGCCGAGGAATATGTCCTTGAACTGGTTCATTCCCGCGTTGGTGAACATCAGCGTGGGGTCGTTCTTCACCACCATGGGCGAAGAGGGCACGATTCGATGCCCCTTCGACTCGAAAAAGTCGAGGAAGGCCTTGCGTATGGCTTTGGATGAAGTGTTCATTTCCTGTTTATTCTTTGGTGACTTGGTAAAGGAAGCGTTTGATGCTGCGCTTGGGCGTCTTTTCAAATTCTTCCGTCATGATCTTTATCTTGCCGATTTGGCTGTATGCGGGCAAGGACGCGTTGAGCGAGACCCGGTTCTGTTCCATGAGGGCGCCCAGTTGCGCCAGATCCACGCCGGTCTTGTCGGCCACGTCGAAATCGGGATAGATCAGCGCGTGCAATTTCCCGTTGCCGGCATCGATGACCAGCGATTCGGACACGAGGTTCCATGAATTGATCATGTCCTCGATTTCTTCAGGATAGATATTCTGCCCGCTTGCCCCCAGGATCATCGTCTTGCAGCGGCCTTTGATGAAGAGATTGCCTTCGGGGTCGAGCACGCCCATGTCGCCGGTCTTCATCCAGCCGTCTTCGGTAAATGCCTCGCGGGTGGCGGCCTCGTTCTTGTAGTAGCCCAGCATCACGTTGGTTCCCCGTACCTGTATCTCGCCGGGAATTTCGGACGGGGAGGGAGAGTCTATGCGGATTTCCATGCGCGGGGCGACTTTTCCGCAAGAGTGCAGCACATGTCCCGACCAAGGCGCGTAACTGATGATGGGGCCGCATTCCGTCATGCCGTATCCCACCGTATAGGGGAATTTCATGCGCTTGAAGAAGTCTTCCGTCTCGCGGTTGAATGCGGCACCGCCGATGATCACTTCGATGAACTTGCCCCCGAACGCGTCCACGAGCGTGCTGCGGATACGGTCGGTGATCGTGGCGTCTATGACGGGGAGCTTCAGCAGCGCCTTGATCGCCGGACGGTCGATGACAGGCTGGATCTGCTTGCGGTAGATCTTCTCGATGATGAGCGGCACGGAAATGATGATGTCGGGTCGGATTTCCTGGAAAGCCTCGAAGATCACCTTGGGCGAAGGCGTGCGCGTGAGGAAGAAGACGTGCGAGCCTTGTCCGAATTCGAACAGGAACTCGAAAGCCATGCCGTACATGTGCGCCATGGGCAGGAGGCTCACCACGTTGGAGCCGACGGTGATGTCGGGCAGTACCTCCTTGGCGAACATGTAGTTGGACCACAACGTGCGATAGGGAAGCATGACACCCTTGCTGGCGCTGGTGGTGCCGGAGGTATAGCTGATAAGGGCCAGTTCGTCGGGTTCGTCATGATGGAATACCACGTCTTCGCGTCCGAAAGACTTGGGGTATTTTTCCCCGAATTTCAGGTTCAGGTTCTCGATGGCCTGCCGGTTGCGCTCGTCGGTGGTGTGCAGCAGTTCGAACGTGTCGATCGAATAGATGGCTCCCAGGTGGATCATGCTGGAGGGATTGAGGTTTTCCCAGACCGCTTCGCCGGCAAAGAGCAGTTTGGCCTCGCAGTGGTTCACGATATGATGTACGCTTTCCGGCTTGAACTCGTGCAGGATGGGGACGATGACCGCGCCGTATCCCAGCGTGGCGATGAACACCACCGCCCAGTTGGATGAATTTTTGCCTACGAGGGCGATCTTGTCGCCCTTTTCTATGCCGGCGGCCTCGAACAATATGTGCAGTTTCGCTATCTTCCTGGCGATTTCCTTGTATTGGAACGTCGTGCCCTTGTAGTCCGTAAGGGCGGCCAGTTCCCAGTTCCGCCTTATGCTGTCCTCCATTATGCGGAGAAAACTCTGTTCCATTCTGCGATAGAGATTTAAGTTTCAACCCTCCCAATCGTACCCGACTCACCCAAAATAGCAAAGGTAAGGATTTTCCATGATAGCCGATAAATTTGTTAAATTTGCAATTTGCGTCATGCCTTCGGATGCCGGAGGCGTTGCCGGTGAATGATAAAAAAACGACAAATATGAAGATAACCATTGTTGGAACAGGCTATGTCGGGTTGGTGACAGGCACCTGTTTCGCCGAAATGGGCACGGACGTGTGCTGCGTGGACGTGGACGAGAAGAAGGTGGACTTGCTCAGGAAAGGCGTTTCTCCCATTTATGAACCCGGTTTGGATGAAATGCTCAAGCGGAACATCCAAAAGGGAAGGATCACGTTCACCAATTCATTGAAAGAGGGGCTTGAAGGCTCCGAAGTCGTGTTTACGGCCGTCGGGACCCCTCCCGACGAGGATGGCAGCGCGGACTTGAAATACGTGTTGGGCGTGGCCCGGGAAGTGGGACAGCTCATGGATTCCTACTTGCTGGTGGTGACCAAGAGCACCGTTCCGGTGGGAACGGCCCGGAAAGTGAAGGCCGCCATAGCGGAAGAACTGGCCAAGCGGAACGTGCAGGTCGATTTCGACGTGGCCTCCAATCCCGAATTCCTGAAGGAAGGATCGGCGGTGGACGATTTCATGCGTCCCGACCGTATCGTGGTGGGGGTGGAAAGCGAAAGGGCCAAAGAGGTGATGACCCGCCTGTATCATCCGTTCGTGCTCGACGCGCACCCGGTGTTGTTCATGGACATACCTTCGGCGGAGATGACCAAGTATGCCGCCAATTCCATGCTCGCCACGCGTATCAGCTTCATGAACGACATCGCCAATCTTTGCGAACTGGTAGGCGCCGACGTGAACAGCGTGCGCAAGGGAATCGGCAGCGATGCCCGCATCGGTTCCAAGTTCCTTTATCCGGGTATCGGTTACGGCGGTTCTTGTTTCCCCAAGGATGTGAAAGCCCTTGTCCGCACCGCGCAGAAGAACGGATATGAAATGAAGGTCCTCCATGCGGTGGAAGCGGTGAACGAGACGCAAAAAAGCCTCTTGTTCCGCAAGCTTCAGGCCCGTTTCCCTGGAAAGATCGAGGGCATGACGGTGGCTTTCTGGGGCTTGGCCTTCAAACCCGATACCGACGACATGCGGGAGGCCCCGTCATTGACGTTGATAGGCAAGTTGCTGGATTCGGGCTGCAAGGTCAGGGCGTACGATCCGGTCGCCATGGACGAATGCAAGAGGCGTATCGGCGACAGCATCACCTATTGCGAGGACATCTACCAGACCGTGGAGGGCGCGGACGTGCTTTTCCTCGTTACCGAGTGGTCCGCATTCCGTACGCCTGACTGGGAAAAGGTCAGGAAGTCGTTGAAGCATCCGGTGCTGTTCGACGGACGCAACTGCTACGACAAGGCCGAATTGGAAAAAGCGGGCTTCGAATATCACGGAGTCGGCATTTTGTAAGCATACGTCGCGATGGAAAAGATATTGGTTACCGGAGGTTCGGGCTTCATCGGCTCGCATTTGTGCGAAAGGCTGCTCGAGGAGGGCAACGAGGTCATTTGCCTGGATAATTTCTTTACCGGACAGAAGAAGAACGTGGTGCATTTGTTGGACAACCCTTTCTTCGAATTGGTGAGGCACGACGTGACCCAGCCTTATTTCGCGGAAGTGGACAAGATATACAACCTTGCCTGTCCGGCTTCGCCCATCCACTACCAGTGCAATCCCATCAAGACCATCAAGACGTCCGTGATGGGAGCGATCAACATGCTCGGACTGGCCAAACGGATCAAGGCCCCCATGTTGCAGGCTTCCACGAGCGAGGTCTATGGCGATCCGCACGTGCATCCCCAGGTGGAAAGCTATTGGGGCAACGTGAATCCGATCGGCTTGCGTTCCTGCTATGACGAAGGGAAGCGTTGCGCCGAGACGCTTTGCATGGACTATCATCGTCAAAACGGCGTCAAGGTGAAGATTATACGTATTTTTAACACGTACGGCCCGCGTATGTCCATGGAAGACGGCCGGGTGGTCTCCAATTTCGTGGTACAGGCGCTCCGCAACCAGGACATCACCATCTACGGAGACGGCAGCCAGACCCGCAGTTTCCAATATGTGGACGACCTTATCGAGGGCATGTCGAAGATGATGGCCTCCGCCGACGAATTCATCGGACCGGTGAACCTGGGCAATCCGGGCGAGTTCACGATAGCGCAGCTGGCGCAGACGATCATCGACATGACGGGAAGCCGTTCCAAGCTTGTTTACAGGCCGTTGCCTTCCGACGACCCCGCCCAGCGCAAGCCCGACATCAGTCTGGCCAGGAAAACCTTGGGATGGGAACCCGTCATCAAGCTGGAAGAGGGATTGAAGAAGACCATCGCTTATTTCGAGGAAGAATTGCGCCGGTCGGGCAGACAGGCTTGGCAGGATAACCGATAAAGACAGACAGGAACATGGCGGAAAGGCTCACCATATTGGTAACGGGCTGCAAGGGGCAGCTCGGTTCGGAGTTGAAGCGCTTGTCGAAAGACGCCCGTTGTTCGTTTTGCCGTTTTTTGTTCGTGGACGTCGACGTGCTGGATATTTGCAACCGGGCCGAGGTCCAGAACTACATGAGTTTGCACAAGGTGGATCTTCTGATAAATTGTGCGGCCTATACGGCGGTCGACAAGGCGGAAACCGACAAGGAGGTGGCCTTTGCCGTGAACCGTGACGGGGTAGGCGTCCTGGCCGACGTCTGCAAGGAATACGATGCCTACATGATGCATGTCTCCACCGATTACGTGTTTGACGGAACGGCTTGCGAGCCTTACAAGGAAGCCGATGCGGTGAATCCCATAGGCGTGTACGGGCTTTCCAAGCGTGCCGGTGAAGAAGCCATGATGGAAAAGGGCGTCCGGGGCATGATTATCCGCACCGCCTGGCTGTATTCGGCATTCGGCAACAATTTCGTGAAGACCATGCTCAGGTTGGGCGACGAACGTCAGGAAGTCATGGTCGTGGCCGACCAGCACGGAACCCCGACATGGGCGGCCGACTTGGCGGAAACCATCATCGAGATCATCTTGCAGACCGACTTTTCCGGAAAGCAGGGAATCGAAATCTATCATTATACCGACGAAGGGGAGTGCACATGGTATGAATTCGCTTCGGCCATCATGCAGATGGCGGGCAAGGACTGCAAGGTCCAGCCGATAAGCACCGCCGAATATCCTACTTCCTGCCGTCGGCCGGCATATAGCGTATTGGACAAGACCAAAATCAAACAAGCTTTCAAGGTCAGGATTCCCGAGTGGGACGAATCCCTCCGGAAGATGCTGGAAGACTTAAAACAACAGTAAGATCCCTATGATTTCAAGCAAAACGGCGACAACGAAGAAGAAAGATACGGCGGCCTCCCAGGAGAAGATCTCCAAGACGGCACGGACGACGAAGAAAGAGGCCTCCAAGGAGAAGGCTTCCAAGACGGCACGGACGACGAAGAAGGCGGCCTCCGAGGAGAAGACCTCCAAGACGGCACGGACGACGAAGAAAGCGGCCTCCCAGGAGAAGACCTCCAAGACGGCACGGACGACGAAGAAGGCGGCTTTCAAGGAGAAGGCTTCCAAGACGGCCAAGGTGTTTACCGACTTGGATTTTGTGGAATGCGTGGCGGAAGCCATGAGCGAGAAGAAAGGCGGACACATCCTCAGCATGGACTTGCGCGGCATACCGGGCGCCTCCTTCGATTTTTTCGTGGTGTGCGAAGCCACTTCGGGGCCGCAGGTGCGGGCGATTGCCGACGAGATAGAGGATCAGGCCTGGCTGAGATTCAGGATGGATCCGTTGCACAAGGAGGGCTATGCCAATGCCGAATGGATACTGATGGATTTCGGCGGGGTGGTGGCGCATGTCTTTTTGGACAGCGTCAGGGCCCATTACAAGCTCGAGGAACTTTGGGGGGATTCGGGGATCAGACATTTTAACGAGGAAGACTGAAAATGAACATGAACACGCAAATGCCCGGTACCTCGGGCCAGGGAAACAAGGGAGGCAGAAGGTTCCGCTTCAATATCTATTGGGTGTACCTCATGTTGCTGGTGTTTTTCCTGTACTTGCAGTTTTCATCGGGCCTTTGGGGCGGCAAGCGCAGTTATGACGCCAGTTGGTACCAGGTGGAGCGGATGCTCAAGAAAGGCGATGTATCCGGTATCACGGTGGTGAACAACCAGTATGCCGAGGTTTTCTTGAAGACCGACCGGATCTACGCGGATTCCGCCTATGAGGTATTGCGTGCGCCGGACGGTCGTTCCAACGACAAGTTCTACGTCTACAAGTTCCTTACGCTCGAAACATTCCAGCAGGACGTGCGCGACGCGCAATGGGAAAGCAAGCTGGAAGACACGGCAGGGAAGTCGCCTTATGCCAAGAAGGTCATCATGGAGGCGCCTACGGTGGAACCGGTGCCCGAAACCCGCAAGAGTTTCTGGGACAGCGGATTCTTGTCCATGTTCTTGTGGATAGGATTCTCGCTTGTCCTGATGATGTGGCTGTTCAGGGGATTCGGCCGCGGCCCCATGGGCGGAGCCGGCGGCGGCATGGGCGGTATTTTCAGTTTCGGCAAGTCCAAGGCCCAGCTTTACGACAAGGATACCAAGGTGAATACCACGTTCAAGGACGTGGCCGGCCTGGACGAGGCCAAGGAAGAAATCATGGAAATCGTCGATTTCCTGAAAAATCCCAAGCGATATACCTCCTTGGGCGGCAAGATTCCCAAAGGCGCCTTGCTGGTAGGCCCTCCGGGTACGGGAAAGACCTTGCTGGCCAAGGCCGTGGCAGGCGAGGCGCAAGTACCTTTCTTTTCCATATCGGGATCGGACTTCGTGGAAATGTTCGTGGGCGTGGGCGCTTCGCGGGTACGCGACTTGTTCAGGATGGCCAAGGAAAAATCGCCTTGCATCATTTTCATCGATGAAATAGACGCCATAGGCCGCGCACGTGGAAAAAATTCGTTCACGGGCGGTAACGACGAGAGGGAAAACACGCTCAACCAGCTGCTTACCGAAATGGACGGTTTTGGCAGCAATAGCGGCGTGATCATCCTGGCGGCAACCAACCGGGCCGAGATATTGGACAGGGCCTTGTTGCGGCCGGGACGTTTCGACAGGCAGATCAACGTGGAACTGCCCGAGTTGGAAGAGCGCAAGGCTATTTTCAAGGTGCATCTGTCGCCCATCAAGTTGAGCGAGGGCGTGGACGTGGATTTCCTTGCCAGGCAGACGCCCGGGTTTTCGGGCGCGGACATCGCCAACGTATGCAACGAAGCGGCCTTGATCGCCGCCCGCAGGAAGAAGCAACAGGTGGAAAAACAGGATTTCCTTGATGCCATCGACCGTATCGTGGGAGGGTTGGAGCGCAGGAGCAAGATCATATCCGCCGACGAAAAGAAAGTGATCGCCTATCATGAAGCCGGTCATGCGGCGGTGAGCTGGCTCTCGCCCCATGCGCATCCGTTGGTGAAGGTCACGATCGTGCCGCGCGGAAAGTCCTTGGGGGCGGCATGGTATCTGCCCGAGGAACGTCAGATCACGACCTTGGAGCAGATGAAGGACGAGTTGAAGGCGACGTTGGGCGGCCGTGCTTCCGAAGAGGTGGTTTTCGGCCAGGTCTCGACGGGCGCGTTGAACGATCTGGAAAAAGTGACGAAGCAGGCCTACGCCATGGTGGCCTATTACGGCATGAACGCCAACGTGGGAACGTTGAGTTACTACGATTCGAGCGGGGAACAGGAATTTTCTTTCGGGAAACCGTACAGCGAACGGACTGCGGAAATGATCGACGCCGAAGTGCGCGACCTGGTGGCCGTTTCCTATGAAGAGGCCAAGCGCATCTTGCGTGAAAACCGTGAGAAGCTCGACCGCTTGGCGGCCTTGCTCGTCGAGAAGGAAGTGATGTTCAGGGAAGACCTGGAGGAAATATTCGGTGCGCGTCCTTCGGACAAGCCCGCCGCGAACAATCCCGAAGAGGTGTAGGAAATGGATGCTGCCTTACAGGAAATAACACCCAAGGAACGAATCCTGAAGCGAATCAGGGAGGCGCTTACGGCCGCACCGGTTCCGGTAGAACGCGCGATAGACCTCGACAGCCCCGTCTTCGTGCCGGCCGGAGCCACGCTTGACGTGGTATTCGCCGAGAATTTCGTGCATCGGGGAGGGCGGTTCGTCTATTGCGAGAATATGGAAGAGGCCTTGCAATCCTTGCGGTTCCTCGTAGAAGAAAATGGTTGGCGCGACCATATCTTCTGCCGGGACGAATCGGTGGAATCCATCTTGCAATGGGCGGGAATCCCGTATGGCAAGGAACCTGCGGACGGCGTATTGAAGAAAACGGGCATTTGCGCCTGCCGTTGCCTGGTGGCCAATGACGGAAGCATCTTGTTCGACAGCGCTTCGGCGGGACGACGGATTTTCGCCCAGGCCGAAACGATCGTCTTTATCGCATCCGTCGAACAGATATTGCCCGATTTGCGTACGTTCTGGAAGGTACGCAAGGGAAATCTGCCGTCCATGACTTCGCTTTGGACGGGAAATAGCCATTTCGTGGACGTGGACGGCGTTCCCTTGCAGGGTTTCGGCCCCAAGGAGACGTTCTTGTTGTTGATCGATAACTTGGAAAAACGATGAACGGATTGCTGAAACGAACCTTGACGGGCATGATCGTCGTGGCTGCCGTCATCGGGGCCGTCCTTGCAGGAAGGGTCTATGTCCTTGCGTTGGTCGCCGTCATCGGGGTGTCCTGCCTGTTGGAACTGAGGCCGCTTTGCGGCAGCGTGTGGAAATACCTGCTGGCAGGATTGTATGTCCTGGCGGGTCTGACGTGCCTCATGTTGCTTTATCGTCATGCGGGAACTTGGGTGACGTCGGGCTTTTTCGTCCTGATATGGAGTTCCGACATATTCGCCTATGTTACCGGAAGCCTGTGGGGAAGGCACAAGCTGTGGCCGAAGGTTTCCCCGTCCAAGACCTGGGAGGGTGCCACGGGCGGTTTCTTGTTCGCCATGGGATTCGGCTATCTCTGGAAAGTCTTGTTCCTGCCGCAAATACATCCGCTCGGATGGCTCGTGTTTTCCGTATTGACGATCGTGGCCGGCATCTTGGGCGATTTGCTGGAATCAAAAATAAAACGCAGGGCGGGCGTGAAGGATTCGGGAACGTTCCTGCCCGGTCACGGGGGCATGCTGGATCGTTTCGACAGCGTCCTTTTGGCCGCTCCCGTGGCGTTTTGCGTATGTTTGGCTTTGAATTTGATTTAGGATGGCAGCTTATTATTTGCATAAGGAAGGTACGAACAGCATCATCTGGGTCACGTTGCTCATGTTCCTCACGGGGGCGATGGCCTTTATGGAGGGAGGCAGGCATTGGATATTGTGGCCGTTGTGGATAGCATGCCTGTTCATTTGGGGCTTGGTGGTTTTCTTTTTCCGGATACCCCGTCGGGAATATCCCGGAACGGATGCGGAAAGCTTGCTTTCTCCTGCCGACGGTACGGTCGTGGATATAGCGCAAGTGCATGAACCCGAGTATTTTTCGGCTCCTTGTACTAAGATTTCGGTATTCATGTCTCCCACCAACGTGCATGTGAACCGTTATCCGGTTTCGGGCAAGGTGGTCTATTGCCGTTACCATGCGGGCAAGTATCTGGTGGCATGGCACGAGAAGTCTTCCGAACTGAACGAACGGAACACGGTCGTGGTAAGGACGCCGCAGGGCGTGGACGTGCTGGTTCGCCAGATTGCCGGTGCGGTGGCGCGGCGTATCGTGCCTTATGCCAAGGTGGGCATGGAGGTATCGGCCGCCGAAGAATTGGGCTTCATCAAGTTCGGCTCGCGCGTGGACTTGTTTTTTCCGCCCCATGTAAAGGTTCTTGTCAAGAAACAACAAAAGGTCAAGGGCGGTATCAGCGTATTGGCCGAGCTTGCCTGAAATATGGAAAGATTTCCCTTTATTTCCGTCATCTGTCCCGTTTATAACGAGCAATCCCATATCCGAGCCTGCATGGATTCCATCTCCTCGCAGACCTATCCGCAAGAAAAGACGGAAGTCTTTTTCGTGGACGGACGCAGTTCGGACGAGACCAAGGAGATCATATCCGGCCGTTTGGGTGAAAATCCGGGTTGGCGTTTGCTGGACAATCCGCGGAAGTTCGTTCCGCATGCGTTGAACATGGCCATCAGGCAGGCCAAAGGGGAAGTCGTCATCCGCATAGACGCCCACAGCCGTTATCCGTCCGACTATTTTTCGGTCTTGGTCGAGCATCTCCTCGCATTGGATGCCGATAACGTGGGCGGGGTATGGAACACGTTGCCCGATGGCGATTCCTCGCGCGCCTTGGCCATCGCCTTGGCTTGCAGCCATGCCTTGGGCGTGGGGGCGTCCTTGCACAAGGTGGGTGTGAAGAAGGTTTGCAAGACGGACACCGTGCCGTACGGATGTTTTCCCAAGGCGATTTTCGACAGGCTGGGTCTTTTTGACGAAGAGCTGATACGCAACCAGGACGATGAGTTCAACGGGCGAATCACGCGCTCGGGCGGAAGCATCTACGTGTTGCCGCAACTGGTGATCGATTATCGGGCGCGCGGTACTTTCCGGGCCATGAGCAAGACGTATTTCCAGTATGGTCTATTCAAGCCGTTGGTGAACAAGAAGCTGGGCAAGCCTGCCACGGTCAGGCAATTCGTGCCGGTGTTGTTCGTGGCAGGACTTTCGGCAGGTTTGCCTTTTGCGCTCTTTTTTCCTGTTTTCCGTCATGTCTATGTCCTGGCCGCGGCCCTGTATCTGGCCGCCATCTTTTGCATCGGTTTGAAGCAGGCGGCCGAAAAAAGACGTTCCGGCCTGTTCCTTTATCTGCCTTGGGCGTTCTTCCTGTTGCATTCCAGTTACGGCATCGGTTACTGGACCGGGCTTTTCAAATTGGCGACGGGCCGGAGTTTCCATGTGGGTTCGAGCAGGTAGGCCTGCGCTCCGGTCAGGAATGAAAGTGCTTCCAGACCAGTTCGGCCTTGGCCTTGCCTACGCATTGCCCTAATTCTTCGATGGAAGTTTCCTTTATTTTCCTTACCGAACGGAAATGGTGCAGCAAGACGGACGCCGTTTCGGCGCCGATGCCTTTGATGTCGGTCAGTTCGGTCTTGATCAGGCCTTTGAGATGGCGTTTACGATAGTGCGTGATGCCGAAACGGTGCGCCTCGTCGCGCAAGAGCTGGATATGCCGCAAGGCTTCCGATTTCTTGTCCAGGAGCAACGGCAGCGGATCGCCCACCTTGTAAATCTCCTCCAGCCGTTCGGCGATGCCGACAAGGAAGATGTCCTTTTCTATGCCCAGTTCCCTTAGTATCCTGTATGCGGAAGAAAGCTGGCCTTTGCCTCCGTCCACGATGACCAGTTGCGGGAGCGGCTGTCCTTCTTGGACGAGCCGTCCGTAATGCCGGGTGAAGACTTCCTCCATCGTGGCGTAGTCGTCGGCTCCCGTCACGGTACGGATATTGAAGTGGCGGTAGTCGCGTTTGGAAAGTTTGCCGTTGCGGCTCACCGTCATGGCGCCCACGGGATAATCGCCTTCGAAGTTTGAGTTGTCGAAACACTCGATGTGCAAGGGCGGTTTTTCCATGCCCAAGGCCTTTTGCAGCTGCACCATGAGTTCCTTGCCGCGCCGGTCGGGGTCGGTAAGGTCCATGCGTTTCGACTTTTCCAGGATGAAATACTTGATGTTCTGCAAGGAAAGTTCCAGCAGTTTCTTCTTGTCGCCCGCCAAGGGAACCGTGCATTTGACGCCTTTCAATGCAAAGGACGGGGGGAAGGGCAGGATGATTTCGGAAGCCTTGCTCTTGAATTGCAGGCGGAATTCCACGATGGCCTGTTCGAGCAAGTCGGCGGGCGTTTCATCCAGCTTCTTCTTCACTTCTATCGTATGTGCCTGGATGACACGGCCGTCCACCACGCGGAGATAGTTGAAGTAAATGCTTTCCCCGTCTTCCTTCGTGCCCATCACGTCCAGGTCGGTCAAGGCGGCGTTCACCACCGTGGACTTGCTTTGGTAACGTTGCAGAAGTTCTATCTTCATTTTGAGCGACTGCGCTTTCTTGAATTGCAGGTTGGCGGCCGCTTGCATCATCTGCCGGTGCAGGGTTTGCAGCACGGGGGCGATATGTCCCCTGATGAGCGCCTTTATCTGGCTTATCTGCTCGTTGTAGTCCTCCTTGCCTTGCAACCCTTGGCAAGGGCCGGCGCAGCGTTTCATGTGATATTCCAGGCAAAGCCGGATCTTCTTTTCGGCGATGGACTTTTCATCCAGCTTGTACCGGCAGGTCCGCAAGGGGTAAATCTCGTGGATCACCTCCAGGAGCGTGTTGAGCAACTTCACCGAAGGATAAGGCCCGAAATAGGAGGCCCCGTCCATGATACGGCGGCGGGTCGGAAAAAGGCGCGGGAATTCCTCGTTGGAAAGACAAAGCCACGGATAGGTCTTGTCGTCCTTGAGCATGATGTTGTAGCGGGGCTTGTGACGCTTGATGAGATTGTTCTCCAATAGCAGGGCGTCCGCTTCGGTGTCCACGACGATATACTCCAGCCGGTGGATTTTCCTTACCAGGGCAAGCACCTTGCCCTCTTGCTCCTTGTTGAAATATGAGTTTACCCGGCGCTTGAGGTTCTTGGCCTTGCCTACGTAGATAAGTTCCCCGCGGGCGTCGAAATATTGGTAGACGCCCGGCTTTTGAGGCAAGATGCGCAAGGTTTCCCTTATGGACGGCGACAGTTCGGTCACGATGGAATTTTATCTTGCGAAGATAAGGAATATAGGGCGGAATTATATAACTTCGCACGTCATGGGCAGAAAGAAAGCATTTCGGTTACGGGCGTTCCTTGGCATGTGCGCCGCATCTTGCGCGTTGTTCGTTTCGTGCAGGAATGAGGACATGCAAGGGCGGATTTCCATGCAGTTCGGTTTCAGCTTCGAAGGCGCGCCCTTGGCGTTCGACACGACGACCTACCGGATCGCCTCGGGCAACAGGATAAGGATAGCCGATATACAGTATTTCGTTTCCGATCCCGTTTTCGTGGATCGCGACGGGCGACGGCACGGATTCAGCAAAGAAAGCAACCGGATACATTACGTGGATTCCGATTTGCCCGCCACATGGAAATGGGAACCGGACGAAGACTTGGACGCCGCCGTCTACGATTACGTGGAATTCGTCTATGGCCTGGATTCCGCTTACAACCGTTCGGGAAAGTTCCTCGACGCGCCCGAAAGCCTGATGTTCTGGCCCGAATCCATGGGGGGCGGGTATCATCATCTGAAAATCAACGGCTGGTATGCGGAAACCGACGCCGATACCGTCTTTTACCCGTTCGGCTTCCATGCGGGCAACGTCTCCAATGCCGTACCCTTGCGCGACACCTTGCGGATTTTCCTTGTCGACGGCCTTGTCAGGAATTTGGAATTCGACATGGACGTGGCCCGTTGGTTCAAGAATCCCCATGTCTGGGATTTCGGGAAATTCGGGGGTTCCGTCATGCAGGATGAGGAGGCCCAGCGCGTGATACGCGAAAACGCCCGGGATGTATTTTCCATCAAGTAACAAACGGATCATGAAAGGGAAAACGAAGGCCTTGCTTCTTTGCCTGCCGCTGCTTTCGGCCTCTTGCGCCGTCACCAGTCCGGAAAAGCCGTTCACGCCCGACTACGTGGAATGGACGAATCCGGATTATTTTCCTTCGGCCGTCAACATTCCCGCCGACAACCGGCTTTCCGCCCAAGGCGTGACGTTGGGCCGGTACTTGTTCTACGACGGCAGGATAGGGGGCAAGCGTGCGGCCGATTCCATGATTTCCTGCGCCTCTTGTCATGTCCAGGCGCATGGTTTCGATGCGGGTACGGACAATTCCAGACTCAAGGACGGCAGGATGCGCGGTGCGGCGGGAATCTACACGGCGCACGTGCCGCTTCCGTTGGTAAACCTTGCCTATGCCACGCGCGGCCTGGGATGGAACTCGGCCCTCGTGTTTCCGGAAGGGAGCATCGAGAAACTCATCGCCAATACCTTGCTCGATACCGCCGAATTCGCCTCCACCATGCGTGATATCGAAGACCGGATCGCTTCCATCGACATCTATCCGCCCATGTTCGAGGCCGCTTTCGGTTCGGGCACGGTGACGTTCGACAGGGTATGCAAGGCCTTGGGGCAATTCGTGCGGAGCCTGGTTTCGGCCGACAGCAAGTTCGACCGCTACCTGCGCGGGGAAGCGCGGCTCAGCGACGAGGAAATGCGAGGGTACGTGCTTTTCACCACCGAAGAAGGGGCCGATTGCTTCCATTGCCACGGCGGGAGCGGCAACGTGCTCTTCACCACCTACGAGAACCTGATAAACGGCCTGGATCCGCAGCAAGCCTTCACCGATCCGCATGACCGCAGCGGCGTTACGGGCAAGGAATCCGACCGTGGCGCCTATCGCGTCCCTACGTTGCGGAACGTGGCCCATACCGCCCCTTACATGCACGACGGGCGCTTCGCGACCTTGGACGAGGTTATAGACCAGTATAGCGAGAACGTGCGGTATTCGCCCTACATTTCGCCGCTCATGCATCATGTCAAGGATGGCGGCGTGCAGCTTACGCCTGCCGAAAAGGCCGCGCTGAAAGCATTCCTGCTCACGTTGAGCGACGACGATTTCCTGCAAGATCCTGCCTTTTCCGATCCTTTCGTCAATGATACGCCGTTGCCATGAATTATCTTTCGCTCGAGAACATAGCCAAGACCTACGGCGAGAAAGTGTTGTTTTCCGGTTTGGGGTTCGGCCTTGAAAAAGGGGAGAAAGTGGCCTTGGTGGCCAGGAACGGTGCCGGAAAGACCACGTTGATGGATATTGTTTCGGGCAAGACGTTGCCCGACGAGGGAAAGGTGGTCCTGCACGACGGTATCCGCATGGACTATCTGCCGCAGTCGCCCGTGTTCGATCCCGGGCAAAGCGTGCTCGACTTCGTTTTTTCGGGTCAGGTTCCCGCCTTGCAGGCCGCCCGCGAATACGAGCAGCTCTTGTGGCAGATAGAGAGGCAGGACACGCCGCAAACGCGTACCGCCCTCGAACAGGCCATGTCGAAGATGGATCGCCTCCAAGCCTGGGATTACGAGGAAAAGGTGAAAGAGGTGCTTTTCAGGTTGCAGTTGCCCAAGACGGAGCAGAAGATGGGCGAACTTTCGGGCGGACAGCAGAAGAAGGCCGCGCTCGCGCGGGTATTGGTGGAGGGTGCCGACTTGTTGCTCATGGACGAGCCGACCAACCATCTGGACATGGAAATGACCGAATGGCTGGAAGACTTCTTGAAGCGGCAGAACCTGGCCTTGCTGCTCGTCACGCACGACCGTACGTTCCTGGATAACGTATGCAGCCGGATCTTGGAGATCGACAACGGAAGAATCTACGCCTATAAAGGGAATTACGCCTATTTCATGGAAAAGAAGGCGGAACGGGAAAGCATCGAGCGGGCGGAGGTGGAAAAGGCCAGGAACCTGTATCGCCAGGAGTTGGAATGGATACGGAGGATGCCTTCGGCCCGAGGCACCAAGGCCAGGGCGCGCATAGAGGCTTTCGGACAGGTGAAGGAAAAGGCCATGCGCCGATTGGACGACCAAGTGCCCGAACTGAGCGTGGAAAGCCAGCGTCTGGGCAACAAGATCTTGGAAGTGAACAATATTACCAAGCGCTTCGGTGAAAAACTGCTGGTGGACGATTTTTCATACACGTTCAAGAAAGGGGAGAAGATAGGCATCGTCGGGCGGAACGGCATCGGCAAGTCCACGCTGCTGAACATGCTTACCGGCGCGTTGAAGCCCGACATGGGACATATCCAGGTAGGGCAGACCGTACAGTTCGGTTATTACACGCAGGGCGGCCTGCCCCAAAAGGAGGACAAGCGGGTCATCGACATCATAAAGGAAGTGGCGGAAGTGGTGAAGATGCAGGACGGTCGGGAGATTTCCGCTTCCCAGTTCCTGACTTACTTCCAGTTCGAGCCCACCACGCAATACAATTATTTTTCCAACCTGAGCGGGGGCGAGCGCAGGCGCCTGTACCTGCTTCGTACGTTGATGGCCAACCCCAATTTCCTTATCCTCGACGAGCCTACCAACGACCTGGATGTCTATACGCTCATGCTGTTGGAGGATTTCTTGCGTCACTATCAGGGTTGCTTGCTGATGGTGAGCCACGACCGCAGTTTCCTGGATCATTTGGCCGACCATTTGTTCGTGTTCGAGGGTGAAGGGAAAATCACGGACTGGTACGGGACCTACGATGAATATAAGGCCCGGAAGGCCGGAATGTTGAAAGAAGCGCGGCAGGCGGAGAAGAACGAAAGGAAACGGCAAACGGACACCGCAGACAGAGATCGTTCCGCCAAGAAGCCCAAAGCCACGTTCAGGCAAAAGAAGGAGTATGAGGAGACGACGGCCAGGATGGCGGTCCTGGAGGAGGAGAAAAGGCAGTTGGAAGCCTTGTTTTCCGGTACGGAAGCGAATCCGGACAAGATAGCCGAGGCTTCACGCCGTCTGGCCGAGATATTGCCGGAACTTTCGGTCTTGGAAGACCGTTGGCTGGAATTGAGCGAAATCGTGGAGGACTGACCCGGCTATCGGGCAAGCTCGATGAGCACCTTTCCGCCTTCGTTGCAGAGTATCGCCTTGCGGTCGGAGAACTTCTTGTAAGACACGATTCGGGAAAGCGCCTCCATCAGCAGCCTTTCCGTTTCCATCTGCTCGCACATCCGCATTGTGCTGATGCCGGATCCGAACCTGACGAGGGATTTCCGTTGCGGATGGCAGGTCATTTCGGCCTTGTACGAGTTGCAGCCCAAATATCCGTAGGCGATTTTCCGTGAAGAATTGAAAACGAGGAAGATTTCTTCCGCCTCTTGGGGAACGACGGAGTCGAAAACCTTGCTTACCTGCCATTTGCCGTCCAAGGGCATCCTTTTGTCCAGCTTGAGCAACGTTTTCCCGTCTTGGTCGAACAAGACGAGCTTGTCCTGTCCCTCTTCGGTTTCGATGCGGAAAGAGACCGTCTTTTGCAGCATGTCCAATACGGCGCTTTCGGTCTGCCCTTGAGGACAAGCCATGCGCGTGGAAGCGATCGGGCCGAATTGCAAGTGTTCCTTGGCCGTGTTCAGTTGGAAGCCTCCGTGTATGTAGTTGCAGCCGGCAAAGCCGTTCATCGTCTTTTTGGCGCATTGGAGGTTCACGTAGGCGACGTTTTCATCCGGTTCCACGGCTTTTCCTTGGATTTCGTGTACTTGCCAGGATCCGTCGAGGTTTTTCATGGAGGCGTGTTTCTTTTTTCCGGCGGCGAAACTTTCGATGCAGCCGGACAAGCCCAGAAGCACCAACGATAAACAGATTATTCTTTTCATTATCAAGATCTTTTTAATAAAACACTTGGAAGACAAGCATGTAAAAGTACAAAGTCTTTTCGACTTGCCGTTCGCTCTTTGTTTCAGATTTTCCGGAAAAAGCTGAAATGTACCTTGCCGTAGCGGCGTTCCTCGATGCAGCGGGGATCCTGCCCGAAATGGTATTTGCCGGAATGTTCGAGGACAAGGAATCCGTCTTGCACGAGGCAATCCGAACCCAGCACGATGTCCGGAATCCGGGCGATGTTTTCCAGTTGGTAGGGAGGGTCGGCGAAGACCAGGTTGTACGAAAAACGGGACTTTTTGAGGTATTCGAACGCGTCTTGCTTGAAAACATGCAGGTTGTCCATTCCCCACTTTTGCGCCATGCCTTCGATGAACTTGACGCAGCCCCGGTGCGAGTCTACCGCGTGCACCTCGGCCGCGCCCCTTGAAACGAATTCCAGCGAGATGCTGCCGATGCCGGCAAAGAGGTCGAGCACGTTCAGGTCTTCCCACTCCAGATGGTTTCCCAGTATGTTGAACAGGCTTTCCTTGGCCGCGTCCGTGGTGGGGCGGGCGGGCAGGTTGTCCGGGGCCTGGAAACGGCGGCCCTTGAAGTTTCCGCTTATGATTCGCATGTCAGAGGCAGATGAAATAACGGTCGTAGGGCATTTCCTGCGAGAAACGCACGCCGGCCGGAGCGGGCAGGTAGGTGGTGGCGTACACGTGTTCTTCCAGCCGGGGCGAAAGGTCGCGTTCCGAGGCCAGGCCGCACAGGAACAAGGCGGCCGATCCGGTGTCGATCTTCAAGTTGTTGATGGCATACAGGAAATAGTAAAGCAGATTGTCGAAATCGGGGCAGGGAAACGAATTGATGAAGAGCAGCCCCTCGTCGCCTTTCACGCAAAGGTCGAATTCCCGTTCCCGGAGGTTGAGCAGGATGTGGTGCGCGAAACGCTTGTAGGTCTGCCCCATCCTGAATACTTCCCGGATCAGGCATGCGTACACGCTCAAGAAGCCGGTTTGTTCATCTTGGCAGAACATCGAACGGGCGGTTTTCAGGTAGTTGGGATTGAAGGCGGTGAGGATGAAGCTCTTCGTGTTGGGTTCCAGTTCCCGCGTGATACATTCCCTGCCGTTGAGATGGAACAACGCCTCCAGATAGTCTTTGCCGTGTTCGGCCTCGTAGCACTTTTCGGGAACGAGGGTCGATTTGAAGTCGGGAACGCTGAAGATCCGTTTGCCGTAGACGAAGGAAGGGTCGAGCAGCTTTTCGCATTCGATGAGCTCCCGGATGCAGTCTTGGAAATTTGACCGGCCGGGTTCCAGGCGATAGGAAGCCAAGGCGAGGGGATTGCGGTTCTCGAGGCTGCTGATGCCCAGGTCGATCTTGTATTGCTGCAGGCTGACGCATAACCTCAGGCCGCTGTCGCTGTAGTTGGCCAGGTTGGGGTTGATGTTGCGTCTGATACAGGTCATGTTTCGGCTCATAGTGTCGTTTTTTGCCAAAACGCCCCGTTCACAGGCTTGCGGACGGGGCGTTTCGGAACGTGGGAAATGCGCTTACTCCCAGTTGCCTTCGGTGATGGCTTCGGTCAGGCTGCCCACCTTTATGCCCGGATAACGGTTGTATGTCTTTTCCTGCGCCACCTTGTTGGTCACCAACTGTTCGTTCAAGCCTTCCAGCAAGTATTCGTAAGGCACCTTGGCTTCAAAGACGGGCACTTGGTAGCCGCTCTTGGAAATGAATCCGGATTCCATCTCGATCATCTTGCCCGATTCGTTGAACGGGACTTTCAACAACTTGGAAAGGAACGCGTCCTTTTCGCCCGCGTGTTCGGGAAAAAGCACGGCGAACGCGTTTTCGGTAAAGGTCTCGCGCGAGACGATGCCCTTGGCCACGGCTTCTTCTTCGGTAAGCGAGTCGGGCACGGTTCCGATCATCTTCACGTAGGGAACCTGGCCTTCGCGCAGGAAGGTGACGAGGCTGTCGCCGGAAGGAAGATAACAGCCGTAGGCTTTCTTGTATTCCTGCTGTACCTTGCGGATGTCTTTCATCTGCTGTACCAGGACGGCCTTGCGCGCATCCACGTCGCGATTGAAATGCACCGGCTGCATGATGCTGCGGTAGATAAGGAATGCAAGCACGACGGCCACGACGATCATACCAGCCTGTATGGCTATTTTCACACTGTTTTTCATTTTGCGTGTCTCCTTTTTAGCGGTGGCAAATGTAGCGAAATTTTTTATGCCGCGCAAAACGGCCTCGGTACTTGCCGCAAGGGAACCCGTGCTGGATTTGTGGAGGAAATTCGTTAAATTTGCCCTTTCATGCCGTCCGGAAAACGGCGCGTTGATAACGAAAAGATCAAGAAAGATATATGGAACTACAAGTTAAGCTCGATTCCGAGATCGGACGCCTTCGGGCGGTCGTGTTGCACAAGCCCGGTCCCGAGTTGGAAAAGATGACCCCCTCCACGATCCACAGGGCGCTGTATAGCGACTTGCTGGGAACCAGGTCCGCCCGGAAGGAATACAGGCAGTTGGAAGCCGTGCTCTCGCAGGTCTGCCGGCCTTTCTACATCGACGACCTGTTGCGCGAGGCCCTGGAAGCCTCGCCCCAGGCCAAGGCGTTCCTGTTGGACAAGATCGCCGCTCCCGCCCGTGCGGCCGGATTGGACGAGACCTTGGCCGCCTTGTCCGTCGCCGAACTGGCCGACGTCATGGTGCAAGGCGTCACGGGTACCGACTTCAACCCGCTCTACAACTTGTATTTTACTCGCGACATCGGCGTCTGCTTCAATTCGCACGCCATGCCCACGCATATGGCCACGCAGGTGCGTGCGCGCGAAATCCTCATCACCGATCTTGTCTACCGCTACCATCCCGTGTTCACGCGCAACCGTTCGCACCTCAATCCTTGGGACAATGTGCCGGCCGGCACCCGTCTGGAGGGAGGCGACTTCCAGGTGGCCGCGCCGGACGTCTTCGTCATCGGCCAGGGCGCGCGTTCCGACCGTAACGGCGTGGATGCGTTCATTTCGCTCAAACGCAAGGAAAGCGACCTTTTCCACGTCATCACGCAGGAACTTCCCGTCGAGCCCGAGTCGTTCATCCATCTCGACATGGTGTTCACTTTCCTCAGCCGCACGCATTGCATGGCCTACAAGCCGTTGATCCTGGACGAGAACCATTACGCCACGCGGCTGCTGAAAGTGGAAAACGGCGTGGTTCACGAAACCCTTTGTGCCAATATCTTCGAGGCGTTGCACCTTGCCGGGCACGATTACGAACCCGTTTTCTGCGGCGACGGCCATCCGCTCTACCAGGAGCGCGAGCAATGGCACAGCGGTGCGAACTTCTTCGCTTTCGCGCCGGGACAAATCATGGGCTACGGCAGGAACGAATACACGATAGAAGCCTTGTCCAAGGCCGGATTCGAAGTGGTGGAAGCCTGGGACGTGGTGGACGGGAAGGCGAAGGTGGATGCCGGAGACGAAAGCAGGCAGGTAGTCTATACCTTGGAAAGTTCGGAACTGGTGCGCGGCGGCGGTGGTTGCCGCTGCATGACCATGCCGGTATGTCGTGAAGACGTGTAGTGTCGATACAAGAACAAAACAGAAAATAACCATGAAATTCGGGGTTGTCACCTTTCCCGGTTCCAATTGCGACCATGACATGCACTATGTCCTCAAGCACGTCTTGCAACAGGATGTAGTGTCGCTCTGGCACAAGGATGCCGATTTGCAAGGCTGTGAGGCGGTAGTGTTGCCGGGAGGGTTCTCCTACGGCGATTACCTGCGTTCGGGCGCGATTGCCCGTTTCTCGCCCATAATGGAGCGCGTGATGGATTTCGCCCGCAAGGGCGGCTACGTGCTGGGAATCTGCAACGGATTCCAGATTCTTTGCGAAGCGCGTCTGCTGCCGGGCGCGTTGTTGCACAACGACACGCGCAAGTTCGTCTGCAAGAACGTTCATTTGAAGGTGCAGACCGCCGATACCGCCTTTACCGCGCTGTGCAAGCCCGGACAGGTGCTCAAGGTGCCTGTCGCGCACGGGGAAGGCCGTTATTTCGCCGACGAGGCCACGTTGAAGGAACTCGAAAGACAGGATCGCGTGCTTTTCCGCTATTGCGACCGGAACGGGAATGTGGACGCGGCCTCCAATCCCAACGGATCGGCGGGAAATATCGCCGGTATATGCAACGCGGAACGTAACGTTTTCGGGCTCATGCCGCATCCGGAACGTTGCTCGGAAGAAGTGCTGGGCAACGAGGACGGACGTGTCTTGTTCGAGAGCCTTGTTTCCCGGATGAGGAAATGAGCATGCTTTCGGCCCGATATGGCAAGCAGGAACCGGAAGCCGGTTGCGACGAGGCGGGCAGGGGGCCGTTGGCCGGTCCGGTGTTCGCCGCGGCGGTGATTTTCGATGCCTCTTACCGCAATCCGCGCCTGGACGATTCCAAGAAACTGGGCGAGAAGGCCCGTTACGAGTTGCGCGAGGAGATCATGCGCGATGCCCTGTCGTACGCCGTGGCGCAGGTGGATGCCGGGGAAATAGACAGGATCAATATCCTGCAGGCTTCCATAAAGGCCATGCACATGGCGCTCGCGCGGCTCGATCCGCAACCGGCCTTGATCACGGTAGACGGGAACCGTTTCCGTCCTTATGGCAAGGTTCCCCATGTCTGCGTGGTCAAGGGTGACGGCAAATACCTTTCCATCGCCGCCGCTTCCATACTGGCAAAGACCTTTCGCGACGACCATATGCTCCGTTTGCACGAGCAATGTCCGCTCTACGGTTGGGACAAGAACAAGGGGTATCCGACCAAGGAACATTATCAGGCCATATCGAGGAACGGGCCGAGCCCATGGCACAGGCGTTCGTTCAAACTTTACAAGGAACCAGAACTTTTTTAGGAAATGAAACCAGTAACGGTCAAGGGAACCCGCGATTTTTCGCCGCTGCAGATGCGCAGGCGGCAATATATCTTCGAAACCATCAGCCGCGTGTATCGGCGGCACGGCTATCAGCCCATCGAGACGCCCGCCATGGAAACGCTATCCTCGCTTATGGGAAAATACGGGGAAGAAGGCGACAAGCTGTTGTTCAAGATTCTCAATTCGGGCGATTTCATGTCCAAGGCCTCCGATGTGCTCGTGGGAGAGGACATGCAGGACAGCGGACGGCTCAGCCGCGCCTTGCTGCCCAAGTTGAGCGAGAAAGGGCTTCGCTACGACCTTACCGTGCCTTTTGCCCGTTTCGTCGTGCAGCACCAAGGCGAATTGAGCATGCCTTTCAAACGCTATCAGATACAGCCTGTCTGGCGTGCCGACCGGCCGCAGAAGGGGCGTTATCGGGAGTTTTACCAATGTGATGCCGACGTGGTGGGCTCCGATTCGTTGCTCAACGAGGCGGAATTGGTACAGATGATAGACGAGGTGTTCGCCGCCCTCGGCATAAGGGTTCAGGTAAGGATAAACAACCGCAAGGTGCTTTTCGGCATCGCCCAGACGGCCGGGTGTCCGGAAAAGATGACGGATATCACCGTGGCCATCGACAAATGGGACAAGATAGGCGAGGAGGGCGTCCGCGAGGAACTGGCTTCGCGCGGCATCGGTGCCGGGGTGGTGCGGAAGTTGCTTCCCGTATTGCATTTGCAGGGGGATGCCGTGCAAAAGGCGCGTGAATTGCGCGAATATCTCAAGGAAAGCCCGGTCGGCCTCAAAGGCGTGGACGAATTGGAAACCATCTTTTCGCTGGCACGGCAGATGGACGTGCAGGCCGATTGCCAGCTTGATCTCACGTTGGCGCGCGGACTGAACTACTATACCGGTGCCATTTTCGAGGTCAAGGCCTTGGACGTGCCGATGGGCAGTATCTGCGGTGGCGGACGTTACGACGACCTGACGGGCCTTTTCGGGCTCAAGGGCGTTTCGGGCGTGGGCATATCCTTCGGTGCGGACCGGATCTACGACGTGTTGAACGATCTGGAGCTTTATCCCGAAAGCCTTCAAAGCGGGACACAGGTCCTTTTCGTCAATTTCGGCGAAAAGGAACAGGCTTGGACGTTCGCCCCGGCGGCGGCCTTGCGCCGGGAGGGCGTCTGCGTGGAAATCTATCCGTCCGCGGCCAAGTTGCAAAAACAGTTTTCGTATGCCGACAACCTCCATGTTCCCTTTGTGGCGTTGATCGGTGAAAAGGAACACGAATCGGGCGTGATCGTGGTCAAGGACATGAAGACCGGAGAGCAGAAGGTGGTCCGGCCCGAAGCCCTGTTGGCGGCGGTCATGCCCCGATGACGCGAATCGCATTGCTATGGAAAGATATAATAACGAAGATATGAAACAGAAGATTTTCGAGATCACGTTGAAAGATCTCAGTTTTGACGAAATCGAACGGATCGTGGCTGAAAACATGCAGATCCGTTTGTCGAAAGACGTGTTGGCGGCGGTCAAGAAATGTCGCGACTACCTGGACCTGAAGACCAAGACCCACAAGGAGCCCATTTACGGCGTGACCACCGGCTTCGGTTCGTTGTGCAACGTGAGTATTTCCGAAAAGCAACTTTCCCGCTTGCAGGAAAACCTGATGATGTCGCATGCCTGCGGTTTGGGCGAACCGGTTCCGGAAGAGGTGGTGAAGCTCATGTTGCTCATGAAGATCAAGTCGCTTTCGTATGGCAATTCGGGCGTGCAGGTGGTAACGATCCAGCGTCTGGCCGATTTTTTCAACAACGACGTGTTGCCGGTCGTATATCAGCAGGGTTCGTTGGGCGCCTCGGGCGACCTGGCTCCGTTGGCGCACATGTGCCTGCCTTTGATCGGCTTGGGCGAAGTCTGGGTGAAGGGCGAGAAGCGTCCCGCCGCCCAGGTGCTGAAGAAATACGGCTGGAAGCCGATCGCGCTGGCCTCCAAGGAAGGGCTCGCGTTGTTGAACGGAACCCAGTTCATGAACTCGTTCGCGGTTCATAATGTTTTGAAAGCAAAAAAAATAAGTCGTTTGGCGGATTTGATCGGCGCTTTGTCGCTGGAAGCCTTCGACGGACGGATCGAACCTTTTTATCCCGAAATCCAGGACGTTCGTCGCCACAAGGGGCAGGTGGACACGGCGGCGGCATTCCGCAAATATTTGAAGGGCAGCAAGATGATAGCCCGCAAGAAAGAACACGTGCAGGATCCGTATTCTTTCCGTTGCATTCCGCAGGTGCATGGTGCCTCCAAGGATGCCATCGAATACGTGAGCCGCATCACGTTTGAGGAAATCAACGCCGTCACCGACAATCCCACCGTCTTTCCCGACAAGGACCTGGTCGTGTCGGCAGGAAACTTCCACGGGCAGCCTTTGGCGCTCACGCAGGATTTCCTGAGCATCGCCGTGGCCGAACTGGCGAACATTTCCGAACGGCGTACCTACCAGCTTATCGCCGGCAAACGCGGTCTGCCCAGTTTCTTGGTGAAGAAACCGGGGCTGAACAGCGGCTTCATGATACCCCAGTATGCCGCCGCTTCGATCGTGAGCCAGAACAAGCAGCTTTGTTGCCCAGCCAGCGTCGATTCCATCGAGTCCTCCCAAGGACAGGAAGACCATGTGAGCATGGGAGCGAATGCCGCCACCAAGGCCTATCGTGTCATGGACAATACCGAGAGGGTCCTGGCCATCGAACTTTTCAATGCCGCCCAGGCCTTTGAATTCCGTCGTCCCGTCAAGACTTCGGCCATCCTCGAAAAATTCCTGGCCGCCTACCGCAAGGAAGTGGCCTTTATCGAAGACGACACGGTGATGTATCCGCTTATCGGCAAGTCGGTGGATTTCCTGCGTAATTACAGCATCTGATCGTGATGGCGGCCATGGTCGTAGACGACGCGAGCCGGGGTACTCCGATACTCCGGCTTTTTTATTGCGCGTTCGGGTCATGTTTCTTATTTTTTGTTAATACGACAAACTCCATGGCATATTGCAAATAACGAAGAACGGAAAAACCGTGTTTACGCTCGATACCGTGATTTTGCCGGCGGGCGGTAATGTATGGTCGGAAAGCCATGCGAACGATACATGGGATATTTGCGAATTCAAGTAATTTTGCGTCCGTGACGTATCGTATCGATATTCGGAACCAAAAATCGGGTGATGCCGGAAAAAGAAAAAATAAGAAGTTTGTTCGACGATATCGCGCCCGCCTACGACAAGTTGAATCATCTCTTGTCGTGTCATGTCGATAAGGGATGGCGCAAGAAGGCGGTAGGCGAGTTGATCGATGTCTCCGAACCGCTTGCCGTTCTCGACGTGGCCTGCGGGACAGGCGACCTTACGATTGAAATCGCGAAAAAGGCGGCTCCGGGCAGCCGTATCGTCGGTGTGGACCTGTCGGAAGAAATGATGAAGGCGGGTAGGGTGAAGATCGCGGATGCCGGTGTCGATGCGTCCATGGAACAAGGAGACGGCGAGGCGCTGGTCTATTCCGACGGCACGTTCGACAGGGTTTCCGTAGGCTTCGGCGTCCGTAATTTCGAGCATGTCGGGGCGGGTATCAAGGAGATGTGGCGTGTCTTGAAACCCGGCGGAAAATTGGTGGTCTTGGAACTTTCGGTTCCCTCGAATGCCTTTGCACGTGTGTGCTACAAGATTTATTTCTTGAAAGTACTTCCGGCCATAGGGGCGCGCGTGTCAGGAAACCGGGGCGCGTATGAATACCTTCCGGATTCGGTTCTTCGATTTCCTGCACCGGAAAAGTTCATGGACATGCTGCGGGAAGCCGGCTTCGGGGAGGTACGTCACAAGGCGTTCGCTTTCGGGATTTGCCGCATGTACATAGGGGTGAAAAAAACGGAAGGCCGGGACTTTGACAAGGGGAAAGATGGCAAGGATTGACGCTGCCGGGAGCAAATGGATGGAGGCCATGCGTCTACGGACGCTGCCGGTAGGTGTTTCGGGCGTGCTGGCAGGTTGCGGTCTTGCCGTATGGCAAGGGCGTTTTTCGTTCGTACCGGCCTTGCTGTGTCTCTTTTTCGCCTTGTCGGCACAGATAGCGGCGAATTTCGGCAATGAATATTACGATTTCAAGAACGGGATCGACCGTAAGGGTCGAGCCGGATTCAGGCGTGGGGTGACCGAGGGCGACATCAGTCCCCGAGCCATGAAACGTGCCATGTTCGTGAGCTTGGGCGTATCGGCCGTCATAGGTTGCGCCTTGTTGTACTATGGCGGATCATGGCTTCTTCCCGCGGGTTGCGCCATATTGTTCTTCGCGGTGGCATACAGCGCGGGGCCTTATCCGTTGTCGCATCACGGGCTTGGCGATGTGGCGGTGGTGGTATTCTTCGGGTTGGTTCCGGTGACGTTCACCGCTTATCTGCAGACGGGCGGGTGGTATGAACTGCCGGTCTCGCTGGCATTGTCGGTGGCCATAGGGCTGCTTGCCGCGAATGTCCTTGTCGTGAACAACTACCGGGACATGGAAGACGATATGGCGGCAGGCAAACGTACCACTGTCGTTATTTTCGGCCGGAAGACGATGGGGCGCGCATATCTTTTGTCCGGCATCGCCGCCATGGTGATCATGACGCCGTTGTGGCTTAGGCTGCCTATGTGGACGTGGTTTGTTCCATTGCTTTATATGGCATGTCACATAAGCACGTGGTCAAGACTTGTCCATGCCCAAGGAAGCGCGTTCAATGCGTTATTGGGTAGAAGCGCGTTCAATCTATTGTTATTCACCTTGTTGCTTCTTGGCGTATTGGTCGTGTGCCGGGCTTGAAAGCCGGAAAGCATGGCCTCGGCTCCCGGTTTGGGAGAACCGGAGGAAGGGAATGACTTTAAGGGAAGCGGGGCGGCTTTTGCCGCCCCGCTTCTCGTCGTACCGGATCGAAAAAATCCGAAGGTGGGGTTTCTTGATCCGGTGAAAGGGTAAGTCGGATGGAAGGCAAGGCGGCAGGGCTTCTTGATGCGAGGAAGCGTACGGTGAGGTACGTGACCTGGCAGCCGGAGACCTTTCGCCTTTCACCTTTTACTTGAGGGTGCATTGGAGGTTGCGATCCCCGTACGCATCATCTACCTTTCCGCACGTAGGCCAGTACTTGTCATCGTGCGGCAGCGGGAAAGCGGCTTGTTTGCGGGTATAGGGATATTTCCATTCGTCGGCGCAAACCACGTATTGCGTGTGCGGCGCGTTTTTGATGATGTTGTTCTCGCGGTCGGCCTTGCCGTTTTCGATGTCGGCGATTTCCTGACGGATGGCCACAAACGCATCTACCAGACGATCCAGTTCGGAAAGAGGTTCGCTTTCGGTGGGTTCCACCATCAACGTGCCATGAACGGGGAACGCCACGGTAGGAGCGTGGAAACCATAGTCCATCAGTCGTTTGGCTATATCGCCCACTTGGATGTTGGCGCTCATCATGAAAGCGTTGCAGTCCAAGATCATTTCGTGCGCGCACATGCCTTGCTTGCCGGTGAAGAAGATCTTGTAATGATCCTTGAGCCGTGCACGCAGGTAGTTGGCGTTCAAGATGGCGTGTTCGGTGGCCGACTTGAGGCCTTCGGCGCCCAACATGCGGATATAGCCGTAGGTGATGGGCAGTATGAACGCGCTGCCGTAGGGCGACGAGGAGACGGCGTCGCGTCCGGTATGACTCACGGGAACCATCACGTGGTCGGGCAGGTACGGCGCCAGATGCTTGGCCACGCAGATGGGGCCTACGCCGGGACCGCCGCCGCCGTGGGGCATGGCGAAAGTCTTGTGCAGGTTGAGATGGCATACGTCGGCACCCATGAAGCCGGGCGAGGTCAATCCTACCTGCGCGTTCATGTTCGCCCCGTCCATATAGACCTGGGCTCCGCAGCCATGCACGATTTCAAGTATGTCGAGCACCGCTTCCTCGAAAACGCCGTGTGTGGAAGGATAGGTGATCATGAGGCAGGAAACGTCCTTGCCCATTTCAGCCACTTTGGCCTTGAGGTCGTTCACGTCGATTTCGCCTTCGGGCGTGGAGGCCACCACCACGACCTTCAACCCGGCCATGGCCGCCGAAGCGGGATTGGTACCGTGGGCGGAGGCGGGAATGAGGCAAATGTTCCGGTGTCCTTCGCCCTTGGCTTCCTGGTAGGCCCGGATGACGGACAGGCCCGCATATTCGCCCGCCGCTCCCGAGTTGGGTTGGAACAAGGCCTTGGCGAAACCCGTTATCTCGCACAGGTCCTTTTCCAGGCGGTCGATGAGTTCATGGTAGCCCTGCGCTTGGTCGGCGGGCACGAAAGGATGGATGGAAGCCAGTCCGGGCAGGCTCAGGCACATCATTTCGGCGGCCGCATTCAGTTTCATCGTGCAGGAACCCAGCGGTATCATGGCGCGGTTGAGCGAAAGGTCTTTTTCTTCCAGCTTCTTGATATAGCGCATCATTTCCGTTTCGCTGTGGTAGGTGTTGAACACGGAGTGTTCCAGGTAGGGCGTGTCGCGGCGCAAGGCTTGGGGAATGTCCTCCGTCACCTCGTGCTTGCAGTTGCCTTGGCAGCAATGTCCGCCTTGGCAGACGTGTTCCTTGCCCACGGCCCGGGCCAGGATGCCGATGATTTCGCGGGCGTCGTGCAGGGAAGTGGTCTCGTCCACGCTGATGCTGAAACGCTTGGCGTCGATGTAGTTGAAATTGATGCGGTGCTCGATCGCGATTTGGCGTACGGTTTCGATCGGGACGGGACTTTCGAAGCAGAGCGTGTCGAAGAAAACCGTATTGAGTTGCCTGAAACCGTATTCGGCGCCGCGTTTGGCAATCCGCTTGGCGTTGGCATGGATGTCGAGCGCGATTTGACGGATGCCGTCCTTTCCGTGATAAACGGCATACATTCCGGACATCACGGCCATCAAGGCCTGGGCCGTACAGATATTGGAGGTGGCCTTGTCGCGCTTGATGTGCTGCTCGCGGGTCTGGAGGGCCAGGCGCAGGGCGCGGTTGCCTTGCGCGTCGACCGTGATGCCGATGATACGGCCGGGAATGGAACGTTTGAACGTGTCGGTACAGGCGAAGAAGCCTGCCGAAGGACCACCGAAGCCCAAGGGCAAGCCGAATCGCTGGCTGTTGCCCAGAACGCAGTCGGCGCCGTCTTGGCCGGGAGCGCGCAAGACGGCCAAGGCCATCAGGTCGGAGGCCACGGCCACCAACGCGCCGGCGGCGTGCGCCTTGTCGATGAAGGGTTTCAGTTCATGAACCTGTCCGTTGCGGTCGATTTGCTGTACGATCGCGCCGAACACTTCGGGCGTGAACGTGAATTCTTCCATGCGGCCGGTCCTTATTTCCAAGCCCAGCAGGTGGGCGCGGGTTTCGATGACGCTGAGCGTCTGCGGGAAAATGCGTTCGTCCACGAAGCACACGGCGGCGTTTGCCTTTACCTTGTCGCGGTTACGTCCGTGATAGAACATGATCATGGCTTCGGCGGCGGCGGTTCCTTCGTCCAGCAACGAAGCGTTGACCAGCGGCAGGCCGGTCATGTCGCCCACCATGGTCTGGTAGTTGAGCAGGGCTTCCAGGCGACCTTGGGAGATTTCGGCCTGGTAAGGCGTGTAGGACGTGTACCAACCCGGATTTTCGAGGATATTGCGGGTAATCACCGCCGGGGTGATGCAGTTGTAATAGCCCATGCCGATATAGGAACGGAATACCTGGTTCTTGGCCGCAAGCGCATGAAGATGGTTCAGATATTCGTATTCGTTCATGGCCGGGGGCAGGTCGAGCGGTTTGGGAAGCCTGATGCGGGCGGGAACCGTCTTTTCGATCAGTTCGTCCATGCTGTCCACCCCGATGACTTGCAACATCGTTCGTGTCTGTTCGGGGGCAGGCCCGTTGTGGCGGCGGGCAAAATTGTTTGTGATCATGGTATTCTGTGTTTTATTTCATTTCGAGGAATATCGGGATTGTCATCGGATCCGGCTGCCGTGCTTCTTCCAATAAAGGATAAGCAGCAGGCCGAATATCATTCCGCCCAGATGGGCGAAGTGCGCCACGCCGTCGGCGGTTCCGCCGATACCGGCGAAAAGCTCCACGAGGCCGTAGATGATGACGAACCATTTGGCCCGTATGGGGATGAAAAAGTAAAGGTAGATGGGCACGTTGGGAAAACACATGCCGAAAGCGAGCAGGATGCCGAAAACGGCTCCGCTGGCGCCGACCGTGACGATCTGGTCCACGTAGCCTTGTACTTCGAACGGCGTGAATTGCCGCATGAGCGGTACAAGTTCCCACGCCTGCACGCCGCATTGGATCAAGCCCGCACCGATGCCCGTCACCAGGTAATAGACCAGGAACCGCCGGCCGCCCCAGTAGTTCTCGAGCGCGTAGCCGAACATCCAAAGGGCGAACATGTTGAAGAACAGGTGCGAGAAATTGCCGTGCATGAACATGTAGGTGAGGAACTGCCAGAAATGGAAGTCGCTTGCCGTGAAATAGTGCAATCCCAGCCAGCGGCTCAGGTCGATGCCCCTCGGGGCGAGGGTGATGTCGGCCAGGAAAAAGAGCACGTTCAGGATCAAAAGGTTCTTTACTACCGGAGGAAGGAACGAAAAACCTTGTATGCGGTAGTTCTCTTGTGGGTCGTTATACATTTTCCGTCTGTTTTTTGCCGGATACGGGACGATGGAAGAGGCCTGCCAGGGTTTCCTTGTCCAGGACCCGCACCACGGGCTTTCCGGAAGGCGAGATTTCGGGTTCGGTTCCGGAAAACAATTGGTTTGTCAAATATAGGATTTCTTCACGAGAAAGCGGCGTGCCTTGGGGGATGGCAAGCCGCATGGCGGCCGCCAAGGCGATGTTTTGCCGCATTCCCGCCTTGTTTCGCAGCAGGTTGGCTGCATAGGTGTCGACGATTTCGCCCAGGATTTCCTGCGCCCTGCTTTCGGAGACGCCCTGCGGCATGGCGTTCACCAGGAACGATTTCCCTCCGATCCATTCCACGCCCCAGCCCATGGAGCCGAGTTCGTCCTTGATTTCCCGGAGAATTTCGGCGTTGGTGGCCGAAAATTCCACGGTTTGTGGAAAAAGCGTGCTTTGGGAAGGCACCCCGCCTTCCTTTGCATCGACGTAACCGTTGTAGATGACCCTTTCGGAGGCGGCCTGCTGGTCGATGAGGGCGAGCCCCGACTTGATCGGGGTCACGATATAACTGTCGAACAGTTGAAAGATGCGAATGCCGGAGGCTTGTCCGTTTTCCCTTGGCTCCTCTTGCCGGCTTTCGAGGCGTGTGTCGGCCTGGATTTCCTCCACGCAATCCAAAAGCAGCTGCGCGGGTGTTTCTTCCACTTTCATGCTTTCTTGCATCAAGGAGAAATTCCGTGCATAGGCTTCGCGATAGTCTTGGCTTTCCGTGGCGGGGCGCGATACCTTGGGCAGCGGATCGGAAAAGGGGTCGTAGCCAGCCCGGAGGTTCAGTTTCGGCGGGTCGGGCACGTAGCCTTGCGGCTTGTAGCGATAGGGAAGGGCGTGTTCGGACTCGAAATCGATGCTGTCGCTCACCTGGTTCACGCCCAAGGCGAATTTCACCGCCGAAAGCAGCACGCCGTAGACGAGTTCCTGGTTCTTGAACCTGATTTCGGTCTTTGCCGGATGTATGTTCACGTCGATTTCTTCGGGAGCCATTTCCAGATGCAGCACGAAGGCGGGTGATTTTCCCTCGGGCAACAGGCCTTGGTAGGCCTTTTCCACGGCATTGGCCAATCCGCCGTGGCGGATATGTCGGCGATTGACGAAGAAGAACTGCTTGCCGCGTCCTTTCATGCTGTAGTCGGGGGTGCAGACGTAACCGCTCAGGTTCAGTCCCGGCACGTTTTGCGCCACCTTCACGAGGCGGTTTTCGAACATCTTTCCGAAAACCTGTACGATGCGGCGGTGCAGGTTGGCGGCTTCCAGATGGTTTGTCTTTTGTCCGTTGCGGTATAGTTGGAAGCAGATGCCCGGCTGGGCCAATGCCATGCGATTGAATTCTTCTTCCGCGTAACGGTATTCCACCTCGTCGCTTTTGAGGAACTGGCGACGGGCGGGAGTATTGAAATAGAGGTTGCGCACGCAGATGTTCGTGCCCGGCGGGCAGGCGCAGGATTCCTTGACGGCGGTTTGCCCTCCTTCCACGCAAAGCCGTGTCCCTGTCTCGTCTTCCTGCCTACGGGTCTGCAATTCCACTTGGGCTACGGCGGCGATCGAAGCCAAGGCCTCGCCCCTGAATCCCATCGTGCGGATGTGTTGCAGGTCGTCGGCCGCGCTCAGCTTGGAAGTGGCGTGGGGCAGGAAGCAACGTTCGGCGTCTTGCGCGTTCATGCCGCAACCGTCGTCCACCACTTCGATCAACGTGCGTCCGCCGTCCTGAAGGTGCAGTTCTATCCGGCCCGCTCCGGCATCCACCGCGTTTTCAAGCAGTTCCTTCACGGCCGAGGCGGGGCGGTTTACTACTTCGCCGGCGGCGATCTGGTTGGCTACGAATTCGGGAAGTATGTTGATGACGCTTTCCATTCGCTGGGGAGGGGATTAACGCAAGACCCACCACAAAAGGGCCAAGAGGAGAACGGCGTAAATCAACAGCCGTTTGTTCGAAAGCAAGCCTTTGGGCTGCGTTTGCCCGCGTTGGAACGATTCGCGTATGCGTACCTTGGCCTCCGCCAGTTTTTCCTCTTCCGGCGTTTCGGTCGCGTATTTCTTCTTCAGGTTTTCCAAACGTTCCTTTTCAGGGTCGTAATAACGGGGATGTATGTCGAATTGCCGATGCTTGGGCTTGGGAAAGAAACCGGGCAGGAATGAGGCCATGAGGATATTTTTTTGTCCAAAGGCAAAGATAAGAAAAGTAAGGAAAGAAAATGCGGCAAACTCAGGGCAGGTAGACCGCCCCGCCGATGTTGTCGCGCCGGGCTCCGGTGACCGAACAGAGGCAGTTGGGACGCCTTTGCATGCGGAGCACGCCCAGGAAAGCGAAAATCAAGGATTCCTTGTAGTCGACGAGTTTCTTGTCGACGGCTGCCGCCTTCATGCCGCACAAGGCCTCGATGCGTTCGCGAAGGTAGATGTTCAACGCACCCCCTCCGGTCATGAGCAGCGTCTTTTTCTTGCCGGGTTTCGTCTTCGTCTTGGCTTGCCGGCATGTACGCGCTATCTGGGTGGCGATGTGTTCCGTGATCGTGTGCAAGATGTCCTGGACGGAGGCCTGGCTGGCGAATTGCTCCGTCACGGGCAGGAACTGGTCGTGAAACCATTCGAATCCGAGGGATTTGGGCGGAAGGGCGGCATAGTAGGGCAAGGCGTCCAGCCGTTCCTTCAGCGTGGGCAGGAGGCATCCGCTTCGCGCCAGAAGCCCGTCGGCATCGTATTTCATTCCCAGACGTCCGGCATAGAAGTTCAAGGCCATGTTGCAGGGAGAGATGTCGAAGGCGATTCGTTTTCCGGTCTTTTCCCGATAGGAGATATTGGAGATTCCACCCAAGTTGAGGCAAAAGTCGTATTCGGAAAACAGCAGTTCGTCGCCGACGGGAACCAACGGCGCGCCTTGGCCGCCCAAGGCGAGGTCGGTGGCGCGGAAGTCGTTCACGATCGTGATGCCGCTTTCGGCCGCCATGGCGGCCCCGTCGCCGATCTGGAGGCCGAATCCCTTCCGGGGTTGATGAAAGACGGTATGACCGTGCACGGCGGCGAAGTCGGGCGAAATCCGGTTCGACTGGATGAACCTTTTCAACGATTTTCCCACGAAATGCCCGTAATCGGCGTGCAGGCGCGATAGTTCGAGGCCGCTCATGTCGATGGCGCGGGCAAGCCGGACCTGCAACTTTTCGGGGTAGGCCAAGGTCCGGGCTTGGAGCAGTTCGTACCGCCATTTGTTCCTTTCCCTGAAAATATGCGCGTACGACAAGTCCAGGCCGTCGAGGGACGTGCCCGACATGACGCCGATGACATGGAATCCGGCCATCAGTCCAGTCCTTTCACGTGAGGTTTTCCGGCCACGAAGTCTTTCAGGTAGAAAGGTTCGAAATAGGCCACGTCCTCGAATTCCTTGCGGGCGAACGCGGCGGCTGCCAAGGCGGGCATGTAGCGTGCGCTGGGTCTTATCTGAGGGAGGAAAAGCGCGTCTCGTTCCTTGAACAATTCCTGGCATTTGGCGCAACCGTCGCCGCAGAAGACCAATGTTCCCCGGGAAAAGTATTCCTGGTAGGAACTTTCGTCCACGATGTCGGCCGCCACGGCGCGGAGAACTTGTCCGTCGGCATCGTAGATGGCCGTATAGGCTTCCATGCGGCCTGCATCGGTCATGGGGCAGAACAGGAAGCCGCCTTTTCCGCCTTCTTTTTCCGAGACGAGCCTGGCCGCTTCCCAGGCCATGGCCTGCAACGGGCTCACGCGCAAAAGCGGACGATCCAGGGCGTAGGCGAGCCCTTTGGCCGTGGAAACGCCGATCCGCAGGCCCGTATAGGAGCCGGGGCCTTCTCCGACGGCCACCGCTTCGATGTCGCCGCATCGTAATCCCGTCTCTTGCAGCACTTCGCTCACGAATACGGCGATGCGCGCGGCATGCTCGTTTCCTTGGTCTGATTCGCGCCAGGAAAGCAATTCATCGTCCTTTGAGAGGGCCACCGAGCAATTTCTCGTGGAGGTCTCGATATTCAAGATAACGGCCATGTCCTGTAAATAATGCGCAAAAGTAGCCTCTTGGCCGTCGTTTTCCCCGTCGTTTTCCGGCATTCTTTCCACAACGGGTTGTTGATTAGGCTTCCTGCCGTAATATTCCGTCGATGGCCAGCACGTCCCGCAAGACAGGCCGGCCGCATGCGTTTTGAATCGTGAAACGGGATCTTTCTTGTCTTTTTTCCGCCGGAAACTGGCGGGCGAGGCGAAGCCTCACTTCCTCTTCGGTGCAATGGTCGCGTGCCATGCAGCGGGCTATCTGTTCCTGTACGGGCGCGTTTACGTTGATGACGCAGTCGAAATGATTTTCCATGCCGCTTTCAAACAGGATGGCGGTCTCCACCAAGGCGTAAGGCGGTGGTTCGGGGCTGTTTTCCAATGCCTTGAACCAGTTTTCCATGTCTTTGACGACGGAGGGATGTATCAAGGCGTTCAATTTGGCCAGTTGGCGGGCGTCGGAAAACACGATGGCGGCGAGCTTGCTTTTGTCGGAAGCCGCCTCTGCCCCGAAAAGACGTGCTATTCCGGCTTTGGTTTCCGCTTGGGCGGAAATGGCTTTGGCGCGTTCGTCGGCCTTGTAGACGGGAATGCCGAGAACGGAAAAAATATGGGCCATGGTAGATTTGCCACAGCCCATACCGCCCGTAATTCCTACGCGCAACATCACGGTTCCCGTTACTTGTTGTCGGGCAGCTGGTCGCCGATGCTCGAGGCGATCGCGCTCTTTTCCATCTTCAGGCGTGCGCCGTTTTCCACTTCGATCGTGACGGTACCGTCCTGGATGTCGGTGATCTTTCCATGAATGCCGCCGATGGTGACCACTTGCTGGCCTTTTTGCAGGCTTTCCCGGAATTTCTTTTGTTCCTTGCTGCGCTTCATCTGGGGACGAATCATGAAGAAATAGAAAATCACCAGGATGACGACGATCAAGAGGATTTGTTGCATGGCGCCTCCGTTCTTGTTGAAGGCGGCTTGCAGGAGAATGTTCATTAAGTTCATTTCAATTAAATTAAAAGGTTATTAATAGGCGCGGTCTTACGAAATGAGCCCGCGTCCGCTTTTTTGCATTTTCTTGTCTTTGGCAAGGTCCTGCGCCAACTTGTGCAGCACCCCGTTGATGAACGGCGTGCTGTCCTTGGTGCAGAATCGCTTGGAAAGTTCGATATACTCGTTCAGGCTGGCTTTCACGGGGATGGAGGGGAAATTGACCAGTTCGCTTGTGGCCACGCAGAGCAAGGTCTTTTCGGTGAGCCCGACGCGGTCGTATTTCCAATGTTGCAATCGCGGGGCGATGTATTGGTCGTATTCGTCGGCGTGCATCAAGGTCTTCTCCAGCAGGGTAAGGCCGAATTTCACCGCCTCGTCTTCGGCGTTCCAGCCCTTGTCCACGTTGTCGTTGCGATCTTCGCTCATGCGCCCCAGCAACGAAGCGACCCAGAAAGCCACGCTCTCGTAGTCCGATTCCCAGAAAATGGAACGTTCCTCGCAATACGAGCGCAATACGGCGTTTTCGGCTATCTTGCGTTTGTACAACTTGCGTAGGAATTCCCGGTCGCGTTCGAACTCGTTTTCCTGCGTGGCGGCTTTTTGTGCCGTGTTCAGGGCCGGGGAACTTTCGTTCTTGAGCGAAAACAATGCTTCGTAGACGGTAGCGGTCAAGTCTTTGAGGCTGCGCGCGTCTACCCGGTAGCTTTCGCCCTTCATCAGGAAATTCACGTCCTGTTCAAGGTGGATGACGAGCTTGTTTTCGGCCATCGACCGTACGCCTTCCAATGCCTCTTTGCCAATGCCTCTGGAAAGCGCGGCTTGGTATCGTTCGCGGGCAAGGCTTGCCAGTTCGGTCAGGAACCGTAACTGGAAATAGTACAACTGGGATGTCTGCTCCAATCCGGCAAGCATGTTCTGGCGGCAGGCCAGGGCGCTTTCGGCCCCGCCTTGGAAGAAGCCGTAGCAGGCTTGTACGGTCTTTTCACGTAGGAATCTCCTGTTGAACATCTTAGAGCATTTGAATGAAATAACGGTGCAATTCGACGCTGTCGGTGAGTTCGGGGTGGAAACTGGCCGCCAGAAGGTGGTTCTCACGCACCAGGACAGGGTGGTCCTGGTAAGAGGCCAGCACGTCCACTTCCTTGGCAAGGCTTTCGATGCGTGGCGCGCGGATAAAAACCGCAGGCAGGGGCTTCTTGAGGCCTTTGACCTTGAGTTCGGTCACGAAACTGTCCAATTGCGAACCGTAGGCGTTCCGTTTCACCTTGATGTCCATGAGCCCGATACGGGTCTGGTTGCTGCCTTCTATTTCCTTGGCCAGCAGGATCATTCCCGCGCAGGTGCCGAAAGCAGGCAAGCCTTGGGCGATGGCCTGGCGCAAGGGTTCCATGAGGCCGAACCATTCCAATTGCTTTCCCATCGAGGTGCTTTCGCCGCCCGGCAGGACGATGCCGTCTATTTTCTTCAAGTCGGCAGGAGCCTTGACCCGCACGGTGGTGCAGCCCGTCTTGCGGATGCTTGCCTCGTGTTCTTCAATGGCCCCTTGGATGCCTAGGATTCCAACGGTCTTCATGGGCGATTACCAGCCGCGTGTGGCGAAAAGTTGTTTTTCGTCCAATTGGCGGACGTCGATGCCGTGCATGGGTTCGCCCAGGTTTTCGGACAATTTCGCCAATTTGGCCGCGTCGTCGTAGTGCGTGGTGGCTTCCACGATGGCCTTGGCCGTTTTCTTGGGATTGGTCGACTTGAAGATGCCCGAACCTACGAATACCGATTCGGCACCTAATAGGCGCATCAATGCCGCGTCGGCGGGCGTGGCCACGCCACCGGCGGAGAAGTTGGGGACGGGAAGCTTGCCGTGTTCGGCCACGTAGCATACCAGGTCGTAGGGGGCGCCGAGGTTCTTGGCCTCGGTCATGAGTTCTTCCTTGCTGCAGGATTGCAGGCGGTGGATGCCGCCCATGAGGCAACGCATGTGGCGTACGGCTTCCACGATGTTGCCCGTGCCGGCTTCCCCTTTGGTACGGATCAACGCGGCGCCTTCGCCGATGCGGCGCAGGGCTTCACCCAGGTTGCGGCAGCCGCAGACGAAAGGAATGCGGAAGTCGTGCTTGTTGATGTGGAATTCGTCGTCGGCGGGCGTGAGCACTTCGCTTTCGTCGATGAAGTCTATGTCGAGGGATTGCAGGATCCGCGCTTCGGCGATATGTCCGATACGGCATTTGGCCATGACGGGAATGCTCACGGCTTTCTTGATCTGCATGATCATCTTGGGGTCGCTCATGCGGGCCACGCCGCCTTGGGCGCGGATATCGGAGGGTACACGTTCAAGAGCCATGACGGCGATGGCACCGGCATCTTCGGCGATCTTGGCCTGTTCCACGTTGGTAACATCCATGATGACACCGTTTTTCAGCATCTCGGCAAGTCCCAATTTTACTTTCCAGTCGTTGCTTTTGTCGGATTTTTTCATGACAATATGTTATTTTTATGTTTTTGCTTAAGAAATGCCTGTTTTTTCTACGCCCTTGCGGGGAGAACGACCTGCGAAGGTAACGAAAGTTTTACATTCGGCAAAGGCATTCCAAAATGGACGTGCGTATGTCGAGTTGCGAAATCTTCCGGTTCCTGGAGGAGGGATGGACCCTGTTCGACAAGAAAACGTAAATCAGGTCCCTGTCGGGGTCTACCCAGCAGTAAGTGCCTGTATATCCGCTGTGTCCATAGCTTCTGACCGAGGCCGAAGGGCAAGTGGGGGAACTTTGGTCGGGTTTGAGGGCCGGCTTGTCGAAACCGCCGCCCCTGCGGTTGTCTTCGCGCGAGAATCCGGAAGAAGTGAAAAGGTCTATCGTCGAACTGTCGAAGTAACGGATGCCTCCGTACCAGCCCTTTTGCAGCAGCATCTGGCAAATCACGGCCACGTCGCGGCTGTTGGAGAACAGGCCTGCCGATCCGCTCGTCCCGCCGAGCAGGGCCGCCAAGGGGTCGTGCACGTATCCGCGCAAGGCACGTTTTCGGAGCGTGCTGTCGTTTTCGGTAGGCATGATACGGTTCAATGGAAACGTCTGCAAGGGATGGAACACGGTGTTCTCCAAGTTCAGGTACCGGTAGAAGTTGGCCGCCACGTAGCCCTCGAGCGTGGTGTCGGCCAGTCTTTGCAGGGCTTCGTTCAGGTAATAGAAGCCCAGGTCGCTGTAAACGTAAGGACATCTCGGATTGACGGGGCTTTCGTCGATCAGTTTCCTGATGTGGCGTTCGTATCCGTCTTGCAGGAAAAGCCGGTGGGCGACCTGCGTGGGGTAGGCGCGCGAGTAGACGGTGTCGAAAAGCGGTTTTCCGTCGAACACGGAGTCTTCCACATAGGGCAGGAAGGCCTTCAATCCGGCCTGATGGCTGAGCATCTGCCTGAAAGTGGCATGGCGCTTGTTGGTGGAGGAAAGCCGGGGCAGGACGTCCTTGACGGGCTGGTCCAGGCGATATTGCCCGTTTTCGTACAAACGCATGTAAGCCAATGTGGTGGCCAGGATCTTGGTCAGGGAGGCGAGGTCGTAGATGCTTTCCGGCCCCACCTCGGGCGCGTTGCTGTCGTAACTTTCGTTGCCGAAGCATTTGTCGTACACCACCGCGCCGTTTTTGGCCACCAATACCTGGCAGCCGGGATAGGCCTTTTGTTCCAGTCCGTTCTCGACGATGGAATCGATACGGGCGAAAAGGCGGCTGTCCAGCCCCACGTCCTGGGGCCTTGCGTGATGCAGCATGCTTGCCTTGGTGGTGCGGCGATACCCGGCGGGCCAATATTTCTCGATGCTCACGGGCAGTTTCCCGCAGGCCGGAATGGCGCCGAAGATCAGGTCGGCGCAAGCCCGTTGGCTTTCATCCGTTTCCTGATAGCCGCACAAGACGGCCGAAATGCGGTTCATGTCGTAAAAGGGACGCATGGCGTAGGGTGGGGCGAATACGGCCAGTACCACAGGTACGCCCGTATTTTGTATCTTTTGTATCAACCGTATGCTTTGCGTGCTGATGCCGTAGCGTCTGGCAGGCGAATGGTTCGTGTTCGTGAGGCCGATGAAGATCAGGTCGTATTGCCGGCACTTCTCGAAAAAAGACGAGTCCCGGAGCAGTTCCTGGCCGAAATCCCGCACGAGGCTCATTTCATGCAGGCCTTTGTCGTAGGAGGCAAGCCGTTTGAAGAACCCGGTGGGTTTTCCGTTGCCGATATTGATGCACAGTTTCTTGGGATATTCCCAGATAGACAAGGGCAACAGGCCTCGGTCGTTCTCGAGGAGCGTCACGGATTGGTTGTAGATACTTTGTATCAGGGCCTGGTTGGCCGCTCCGTTGAGCGTGTCGCGCAGGAACGCGGGCAGGTTGTTCATGGCTTGCCTGGCCGGATAAAGCCTGTAGTTTTCCATGAATGCCGTGCGTGTCTTGTAGTAGAGGATCCGTCGGCACGCGTCTTCCAGGCGGTCTCGGTCGAGCATGCCTTTCTGGACGGCCTTTGCGATGGCCTTCACGGCCGCTTGGGGATCGACAGGAAGCAACAGCACGTCGCAACCGGCCTTGAGCGCCTGCACTTCGATGGTTCCTTCTTCGAGGTTCTGGTAGCCGGGCAGTTTCTTGAGGGCGGTACGGACGCCTTCCATTTCCAATCCGTCGGTGACGACCAGTCCGCCATAACCCAGTTCCTTTCGCAGCAAGCCGCTCACCACGCGTTCGCTGAGGCTGGCGGGCATGCCGGAGCTGTCGTAGGCCGGCAGGTTCAAGTGTCCCACCATCACGCTTTCCACTCCCTCGGCGATGAGTTCCTTGAAAGGACGGAGGTGGATGCTGTCGAAAATCCCGGCAGGTTGCCGGATGACCGGCAGGGCTTTGTGCGAGTCGGTTTCCGTGTCGCCATGTCCGGGGAAATGCTTGGCCGAGCCCATGACTCCCTGGCTTTGGAGCCCCTTGAGGAAAAGGGTTGCCAGGCGTGCCACCTGCTCCGGGTCTTCGCCGAAGGAACGGGTGTTTATGACGGGGTTGCGGGGGTTGCTGTTCACGTCGGCCACGGGCAGGAAATTCCATTGTATGCCCAGCAGGCGGCATTGCCGGCCCGCTTCCTGACCGGCCTCGAAAACGAGGTTTTCATTGCATAGCGCGCCCATCGTCTGCTGACGGGGCAGTTTCTTGAGGTCGGTGAGCCGCATGCCCGGGCCGAATTCGCCATCGATGCTCACCAATAGCGGAATACGGGATGACTGCTTGTAGACTTGTTGGAGCGTGAGCATGTCGGACGTGGTGCCGGCGAAAAAGCAGACTCCGCCGTAGGTGTGTTCCGAAAGGATCCGGCGCATCTGCACGATGTAGTCGGTGGTCGGCGTGGCCTTGGAGCGCATGACGATCGTCTGCGCCGCCATGTCTTCGAGGCTCATCGTGCCCAGGAGGCTGTCGATAAGGGGTGAATGCAGGTCTTCGAAGGTGGGATAGGGAATGCCCGAGACCTGCCCGTTGAGGCCGCATGTCGGGAAAAAAAGGCAAAAGAGAATAGGGAATAATCGTTTCATCGCGCTAAAAGCCTAAGAGGTCTTCCATTCCGAAAAATCCGGTTCTTCCGTGCAGCCATTGCGCCGCCAAGACCGCGCCGGAGGCCAGTCCTTGGCGATTCTTTGCCGTATGGATCAATTCGATGCCGTCTGTCGGGGAATCGAATCCGAGCTTGTGCACGCCCACGGTTTCTCCTTCGCGCAGGGAGGATATGGCTATGTCTTCCGTTCCCGCGAGAAAGGGAAGTATGTTCCGTTTGAGCACGAGGGCCGTTCCGCTGGGCTTGTCGAGCTTGTGTATATGATGCGTCTCTTCGATCCGGGGCCGGTATCCTTGCGCTCCGGCCTTTTGTGCCAGGAAACGGGCGGCGGCCATGAAGACGTGGACGCCTATGCTGAAGTTCGCCGCCACGAAAAGTGCCTGCTTCTCGCGCAGGCAGCGTTCCTTTATTTCGGGCAGGCGGTCTGTCCAGCCGGTGGTTCCTACCACGACGGGCAGCCGGCGTTCGAAGCAACGGAGTATGTTTCCTGGCGCCGTTTCCGGAACGGAAAAATCGATGGCCACCTCGGCATCTTCCAGTCCTTGGGCGGATTTCCAGTCGTCTTCATTGTCTATCCTGGCCGTTATGACGTGGCCTTGGGCAAGGGCGGCCTTTTCCACTTCCTTGCCCATTCGCCCATAACCCGAAAGGGCTATGCGCAACGGGTGCTGGCATTCTTTCATTTCAACGTGAGGCATATTTTCAGTCCCGCATCGAGGGGGAAGGCGACGGGCAGCGCGAAATTGGTGCGGGCGTAAGGTTTTATGGACATGGAAAGGTTGGGCGAAACGTTGAACGAGGAAAGGTGCGCGTAGACGATGGCGTCTATGATGTTGAGCAGGTAGACGGCTCCTGCTATGATAAGGCACAATTCGAAATTCTGTTCGTAATAGTTGCGCAGGTCAAGGATTTCTTTCAGCGAATAGTCGGCCAACATCGGATTGTAGGCTCCCGTGCTGTCGACGCGCGCCTTTATCTCGCGTCCGTAGAGGTTCCGGTGCCGCAGGCTTTGGTCGGTGAAATAGGCCAGTACGCCCACGCCCGCGTACAGTACGGGCGTCTTGTACCATTGGCCGTTGTAGATTTGTCCAAGGCCGGGAACCACCGCCGAACAGAGCGCGGCCATGCCGGGCGATTTGAGTCCTCCCTTTTTCTTGCGTTTGAACGCGCCCGAATTCCGTTGCTGGAACGTGAGCAGTTTGGGATCCGTACCGGGAGAGGCCTCGAAGATGGCCTTTTTCCGAGAGGGGAGCGTGTCGGCGATCATCCAATCCCCGGTCGACGGGTAATCGGGAGATGGAGAGGGCGTGAACTGGGCATGGACCCGCGTCGAGCAAAGCAGGAAAAACGTCGATACGACAAGAACGGCGTATGCCCCGACGGTCTTTTCGCCTTTATTCATTCAGAAGTCCGAAAATCTTTTGCAGTTCCTCTTCGGAAGCGTAGTCGATGACGATGCAGCCCTTGCCCTTCTTGCCGCATTTCACATTCACCTTGGCCTGCAATTTGCCGGAAAGGCTTTTCTGGGCGTCCTTGCACCATGCGGGAAGTTCCATGCGGGTTTCCTTGCCGGGCTTGCGTTCGTCCTTTTTTCCGGTTTTTCGCGAAAGTTCTTCCAACTGCCTTACCGAAAGGTCTTTGGCTATGACCGCCTGTGCCAGTTCCAGTTGGTTTTCCTCGCCTTCCACGCCGGCGATGCAGCGGGCGTGTCCCATGGAAATCTTGTTGTCTTTCAAATACAACTGCACTTCGGCGGGAAGTTTGAGCAGACGCAGGAAATTGGCCACCGCGCTGCGGCTCTTTCCCACGCGCTTGCCCAATTCGTCCTGATTGTATTTGTAGGCGTCCATCAATGCCTGGTAGGACAAGGCCACGTCGATGGCATTGAGGTCTTCGCGCTGTATGTTCTCGATCAAGGCCATTTCCAACGATTCATTGTCGTTGGCCATGCGGATGAAGGCGGGGATTTCGCGCAGGCCGGCCGCCTTGGTGGCACGCAGGCGGCGTTCTCCCGAAATGAGCTGGTACCTGTCGCCCGTCTTGCGTACGGTGATGGGGGTTATCACGCCGTGTATCCGGATCGACTGGCAAAGTTCCTCGAGGCTTTCGTCCTTGAAATTCTTGCGAGGTTGGAACGGATTGGCGTCGATCAGGTCGATGCCGATGGAAGCGATGGCGCCGATGACCCCGTCTTCGTCGACATGCGGCACGGATTCACGCCTGCTTGCCTGGGGGCCGAAAGACGATGAAAGGTTCTGGAGGGTGCTTTTGCCCATCAAGGCGTCTAATCCTCTACCCAATGCTGGTTTTTTTGCAGTCATAATCCTGTTTCTTTTGGGGTGTTTTCGGTCGCACTCAGGCGTCTTGTTCGTTTTCGTCCGTCTGTCGTTGGAAATCGGCGTTGCGCCGGATGACTTCCTTGGCCAGGTTCAGGTAGTTGGTCGAACCGGAACTGTTTATGTCGTGTTCCAGGATGGAAACACCGAAACTGGGCGCTTCGGCCACTTTCGTGTTGTTGTATATCAACGTGTTGAAAACCAATTGATGGAAGTGGCTCCGGACATCGGCCACCACTTGCTTGGAGAGTTTGGTGCTCGCGTTGTACATCGTCAGCAGGATGCCGAAATCGTTCAGGTCGGGATTGAAGCGTTCCTGCAAGGTCTGTATCGTGCCCAACAGCTTGGTAAGCCCTTCCATAGCGTAATACTGGCATTGTACGGGAATGATCACCGATTCGGAGGCCACCAGCGCGTTGCTCGTTATGATGCCCAGCGAAGGTGCGCAGTCGATGATGATGTAGTCGTAAAGGTCGCGGATCTTTTGCAATTGCTTGCGAAGTACCATGTTCCTGTCGGGAACTTCCACCATCTCCACTTCGGCGCCCACCAGGTCCATGCGGGCGGGAACGATGGAAAGGTTCTTGACGGAGGTCTTGCGGATTACTTCCTGGATGTCCGTGTCCTCCACGAGACATTCGTAGATTCCCGCCAGTTCCTCGGGGTTCAGGCCCAGTCCCGAAGTGGCGTTGGCCTGCGGATCGGCATCGATAAGCAATACCTTGTGATCCAGGGCGGCCAAGGCGGCACTGAGGTTGATGGCCGTGGTGGTCTTGCCCACGCCTCCTTTTTGGTTCGTTATGGAAATGATTTTTCTCATGGCTAATAAAAAACCGGCTCAAACGAGCCTTGAATGCGACGGACGATGCCGGAACTCCGGCACGGGAAAGTCTTGCAGGACGGGGTCGGAAACGGTTATTTCCCCAAGTCTTCGAAATCGAGGTCGTCCTGCGCCGTCTCGTTTCTTTCGGTGACGTCCTGGGGAGGCATTTCTCCGGTTTCGATGAAACGGATGGTCTGTTGCAGGCCTGTCACGAAGTTCTCGAAATCTTCCTTGTAGAGAAAAATCTTGTGCTTGTCGTAGAAAAACTTGTTCTGGTTTTCATCGAACATGCGCTTGCTTTCGGTAATGGTAAGGTACAAGTCGCCGGCCTTGGTTTCCTTCACGTCCATGAAATAAGTCCTCTTTCCTGCCTTGACGGCTTTGGAGTAGACTTCTTCCTTTTCACGGTCCTTGATCCTGAAATCTTCCATGTCTTTGGTTTTTTGGAGGTTCTCGGTCGCCTTTCTCCTATGGGAAAAGGCTCGCAAATATAGCAAATTTTATGCTGATTTCCCGTCAGAACCAGCGAACCATCCTGAAACGGTTCGGATTCGGAAAGCTTTCGTTTTTAGGGAAAATGCGGAACGCATAGTCGTAAACGCCCGAACCGTCCAGCACGAGTCTGGCGACATAGGCGGCCTGTCCGTTTTCAAGGATTCCGGGTTCCATCGGACAAACCCTTTCCAGTCTTTCCACCTTGTCGTTTTTCTTGTGGCCGAACACCACTTCCACGCCGATTTCGCCGGGCTCGAGCCCGGCGGTGTCCAGCGTCAGGCCGAAGGAAGTTTCCTGGCCTGTCTGCAAGGGTTCGTTCGTGGAGTCGCGGCATTGGAAAGCGGTGGCCCGGATCGACGGCCATGCGGACGAGACCCTGGCGATCCATCTGGCCATGTCTGCCAGCAATCGTCCTCCGTCCGCTTCCAGTTTTCCGTGGACATCGGCCAACGGCTTGTAATATAGGCGGTAGTAATCTTCCAATTGGCGGCGCATCGTGTAGTGGGGCGCGATTTGGGCGATGCTGTTGCGGACATAGGCCAGCCAGCGGGGATTTTCACCTGCCTTGCGGTCGTAGAAGGCCGGAATGATCTCGGTCTCGAGCATCGAATAGATGGTTTCGGCGTCCAGTTCGTCTTGATAGCCGGCGTTGTCATAGGTCGCCTCCTCCTTCAATGCCCATCCTGCACCGGGCTTGTAGCCTTCCGCCCACCATCCGTCCAGGACGCTGAAGTTCACCACGCCGTTCATCAACGCCTTTTCCCCGCTCGTCCCGGACGCCTCCATGCTGCGGGCGGGGGTGTTGAGCCATATGTCCACGCCTTGGACCAGATGCCGGGCGATGTCGATGTTGTAGTTTTCCAGGAAGACGATCTTGCCCAGGAACTCTTCCTGGCGCGAAAGTCCGATGATGTGGCGTATCAGTTCCTGACCCGCATGGTCGGCGGGGTGCGCCTTGCCGGCGAAGATGAACTGTACCGGCCTGTCGGGGTCGTTCACCAGGCGGCGGAGCCTTTCGGGATTCTTGAACAGCAGGTGTGCCCGCTTGTAGGTGGCGAAACGACGCGCGAATCCCAAGGTGAGGGCGGCCGGATCGAGGCGGTTGAGCACCTTGACCAGGTTTTGCGGGCTTTCTCCGCGAAGCGGCCATTCATGCTGCAATTGCTGCTTGACGAATCCGATGAGTCCGGTGCGACGGTCGCGACGGATTCGTGCCAGTTCCTGGTCGGGAACTTCGTGGATCTTTTGCCAGTATCCGGGGTCGGAAACGTTGTCCAGGTATTCCTTTCCGAAGTATTTGACGAAAAGTTCCTTCCATTCGGCATGTGCCCATGTGGCCAGGTGCACGCCGTTGGTCACGTGGCCGACGGGAACTTCTTCGGGATAGAACCCGGGGTAGAGCGGGGCGAACATTTCTCGTGAGACCCGGCCATGTATGCGACTGACCCCGTTTACGGCCGAAGACAAGTTCACCGCCAGATGGCTCATGGAGAACTTGTCGCCCGTATGTCCCTTGTCGATACGGCCCAGTGCCATGAAATCCTCCCATGAGATGTTCAATCGGGAGGCCCATGCGCCGAAATAGGTGCGCACGATGTCCTCGTCGAAAGCGTCGTGTCCGGCGGGAACGGGCGTGTGGGTGGTGAATAGCGAGCAAGCGCGTACCAGCTCGCGTGCCTGCCAGAAACCGAGATGCTCGCTTTCGATATGGTGGCGCAGGCGTTCCAGGAGCGTGAACGCGCCGTGCCCTTCGTTGCAGTGGAACACCTCGGGGGCGATTTGAAGGTGCCTTAGCATGCGGATGCCGCCGATGCCCAGCAGCATTTCCTGCTTGAACCGGTTTTCCGGGTCGCCGCCGTACAGCCGATGGGTGACGGCCTTGTCCTGTTCGGTATTTCCGTCGATGTCGGTATCGAGCAGGTAGAGGGGAATGCGGCCTACGTTCACCTGCCATATCTTCGCCGACAAGTTGCGTCCGGGAAGCGAGATGCTCACGGTCTGCCACCGGCCTTTTTCGTCCCTTACCGGTAGTAACGGCAACTTGGAGAACACCTGCGGCACGTACCGGGCGTCCTGGCTTCCGTTTCCGTCGATGTGTTGTTCGAAATAGCCGTAACGGTACAACAGGCCGATGCCGATCATGTCCACGTTCTTGTCGCTGGCCTCCTTCAGGTAGTCGCCGGCCAGGATGCCCAGGCCGCCTGAGTAGAGTTTGAGGCTTTCGTGCAAGCCGTATTCCATGCAGAAATAGGCAACCTTGGGTCCCTGCCTGTTTTTGCCTTGTTCCATATAGGCCAGGAAACGGTCGTGGACCTCTTGCAGCCGTTTCATGAATGTTTCGTCTTTTTCCAGTTGGCGCAGTTGACCCGCGCTGAGCGAGCTGATCAAGGCCACCGGATTGTGTCCGCAATCCTCCCATGCCTTGGGATCGATCTGTTCCCAAAGCTTTTGTGCCTCCGAGTCCCAGCACCACCAGAGGTTGTTGCCCAATGTCTTGAGTCGTTCCAGTTTTTCGGGCAAGCTGTAATTGATCAGGATCTTGCGCCATTCGGGCTTGTTTGCCGGAATGTCCGTCAGGCTTGTCTGGCTGCAGGGCATTTGCTTGTCGAGCAGGGTAGGCCTGCTTTCCCATTTGCCTGCCGCCTTGCGATAGGCCGTGTCGTAATGGTCCGCCAGTTGTTCCCACAAGAAGAACCGGGAAAGGCGGTAGGCCGACTGACGCATCTTCTCGTGGTCGGAAGCGAGGGCGAAGTCTTTCAGGAATCCGCAGATGCCGGTCACGGTCTGGGCGGCGTTGGTATCGTTCCGTTCCACGACGAAGACCCCGTCTTCGTCCTTTATTTTCATGTCGGCCACCCAGCGGCCGAAACCCGCAAGGGAAGTGGTGAGCGTCGGGATACGGAACGCGATGCTTTCCATGGGCGTGTAGCCCCAAGGTTCGTAGTAGGAGGGGAATACCGAAACGTCGAATCCGATCAGCAGGTCGTAGTAGGAAAGATTGAACACGCCGTCGTCTCCGTCCAGGTAGCAAGGGAAGAAAATCACCTTCACCTTGTCTTCGGGCCGGTTTTGCAGGCCTGAAAGGCGAATGCGGTCCAGTATCGGGTCCGAACCGGGATCGTCGAGATGGTGCGTGCAGTATTGGGGTGTCCCGTTTGCCGGGACTCCGGATTCCATGTCCACGGCCGCTTGTCCGTGTCCGGCCGGCACGCAGATAAAGGCGACGATTTCCTTTGTCAATTCCGGATCGGCGTTGAGTCGTGCCAGGCTGTCGATGAACAGGTCGATGCCCTTGTTCTTGAATTCGTACCTGCCGCTGTTTATGACGAAGACGGCGTCCTTGTCCGTTTCATGTCCCGTGACGGCACTTGCCGCCTTGGCCAGTTTGGCGCGGGCGAGCTTGCGTTTGATGTCGAATTCCGTCTGGTCGGGCACGAAATGGTCGTCGAAACCGTTGGGCGTCACCACGTCCGCAGGCTGACCGAGGAAAGCCTTGCATTCTTCATGGGTGATTTCGCTTACCGCCGTGAAGCAATCGGCGTGCCGGGCGGAAAGCCTTTCGAGCGAGAACTTGGCACGTACCCCGAAACGGGAGGAGAGTTCGTCCGCCTGATAGTTCCGCAATTCGCCGTAGAGGGGCAGTCCGTTGGCGGCGATGCAACGTCCCGGCACGGTGGCGTGCGTCGTGAAGACGGTGGCTATCTGCGGCTGGTGTTTCTTGAGATACAACAGGCCGGAGCCTGTCATCCATTCGTGGAAATGGGCGAAAACCTTTTCTTTCGGAAAGACATGGTATTCGTAGAAACTTTGTATGACCTTGCCCGCGCCGTAACCGAACAGCACGGGTTCGATGTAGTCCCATTGCCCGGAAATGGAGTCGAGCCTGTATTCGCGCCAGTTCTCCGCCAGGATTTCGTCTTTCTTGGCAATGAGCGAACGATAGTCCACCATGATGGCCACGGGGCGGCCGGCGATGTTCCAGTGTCCGACACGGAAGTAGATGCCCTTGCTTTCGGCATATCTGCGCCAGTCGGCATGGAGATGGCGGTCTTCGACGAAGTCGCGGTTGTCCTTGTCTTTCCATACGTCCGGACCGATGGCGAAGTAGTTGTTCCCAAAGCGGCCTTGCATCGAGGGAACCTTGGTGCTGACCACGGTGTAGATTCCGCCTACCTTGTTGCATACTTCCCAGCTTACTTCGAAAAGGTAAGCGTCTTGCCAGTTCTCTGCCATTGTTCTCCTTGGTATGAGTTCGGTTCGTTGATTATCTTTTCCTCCCGAAATCGGCGGGTATCTCGCCCCAGTTTTCGGTCTGCCATTTCAACACGGGGTTCCTGTATGTGTGCGACCGCAGCCATTTTTCAGCCCTTGCCACCAGATCCAGCAGGTCGCGGTTGGCGGCGGTGGCGGCAATTTTCGTATTGGCCTTTTTCTTCCGGACCCAGGCCATGCCCGTCACCGAGTCGGTATATACGGGCGTATCGGGAAAACCGTGGGCATTGAGATGGCTCAGCGCGTGGACGATGGCCAGGAATTCCCCTATGTTGTTGGTCCCTTCGGGAAAAGGTCCCATCTTGAAGATGACGTTGCCGTTGTTTACCTGCACGCCTTGGTATTCCATCTTTCCGGGATTTCCGGCGCAGGCGGCATCGACGGCCAGGGCATGTTCGAAATGGGGAATGGATCCTGCTATCTTTTGCAGCCGGGCCACGTTCTTGAGGATGTCCGCCTTCACGTCCGTCGCGGCCGGGGCAGATGAAGTCCGCGTCGGTTTCGTTGTCGTCTGCGGATGCGCGAAGTAAGTTTCGATCAAGGCGTGTGCGGCCACGTAAGGGCTGGTTTTCCGGTCATGGACTTCGCCTCTGGCACGTTCCATGTCGGATTCCATTCCTGGTTTCTGGTAGAAACGGAAAAGCAGTTCTTCCTCGATAGCGCGTTGGAAGACTTTTCCCAGCTGTTCCTTGCGCCGTTTTTCGAACGCGCCGCTTTGCCTGCAATGCCGTTCATATTCGAGAATGTGGTTCCAGACCCTGTCCAGGCCTTCACGGGTCTTGGCAGAACAGGTTTCCACGGTAGGCGTCAGGCCCGAAGGACCGATCGGAAAGAGCGCGATGGCGTTGCGCAATTGCGTCTGGGCCAGCTTGGCTTTCTGGACGAAGTCGCCGTCGGCCTTGTTGATGGCGATGCCGTCGGCCATTTCGATGATGCCGCGTTTGATTCCTTGCAATTCGTCGCCCGAATTGGCCAGTTGCAGCAGCAGGAAGTAATCCACCATGTCGTAGGCTTCCGTTTCGGATTGGCCTACGCCCACGGTTTCTACGATGACGTGCGAGAATCCCGCCGCCTCGCAAAGGATGATCGATTCGCGGGTCTTGCGTGCCACTCCGCCCAAGGAACCCGCCGAGGGGGAAGGCCGGATAAAGGCTTCGGGCATGGCGGAAAGTTCTTCCATGCGGGTCTTGTCGCCCAGTACGCTGCCTTTGGAGCGTTCGCTGCTGGGATCGATGGCCAATACCGCCAGTTTCTTGCCGGTTCGTACCAAGTATGACCCTAATGCTTCTATGAACGTGCTTTTTCCCGCGCCAGGAACACCGGTGATGCCCAGGCGGAAGGAATTCCCCGAATAGGGCAGGCAGCGGGCTATGATTTCCTGTGCCAGATGCTGGTGTCGGGGCAAGGTGCTTTCGACCAAGGTGATGGCCCGGCTCAGAATCGTACGGTTGCCCTTGCGGATGCCTTCCGCGTATTCGGCCGCGCTCAATTCGGCTTCCTTGCGGGGAGCCTTGTCTTGCAGGAAACGCGGGTTTATGTTGGCAGGTTGCTCCACGCCCTCCCGCTCGGCAAGGGCGGAAGGGCCGTGAAGTAATTGCTGGTGCTCCATTATTTTACGGCGATGGCTTCGATTTCGACCAATACGCCCAACGGCAGTTTTTGTACGGCAAAGGCCGCCCTGGCGGGAGGATTGCTGCTGAAATACTTGCCATAGACCTCGTTCATGGCGGCAAAGTCATCCATCGTGCTGAGCAGGCAGGTGCATTTGACGATGTTTTCGAACGTGTAGCCGGCTTCTTCCAGGATACCCTTGATGTTCTTGAGCGATTGTTCGGTCTGCGCGCTGATACCGCCTTCCACTACCTTTCCGGTGGCGGGATCGACGGGAATCTGGCCCGAGATGAACAACATGTTGCCGGCTTCGATGGCCTGGCTGTAAGGCCCGATGGCCTTGGGCGCATGGGCGGTCGCGATTACTTTTTTCATTTTTTTTCAGGTTTTATCGATTGTTCTCAATAGTGCATAAACCTGCAAAAATACGTTATCCAAGGCAATATGTGAAACGGGGGCTGCCGTCTCGGGTCACATCGGGCCGGAACAAGGCGTTACGCATACATGATCGCCGGCAAATCGCGACATCCACGGGCGTTCCGTCGGTGTTCTTCCCCGATGACATTTTCCCCGTTCCTGTCAAACGGGATCATTCAAACGGAACAAGGCGGCATTACCGTACGAACTTCCCCGAGCAAAGGATGCCCTCGCCGTAAAGGCGGTAGACGTACAATCCCTGCGGCAACCTGGCTACCGAAACGCTTTTGCCCGGATGATTTGCCCGCAACACGCACCGCCCCGACGCATCCGCCACTTCCAATGCGTTTGCCTAGAATTCGCTTTCTATTTCAAGTGTCTTTTGTCGGACGTTGTAACGAACCACGGCCTCATGTCCGGCCTGGATGTCGTTCTTGACCGTTTTTTCGATTTGGCAAGCTTCAAACCTGGCATTGTGGTACATGTCGCCGGAATGCCAGGAAACATCTGCCTGCACGCACAAAAGTTCCGTCTTCGTGGTATCGCCGAAGAAATCGGACGGCAGGAATCCTGTATTCAAAGACCCCAAGCCTTCCACCCATACATCGGCCTCTCCCTTATCCGAAACCATCTGCAGGCATCTTCTTTGCAAGCCGTCCATTTCCTTATAATATACTTCGTCCACCGCCCATGAGGATTTGTCCCTGCCCCCAATACGCTCGCCTTTTTCCAGTCCGAAATCATACAGCAATGTAACCGGACCGTCTTCGGCCTCCTTGAAATACACCTGCAGCCCGTCTTGATAGTACAGCCCGCAGGTTCTTTCGTCCGAAAAATCCTCTTTGGCGGCCACATAGGCCTGGTTCCACCGCTGTTCTTCGCTTTCCTTGAAATACAGCCATTGTGTGTGATACGTATCTTTCGTATCCCCGCAAAGAACCGACCATCGCTGGACGCCGTAATCATAGGCAAGGTGCTTCGGAAGCCGGCACACGCCATGTCTACGATACCATATGTCTCCTGTCGCCTTTTGCACGCAGATCAAAGTCGAAGGACTTCTCAGGTAACCGGAAGGAGAGTAGGACACGCCATTGCACAGCGAGCCTATGCCCTCCGCCCACACATCCTTTGTTTCGGGATCGTTCATCAAATAGACGCTTAGGCAGCGTCTGGCTTCTTGTCCTGCCTCAAAGACCGAGTCAAAGACAGATTCCACCACCCAGGCATCGTCCGTATGATGGGTAGTGTCCACATAGAGGAGGGCCGTGTCTCCTTTTTCCAGTCCGAAATCGAACATCAGGAAAGGTACCGTATCTATCGTGCCGTCGTCATACGGATACAGGGCCCATATCTTTTTGCCTTCTTGCCGATAAGCCAGAAATTCCTCTTGGTCCATCAGCGAACGCTTCCATGTGTGCCCGTATTTTTCCAATTCGCCGGACAAGGACAAGGTGTAGCACCATACATCAGGCTTATAGCCCGTTTGCACGGTCCACTCTGTGCCTTCTTCCAGGTATTTCCATTCCTGTGCATGGGACACGGCATTTGTTGAAAACAAACAGAATATAATACCTGACACCCCACTTATGAACTTTTTCATGGCAAGTCTTTTTTCATCAAATATCCTATCGTACCCTCATGATTCCATCGCGCCAAGACATGATTCCGCCTAAATCGACTTCCAATTCATCATCATGGCAACGCTCCAGAATGGAACCATTTTTAATTTCCAATTTTCCGCCCGAGCCAGGAGTATGAAAAATGGAACTGAAGCGGGCGGCTTAGTGTTTCTCCAAGCCGCCCGCATAAGGTACAGACGACAATCCCGTCCGTTCCTATTCACTGAAGCGCATCACCTTGTAGCTGCCGCCAGGCTGGCAATGGAAACCTTTGTCGAACACGACCTTGTCCTTGCCGATGAACGTGGCTCGCGCCGGAGTGGAAATCGTGACGTTGCCTTGACGCTTCTTGGGATCGGGATCCACCGCATTGCCAACGAAGATCTTCCGGGCCACGAACGTCTCGTCCTGTGTCAGAGTCCGGTTCTGCACATACAGCACTTCCGGTATTCCCGTCGTGGCTTCCTTGAAACTCGTCCAGCCTTTATCCGAACATGTAACCGCATACCACGGCCGTATCCCAGGAGCGATTCCCCCGAGCACAGACTTGTCTGCCGCGCCATTCACGCAAAACGGGGATTCCTCCGTACCCGATAGGGCGAAGTTCTCCGAAACACAAACATAGCCCCCCTCGTCAAGAATCAACTTATGCCCGTTCGTAAAACCGACTTCACCGCGCAACACCAACGTGCTTCCCGGTTCCATAATGATGTCATAGTTGCTTGCCGTAGTATTCTCCACCCATAACAAACCGCCCTTTTTGACCGTATGCCCGACCAATGGCCGTTTTCAGTAATGCATCTTATATCGGCATTCTTAAGATACAATTGACTGGCTACCTCGATTTTCGAGTCCTTCGGCATCCATATCTCCTTCCGCATGCCGATACCCCCCGACTTGGCAATACTTACATCCGTATAACAGCGGTATGGACCATCCCAATGTAGCTTTTGGGTCACTTTCATCGTTCCTATGACAGGAATGTCATCGGGTACGACTTGTCTTATTTGAAAATCTGACAGCGACTTGTATATCCGGCCTATTTCGGTTGGCGGCATATAGGAATGGGTGTATCCGGCATGGCCGCTTGGAGACATCAACGCATCCCGGCAATAATCTTTTGCCCATAATGATTGTTGTCATGATTCAAATCAAGCGCATGACCCAACTCATGCGCCAGCAAGATGACGATGGTGCCCACCTCCCAATGCCAAATCGTATTGTCCCATGTTATCGTTTGCCCCTCGGCCGCATAGTTCCTTGGGAGGATATGCTTCATCCATAAAAATTTGCAGTAAGTATCAGGCATGCATATACGAGCAATCATGTTTTTTCCCGGAAAGGAGGAGTAGGCAAAATTCGCATCCTTGGCCGGAGATGTGCCTCCTGCCACGATAATATCCATGTACTCATCGAACAGGTTGCCATTTTCCGTAAAAAAGACGGAAATACCTTTGGGTATACTTGGATCATTTTCCATTTCAGCCTTCCATGCATCCAATGCCCACCTTATGTCCATAGCATTGGATCCATATTTTGTCCAATCCCATAAGGAACTTCTCTTCATGTAATATCTGTTGAACTTGAACCGTATCTTCGAGTCTGAAATGAACTTATCCCGCCATGCGAAGCAACTGTCTTTCTCAGAGTCCTTGAATGCGGCATACAGGTTGTTTATGCCTGCCGTAATCTCGTCCCAAAACCGCCGATGCTCCGGATCGTCTTCTTGAAAATTTCCGCTTCCGTTGTCTTTCTGGATAAACACCAGATTGACGTTCACTTCCAGATTCACGAGGTTGTCGTACGGGATGTAATTCCAATATTGTGTATCGGCCATGCCAGGCTTCGGCGGGTATTGTATTACTTGGTTTTGCACCGTTGCGTTCAACATGGGCAGCGGCATCAACCAATCCTTATGGACATCGTTTTCCTGCGCCGGCAATAAGCCGTACAGCAACGACAATCCGAGGATGGTGCTTATGATTGTTTTCGTTTTCATGGCTATTCCTTTACGAGTTTGACAACGCCGTTCTGTCCGTCTTTGGCTTTCCAATAAAGGACATAGATGCCGGACGGCCAAGCCGCACAGTCTATTTCCGTGTCGGTCCGGACACCGGTTCCCATGCGTTTGCCCGTAACGGAATACACTTGCCATTCCCGCAAGGCCACGGAGTTCCTTATCTGGAACTTTTCCCGCACCGGGTTAGGCCATGCCTCCACGGCACTTGATGCGAGCTTGTCTTCCACGGCTGCATGTCGGTCTTGACCGGTCAGGATGAAAAACTGGACATACGGGTGTTCACCGCCCATACTGTCTTTGATGTAGGCAAGTGCGGCCACGCTGTCGTAACGACTTATTCCATGAGCCTTCCCGACCTCACATTCATGTTTATCCGACATGATGACTTTGAGTGTGGACAAGGAAGAGGCGTCTCTATCCCAACGAGCCCTGTGTTCAAACGTGGTCAAGATGGGGGTTTCCACAATGGGACTCTGCATCAATTCCCTGTCCCAGCTCACCTTTACCGGTCGAGCCGAGGCAGGGAGGACCACCACCATGTCAACGCCCAATAGACCGATTCGTTTTTTGGCATAGAACGGACATAAGACGCGGAGCGTGTCGGTATGTTCCCTGAATGCGTCCGTACCCGGAACCACGAACGCCCCGATATGTTCCACCGTGTCGAAGAACGGCTCCGTATAGACGGGACAAAGCGTGGAATCGTATTGACAGTCGTGCCATACGCCCCATGGTTCATTACCGCCCCAGCCGTAGCCGTCCGGCCCCACGCCCAATTCCAGCGTGTCTTTCTTCCCGTTGGCCAGCGATTCCATGTACAATTTGAAGCGGAACTCTTCCGTCTGCGCCGGCAACAAGCCGTACAGCAACGACATTCCGAGGATGGTGCTTATGATCGTTTTCGTTTTCATGGCTATTCCTTTCTTTGTCAGTTAACCAATACCATCCGCTTCATGTCCACTTGAACTCCGTCCACCACCAGGCAGTAGAGATAAATTCCCGCCTGGAGGCTACCCCCGCGTAACACCCATTCGCCCTTGCCTTTCACCGGCAGGTCATATCCAAGTAGTTGCACGCCATGGAGGTCGTACACCTCCAATCGGGCCTTTTGCGCCTCGGACGCCAATTCGTAACGGATGCGTGTTTCCTGCTTGAACGGGTTCGGCGTGTTCTGATACAACAGGTTCGTGCCGGTTTGATGTTCCTTCACCGGGCTTTTTTTCGGTGCGGACGTGCCGGAAATCATCTTCCGTATCGCCTCCAATTGTTCCGACAAAAGAATCAGCATCTCGCCTTGGGCTTCCAGCATCGCCTGTTGGCTGCGGACAATGGAATCCTGTTCTTGGAAACCTTTCGTTAGGACGGGTATCAACGAAACGTAATCCATCGAGTACAGGTCGGACAACGTGTCGTAGCTTACAAGTTCGGGCAGGATTTCTCCTACCTCTTGGGCGATGAAGCCTATTTTGTCTTTTGCTTGGTCTTGGCTCAGTGGCATGATTTCCGTGGCAAAATCGAATCGTACCGAACGCAACGCCCGTAAATATTCCGTGGATGATTCCAACGAACGGATGTTCCGTTTGGCGCGACGGTCGGACGTGATTTTTTGGCCTGAAGAATAAATGGAACCTGCATGGATGTTGCCCAACGGCTTGGTCGATGTTCCCAGCATCAAATATCCCGCCGTCACAGGTTCTACATAGGTAGGCAGATTGTACGGATTGGTGATTACGTCCTTGTACGGGTCGACGGCGGAATGGGCTGTTACCGTGCCGCCCCCGGTTACCGGTCCCGAGGCCGTATGGTTGTAGATGACGAAACTGCCCGACTTGTTGGCCGTCGGATAGATATACAAGCGTTCTACGGCAATGTCAAGCGAATTTCCGCTTACATTCCGGGGCTTGCTCAAATCTCCCACTTTGATGGTTCCTTCCGAACTTACTTCCACTTGGGCTTGAACCGACGTGACGAGTATCGCTCCCGCAGCCATAAACATGGATGTTGCGACTTTTTTCATAGATTTAGTTTTTTAGGTTTGACGATAGGTTTGACGATAAGGTTATTTTTATTTTATGCTTTTAGTGTGAACACCGTTGCAATATAGTGATTTTTTTTCAGATACCGTGATTTCCAATCGCTATGCCGTGAAATATTTCTCATACCCAAACCTTATAACCCGGAAATATCCACTCTTTCATGGCTCAAATCCTTATGAATCTTACAAAGCACCGTCCTCCCTGCGCGTCTTCGCAATCCAATATATACAGGCCTTGAGGTAGGTTTTCACAATTTATCGTTTCGGTGGATTCCATTCCTTCCCGCAGCAATTGCCCGTATGTCGTATATATCCGCCAGCTTGTTAACGGCACTACGCTTTCCAGCCTCAATTGATGTCTTACCGGATTCGGACTGATTCTGACGCTTTCCATCCTTTTCGGTTCCTCGTTTTTTACAAATCTTTCGCCGAGGCAAACGAAAACATGGACATAGGCATGTTCTTGTCCGGAGGAATCCCGTATATAGGTCAGATATACCAGACTGTCGTAAGTAGCCGAACCGGGGTTCTCGAACGTCGTCAACTCGAAAGACGAGTCTTTTGACATATCCAGATAAAAGGGACGCCAATGGTGTCCTTGTCCCACATCATAGCGCCTGCCGGAAAACCAGTTGGTGAACATGGGCGATTTCACGTTCCCGTAACCAAGCAAGGATTGATTCCAACTGAAACGTATCGGACACGCCGACAGAGGAAAGACGATGACCATGTCCCGGCCATGTATCCCCACACGTTTCTTGACATACATCGGGCAATCAACCCGAATAGTGTCAAATTCTTTATTTTCCCACGTCCCCCATTCCCTGTCCACGATGAACGCCCCGACATGAGCCGTGTCGAAAAAAGGGTCGGCATATACAGGACACAAGGTGGAATCATAGACGCAACCGACCAGTCCGTCCGGCCCCACGCCCAATTCCAGCGTGTCCTTCTTCCCGTTGGCCAGCGATTCCATGTACAGTTTGAATCGGAACTCTTCCGTCTGCGCCGGCAACAAGCCGTACAGCAACGATATTCCGAGTATCGCGCTTACGATCTTTCTCGTTTTCATGATATTCTCTTGGTTTTTAGAGGTTTTACGATAAATTATCTTTTGGTTCAGTGATTTCAAGTGGAGTATTCCGTAAAGATAGTGATGTTTTGCAAATTCCGTACGATTCGCAAAAAAACCTCATAACTTCAAATGCAGCTGCACCTTGATTTCGGGTTTGAGGAAGCCTTTGACGAGGTTGTCGCCGCTGCCGATGGAGCGCACGCCGTCCATGAGCGTGTGGGCGTATTTGATTTCCGCGCCGAACTTTCCGAACGATTTGCCCATGAGGATGAAGAACCGCATTCCCTTGCCGTACAATGCGGGCGCGGAGGCGGCTTGGCGTATGTCGTGCTCGTAGGCGTAGATGCGGTTTTCGTATCCTTGGGTGTGGAACAAGGCCACGCGCAGGCGCAAACGGAAGCCGCCTTTCGGCCCCGCGTAGCCTGCATCTTGCATGAGCAGGATTCCTTTCGAGAAATCGCGCAATTCCAGGCGGCTTTCCCCGAAGAATCCGTTCGCCGCCTCATAAGCGGCGTTCAGCCGCAACGAATGTCCTTTTCGGGTTTGTCCCCGGTCCAGCTTGAACCGAAGGCAGGCCGAGAACCTTCGGGCTTGATAACGGAGGGTGCCGGAAAATACGTCTGACAGGGACGGCATGCCGGCGTTTTTCTTCTCGATGGATTCCTTTCCGGAAAATTCAAGGAGGAAACCGGCCGGGAGCGCCGCCTTGCCATGCCAGGAAAACACATGCCTTTCCGTGCCCGTGAATGCCGGACGGGGAGGGCGGCTGTTGCCGATCCCGGCGTAGGGCGCGTAATAACCGGCGCCATGCCAGGAATATTGCACGGCCAGCGATACCGTTTCCGAACCTTTGTATTGTATGCCTTGCAGGACGGCCCCTTGCAAGGTCTGCGCCAGGGCGTATTCCCCGTAAAAATGGAAATGAGGCGACAAGTAGCGGTAGTAGGCCGAGAAATTGGCACCAGAGGCCGGCTTGACTTGCGAATACGGTCGGGGGGCGGAAAGGGCGGTAGCGTGTTCGGGAGAATACGGGCCGCCCAGGACATGTCCGGATGCCACGATTCCGAAGCGTGCGCAAGCCGTGCTTTTTTCCACCATACCCCCGAAAACCTGCAGCCTGGCGGCCTCCTTTCCTTTTATCTCGTTGGCCGTCCGATGATAGCCGGTTTGAGGAAAGGAATTCACGCAATCCCAGAAGTCGGCAGGGGCGGAGTCGGGGCTCTCCAGGATCGCGTCGTGCCGGTCGGTCGAATAAAAGAGGCTCGCGCTCCAAGCCTTCGGAAAGGAAAACTGGATGGCGGAACCTTTCAGGTAGCCGTATTCGGCCCCGGAAGCGTAGGGGCGTATGCCTTGGCCGTTCCCGGCCGGCAAGTCGGCTTGCAATCCGCTGTAGAAACCGCTTGGAGAATGCACGTTCAAGCCATAGCCGAAATCTAATTTGTAGGTTCCGGCCACCCAACTTTTCACGCAGCCGAATCCGTCCAGGGCCAGATATCCGCAGTAGAAGTCGAACCCCTGCCTTCCGAAGGCTTCTCCCGCGCCCTGCTTGGCGGCAAATCCGATGCGGATGCGGTTCTTGAAGTCGAACGTGTAGCGGAAATAGACGTTGTCCGGATTTCCGGCATACTTGTGGTCCGTAAAAGCCTTGGAGGGTTTGAGCATACGCCCGTAGCGAGCCAGCAAACGATGTTTTCCCCGTTTGGCCACTTCCTTGAACGGCGGCAGTTTGTGCACTTCCCCGGCTTGTAAGCATACGAAAGGCCGTAGGGCTTCGACGATGCGGTTGTCGAAACCTTCGAGATTCTCGGTCAATTCCTCCCATCTTACGATTTGTCCGTAACTTTCGCGATAATGCAGCAAGGCCTTGATCTGCCATGCGTCCAGCAGTCCGGTCCTGAGCAGTGTCTTTTCGTCCGCGGTGTTGAGGTCGATAGGTTGTTCGGCGTATTGCCGTATTTCCGCCATCGTTTCCTCGTATTCTTCCGGATTCGTTTCCGCAAGTTCCTCGAGCCGGTTTTCCCACAGGGGAACAAGGTCGTTTCCCGGATGAAGCAGGCTGTCTGTCGGAATCGTGTTTCCGGAAAATGATAAAAGAAATGAAACCAGCATGCTACTTTTCATCGGCACGATTTTTCGGAAAGAGATGCTTCAGGGTGATTCCTATGCAGGTCTCCCAGCCGACGGGATGCTGGTAGGCGACGCTTATCCGCGTCTGGATGCGTCTGCCCGCATGGGCGAAACCGATTGCGTATGCGGTCGGATGGATCTTGGCCTGGACATGGACGATGAATGTATTCTCCGCCTTGTTCGACGTTCTGAGCAGGCAGGCGAGGCTGAGGCCGCCTTGCAATGAATAGCGTAAGTCTTTGTAAAGGTCCAGGCCGAGGTGCAGCCCTTTGTAGAGGTTGCAGCCCGTTCCCAGATGCAGAGAAAGGGCGCGGTTCCATTCCTTTGTCCGCGACGAAGACGAAAGAAGCGTCACGGGTTGCCTGGCATCGAACGCCACCGACCAGATGCCGCGCTTGAAGGCGGCGGAAAGTCCGATTTCGAGCCATCTTCCGCGCGTTCGTCCTTCGATCCGGTTGGTTGCCTGGTAGGCGAGGAAGATACCGGCGCCCAAGCCTGGAAGCAGGTTCCGTCCGTAGCCTAAGCCCGCTTCCTGTTTGTTCAGCAGCGAGTATCCCTTGAAGCCGTAATGCAGGCTCCAGGTGTTTTTTCCATGACTCGTCGAGGTCGAAAGCCCGTAATGTCCGTTTTCCTTGATGAAGGCGCTATGTCCGAAAGCGGTCGCGGCAAGGCAGGGCCGTGACACGGAATACATGCTTCCTGTTGCCGGACAACGTTCGGCCAGTCCCGCAACGGGCGCGTTTTCCCCTAAGGATGCTTGCAAGGAGAAAGGCAGGAAGTAATCGGTCTGCGCCCCGGCAAGGAAGGGCGCGCACCAGAAGAAAAAAAGGCAGAGGTGGAATCGCATGGTTCCGGCCCGCCTGAATGGCAGCACGGGTCCCTTATAAAACCCCTGAAATGCGTTTTATCGGTGCCGGAAAATGCCTTTTTAGGATTTTTAACCAAAAAACGCCCTTGCGGATATTTGCAAGGGCGTTTTTTGGAAATCATTTTCTATTTGACACGGTAAGGAAAGTCGATGTTCCCGAGCTCTTCGTTCGCCTTTTTGATCTTTTCCTTGAGTTTCTCCTTGTGCGACATCACCTTTTCGCGATAAGAGACAGCTGTCTGGTCGGAACCTGTCGAAAGGATTTGCAGGGCGAGGATGGCGGCGTTCAGCGCGCCGTTGATGGCCACGGTCGCCACCGGGATGCCGGGAGGCATCTGCAGGATGGCAAGGGCGGCATCGATGCCTTCTATGCTCGACTTGATGGGCACCCCGATGACGGGAAGCGGCGTAAGGGCGGCGATCACTCCCGGAAGATGGGCGGCCATGCCGGCGGCGGCGACAATGACGCGGATGCCCCTTTTTTCGGCATGCTGGGCAAAGTCGATGACCTCCATCGGCGTGCGGTGCGCCGAGAATGCAAGTATCTCGAACGGCACTTCCTGCTCGTCGAGGAACTTGGCCGCGGCTTCCATGATGGGGTAGTCGGAGGTGCTCCCCATGATAAGGCTCACCAAAGGCTTTTTCGTTTCCATGCGATGTGTTTTAGGACGCGAAGGTACGATATTTCCCTTGAGGAATGATTTTTCCGGCATGACCGATTTTCCCTATTTTTGCATTCTCCAGCAAGTAAAGACCGCCATGCCCCGTATCCATGTCTGCCGATTTTCCTCCCGTTTGTCCGAAGAACGAAAGAAAGCCCTTTGGCGGGATTTCGTGCGGAAGACCTTGCGGTCGGAACTGGGAGAGGAGGTACGCATAGGCCGTCAGCCGCAAGGGAAGCCTTGCCTTGTCGATTATCCGGGTTTTTTTTTCAATTGCAGCGACTCGGGCGATTACGCGGTCTTGGCCACGGACAGTCATGAAATAGGCGTGGACTTGGAAGTCATCCGGCCGCGCCCGTACAGGGAAATACTGCATCGTTTTTTTTTGCCGGAAGAAGCCCGTTCCGTGCTTGTCGCGGATTCGGAGCAGGAACGGCTCCATCTTTTCTTCAAGCTCTGGACGGGCAAGGAGAGCCTGCTCAAGCAGGTCGGTTGCGGCCTGGGTGCGGATATGCGCCGTCATTTGGTGGTCGACGGCAAGCCCTCGGGTGCGGTAAAAGGACTGGAATTGCGAAGTTACCTGTTGCGTGAGGAGCGGCTGATGCCCTACGACGCGTCCTGCGCTCGCCACGGCGATGCCGTGCTTACGGTCTGTGCCCGAAAAGGCGGAACGGATACCGTCGTCCCGCACTTCATTCCTTTATGCCGAGAATGAAAGACTTGATATAGGCTTCGAGCGTTTCCTTGGGCAGGACCCCCGCGTTCATGGCCGGTTGTCCTTGCATGGGGACGAACAGCAGGCTGGGAATGCTTTGGATGCCGAACGCCGCCGAAAGTTCCTTTTCCTTGTCCACGTTCACCTTGTAGAATATCACTTTGCCTTGGTATCGGGCGGCCAGCTCCTCGATGACGGGAGATAGCATCTTGCAGGGACGGCACCAGTCGGCGTAGAAGTCGATGAGGCAGGGCAGTTTGCCCTTGTATTCCCATGTGTCGGGATTTTTCTTGTAATCGTGGACCTTTTCCAGGAAGTCGGCGGTAGTCAGGTAGTGTACGTGCTCCTGTGTCTGGCCTTTGCACGAAAAGGCGGGAATCATAAGCGAAAAGGTGATGATCAAAAGGGTAATTCGTTTCATATGCAATTGATTGTCATGAAATATTGTAATCGCGCAGGGCTTCGTTCAGGCTGGTCTTGGTATCGGTGGAGGCTTTCCTTTGTCCGATGATCAGGGCGCAAGGCACCTGATAGGTGCCGGCCGGAAATTGCTTGGGCATGCTGCCGGGTATCACCACCGACCGTGGAGGGATGTACCCTTTGTAGGATTTGGGTTCAGGGGTGCTCACGTCGATGACATGCGTGGACCGGGTCAGGCACACGTTGGCTCCGATCACGGCCTCACGTCCCACGTGCACGCCTTCCACGATGATGCAGCGCGAACCGATGAAGCAATGGTCTTCCACCACGACGGGTTCCGCGCCTACCGGTTCCAGCACGCCGCCGATTCCCACGCCGCCGCTCAGATGCACGTTCTTGCCGATTTGAGCGCAGGAACCTACCGTGGCCCAAGTGTCTACCATGGTTCCGGCACCCACGTAGGCTCCGATGTTGACGTAGGAAGGCATCATCACCGCCCCTGCTTCCAGGAAGGAACCGTAACGGGCCAATCCGTGCGGCACCACGCGGACGCCGGCCTCCTTGAGGTTCTTTTTGAGGGGAATCTTGTCGAAAAATTCGAACGGGCCTATTTCCGTCACTTGCATCCGGGATAACGGAAAATACAAGACCACGGCTTTCTTCACCCATTGGTTCACGGCCCAGGTCGAGGGATCGACCACGCGCAACTTGCCTTTGTCGAGCCGTTCCACCGCTTCGCGCACGGCATCCGCATACACGGCCTCTTCCAGCAAGGATCTGTCTTCCCAAGCCTGTTCTATATAGGATTGAAGATTTTCCATAGGACAAAAGTAATCATTTGTCCCGCACGCCTTGAATGCTTTCCCGAAAAAAACGAAAAAAGGGCGGGCGGGGTGCACGACACGTTAAAATGCGTATCTTTACTCCTTTTTTCAAGATGACGATATGATAAGATTCGGTGTGGTCGGCTGCGGATATATCGGCAAACGGCATGCGGATATGATTTCCGCCAACGATTCTTGCGAATTGCAGGCGCTTTGCGACGTCAGGCCCAAGGAAAGCCTCGGCTTGGACGCGTACGGGGCGGCCTTTTATACGGATTACGGACGCATGCTGGCCGAAGAGGGCGGCTTGGACGTGGTGAACGTCTGCGTTCCCAACGGATTGCATGCGGATTTCGCCATCAAGGCGATGGAGCGTGGTTGCCACGTGGTCGTGGAAAAACCGATGACATTGTCCACCCGGGATGCCGACTTGGTGATGGAAACCTCGCGCAAGACGGGCAAGAAAGTCTTTTGCGTCATGCAGAACCGCTATTCCCCGCCCTCGGTCTGGATAAAGGAACTGGTGGATTCGGGGCGTCTGGGGCGCATCGGGATGGTGCAGGTGAACTGTTACTGGAACCGGGATGAACGATATTACGTGCCGGGGAGCTGGCACGGTTCCGCCGATATGGACGGCGGGACGCTGTTCACCCAGTTCAGCCATTTCGTGGATATCATGGCATGGCTTTTCGGCGATGTGACGAACATACGGGCGCGTTTTGCCGATTTTAGCCACAAGGACCTTACCGCTTTCGAGGATTCGGGCATGGTCCAGTTCGATTTCGTGAAAGGCGGGATGGGCTGCATGAATTATTCCACCGCCGTCTACGACGCCAATCTGGAGAGTTCGCTTACCATCGTGGCCGAGAACGGCAGCGTGAAGATAGGAGGGCAGTACATGAACGAGGTGGAATATTGCCATGTGAAGGACTACCGGGCGCCGGTACTGCCTCCCACCAATCCGGGCAACGACTACGGTCCCTACAAGGGATCCGCCCAGAATCACCATTTCGTGATCCGTAACGTCGTGGACGTGCTGGAAGGAAAGACGGACGCCATTACGGCCACGGCCGAGGAAGGACGCCTGGTGGTGGACATCATAAGACGTATATATTCGCTTCGTTAATGTTTTCAGGTCATGAATGTGGAAGAATTTACCGGTAGGAAGAAAAAGGTGTCGGTGACGGGACTCGGCTACGTGGGCTTGCCGTTGGCCTTGGCCTTGGCAAAGAAGGTCTGTGTCATAGGTTTCGATACGGATACGCGGCACATAGGGCATTTGCGACGGAATGAGGATGTGTCGGGAGAATTGACCCCGGCCGACTTTGCTGATACCGACATATCATATACCGACAAGGCGGCGGACCTGGCGCAGGCTTCGTTCCATATCATAGCCGTTCCCACGCCTATCGACGTTTCCGACAATCCCGACCTGCGTCCGCTTCTGAGCGCCACGGAGACCGTGGCTTCGATTCTCAAGAAAGGGGATTACGTGGTGTACGAATCGACGGTCTACCCGGGAGCGACCGAAGAGGAATGCGTGCCGTTGCTCGAACGTATCTCGGGACTCACGTGCGGAACGGATTTCAAGGTGGGCTATTCGCCCGAACGGATCAATCCCGGCGACAAGGTCCATACGTTGGCCAACACGAAAAAGATAGTTTCGGCTTGCGACGCCGAGGCGCTTGCGTTGGTTTCCGCGTTGTATTCGTTGGTGGTGGAGGCGGGCTTGCATCATGCCCCCTGCATCAAGGTGGCGGAAGCCGCCAAGATCATAGAAAACACGCAGCGTGACGTGAACATCGCCCTCATGAACGAGCTTTCCATCATTTTCGGGCGCATGGGCATCAACACTTACGACGTGCTGGAAGCGGCCGGGACCAAGTGGAATTTCCTCAAGTTCCATCCCGGGCTCGTGGGCGGTCATTGCATCGGGGTGGATCCGTATTATCTGGTTTACAAGGCCCGGATGTTGAAATATCATGCCCATGTCATCGGCGCAGGTCGTTTCGTCAACGACTCGATGGGCGGTTATGTGGGAAAACAGACCGTCAAGAGGCTCATTTCCTTGCGAAAGACGATACAGGACGGGCGGATCCTGGTCCTTGGGATCACGTTCAAGGAAAACGTGGCCGATATACGTAATTCCAAGGTGGTGGATATCGTCGAGGAGTTGAGGACCTACGGCATGACGGTGGATGTCTCCGATCCAAAGGCGGATGCCGATGCCGTGCGCCGGATGTACGGCATGGAACTTCGCCAGCCGCAGGAAAAGGCTTATGATGCGGTGGTGGTGGCGGTTTCACACCGGGAATACGCGGAACTTTCCGAACCGGATTTCATGCGTTGGTTCAAAGACGAAAGGTGCCTGGTGGTGGACGTGAAAGGATTGTATCGAGGGAAGTTGCCGAATCTGAATTACTGGAGTTTGTAGAAAAATAGTTAGAAACGACATGAAATCCAAACTTTTTTGCCTGGCCTTGCTGTTGGCGGGCTTTGCCGTCGCTTCGGCGCAGAATGAAAAACAGGAAGCCTTGTGGTTTACCTATCCGGCGATTTCACCCGACGGAAAGACGATAGCTTTCAGCCATCGGGGCGATTTGTTCACCGTGCCCGTCGAAGGCGGGCAGGCCCGGCAGCTGACGTCCCATGCGGCCTATGATGCATATCCCGTCTGGAGTCCGGACGGCGAAAGGATCGCCTTCGCTTCCGACAGGGAAGGCAGCCTCGACATCTACCATGTTCCGGCCAAGGGCGGAACCCCGGTGCGGCTTACCACCCACAGCGGAACTGAAATACCCCTTGCGTTCACTTCCCGTGGCACGGTGCTCTACCGGGCGTCGGGAATGGAGACGGTGCAAAGCCTGCTTTTTCCCGGCGATTATCCTCAGGTCTACGAAGTGGACCTGCAAGGCGGCCGTCCCCGGCTTTTTTCCGCCTGGCCCATGATCCGGCTCAGCCTTGCTCCCGACGGCAGTTTGCTTTACCAGGACAAGAAAGGCTATGAGGACGATTGGCGCAAGCATCATACTTCCAGCGTCACGCGCGACATCTGGTTGCTCAAAGACGGCAAGCATGTCAAGATGACTTCATTCAAGGGCGAAGACATGGAACCCGTATGGGCGCCCGATTACGAGAGTTTCTATTACCTGAGCGAGGAAAACGGTTCGTTCAACGTGTACAGGAAAGGATTGGACCCGCAGTCCGCTTCCGAACAGGTCACACATTTCAAGACGCATCCCGTGCGCTTCCTGAGTGTCTCGGACAAGGGCGACCTTTGTTTCAGTTACGACGGGCGTATTTATTTCAAACCGGCGGGCAGGGAGCCTTCCCGGCTCGCGATACAGGTGACGACCGACCGGAACGCCTCAGAGTGCACACGCCGGGTATTGCGCGGAGGAGCCACCGAAATGGCGGTTTCGCCTGAACGGAAGGAAATAGCCTTCGTCACGGGCGGCGACGTATATGTGACCTCGTTCGACTATGCCACGACCAAACGCGTCACCAATACGCCCCAGACCGAACGCGACATCGACTTTTCCCCGGACGGGCGTTCGCTCGTCTATGCTTCCGAGCGTGACGGTTCATGGCAATTGTACGAGGCCGCGATAGCAGACAAGGACGAAAAGTCGTTTACCTATGCGGGAAAGATCACGGAGAAAAAACTGACCGACGAGGAAAAGACATGTTTCCAACCCAAATACAGTCCCGACGGAAAGGAAGTGGCCTTCCTGCGCGACCGTACGGAAATCTGCGTGCTCGACCTCAAGAGCGGAAAAATCCGCACGGTCATGGACGGCAAGTACGAGTATTCCTATGTGGACGGAGACCAGAATTTCAGTTGGAGCCCCGACGGCAAGTGGATCTTGACGGGTTATATCGGCATCGGCGGCTGGAACCACAAGGACCTGGCGTTGGTGAAAGCCGACGGGAGCGGGGAAATACATAACCTCACCAACAGCGGTTACGACGAAAGCAACGGAAAGTTCGTGCTCGGCGGCAAGGCGATGCTCTTCGAGAGCGACAGGAGCGGTTTCCGCAGCCATGGCTCCTGGGGCTCGGAAAGCGACGCATATCTCATGTTCTTCGACGGGGAAGCCTATGAACGTTTTCTGATGAACAAGGAAGAACGCGCCTTGGCGGAAGAAAAGGAAAAGGCCGAAAAGAAAGACGACAAGAAATCCAAGGACAGTACCGAAGACAAGAAAGGGAAGGTCGAGGAACTCAAGTTCGATTTCGACTATGTGGAAGACCGTACCGTCCGTCTTACTTCTTCCTCCGACATGCTCGGCGACATGGCTCTTTCGCCCAAGGGCGACAAGCTCTATTATCTGGCACCTTACAACGGCAAGGTGGCTCTCTGGGAAAAGGACTTGGTGGAGCAGAAAACCGAATTGAAGATTCCCGGTCTCTCCTACGGTCAACTCGTCTTTTCGAAAGACGGCGGCGAGATTTACCTGCTGGCCGGCGGCGGCATCAAGAAGATAAAGGCCTCTTCGGGCAGCGTGGAGAACGTGGAATTCGAGGCCTTGCACGAAAACCGTCCTTTCGACCGTCGTGCCTACCTGTTCAGTCATATCTGGCGGCAGGTGAAAGACAAGTTCTACGATCCCACGTTCAGGGGAATGGACTGGAAGGCTTATTTCGACCATTATGAGAAGTTCCTGCCGTATATCGACAACGGTTACGACTTTTCGATGATGGTGAGCGAGCTCTTGGGAGAATTGAACGCCTCCCATACGGGATGCCGTTTCCATGGTCCGGGCGCCGCCATGCCTACGGCGGCCTTGGGCGTGTTCATCGATCCCGATTATCAAAAGGACGGCCTGAGGATACAGGAAGTGTTGCACAACAGTCCCTTTGCCATTTGCGGCAAGGAAATCGGTCCCGGTGACGTGATCACGCATATCGACGGGGTGGAAATCAAGGCGGGCGAGGATTATTATCCTTTGCTGGAAGGCCGTGCGGGCAAGCCGGTCCGTTTCGCTGTCGCCCCGGCCAAGGGCAAGGCGTTCGAAGTGGTCGTGAAGCCTATCGGCAAGCGTCGTCAGGACGAGTTGTTGTATGAACGTTGGGTGAAGCGCAACGAACGTATCGTGGATTCGCTTTCGGGCGGCAGGCTGGCCTACGTGCATATCGAAGGCATGGACTCCAAGAGTTTCCGTACCGTTTACCGTCAATTGCTCAACGACAAGAACCGCAATCGCGAGGCGGTCATCGTCGATACCCGCAACAACGGCGGCGGCTGGCTTCACGACGATGTGGCCACGCTTTTGAGCGGAAAACGTTATGCCCGTTTCAGCCCGCGCGGCCAGTTCGTTTCCGACGAGCCGTTCGGCAAATGGATCAAGCCTTCGTGCATGCTGGTCAGTGAAAACAATTATTCCGATGCCCACGGCACGCCCTACACCTACAAGCAACTCAAGATCGGAAAATTGATCGGTACGCCCGTTCCCGGCACGATGACGGCCGTTTGGTGGGAATCCTTGCCCGATGGTTACGTGTTCGGCATTCCGCAGGTGGGAGCCTTGGACGAGGAGGGGAATTATCTGGAAAACCAAGACCTTGTTCCCGACATTGTCGTCCATAACACGCCCGAGACGATCTTGGCGGGTCGGGACTTGCAACTGGAAAAGGCCGTGGAGGAAATGCTCAAGGAAGCCGACGCGCTGAAAAAATAGGAGTCATGGACAGGATATTGGAAGAAATGAACGTGGCCGTCACGGTTTGCAAGGCCGACGGGGAGATTATCGGCATGAACCGCAAGTCGAAGGCGGTCAACCTCAAGCCGGGGCAGGAGAGTCTCATCGGACAGAACGTGCTCGACTGCCATCCCCGGCCGGCGCGTGCCAAATTGCAGGAATTGTTGGACAAGCAAGCTACCAACGCCTATACCATCGAGAAGAACGGGGTCAAGAAGCTCATATACCAGACCCCTTGGTACGAGAACGGGGTTTTCATGGGATTGGTGGAATTGTCGATGGAGATTCCCTTCGAGATGCCGCACTACGTGCGCGAACCGAAAATATAGATTTTTGTACCTTTGCGCCGCAAGTCATGGAAAAGGAAAAGAAAAGGAAAAACGCGCGTTGCTCGTTTTGCGGGAAGGAATTGAACGGACGCGAACCGGCGGTGCAAGGCGGTGACGGCGCCATCTTGTGTCGTGAGTGTTCCAGGATAGCCCAAGGTTACTTTGCCGAGATCGAAAAGGAGTTTCCCTCGAAAGGCAAGGCCTCGGCGCCCATCAAGTTGAAGAAGCCGAAGGAAATCAAGCGTTTCCTCGATGAATACGTGATCGGGCAGGAAGAAGCCAAGAAGGTGCTTTCGGTGGCCGTCTACAACCATTACAAGCGGTTGAACCACGTTGCCGCCCACCAAGGGGAAGACGTGACGGAGATAGAGAAATCGAACATCGTCATGGTCGGGCCTACCGGTACGGGAAAGACGCTTCTGGTGCGCAGCATCGCACGGCTTCTGGAAGTTCCCTTCTGCATAGCCGACGCCACCGTGCTCACCGAAGCCGGCTATGTGGGCGAAGACGTGGATTCCATCCTGAGCCGTCTTTTGCAGGCGGCCGACTTCGACGTGGCGCAGGCCGAGCGCGGCATCATTTTCATCGACGAGATAGACAAGATCGCCCGCAAGGGCAGCAATCCTTCCATCACCCGCGATGTTTCGGGCGAAGGCGTGCAGCAGGCGTTGCTGAAACTTCTGGAAGGCACCGATGCCCTGGTTCCCCCGCAAGGCGGCCGGAAACATCCCAACGCGGAGATGGTGAAGATAAACACGCGGCATATCCTCTTTATCGGAGGCGGCTCTTTCGATGGATTGGAGCGTCATATCGCTTCGCGCATGAACAGGACGTCCATCGGCTACAAGAAAGACGACCAGCGCGTGGCGGCCGACAAGGACGAAAGCCTGTTGAAATATGTTTCGCCGCAAGACCTGCGTTCTTTCGGCATGATTCCCGAACTGGTGGGACGATTTCCCGTGCTGGCCTATTTGAACGAACTGGATGCCGATGCGTTGCGTAGCATCCTTGTCGAGCCCAAGAACGCGTTGGTGCGTCAGTACAAGCAACTTTTCGCCATGGACGGGGTGGATCTCGAGTTCGATCCGGAGGTCTATGACTTCATCGTGGAAAAGGCGTTGGAATTCAATATCGGCGCCAGGGGACTGCGCGGCATCATGGAAGCGATGATGAACGAGCTCATGTACGAGCTTCCGTCCTCGGAAGTCAAGGAATATCGCGTCACGTTGGATTACGTGAAGTCCCATTTCGGGAAAAGCCTGTCTGAAAAATTAAAAAACAGTTAGGAATGTTTCGTTGTTGGGGAACATGCGTCTGCTTTCTGCTCCTTTCCTTCGGCGCCTGGGCGCAGGGGGATTGGTTCGAAGGCTTGTTTCCCCTCAACCGGGTCCTGGACACGAGCCAGTTGAAGGAATCCCGTCCCGTGGTCAAGGCGGCCTCGCCCGTCAAGATAGAGTACAGCGCCAACGTGGTATGCGTGGAGCATGTGGCGTACTTGCGTGCGGACTGTTCCTTGTACGGTCCGGACAAAGACCTGGCATACGAATGGTTCCTGATCGGGGATACTTCCCGTCTTGGTACCGGTGCATCCTTGGATTTCAAGCCCTTGGTGGAGCAGGAGGCACGTATCGGGGTAAAGGTCAAGGACAACGGTTACCTGGTGGGTGGTGATACGGTTGTCATATATGCCACCACGCTGCCCTCGTATGTCGTCGTCCATGATACGGTTTGCCTTGGCATGGAAGCCACCGTTGGCGTGAAGGGAGGAAACTATTGGGCTTGGAGCACGGGCGGAACGGCCGGTTTCATCAATATCCGTCCGGCCAGGACGACGGTCTATCCGGTGCGTATTTCCAAATATCCGATCGTGCAGGGCGGTTATCGCAATGCTTGTCATGCCGAGGATTCGGCCATCGTCACCGTGAACGACTCGGCTATCTTCGGGGTGGCGGGCGACAAGGAAATGTGCGAAGGCCTCGATGCCACGGTGCGGGTGGAAAACGGAACGGACGTATATTGGAACGGGCTGCAAGGTTCCCATTCGCATACGTTTACCGTCTTGGGCGATACGTCGGTCAAGGTGACGGCCACCGACAAGTACGGTTGTCGTGGAACCAAGGAATGGTCCGTCATCGTGGTGGATGCCCCGCGCGGGGAGATTTTCGTGTATGTGGACGGAGTTCCTTCCGATTCGGTCTGTCTGGGTTCTTCCGTACGCATGGAAGTGGTCAGTGACCTGGAATGCCGTTACCGTTGGTTCAACAGGGACACGCTTTATTACACGGAAGTCACGCCGCAAACCGATTTCACCGCCTTTTGCGACATTTCCGTGGGCGGCAGCGTGACAGGAACGGTATGCAAGACCCGTCTGGAAAGTTTCGTTTCGGTCAAGAACTGCCACAACGTGTATTTCGCCAGCGGCTTCATGTTGGAAGGCTACAACAAGACCTATGGCCCGATAGGCGTGAACGATACGTCCCGGACCTATGAGTTCATGATATTCAACCGCAACGGAACCATGGTCTTTTCCACCACGGAATTCACCGAAGGATGGGACGGAAGATACAAGGGACAACTCGTTCCGCCGGGAGTTTACGTCTACGTCTATCGCGAGAAATACCGTCACCACGTCTGGGTGCGCAGAGGTACGTTCGCCGTCATCAAATAAGTTCCGGAAAAACGGAAATCGGCGGGGAAACGGGATAACCCTTACGATGGCTTTCCCAGCAAGCGGAACATGTTCTGTTTGTAGGCTTCCACGCCGGGCTGGTCGAAAGGATTCACGTTCATCGAATAACCGCTCAATCCGCAGGCGAATTCAAAGAAATAGATGAGTTGTCCGATATGACAGGCGTCCAGTCCGGGAACAAGGATGCGTGCCACGGGCACGTTTCCCTTGCCGGAATGCGCCATGAGCGTTCCTTCTTCCGCCTTCTGGTTCACGTAGGCCATTTCCTTTCCGGCCACGAAGTCCATTCCGTCCAGGTTGCGGGCATCTTGCGGGATCACGACACGTTTCTTTTGCCTTTGCAGGCTTAGCACGCTTTCAAAGAACAGGCGTTCGCCCTCTTGGATATATTGCCCCAGGGAATGCAGGTCGGTGGTGAAGCCGGCATTGCAAGGAAAAAGACCCTTGCCTTGCTTGCCTTCACTTTCACCGAAAAGTTGTTTCCACCATTCGCCAAGATAGTGGAACCGGGAATCGAAGTCCACCAGAAGTTCCGCTTTCATGCCACCTTGCCTGTATTGGAGCTGGCGGAAGAGCGCGTATCGGGCGGCGATGTTCCTTTGCCAGTCGATACGGTCGGCGACGAGTTCCTGCTGCATCGATTTCGCGCCGGCTACCAAGCCTTTGATGTCCACGCCGGCCACGGCCAAGGGAAAAAGTCCTACGGGACTGAGCACGGAATATCGTCCGCCTATGTCGTCCGGAACCGTGTAGGTGGCGTAGCCCTCTTCGGTCGCCAGCGTGCGCAGCGCGCCTTTGGCCTTGTCGGTAACGGCCACGATACGGTTTTTCGCTTCTTCTTTCCCGTATTTCTTTTCGAGGTGGTTCCTTAGCAGACGGAACGCGATGGCCGGTTCGGTCGTCGTGCCCGACTTGGAAATCACGCAAAGCGTGTAGTCGTGACTGTCGAGCAGTTCAAGCAGTTCGGCCATGTAATCTTGTTCCAGATGATGGCCGGCATAGATAAGGGCGGGAGAGCCGGGAATACGGTCGGCCAATCGGGGCTTCAAGGCCTCGACGACGGCCCGCGTTCCCAGATAGGAGCCTCCGATGCCGATACAGACGAACAATCGTGATTTTTTCCGGAACGCCTCCGCCTTTTCCGTCATCGATGACAGTTCCGCTTCCGGAATACGGGAGGGGAGTCGTACCCATCCCAGGAAGTCGCTGCCTGCGCCGGTACCGTCCAATAGCGTCCGGTAGGCTCGTTCCAGGTCTTTTTTCACACCTTCCGCGGCGGCTACATCCTTGCCCTCGGATAGGGACTGGAGTATCTGGCCGGCTTCGAGGCCGTAAGTGAAGTCGAGGCGGATGGATTCCATCGGGATCTTATTGGAACAAGCGGCAAGTGAGGTCGGCCACACGGCAGGAATAGCCGAATTCGTTGTCGTACCATGCCACCACTTTCACGAAGTTGCCGTCCATGACCTTGGTGAGCTTGGAATCGAAGACGGCCGAATGGGGATCGCCCACGATGTCGATGCTCACGATAGGGTCTTCGGTATAGGCTAGGAGTCCTTTCATCGCGCCTTGGGATGCCTCCTTCATGGCCGCGTTGATTTCGCCTGCGGTGACGTCACGAGCCAGTTCGGCGGTAAGGTCAACGACCGATCCGTCGGGGGTGGGGACGCGCATGGCGAAGCCGTCCAGTTTGCCTTTGAGGTCGGGCAGTACCAAGCCCACGGCCTTGGCGGCCCCGGTGCTGGTAGGGATGATCGACACGGCGGCGGCACGCGCGCGGCGCAAGTCCTTGTGACGTGCGTCCAAGACGGCCTGGTCGTTGGTATAGGAGTGGATGGTGTTCATGAAACCGCGCTTGATGCCGAATTTCTCGTGCAGCACCTTGGCTACGGGAGCCAGGCAGTTCGTCGTGCAGGACGCGTTCGAGACCAGTTCAAGACCGGGTTTGATGACATGTTCATTGACCCCCATCACGATCGTCGCATCCACGTCCTCGGGCTTGTCGGCAGGCGCGGTGAGGAGCACTTTCTTGGCACCTGCGGCCAAGTGCTTGGCCATTCCTTCGCGTTTGCGGAAAACGCCGGTGGCCTCGATGACGATGTCCGTGCCGTGGTCCTTCCAGGGAATATCGGCCGGATCCCGTTCCATGTAGCAGGGAACGACTTTGCCGTTGATCACGATCTGGTCGTTTTCCATACGGGCTTCTCCGGGGAAACGGCCGTGCACGGAGTCATATTTCAAAAGGTGGAGCAAGGTTTCTTTCGGCATGGTGGCGTTGAAGGCCACCACCTCCACTTCAGGTTTCAGCAACAGGTTTCTGAACGCAATGCGGCCGATACGACCCAAGCCATTGATGGCGACTTTGATCTTGGACATGATGCAAACTGTTTGGTGTTGGTTTAAAATGCCCGTTGCGGTTCCACGAAAGGAACCGCAACGGAAGAATGTACAAAGGTAATATAAAGTGCAATAATAACTACACTTCGCCTTTGATTTTTGTTCGTTTTGCCCCGAAGGGTCGTGCCTTGCCCGCCGGAATCCGTTTAATGTATTGAACTTATTTTTTCTATGAGGCGTTTGGCATATTCCTTGGCGGTTTTCCGTTGCAGGTCCGTGCCTTCCTGGGTCTGCCTTTGGGTATAGCCTACGCCGTTCACCCACATGGCGCCTTGGTAGTCGAGCCGGCAGACGGCGGCTATGGATGCGAATGGCGAAACCAGTTCGCGGATGTCGCCGATGGAACCCGGACCGCCGGTATAGGCTTCGGCCGGCGCCCCCGTGGTGATGGAAACGAGCAGTTTCTTGCCTGCCAGTTTGGCCGTGCTGCCGTGTGAAAAGCCGTGCAGGAAGACTTCATCCAGCCATTTCTTCATCAGGGCGGGAAGCGAATACCAGAAGAACGGGAATTGCCATACGATCAGATCGGCCTCCAGAAGGGCCTTTTGTTCGGCTTCCACATCGATGCGGTAATCAGGGTAGAGTTCGCCCAGATGGCGGATACGGACATGGGGAAGCCTTGCCTGGATTTCTTCGATGACGGCCTTGTTGGCCACCGAATCTTGCGGATTCGGATGTCCGTTGATGATGAGTGTTTTCATGGGATGTCGATTATTTTGGATTGATGGTTCGTGCTTGTCGCCGGCGCGGAGGCCCGGATATTCTTCCGCAATCCGTCCAGTCCGGCCCGTAGCAGCGGCGAATTTTGGAATTTTTCCTCAAATTCGCAAGGCTGCATGTCCGAAATCTTTTCCTTGGAGAGTGAAAGCAAGGCTTCCGTGGCGCGAAAAGCCTCGTGGCCGGGACGGCGCACATGGGCGTTTGCGGGGCAGGCCGTCTGGCAGGCGTCGCAGCCGAACCAGCAGCAAGCGGGCAAGGAAGGCCTTTCGTCCTTGCTTTCTATCGTAATGTAGGAAAGGCATTTGTTGGCGTCCAGGCCTTCGTTCAACGCGCCGGCCGGACAGGTTTGTTCGCAACGACGGCAACCGGCGCAGGGGTGGGGCCTTTCGGGCGTTTCCACCAAAGGCGTGTCGTAACGGTCGAATCCGTTGCGCGTGAGCAGCACGCCGATAAAGCAGTAAGATCCCAATTGCGGATTGAGCAGCAGGGAGTTCCTGCCGATGAAGCCTAATCCGGCTTGCCGAGCCCAGTATTTCTCGAGCAAGGGTGCCGTGTCGCAAAGGCAACGGAACGAGCCGGGGGGCAAACCGTCGGCCAAGGCGGAGAGTTTTTCTTTCACGTAAAGGTGGTAGTCCGTGCCTTGGGCATAGAGCGAGATATGGGGATGGCGTGGGGTTCCTTCGGCTTGCAGGTAACCGCACAAGATGACCACGGCGCTTTTCGCGCCCGGAAAGAGCAGGCTAGGATCGAGACGTTTCCCGATATGGCGTTCCAGATAGCCCATCCGGGCATGACGGCCTTGCGAAAGGTAGTCCGTGAAACGTTTTCTGGTGGTTTCGTCCACCGGCTTCACGGCGGCTATGCCGATCTGGTCTATTTGCAGCTTTCGTGCCTTTTCCTTGAAATCATCCGAATGCAGGAAACACATGTTCCGATTCTTTTAGCCGAAAAGCGTGTTCTCGCAGCCTTTGGGCGTACGTCCCAGGTGCCGGTAGGCCTGTGGCGTGACTTCCCTGCCGCGGGGCGTACGCATGAGGAAACCTTCCTGGATCAGGTAAGGTTCGTACACTTCCTCGAGCGTGCCGGAATCTTCGCCTACCGCCGTGGCGATCGTGTTCACCCCCACCGGGCCTCCCTTGAACTTGTCGATGATCGTGAGCAGTATGCGGTTGTCCATTTCGTCCAAGCCGAACTTGTCCACGTTGAGGGCGTCCAAGGCATGGCGGGTGATGTCGATTTCGATGGCGCCGTTGCCTTTGACCTGGGCAAAGTCGCGTACGCGGCGCAACAGCAGGTTGGCGATGCGCGGGGTTCCGCGGCTCCGGCGGGCGATTTCGTAGGCGGCGTCTTCATGTATGTCCACCTCCAGCAAGCCTGCCGAGCGCCGGATGATGCCCTTGAGCGTGTTTGCGTCGTAATAGGTAAGCCGGGAGTTGATGCCGAAGCGGGAGCGCAAGGGAGAGGTGAGCAGTCCCGAACGCGTGGTGGCGCCGATGAGCGTGAACGGGTTGAGGCCGATTTGCACGCTTCGGGCGTTGGGGCCGCTGTCGATCATGATGTCGATCTTGAAATCTTCCATGGCCGAATAGAGGTATTCCTCCACCACGGGCGTAAGGCGATGGATCTCGTCGATGAACAGCACGTCGTTGGGTTCGAGGTTGGTCAGCAGGCCGGCCAGTTCGCCGGGTTTGTCGAGCACGGGACCGGAAGTGGTCTTGATGCCTACGCCCAGTTCGTTGGCGATGATGTACGACAAGGTAGTCTTTCCCAGTCCCGGAGGTCCGTGCAGCAGCACGTGGTCCAACGCCTCCTTGCGTTGGCGGGCGGCCATCACGAACACCTTGAGGTTGCCTGTGACGCTTTCCTGGCCTTGGAAACTGTCGAAGCCGGATGGACGCAAGGCCTTTTCAATCTCTTTGTCGGTACCTGCAAGGCCGTTCTGTTCGGGATGAAGGATATCGTTCATGACAGGACAAAAATACGTCATAAAAATGGAAACGACGGTATTTTTGCTTATCTTTGCTTGTTTGACTTTTCACGGGGCCGACTGGTTTTGACAGCGAGGATAGTGGGAAGCAAGCACGCCGAGGGTTGTGCAAGTGCCTCGTTAAAACCAATGCGCGAGCCATTAAACGGCAACAATAGCGATTACGCTCTCGCTGCCTAGTACAAGGTACTACATTCAGCGACGCTTCAGGAAAAAACCATGACCGATAGTTCGTTTCCGACGAAGTGCAAAACAATCAAAATCGGTTCCGTCCGCATCCCGCTTCCGGTTGCGGATGGCAATCAGGAAGCCAAGGACGAGGTACGGACGCCTTTCGCCAGCCTCGCCACGCAAATCAAAGGAAAGGCTAAGCGTGTAGAAAACTTTTTTGCTACTTGTTTGGACGGCGGTTCGATTCCGCCCGGTTCCACCCAAAAGAAAAGGGGATGTCGGTTCCGGCATCCCCTTCTTTCGTTTCAGGGTTTTATCCTGGGTACGGCGATCTTTTTCGCATCCAGGCTCGGCAGGGTGCCCAGGTATCGGATGAACACGTCCGTCGGATTGCGTTCGGAGGCGTGCACGCTTTCGAAATTCCTGGCGGTTTCCTTGAACCAGTCAGGATCGTAGCCGTCTCCGCCCGAGGCCACGAAGTTCTCGGTGACGATGATGCAGGGGGTATCCTCGTCCAGGTCGACGCGCTTTCCGTCTCCCACATAGGTCATGGAGGTGATCTTTCCGTTTTCCAAGCCTATTTCCATGTCGTGGTATTGCAGCCAGCCCGCCTTGCATTCGATTCCATATTGCAGCAATTCACGCAATTGCGCCCCGTTCATGTGGCAGGCGCGCAGGATGCCGCCGAAAGGAATGACGTTGCCCGCTTGCAGCCTGGTCACCGGTCCTTGCGGCAGGAGCGTGCGGATGGCACCTTCGTTGCATACGCCGATGACAAGCGAAGTGTCGTCGTCGGTCGTAAGCCGGTAGCAATCCCGATAGGCTGTCGTCACCAAGGCACCAAGACGGCTGAAACGGCCGCCCGGTTCATAGTCCTGCGGAGCGAGCGTTTGCAGGTTTTCCGTCAAGATCTGGTTGAACCCGTATTCGGGCGCGTTCAAGTAACGTTCCACCGACTTTTCCATCTCCGGGTCGGTTTCCGGCCCCGGTTCCGCTATTTCCCCGTCAAGGAAACGCACGTGCACACGGCCTTTCCTGTCTTGACGTACCTCGTAACGCAGGTGGGCGATTTTCCGTCCGTAGTTGCGGGCCTGGACGACGGGAACGCCGTTCAGCAAGCCGTAGACTTCCTGGTGCGAATGCCCGCTCAAAATGCCGTGTATGCCGGGAACTTCGCTCAGCCCGTCCACGTCCTTGTCGGTAAAGACCGGTTGTCCGTTTTCCATGCCGGTGCCGACGTGGGTGAGGAGGATGTACAGGTCCGCGCTGTCCTTGAGATATTCCATGGTCAGGCCTGCCATGCGCGCGGGGTTGGCGAAGTCCAGGTCCTTGACGATTTCGGGCAAGGCGGCCGTCTTGGTCTCTTGGGTGGAAAGTCCGATGAAGGCTGTCCGCAATGAGGTGCCGTTTTTGAGCCGTTGCCGTTTGATGGCGTAGGGAACCGCCCACCCGGGACGGATCCCGCGTAGGGAATCGGTGAAGATGTTGGCCGCCAGATAGCGGGTGTTTCCCCAGGCAAGCCTTTCTTTCATGGCTTCGATGCCCCAGTCGAATTCGTGGTTTCCGATGGCGGAATATTCCACGTTCACGGCTTGGAACATTTCATCCAGCGGATGCCCGCCCGTCAGTCGCGAGAAATAGCCGCCGCTGTAATTGTCGCCGCAGGCCACGATGCAGACATCGGAAAACGCCTGCCGCATGTCCCGCAGGGTCTTGACCAGACGGCCCGCGCCGGGAATGTTCCCGGTTGCCTGGAAAGAGCCGTGAAAGTCGTTGAAGGAAATCAGGTGCAGGGTATCCCTGACCGGCTTGGCGGACAGCGTGCTTGCCGACCATGTCAGGCAGGCGCAAGCGAGAAAGGACAGGAAAAACGGTCTTCTCATGACAATTCGGCTCCTAGTTTCTTCAATACGTTCCAATAATCGGGAAAGGACTTCCGGACGATTTCTTTTTCTTCGATGCACACCTTGCCGTATTTGGCCGCGAGTATGGAAAACGAAAGCGCCATGCGGTGGTCTCCGTAAGTACGGATAAGCGTGTCTTGGGGATGCAATATCGAAGGATGGATATGCAGGCGGTTGTTGTCCGGGCTTTCATCCAGTTCCAGTTTGGCCCCGATGCGTTCCAGTTCGTCGTGCAATGCCGAGATGCGATCCGTTTCCTTGTATTTGAGTCCGAAAATGCCTGTCAGTTCGGCTTCCACGCCCAAGGCGGCGCATACCACGGCCATGGTCTGCGCCAGGTCGGGATGGTGCACGAAATCGTATTCCTTGGGGCTCATGTCGATGGCGGTTCCCGGTTCCTTGGTGATGACCACGCGGTCTTCCAGGAATTCGGTTTCCACGCCCAGTTCCTCGAACCAGTTGACGAGCACGTAGTCGCCTTGGACGCTGTCTTCGAACAGCAACGGCAGTTCGATACGGCCGCCCTCGCTCAAGGCGAGCAGGCCGTAGAGGTAGGAAGCCGAACTCCAGTCGGATTCGATGAGCGTCTGCGCGGGGGCGTGCAAGGTGCCGTCGATGAACATGTTGTTGCCGTCGATGAAGACTACTTCCGCGCCGCAGTTCCGCATCAGCTGGGCGGTCATTTGTATGTAGGGCAGCGAAACCTTGGTCTCGCTGATCATTTCCAGGTGCAGGCCGTGCGGGAAGAGCGGGGCGGCCATCATCATCGCCGAAACGAACTGGCTGCTCTGGCTGGCATCCATGCGGGCGATGACGCCTTGATTCTGAAGTACTTCTGGTTTCCCGGTCAATTTCAATGGCGGAAAACCTTCCTCGCCCAGATAGGCTATCTCGATGCCCATGGAGCGCAAGGCATCCACCAAGGGTGCGATGGGGCGGGCTTTCATTCGCGGGTTGTCGGTGTCCATGACCCATTTCCCGGCGCGGAAAGCCAGCAAGGCGGTAAGAAAGCGGATGACGGCGCCGGCGTTCTGGCAGTTTAGGCTTGTTTCCTCGTCAGGGTCTTCGTCCTGCCGGTCGATTTTTTTGAGCAACTGCCGCATCAGGCAAGTGTCGGCCGATTCGGAAAGGTTCTTCAGGCCGAAGTCCTCGTCCGCAAGGAACTGCAATACCAGATAACGGTTGCTGATGCTTTTGGAACTCGGCAAGGGAGCTTCGCCTTCTATGTTCTTTTGGGCGAAGCGAATGCAAATATTATCCATATAAACTATTTACTTTTTTTATCTTCAAAAGGATAGTCTTCCAAGACTTTCCATGTCATTCGGGGCGAGACGGGGATGTCATGCCTGCAAGAACCGTACCTGGCCAGCAAGACGGGCTTCAGTTCGCGTTCGCCCTGGTTCTTCTTGTCGTTCTGCATATAACTCGCAAGGGCGGGAATGTCTTCGGGGGTATATTCGAAGATTCCGTATTTCTGCCTGATGAGGCGGTTCGCCTGCGTGAATCGTTCGTGGTCGAAGCCGCAGCATAGGCAGGAGAGGAAAAGTTCGCATGCCATTCCGTAGGCCACCGCGTATCCGTGCGGAATCGGGGTTCCGCGGCGTAATGCCAACGATTCGAAAGCGTGTCCGAACGTATGCCCGAAATTCAGCGTCTTGCGCAATCCTGTTTCTTGGAAGTCCCGGCGCGTGATACGGGCTTTCTCCTTCACGGCGAAATACATCAGGTCGGAAGAAAACGCCTGCTTGTCGAAATGAGGGGCGATGCTTTCGGGCTCGAACCTGCGTTCGGCTATCATCTGCATCTTGAGGATTTCGGCCATGCCCGAAAGGTATTCGGACGTCGGCAAGGTTTCCATGAACACGGGATCGACGGCCACGGCCATCGGACGGCGGAACATGCCTATGAGGTTCTTCGTCTCGCCCAGGTCCACGGCGGTCTTGCCGCCCACCGAGGCGTCGGCCATGGCAAGGAGGGTGGTCGGAACGTTGACGAACGGCATGCCCCGCTTGAAGAGGGAGGCGGCAAGCCCGCCCATGTCGCAAAGCACGCCGCCGCCGGCCAAGACCACTATCGTGTGGCGGTCCAGACGGTCTTCGCTCCAGGCGTTCCAAAGCGGCAAGAGGTTTTCCAGTTGCTTGCGCGGTTCGGTGGAATCGAGTACGTAGCGTCCGGCGGCGGCCAAAACCGGCACCTTGTCGAGCAAGGGCGGAAGTATGAGGGTTTCCGCCTGTTTCTCGTGCAGGAGCACGATACGGGAGTCCTTGGATTTCTTGACCAGGAAGTCCTGCAGCCTTTCCAGGCTTCCGTCGCCGACGAATACGGGGCAACTTTGATCCGGGACGATTTTCATCGGGCTTGGTGTTGGTTTACGACGCGGGCGGTGATTTGCCGTGTTCCGGTTTCCGGAGCCACCGAGATGTCCACACGCACGTAACGCGATGGCAGGATTCCCCGGACGACCTGCGGCCATTCCAGAAAACAATAGTCGCCGCTTTCCAGGTATTCGTCGGTGCCTATGTCGTAGGCTTCTTCCTTGTCTTTGATGCGGTAGAAGTCGAAATGATACACCGCGCCCCGTGGCGAAGCATATTCGTTCACCAGCGCGAACGTGGGACTTGTCACCCGTTCCTTTACCTGAAGATATTGGCAAAGGGCCTTGACGAAAGTGGTCTTTCCAGCGCCCATGGGCGCGAAGAATGCAAAGACACGCTCCTCCGGAAAACGTTCCAGGAGGAGCGTGGCCGCCGGAGGCAGGTCTTCCGGCGTGGAAGCCGTAAGGCTGAGAATGGCCTCTTCCATGTCTTATCTGGGTTGGAGCACCGCGTAGGGAACCAGCAGCTCTTCCATCGAGATTCCGCCGTGCTGGATCGTGTTCCTGTAGTAGTTCACGTACTGGTTGTAATTGTTCGGGTAGACGAAAAAGTCGTTTTGGCGGCAGAACACGAACGAGGAGGTGATCGTTACCTTCGGCAGGAAGATGTCTCCCGGATTACGTACGCTGAAAACATCCTTGGGGTTGTATTCCATGTTCCGTCCCGCCTTGAAACGCAGGTTCACGCTCGTGTCGCGGTCGCCCTTGATCCGTATGGGATTGTCGATGCGTATCGATCCGTGGTCGCTGGTGACGACCACGATGGCTTTCTGCCCCGTCAGGCTCTTGATCAGTTCCAGCAGCGGGGAGTGTTCGAACCAGGAGGCGATGAGCGAACGATAGGAATCATCGTCGTTGGCCATCTCCCGCAGCAGTTCGATTTCGGTGCTGGCGTGCGAGAGCATGTCGATGAAGTTGTATATGATGACGTTCAACGGCGTCTGCATCATCTTGGGAAGGTATTCCAGGATCTTGAAGCCGAAAGAGTTGTTGAGCACCTTGTTGTAGGTGTAGTTTGGCTCCTTGCCGAAACGTTTGAGGCATTCTTCCAACAGGACCTTTTCGTTCTGGTTCTTGAATTGTCCCGAATCTTCCCTGATCCAGTAGTCGGGATATTTCTTTTCGATTTCGGAAGGCAGCAGGCCGGCGAACATGCTGTTCCGGGCGTAGTGCGTCACCGAAGGAAGGATGCTCATGTAGACGTCGTCGCTGAGCGTGTTCATGTAGGGACGGATACGTTGCTGGAGTACTTTCCAGTGGTCGTAGCGCAGATTGTCGATCAAGATGAAGAATACCGGCACGTCGTCGCTGAGGATGGGAAGGAGTCGATTCCGGAGCACGGTATGCGACATGTCGAACTCGTTGTCGGATCCGTTCCGCAGGAAGCCGATGTAGTTCTGCTCCACGAACTTGGAGAAAAGCAGGTTCGCCTCGTCCCTTTGGTTGCGGAGGATTTCCTTCATGCCCTCGTCGTCGGTCTTGCTCAGTTCCATTTCCCAGAAAACAAGTTTCTTGTAGATTTCTTCCCATTCCTTGAACGAGAGGTTGGGGGAGAGGGCCGCGCCGATTTCACGGAATTCCTGTTGGTAGGAGGCGGTGGAACGTTCGCTTTCCAGACGTTTCGATTCCAGCTGCTTCTTGAGCGCGAGCAGGACTTGCCCCGGATTGACGGGCTTGAGCAGGTAGTCGGAAATCTTCGATCCGATGGCCTCGTCCATGATGCTTTCTTCCTCGCTCTTGGTAATCATCACCACGGGAATGGCCGGAAATATCTCCTTGATCTTGTAAAGGGTCTCGAGTCCCGAAAGCCCGGGCATCTGTTCGTCAAGGAAGATGATGTCGACCATCTGGTTTTTGATGGCATCGATGGCGTCCACGCCGTTGTTCATCGTGATGACTTCATAGCCTTTGGATTGAAGGAACATCACATGAGGCTTGAGCAAATCGATCTCATCATCGATCCAAAGAACGCGAGCTGGCATATAGTCGTGTGTTTGTTGGTTCAACTTCCAAAGATACGAAAAGATACGATATGCGATTCGATACTGTCAGAATAGCAGGTTTTCTTTTTTGGCACGTATGTTGGACGAGTCCGGACGCGTTAACCTAAAACCAAAGTCATGAGCAAAGGAAAAATAGGCGTATCCACGCAGGACTTGTTTCCCATCATCAAGAAGTTTCTGTATTCCGACCATGAGATATTCTTGCGCGAGCTGGTCTCGAACGCGGTGGATGCCACGCAGAAGTTGAAGACCCTTGCCTCCTCGGGCGTGTTCAAGGGAAGCCTGGAAAACTTGCAGGTACGTGTCAAGGCTGACAAAGAGGCAGGCACGCTGACCATTTCCGACCAGGGTATCGGCATGACGTCCGAGGAAGTGGAAAAGTACATCAACCAGATAGCCTTTTCCGGGGCAGAAGAGTTCATCAAGCAATACAAGGATTCGGGCAATGCCATCATCGGCCATTTCGGGCTGGGTTTTTATTCGGCTTTCATGGTGAGCGGGAAGGTGGAGATATTCACCCGTTCGTACAAGGACGACGCCAAGGGCGTGCATTGGACTTGCGACGGTACCACCGAATACGAGATGGAGGAATTCGACAAGGCCGGACGCGGAACCGACGTCGTGCTGCATCTGACCAAGGAAGACCTTGAGTTCGCGGACGAGGAAAAGATACAGTCGCTCTTGAAGAAATATTGCCGTTTCTTGCCGGTGGAAGTGATATGCGGCAAGGAAAAGGAATGGAAGGACGGAGCCTACAAGGATACGGAAAAAGACTTGGTCGTCAACCAGACGCGACCGGCTTGGACGCGCAAGCCTTCCGAATTGAAAGAAGAGGATTACGAAGGTTTCTACCACGACTTGTATCCCATGGCGCCCGATCCGCTGTTCCATATCCATCTGAACGTGGACTATCCGTTCACGCTCACGGGCATCCTCTATTTCCCGAAGATCTCCTCCCGCCTGGAATTGCAGAAGAACAAGATACAACTTTACTGCAACCAGGTATATGTCACCGATACGGTGGAGGGTATCGTTCCCGAATACCTTACGTTGTTGCACGGCGTCATCGACTCCCCCGACATTCCGCTCAACGTGTCGCGTTCCTACTTGCAGTCGGACCGCAACGTGAAGAAGATTTCGAGCCATATTACCAAGAAAGTGGCCGACAGCCTGCTCGACCTCTTCAAGGACAAACGTTCCGAATTCGAAGGGAAATGGGACGACTTGAAGATTTTCGTGCAGTACGGTATCCTTACCGACGAGAAGTTTGCCGAAAGGGCGATGGAGTTCTATCTTTTCAAGAATGTCGACGGCAAATATTCCAGTCTGGAAGAATACAAGAAAGCCATTTCGGAGAAGCAGACCGACAAGGACAAGAAAATCGTGTTCCTGTATGCGTCCCATGCCGAGAACGAATACAGTTATATCCAGGCAGCCAAGGCCAAGGGCTACGACGTGCTGGTGATGGACGGTACCTTCGACACGCCGTTTGTCAACTACATGGAGCAGAAGAATCCCGATTTCCGTTTCATCCGCGTGGATTCGGACGTGACAGACCGCTTGATCGTCAAGGAAGATGCCAGGCAGTCGAGCCTCGCCTTGCAGGAACAGAACGAGCTTCGCGGCATTTTCAACGCCCATCTTCCCAAGGATGGCGGCATGTATGCCGTTTCGTTTGAAAACATGGGCGAGGAAGCCGATCCGGTCGTCGTTACCCGTTCGGAGTTCATGCGCCGTATGAAGGACATGGCGGAAATAAATCCCGAAATGGGCTTTTACGGAAAAATGGGCGATCAGTTCTCGTTGGTGGTGAATGCCGACCATCGCCTGGTAAAGGAAATCCTGCAGAAGGAAAAGGCGGAACTGGGCGGGCAGATCGCGCCGATATTGGTGGAAAGGGCCGGATTGCAAAAGCAGAAGGACGATATCGAGGCCTTGAACAAGGACGTGAAACCCGAAGATGTGCCTGCTTCCGACAAGGACCGGATTTCCGACCTTGACCGTCAGTTGAACGACTTGGGAAAGAAGGAACGCGAGTTGCTGGAGAAATACGGTGCGGCGGACCAAGTGGCCGGGCAACTGGTGGATTTGGCATTGCTGGGCAACGGTTTGCTGAAAGGCGAAAGCCTGCATCGTTTCCTCAGGCGCAGCGTGGACCTGATAAGATAAGCGCGGAAGCCCGTTTTGCCCGGTCCGTGCCGAGGCGGCGGAAAAGCGGATGCGATTTTGAATCGCATCCGCTTTTTGTACGATTTTTCGTACCTTAGCCAAATAGTATGAAATCATAAAAAACAAGGAGGAAAGATGAAAAAATACAGTGTCTTGCTGATCGTGCTGGCCTTGGTCATCGTGATCGTCTCATGGGGCGTTTCGATTTACAACGGATTGGTGCAGAAAGACGAGGCCGCGCAGGCGGCATGGAGTCAGGTGGAAAACGTGTATCAACGTCGTATGGACTTGATTCCGAACTTGGTGAATACCGTAAAAGGTTCCGCCGATTTTGAACGTTCCACGTTGCAGGACGTGGTGGAAGCCCGTGCGGCCGCCACGCAGGTGAAGGTGGACGCCGACAATCTTTCGGAAGCGGACATTGCCCGGTTCCAAAAGGCGCAAGATGCCTTGAGCGGCACGTTGAGCCGTCTTTTGGTATCGGTGGAACGCTATCCTGAGTTGAAGGCGAACCAGAATTTCCGTGACTTGCAGGCGCAGCTGGAAGGCACCGAGAACCGCATAACCGTGGAAAGGAAAAAGTTCAACGAGACGGTGCGCGTCTATAATACCGCCATCCGCCGTTTTCCGCGCAACATGGTGGCGAGCATGTTCGGTTTCGGGAAAAAAGGTTATTTCGAGGCCGAGCAGGGTGCCGAATCCGCTCCCGAAGTGTCGTTCGACTTTGGAAAACAGGCATGAAACCTTTTTCAATCCCGTCGGTTTTCCGTTTCAAGGCCGTTCTTTTGGGGCTTTTGCTGCTGGTGCTCCCTGTAAGCGCGGGACGTGTTCCGGTGATTCCGCCTGTGCCCGATCCTCCGCGCCTTGTCAACGATTATGCGGGAATATTGCAAAGGGAGGCGGCGGGTCTGGAACGGTTGTTGCGCGCTTTCAGCGACAGTACGTCCAACCAGATAACCATCGTCACGCTTGATGATTTGCACGGCCACGAGGCTTCCCAGGTAGCCTACGAGATAGGGGAACGCTGGGGCGTGGGCAACGCCAAATACGACAACGGCGTGGTCATCCTCATCAAACCGAAGAACAGGAACGGGGCGGGCGAGGTCTTCATCGCGCCCGGCTACGGATTGGAAGCGGCCTTGCCCGATGCGGTCTGCAAACGTATCATCGATGACGAGATGATTCCTTATTTCCGCGCCGACGATTACGTCTCGGGGGTGATTTCCGCCCTTCGGGTGATCATGCCGTTGGCCGCTGGTGAAATAACCGCCAAGGAATACATGCCGGGCAATGAAGCCTGGCTCGTGCTGGCGTCCGTGTTGCTCATGCTGGGCGTGTTCACGTGGTTGGCGATCATGGCCGAGCGCAGGAAAAGGAAAGGCGGGAAAGGAAACAATGGCAACAACACGGGAGGACCGGTAGGGCCGTTCTGGTTCCCGACGGGCCGAGGCGGTTCCCGTCCAGGGGGGTCTTTCGGAGGCTTCGGCGGTTTCGGCGGCGGAAGCTTCGGCGGTGGCGGCGCAGGAGGCAGGTGGTAATTACGAAAAGGAAAGTTCATGTCGTACTTTTTGATTGTTTGCTTGATATTGATAGGGTTCATATTCATAACCCTCGAACTTTTGGTCTTTCCCGGCACGAGTCTGGCCGGCGTGGCGGGTTTGGGCGCGTTGGGCTATGCGCTCTACGGCACGTTCACCCATCATGGTGCCAAGGCGGGATACGTGCTCTTGGCGATTGTCTTGTTGTTGTCCGTGGCATTGCTCGTCTTCATTCTCAGGAGCCGGACATGGCGCAAGCTCGAATTGGACACGGCGGTGGAGGGCAGGGTGAACGAGGAATCGTCCAAGTTGCAGGTAGGCATGGAGGGCAAGACGGTTTCGCGTCTGGCTCCGATGGGCACGGTAGAAATCGAAGGGGACTTTTACGAAGCCGGCTCGCTTTCGGCCTTTATCGACCCCGGCATACCGGTCAAGGTGGCCCGGATCGAAGGCGGCAAGGTCTGGGTGAAGGAAAACAAGGCGAATTGAATATCAACCCTAAAAACAAAGTATAATGGAAGCATGGAGTGTGGCAGGCCTGGTCATCGTGGGATTTTTCCTGTTATGGCTTTTCTTTTATTTCATCCCGGTGGGATTGTGGTTCAACGCCTTGGTATCGGGTGTACATATATCCCTCTTGCAACTGGTCCTGATGCGTTGGCGGAAGGTTCCGCCCCAGATCATCGTACGTAACCTCATTGCCGCCAAAAAGGCAGGGTTGAACCTGAACCGTAACGAATTGGAAGCCCATTACCTGGCCGGAGGACATCTGAACCTCGTGGTGCAGGCGCTTATCTCGGCCGACAAGGCCAACATGAACCTGGACTTCAAGACCGCCACGGCCATCGACCTGGCGGGTCGTAACGTGTTCGAAGCCGTACAGATGTCGGTGAACCCCAAGGTCATCAACACCCCGCCGGTGGCTGCCGTGGCCAAGGACGGCATCCAGCTTATCGCCAAGGCGAGGGTGACGGTCCGCACCAATATCAAGCAACTGGTGGGCGGCGCAGGCGAAGAGACGGTCTTGGCCCGTGTGGGGGAAGGTATCGTGACATCCATCGGTTCGGCGGTCAGTCATAAGCAGGTGTTGGAAAATCCCGACTCGATTTCGCGCGTGGTACTCGGAAAGGGATTGGATTCGGGAACGGCCTTCGAAATCCTTTCCATCGACATCGCCGACATCGACGTGGGGAAGAACATCGGAGCGCAATTGCAGATAGACCAAGCGAATGCCGACAAGAATATCGCGCAGGCGAAAGCGGAAGAACGTCGTGCGATGGCCGTCGCCCTTGAACAGGAAATGCGGGCCAAGGCGCAGGATGCCCGCGCCAAGGTGATCGAAGCCGAAGCCGAAGTGCCGATGGCCTTGGCCGCCGCTTTCAGGGAAGGGCATCTGGGCGTGATGGACTATTATCGTCTGGAGAATATCAAGGCCGACACCCAAATGCGCGAATCCATTTCCAAGCCCTCTTCTGGAAATTCGAAATAAGACAAGCGGATAGGCGTGCAACGTTTTTTCGTACACTTGGCCTACGACGGGGAGCCTTATTGCGGCTGGCAGATGCAACCTAACGGACGCAGCGTGCAAGCTTGCCTGCAAGAGGCGTTTTCTATCTTGCTGCGTCAAGATATTTCCGTGGTGGGTTGCGGCAGGACGGACGCAGGCGTGCATGCTTCGAGCTATTACGCGCATTTCGACTGGCCGGGAGACCTCTTGCCGTTTGAAAGACGCGGAGATTGGACATATAAGCTCAATGCGCTTTTGGACAGGGCGATTACCGTTTATTCGGTATTCGAGGTGCCGGAAGGCCTGCATGCTCGTTATTCGGCCTTGCAGCGCCGTTATCGTTATTACTTGCATACGCACAAGGATCCTTTTTCCGACAGGTTCAGTTATCATTGCCGCTTCGCGTTCGATCCGGATCGGGTGCGTCAGGCCGGCGTACGGCTGACAGCCTGCCGGGATTTCACCTCCTTTGCCAAGTTGCATTCCGACAACAAGGACAACCTTTGCCGCCTGGTCCAAGCTGATTTTGAACAGACGGGACTCTACACCTGGCGTTTCACGTTTACCGCCAACCGTTTTTTGCGCAACATGGTACGGGCCATGGCCGGCACGATGCTGGGAGTGGGAAGCGGGCGGTATTCGATGGACGACCTGGAAGACATCATTTCGGCCAAAGATCGTTGCAAGGCCGGCGTGTCGATGCCGGCACACGCGCTCTTCCTCGATAAGATAACCTATTTTTAAGCGGAACGGAAATGGATTGGATGGCTCCCTTGTGGGAAACGATGCATATCGTTTTTTTCGTCATGGTGGTACTCATGCTCATGGAGTTCATCGAGCTTTACCGGCTTGGCAAGGGCAAGGGGGAGGGGCTGCCGTTCTTGGGCGGAAAGCACCGTTTTCTCCAGTTGCTCGTCGCGGCCTTGCTGGGCTTTATTCCCGGTTGCGTGGGCGGTCTCATGGTGGTGAGTTTCTATGCGCATCGGTCTATCGGGTTCGGCGCGGTGGTGGCGGCTTCGTTCACGGCCTTGGGCGACGACGCTTTCAGGATGTTGGCCATAGACCCGGGCGCGACGCTGTGGATAGAGGGGGTACTGCTGTTGGCAGGCTTGGGTGTCGGGGCTTTTTGCGATCGTTTCCTTTCGAAGCCTTTGCGCGGGGAAAAATTCCATTGCCGGGTGGAAGTGCACCGGCATGAGGGCGGCGACGTGTGTCCGCATCGTCTGGAAAAAGGTGTGGGGCCTTTTCGACGGTTCGTTTCGTTGTTCGACGACTGGTCGTTTGTCAGGACCTTGCTGGTCGTGTTGCTGGTCGCCTATCTGGTGGTCATATTCGGACGCCTGCACAGTCCGCTTGATTTCGAGCATGTCGTGTTTGCCGTCTTGGCGATTATCGCCTTGTGCTTGTTGCTGGTCGTCAACGAGCATTTCTTGCAGGAACATCTTTGGCAACATCTGATAAGGAAACATTTCCCTTCCATTTTCCTTTGGACGGCAGGTACGCTCTATTTCCTGGCCATATTCCAGCAAAACGTGGATTTGCAGGCTTGGATAGAAAATGACTTGGGCAAGCAGTTCCTGTTGCTGCTGGCCGCCATATCGATAGGCTGGATTCCGCAATCGGGACCGCATTTCCTGTTTATCCAATTGTATTTTACGGGAGTCTTGCCCTTGGGCGTCTTCATGGCGAATGCCATCGTGCAGGACGGTCACACGTCATTGCTCCTGTTGTCTTCGTCGCGTCGTCGTTTCGTGTTGCTCAAGGCCGTCAAGAGCCTGGTGGCCCTGCTGGTGGGTGGAGGGCTTCTGGTATTTTTGCAAGGGATTTAAGAAATTTCAAGGAAACAGCCGGTCTTTTTATTCGTAAAACTGTATTTTTGCCTTGCATAATCGGCGTAAGATTCAATGGGTGCAAAGAAAACAAATACACGAGTTATCAAACTTGTCGGTTTTCCTGAAGGTTTGGGAAAAAAATGTTTTTTCGATGAAATGGATAGGGAAAATCAATTGGCCGTGCTTACACATTACTTGCACAACAAGGATTTTATTGGAAAAAAAAGAGGCTGTAACGATGTGATTCATGCTTTTCATTCATTCTTTGAAAATAAGAAACAAGTCCCAAGTGAAGAGATAACGGAAAATTTCATCAAGAGGGTTGCCGATAATCCTGTTCCATATAATCTTTTTTCAGAATTTCTCGATGTTCCGTTTCCTGCACCGAAATCATTCAAGTTCACTTTTATCGATTTGTTTGCCGGAATGGGAGGTTTTCGTTTGGCGATGCAGGCAAACGGAGGAAAGTGCGTTTTTTCTTCAGAATGGAACAAATATGCTCAAAAGACATATTTGGCGAATTTTGGAGAAGTTCCATTTGGCGATATTACCAAAGAATCCGTAAAATGTTACATTCCTTCGAACTTTGATGTCCTTTGCGCTGGATTCCCTTGCCAACCATTTTCCATAGCCGGGATATCAAAAAAGAAAAGTCTTGGACGGGAAACCGGATTTAAAGACAAAACACAAGGAACTTTGTTTTTCGATGTGGCTGAGATTATCTGTAGGCATCGACCGAAAGCATTCTATCTGGAGAATGTTAAAAACTTGATGTCTCATGACAAAGGAAATACTTTTAAAGTCATAAAAGGTACATTGGAAGAACTTCGTTATTCACTGCATTACCTTGTCATGGATGGAAAAGATTATGTTCCTCAACACCGAGAACGTATCATGATAGTGGGGTTTGATCGAGATATCTTTCAAGGAAAAGAAAACTTTTTATTTCCTGAAAGTGACAAAACAGTACGAACCATCAAAGAAATCCTTGATTCAGATATTGATGAAAAATATACATTGAGTGACAAATTGTGGAACTATTTGCAGAGTTATGCGAAAAAACATCGCGCAAAGGGTAATGGTTTTGGATTTGGTATGGCAGACCTCAATGGTATTTCTCGTACATTAAGTGCACGTTATTATAAAGATGGTTCGGAAATCCTCATTCCTCAAGGGAAAGGAAAAAATCCACGAAAACTGTCTCCACGAGAATGTGCTCGTCTGATGGGATATCCTGATAATTATCGTTTAAGCCAAGTTTCTGATGTACAGGCTTATCGACAATGTGGTAATTCAGTCGTAGTACCATTGATTACGGCTGTTTCCAAGCAATTAGTGAAAACTCTGTCAGAATCTACAGGCCATGAGTGAGATTTCCAATAGCGCTATAGAAAAAGTACAAAACTCGAAACTTGCATTTTGTCGTTTCATTACGACTAATGATACCGGAAAAAATGGTTCTCACCAGGCTGGCTTTTATATTCCAAAATGCGCAGCTTCGCTGTTATTTGATACACCTGGAGAAAAAGGAAAAAACAAGGATAAATATGTTGAAATCAAATGGCAGGATACATTTTCCACGAATAGCCGTTTCATTTATTACGGACAAGGGACACGAAATGAATATCGTATAACACGTTTTGGTAAAGATTTTCCTTTTTTCGAGGAAGACAATGTGGGTGACTTGCTGATTATTGCTCAATATACATCAGAGAATTACGTGGGGTATGTACTACAATCGGATGAAGATATTGAACAATTTTTTGCGTATTTCAATCTTTCACCAACTGAAACAAATCAGTTGGTTGATATAAAAGGATTTGAACAACCTGATGAGAAATTGGAAAGATTGCTCCGGGCATTTGTTGATAAGTTTGAAAATTTTCCTGAAACCATGCGAATGGCTTGTGGCGCACAGGAATGTTATAACGAAGCATATGCCACCTCGAATAATAGGTGCATAAGAGATCCGGATGAAATTCTTTTAAAATGGATAGAGACTGAATATCGCTTGTTCAAATGTATGGAAGAAAAGATTTATGGAGATATGCTTTGTCATCCAATCAGTAGTATAGATATATTCATACAAAAGGCCAATGAAGTTCTTAATCGCCGCAAATCCCGGGCTGGCAAATCGTTAGAACATCATTTGGCTAAAATTTTCACGGAGAATAGCCTTGTCTTCCAAGAACAGGTCGTGACGGAGGAAAATAAAAAGCCCGATTTTGTATTTCCTAATGGAAAATGTTATCATGATATATTGTTTCCAGCTAATGAACTTATAATGCTGGGGGCGAAAACAACGTGTAAGGATCGTTGGCGGCAAATATTGACAGAAGCAGATCGTATAGCTGCAAAGTTTCTATTCACACTGCAGCAAGGTGTTTCAAAAAATCAGTTGAAGGAGATGGTGGCTTCAGGCTTGACACTTGTCGTTCCTGATAGTTATGTCAAATATTTTCCAATAGAATATCAGTGCACTATAAAGAATCTTCGAAGCTTTGTTCAAATGGTAAAAGAAAAACAAATGCATTTGCCGAATCATTATTTGGTATTATAAGGAGATAGAAATCGGGGTTCGGCAGCCATGCCGATTTCCGGATTCTCCATGCAGGCCTTGCCGCGCCCGTGTTTCAGATGCTCGAGATAGGCATGGTTTAGCCGGCATTCCAATTCCCAGAGGGTCTGCTGCCGGCGGGCAGGCTTCAATTCGCATTCCCAGATGACGATGACCGTCCAGCCCATTTGGCGCAAGGCTTCCTGGTTCATCTTGTCCCTTTCGCGGTTCCGTTCGATCTTTGTCTTCCAGAAACCGGTACGGGTACGCGGCACGGTTCCGTCCGTTTCATGTCCGTGCCAGAAACATCCGTGGACGAAGATGACGGTACCGTACTTGCGCAATACCAGATCGGGCGTGCCGGGGAGGCCTTTCACGTTTTTCCGATAGCGGTAACCTCTGGAATACAGGTATCTCCGCACGAGCCATTCGGGCTTCGTGTCCTTGCCACGGATCTTTGCCATGACGGCCGAACGCTTTTCCTTGTTCCAGATATCCATTTCCCAAAAAGTAAAAGTAAGGAAAACACAGGATCCGGAAAATCGCATTTCGGAAAAAAAACGTATTTTCGTGCTCGAACCAATAAAAATGCAAAAGGATGAAAAAGTACATTTGCACCCTCTGCCAGTATGTTTACGACCCTGCCAAAGGCGATCCCGACAGCGGCATTGCTCCCGGAACCGCGTTTGAAGACATACCCGACTCTTGGGTATGCCCGCTTTGCGGCGCAGGAAAAGGGGACTTTGAACCTTATGCCGGATAAGCGGCAAGGTTCCTTGAATGAAAAGCGAAAGTTGTGAAAAGGCTTTCGCTTTTTTTATGAAACCGACGATTAAATTTTTCAAACAATGAAATCAGACATCCAAATCGCGCGTGAAACGCCCTTGAAACCCATCTCGGAAATCGCCGAGGCGGCAGGTATGGACACCGGGAAGATATTCCATTACGGAAAACACATAGCCAAGGTGGATCTCTCCCAAATCGATGAAGAAAAGATAAAACGTCACCATCTTGTCTTGGTGACCGCCATTTCGCCCAACAAGGCCGGGGTGGGAAAGACCACCGTTTCGATCGGCTTGGCCCTCGGGCTCCGGAAAATCGGGAAAAAGGCGATCGTGGCCTTACGTGAGCCTTCGTTGGGACCTTGCTTCGGCATGAAAGGCGGGGCGGCCGGCGGCGGTTATGCCCAAGTATTGCCGATGGAGAACATCAACCTGCATTTTACTGGTGATTTCCACGCCATTACATCGGCACACAACATGATAACCGCGCTTTTGGACAACTATATCTACCAAAACCGTTACTCCTGCAACGGTTTGCGGGAGGTTCGATGGAAAAGGGTGTTGGACGTGAACGACCGCGGGCTGCGCAATGTCATCACGGGCATGGGAGCGGCCACCGACGGTGTATTGGCGCAAACCGGGTTCGACATCACGGCGGCATCCGAATTGATGGCGATTCTCTGTCTGAGCCGGGATTTGGACGACCTCCGCTTCCGGATTGAAAACATATTGTTGGGATATACCAACGAGGGGGCACCTTTCACGGTCAAGGACCTGGGTGTGGCCGGAGCCATTACCGTATTGCTCAAGGACGCGCTCCTGCCCAATCTGGTGCAGACCACCGAACATACGCCCGCCTTTATCCACGGAGGTCCTTTCGCCAACATCGCCCACGGATGCAACTCGGTGCTGGCCACAAAGATGGCTTTGACCTTCGGTGATTATGCCATTACCGAAGCCGGTTTCGGCGCCGATCTGGGTGCGGAAAAGTTCTTCGACATCAAATGCCGTCAAACCGGATTGCAGCCCGCCCTGAGCGTATTGGTCGTTACCGCGCGCAGTTTGAAGGTGCATGGAGGGATTTCGGAAAAGGACATGGCCAAGCCCGACATGGATGCGCTCGAAAGGGGATTCGCGAACCTGGATCGCCAAGTGGCGATTCTCAAGCGTTTCAACCAGAGCGTGGTGGTGGCCTTCAACAGGCATGCCGACGACACGGAGGCGGAAATAGAAGCCGTCAGAAGGCATTGCAAGGAAGACCTCGGCTTGGGATTTGCCGTGAACGAGGCCTTCGCCAAAGGCGGGGATGGTGCGGTGGAACTGGCTCGGACCGTGGTGGAAACCATCGCGGAGAAGCCCTCGGGGCCTTTGCATTTCGCCTACGACACGGAAGCGGACGTGAAGACGAAGGTCGCGCGTCTTTGCAAGGATATTTACGGGGCTTCCGAAATATCGTATGCGGGTTTGGCGGAAAAGAAAATTCAAAAAATAAACGAATTGGGAATATCCCGTTTCCCCATTTGCGTGGCAAAGACGCAATACTCCTTTTCTTCCGATCCCAAGGCGTTCGGAGCGCCGACGGGATTCGAACTGAAAGTAAGGGACATTCAGATCAACTGCGGTTCGCAGATGCTGGTAGTGATCATGGGAGAGATGATGCGTATGCCCGGGCTTCCCGCTCAACCACAAGCATTACATATAGATTTGGTAAACGGACAAATAGAAGGTTTAAGCTAAACTTACGCTTTAAATCTGTATCCTACGCGGACATTGGCGCCGGGAGAGATGATCTTGCTTTCGGCGCCGGTTTTCCGCAAGACGCTTACAAGTTGTAATATCTGGTCGAAATTCAAATCTTTGGCGCAGAATACCACTTCGCCCGTCTTGCGTATCCGTATCTGCTCAAGAAGTTGTTGCAAGGCATCTTCAGGTTTCAGGAAACTGATATTCGCTTCGGGAACGTGTTCTTCCAGAAGCAGTCCTTTCACGCGACGACATTCCTCTTCATATCCCACGATCATATATTGCTTGTCGCCCTTGGTGGCCAACGGGAAACTTTTCCTGAAAAGACGCGAGGCGAGGAAACGCTGCGCCAAGCCGACGCCCATGCAGAGGAATCCGCCTGCCACGGCCATGAAGCGGCTGAATTGCCATTGCGCACCCATGAGCGCGCCCAGCAGCAGGAATCCCGCCATGCCGCCCGCCACACCCCAGCAGCATCGTTTCAACGACAAAGGGATACGGTAGGCGTGCACGAGGGCGTTGGAGGCCACCAGCATGAGCGCGTACAGGGGCAAGATCAGATGCCGGTAAATTCCCGGATAGAAGAAAAAGTCACCGTACGAAAGTTTCGACCAAAGGAACGACAAGGCGTTGAGTGCGACATGGAACGACACGATGTCGAGCAACGGAAAGAAAATCCTTTTGAGCACGCGCATGGCCATGGACAGGGCCGCCCTGAGCCAAATGGCAAAACGTACGATGAAGAAATAAAACCGGTATTTCCCTTGGGAGAAATATTTTTCGGCAAAGATCTCCATGGCCTTGTAGAAGACCAACACGTAGTTCAGGCTGCCTTTCTTGGTGCTTTCTCCCTTGTAGTGGATAATGCGTGTCCGGGGAAAATAATAGTTCTTGTACCCGCCCAGAAGGATACGGTAGGAGAGATCTATGTCTTCGCCGTACATGAAGAAAGTCTCGTCCAGAAGACCTACCTTGTCCAAGGTCTCCCTGCGCAACATCATGAACGCGCCCGAAAGAATCTCCACGGAATTGGTTTCATCTTCGCTCAAATGCCCCATGTAATAGGCTGCGAAACGTTTGGAACGGGGAAAAAGACGGCACAGGCCGCTTATCTTGTAGAAAGAGGTGGAGGGGGTGGTTATGCCACGCTTGGATTCCTTGAGATAACGTCCTTGCCCGTCCATCATCTTCACGCCCAGGCCGCCCGCATCAGGTACGGATTCCATGAAATCGAGGCACTTTTTCAGCGTGTCGGCTTCCACGAGCGTGTCGGGATTGAGCAATAGCACATATTTTCCCGAACTTAGGCGTATGGCCTGGTTGTTGGCCTTGGCGAATCCCAGGTTCTCTTCGTTGACGATGAGTTTCACTTCGGGGAAACGGCTGCGGACCATGTCCGCCGAATCGTCCACCGAACGGTTGTCCACCACGAATATCTCGAAATCGTTTCCGAAAACCAGTCCCCGGCTCTGCACGAGCGAATCGAGGCATTGTTCGAGGAACGACCTGACATTGTAGTTTACGATGACGACCGACAGCAGCATGGTATCAGGCTTTGCAAGGAAAGTATTCCCGGATTGTTTGTTCCACTACCGAAGGGACGAAGGCCGAAATGCCGGCTTGATGACGCAACAAGTCGCGCACGACCGAGGAACTGACGCAACTCAAGGCGGGGTCGGCCGCAAGGAAAACGGTTTCGATTTCCGGTTGCAGTTGCTTGTTGACCAAGGCGATGCCTTGTTCGTATTCCCAATCGGCAGCCGAACGCAGGCCACGTAATATGAATTTCGCTCCTATGCGTCGGCAGTAATCCGCCGTAAGGGTGTCGAAAACATCCACCGTTATCCGGGCATTTCCCTCGTACAGTTCCTGTATGGACTTTTGACGTACTTGTGCGGGAAACATGCCTTTTTTTTCCCCGTTGATACCGATGGCCACCATGATATGGTCGAATAGGGGCAAGGCCCTGCGGACCAAGTCGACGTGACCGTTCGTGAAGGGATCGAACGAACCTGGGAAGACGGCGATTTTTTGTGTTTCCATGATAGGTAAAAGGTCGTAAAGATAGACAGAAAAAGATAACCGGTCATTATTCCGGCTCGTCCCGCAGCCAGCCGCCGCCCAAGGCCTTGTAAAGCCGTATCAAGGCCAGATATTCTCCAAGCACGGCGTTGCTGTGCGCGATCTGGGCATCGAAGTAACGACGTTGGGCATCCAATACGTCGATGTAGTTGATGCTTCCGGCCCGATATTGCAATGCGGCCAGTTCGACGTACTTGCGTGTGGCGTTGAGCGAATGCGTTTTCAATACCGTGGTTTGCCGGACGTGGCCGTAACTGGTTATGGCGTCGTCGGTCTCCTTGAACGCCTCCAGCACTTTCTTCTCGTAGTTGAACCGGCTTTCGTCATAAGCGGCCAGCGAGGCCTTGTAACGGGCCTTCTTGCGACCGAACTCGAAAATGGAACCGATCAATTGTCCGGCCACGTACGAAAACGGCGATCGGAAAAATCCCTTGAGTCCGTCGTTTTCCCATCCTCCTTGCAATTTGATGACAAGCCGGGGAAACCTGTCGGCGTATGCCATGCCGACCGCCGCCATGGCCGACTTCAAGTGTTGTTCGGCCGCCTGCACGTCCGGACGACGGCAAAGCAACTGGGACGGGATGCCTATGGGTAACGACCGGGAATCGGGAGCCTTCATGGCCGCATGGTCACGCCGGATTTTTTCCCCGGGGTAAAGTCCCATGAGCAGGCACAACGCATTTTCCGTCAGCTGGATCCGGTTTTTCAAATCAGGAATGAGCGCCGCCGTGGAGGTGTATTCCACCTGGGTCTGCTGATAGACGACTTCCGAAGTCAGGCCGCCTTCAAACCTGAGTTTGGCCTTGAGCACACCTTCACGCCTTGTTTCCAACGTCCTGTGCACGATGGCCAGTTCGTTGTCCAAGGCCACCAGGCGGAAATAGGCGGAAGCCGCTTCGGCGATCAATGTCATCCGCATGGCGCGTTCGTCCCATAGCGATGCCCGCCACTGGGCTTCTCCTTTGCGTTTTGCCCAACGCAAGTTTCCCCATAGGTCGATTTCCCAACCCATTTCGGCTTTCAGTCCGAATTCGGGATCTCGCACGGGCTTTTCGCCGGCATAGTCCGTGGTCTCATGGTCGGCAAGCACGTCCAAGCCCAAGGTGGGAAGCCGTTCGGCTTTCTTGATACGGTACATCTCGCGCATTTGTTCCACACGGGCCGCCGCCGCGCGGATGTCCTTGTTGTGTTCCAGCGTGCGGCGTATGATATGGCAAAGCGTCGTGTCGGTATAGAACCGCCACCATTCCATGTCGGCCATCGTCAACGTGTCGACCGCCCCGGGAACGATTTCCGCAGGCAGGTCCAGTTCCGGAGCCTTGCATTGCCGGACGGCAGAACAGGCATAAAAGAACGGAACGGCCAACATGAAAAGGCAAAATCGGCGTATCGTCTTCATCGTTTCATTTTTTCTTTCAACCGGTAAACCCATACGAAAAAGAAAGGCACGAAGATTATCCCGACGGCCACGGCCACGAGCATGCCGAAGAATACGCCCGTACCGATGCCTTGTCGGCTGGCCGATCCCGGACCCGAGGCGAAGACCAAGGGAAGCAGGCCGAGAATGAACGACAAGGAGGTCATCACGATCGGACGGAACCTCAGTTGCATGGCCGTCAGGGCTGCCGAGACGGCGTCACGACCTTTTCCGACCTCTTCCTTGGCGAATTCGACGATAAGGATGGCGTTCTTCGCCACCAGTCCCACCAGCATCACCAGTCCGATCTGGAAATAGATGTTGTTTTCCAGCCCGCAGAACCAAATCCCCAGATAGGCGCCCAGTCCGGCCACCGGCAGTGAAAGGATGACGGCGATCGGTACCGACCAGCTTTCGTATTGGGCGGCCAGGAACAAGAACACGAACAACAGGGCGAGCGCCAGCACGATGGCCGTATTTCCGCTTTCATGTTTTTCTTGGTAAGACAGTCCGCTCCATTCGATGCCTATGTTCTCGGGCAAGTGGTCGCGCACGATGCGTTCCAAGGCGCGCATGGCTTGCCCGGAACTGTATCCGGGAGCGGCTTCCCCCGTAACGGGCGCGGCGTAGAACATGTTGAAGCGCTTGATGCTTCCGGCACCTGTCGTATGATGGATCGTGCCCAAGGCCGTTACGGGAATCATCGCCCCGTCGGCGGCCCTGACAAAGAAAAGACGTAGGTTGTCCCGATAGGCGCGGTAAGGAGCTTCGGCTTGGACATAGACGCGGTAAATGCGGTTGAACATGTTGAAGTCGTTGATGTAGAGCGATCCCGTGAACGCTTTCATCGTCGAGAATATATCCGACATAGCCACGCCTTGCAGCCGGGCCTGGTCGCGATCCACGTCATAATAGAGTTGCGGTATGTCGTTCTGCATGGAAGTGGAAAGACCGGCCAGTTCGGGACGTTCGGCGGCATGGCGCATCAAGGTGTCGACGGCTCGCTGCAAGTCGGCATACGTGGCATCGCCACGAGCTTCCAAGACCATTTCGAAACCGCCGGAGGATCCTAGGCCGGGAATGATGGCAGGGGTGGAGAGATAGGCCTTGGCTTCCGGATAGCGGGCAAGTTCCTTCCGGGTACGGGCCATGACATCCGAGAGGCCGTCCGACTTGCGTTTTTCCCAAGGCTTGAGTATGACCGTCAATTGGCTGCGGGCCTGGTTGGAACCTACGCGCGGGCTGGATCCGGTGACATTGAGCACGTGCTCCACGTCGGGATCGTCTTGCAGGAAAGCCATGGCCCGATCGGTAACGACGCGCGTGCGTTCGAGCGTGGCGCCTTCCGGCAATTCGAGTTCCACGGTAAAGTAGCCTTGGTCTTCCTGCGGCATGAAACTGTGGGGGACGATACGGTTCATCAGCCATATTCCGGCCAGCACCACGGCAAAGGCGACGAACATGCGCCGCGAATTGGCAAGCGCCTTGGCTACCGTGCGGCCGTAAAAGCGGTTTCCCGAGGCCAATCCGAAGTTGATGATCCGGAAAATCTTGTTTTTGCGGCGATTCCGGTCGGGACGCAGGAACAATGAACACATCACGGGACTCAACGTAAGGGCCACGATGGTGGAGATGACGACGGAAACGACGATGGTGATCGTGAATTGGCGATAAAGCTGCCCCGTGATGCCGGGCAGGAAACTTACCGGGACGAATACCGCGCAGATGACGAGCGACATGGCGATGAGGGCACCGCCCAGGCTGTCCATGGCCTTTTTCGTCGCCTCATAGGGCGAGAGCCCCTCCTCGTTCATGATACGGTCCACGTTCTCCACGACCACGATGGCGTCGTCCACGACAATACCTATGGCCAGAATGAGCCCCAAGAGTGTCAGCATGTTGAGCGAGAAACCGAAGGCAAGCATGACGCCGAACGTGCCGATGAGCGAAATCGGTACCGCCACGACCGGGATAAGCGTCGCCCGCCAGCTTTGCAACGACAGGTAAACGACCAGGATGACGAGCAGCAAGGCTTCGAAAAGCGCACGATACACATGATGGATCGAAGCCGAAATATATTCGGTCATGTCGAACGGAATCGCGTAGCGGATGCCCTCGGGAAAATTCCGCCCGATTTCCCGCATCGTTTCCTTGACCCGGTCGGCCACTTCCATGGCGTTTGCCCCGGGCAGCATGTTGATATTGAGTACGGCGGCGTTCGCTCCGTCGATACCGCTCTCGGTCGCGTAGGAAGAGGCCTCGAGCGAGATACGGGCCACGTCCTTGAGGCGGATGAGGGATCCGTCGGGATTGGCACGGACGACGATCTGCTCGAACTCGTTTACCGAAGACAAGCGTCCCTGTGCCGTGATGGGAATCGTGATGTCGATGCCGGAGATGGGAGCCTCGCCCAATACGCCCGCCGCCGATTCCCGGTTCTGGTCCTTGAGCGCCGACTGCAAGTCCTTGACCGTCAATCCGAGGTCGGCCAGTTTGTCGGGCTGGACCCAGATGCGCATGGCGTAATAGCGGCTTCCGATGTTCGACACGCTGCCCACGCCCGGAACACGGCGCAACAAGTCCAGCACGTTCAACGTGGCATAGTTCGACAAATAGATTTCATCGAATTTGGGATCGGAAGAAAGCAGCGTGATGGTCATCAGCCGGCTGGAAGACTGTTTCTCGACCGTGATGCCGTTCTGGACGACTTCCGCCGGCAAGCGGGATTCCGCCTTTTTCAGGCGATTCTGTATATCCACCGCCGCCAGGTCGGGATCGGTCGAAATGTCGAAAGTCACCGTCGCGGCGAATCCGCCCGAATTGGAACTGGAGGATTCCATGTAGAGCATGCCTGGTGTCCCGTTCAATTCCTGTTCGATGGGCGTGGCGACGGCTTGCGTGACGGTCTGCGCGTCGGCACCGGGGTAGGAGGCGGCCACGCGCACCACGGGCGGCACTATTTGCGGGTATTGGTCGATGGGCAGCAAGGTCAGGCCGATGGTTCCGACAATGACGATGACGATCGACAATACGGTCGAGAATACGGGGTGGTCGAGGAAGAAATGGCGTTTCATCGGATCTCCTCCGTGTCTGAATCGCAAGATTGGTGATCGACGAGCAAAGCTTCGACTTTCATGCCGTGCGACAACTTATGATAGCCTTCCACGACGATATGCTCCGAAGGAACCAGTCCGCGTTCCACCACGGTATTGTTGCCCACCTCGGGACCGGTCTCCACAAAACGTTTTTCCACGATTCCGTCGCCCCGCACCACATAGATATAGGCTCCACCGTTTTCTATGATCAGGGACTTTGTCGGAACCACGACGGCGTGTTCACGCACGTCCATCAACAACTTGACGCGCGTGAATTGTCCTGGAAGCAGGATATGGTCGGGATTGGGCATTTCCGCCCGGACGGAAAACGTGCCTGTCTGGGGATCGACCTGCGGATCGGCAAAATCCACCAGTCCCCGCAACGGGTAGGTCGAGCCGTCGGCCAGGGTGACGGTAATGTAAGGATCCCAGGTACGGGAGGTGTCGCGATGACCGAGGTTGACGTTGCGGGCCTTGGAGCGCAGGTAGTCCAGCGAAGTCATGCTGAAATCGACCCGTACCGTATCGCTCTTGACGATCGTGGCAAGCAAGGATTGCCCGCCGGGCCCCACCAAGGCGCCGATGTCGGCGTTCCGTTCCGATATGTAGCCGGATACCGGCGAACGGACCGTCGTATATCCCAATGTCAGTTCGGCCTGGGTCAGGTCGGCCTGGCAGACGACCACGTCGGCGGCGGCGCTCTCATAGGCGGCCGTGGCATTGTCCAGGTCCAATTGGCTGGCCGCATTCTGCTCATAGAGCGGACGGATGCGGTTCAGGTCGCGTTCGGCCTTCAAGGCCTGCGCCCGGGCCTTGTTCAGTTGCGCGCGTGCCCGGTTCACCCGGGCACGGTATATCTGCGGATCGATGATGAACAGGGTCTGGCCTTTTTTGACATAGGTTCCTTCGGCAAAGAGCATGCGTTCCAGATACCCCTCCACCCGCGCATGGATTTCGACGAATTGCTGTGCCCGGATACGTCCCACGTATTCACCGTAGATATTGACGTTTTCCGTGGTGACGGGTTCCACCGCCACCACAGGCGGCATTTCGGGAACGGGACGGGATCTCGACAGCCAGGAAATGACGCAGGCGACGAGGATGATCCCGGCGATCGACCCCGCGACCCAGTAGCGGGTCCTGGGAGGCCATTTCCGGGCCTTTGCGCTACATGTCTTGTAAAGGCGTTGCAGATAGGAGGCGTAAGTCTGCAGGAGCAACTTTTCAGGGCGGACCGGCTTTTGGTTGTTTGTCATGCGCTTAACTCTTATACCCCGTAAATCGCAGCAAAAGAGGTCGATATACGGGAAGCCGCAAAAGGCACCGAGAGGGGGGATGTGTTCCTTTGCGAAGCCGTCGCGAATATAGGGAAAATTATGTTGAATCGTACCGGTGATTGTTCTTTTGGTTTCTCGAAGGTTGCTTGCGGGCGAGAGGGCAGGAATCGGGGAGTCGAAAATAAAAAGGGCCGTCCCGAGGACGACCCTTTTCTTTGGCAATGCAAGCGGAAAAGATTATTTGTCTTTCTTTTCGGCGGCTTCCATCGCATCCTTGAGGTTCGACAAGGCTTCGATATCGCCCAACGTCGTCTTTTCGGACGATTCGTTGAGTTTCTTGACGGCCTTGGCCGTGTTGTCGGCGTTCTTGCGGTTTTCGTTTTCAGTCTTGGCACGTTCTTCGGCGGCTTCTTCCTGATGGATACGGGTGTGGGAAACCACGATACGTTTGTTTTCCTTGCTGAATTCGATCACCTTGAAGTCGGCTTGTTCTTCTACCTTGAGCGTGCTGCCGTCGGCCTTGGCCATGTGACGGTTCGGGCAGAAGCCTTCCACGCCATAGGGCAAAACGACAACGGCACCCTTGTCGTTGGCCGAGGCCACCGTACCTTTCTGGATGCTGCCCACGGAGAACAAGGTTTCGTACACGTCCCAGGGATTTTCTTCCAACTGTTTGTGACCGAGACTCAAACGACGGCTTTCGATATCGATGTCCAATACGATCACGTCGATCTTCTCACCGATCTTCGTGAATTCGGCAGGATGCTTGATCTTCTTGGACCAGCTAAGGTCGGAGATGTGTATGAGGCCGTCGATGCCTTCTTCCAATTCGACGAAGATACCGAAATTGGTAAAGTTGCGGACAATGGCCGTATGGCGCGATCCGACGGGATATTTCTCGGCGATATGCTGCCAAGGATCGGGCGTGAGTTGCTTGATGCCCAAGGACATCTTGCGTTCCTCGCGGTCGAGGGTAAGGATGACGGCTTCCACTTCGTCGCCCACTTTCAGGAATTCCTGAGCCGAACGCAAGTGTTGCGACCAGGACATTTCCGAAACGTGAATCAATCCTTCCACTCCGGGAATGACTTCCACGAAAGCGCCGTAATCGGCCAAGACGACCACCCGGCCCTTTACCTTGTCGCCTACCTTCAATTCCGGATCGAGCGAATCCCAAGGATGCGGCGTGAGTTGTTTCAGACCCAGCGCGATGCGTTTCTTGTTCTCGTCGAAGTCCAGGATGACGACATTGATCTTCTCGTCCAGTTTCACCACTTCCTCGGGGTGGTTCACACGACCCCAGCTCAGGTCGGTGATGTGGATCAAGCCGTCCACGCCGCCCAAGTCCACGAACACGCCGTAGGAGGTGATATTCTTGACGGTTCCTTCCAAGACTTGTCCCTTTTCGAGCTTGGACATGATTTCGGCCTTCTGCTGCTCGATTTCGTCTTCGATAAGCGCCTTGTGCGAAACCACTACGTTCTTGTATTCGTGATTGATCTTGACCACCTTGAATTCCATGGTCTTGTTAACGAACACGTCATAGTCGCGGATGGGCTTCACGTCGATCTGCGAACCGGGCAAGAACGACTCGATGCCGAACACGTCCACGATCAAGCCGCCTTTGGTACGGCTCTTGACGTAACCGTTGATGATTTCCTGATTGTCGTAAGCTTCGTTGATGCGTTCCCACGATTTGAGGATACGGGCCTTCTTGTGCGAAAGGACCAATTGACCCGTGGCGTCTTCCTGGCTTTCCACATACACTTCCACCTTGTCGCCGGGTTTGAGGTCGGGATTGTAGCGGAATTCGGAAACGGGAATGATACCGTCGGACTTGTAGCCGATGTTCACAACCACTTCGCGGTTGTTCTTCGAAACCACGAAGCCTTCGATGACCTGTTGGTCGGCAATCTGCTTGAGCGTATTGCCATACTGCTCGTCAAGCGGATTGGAAGCGGCGTCCTTTTCCTTTTCTTTTTTGATTTTACGGTGAGAAAGGGAATCCCAGTCGAATTCCTCGATACCTGTCTTAGCAAATTCGTTTGCCATGAGGATGAAAAATTGCGGCAGACCTCGCGTGAAACCCGGCGCACGTCCGGCATGCCTTTGTTTGACTTATTGGTTTATAGACTACTCCGGATTTAAGACAGCAGCCTTATAAAGGGGTGCAAATGTAATAAAATTATGGATATGAAATACAATAGCATTTCCGTATAGCGCATACTTGCGGCATTCGAATCGATCAAGGTTGCAAGAATCGTCCTCAAAAGGGCTTGGAAAAGGAAATCAAAGTGGAGATTGAACGGAAAGGAGGAAAACCGATCTTAAATGTCAACGACATGGAACTGGCCACGGAGAGTATTTTCCAATGAATCCGGTTTCTTCGTGGCCGGTTTCGGAAAGGGCAAGCTGTTCGCCGTGGACGAAGTAAGGGTAGGACAGGCTCCGGATGCGCCTACCAATTGATCTTGTACCAGAACGTCTCGCGCTTGATGCGGCGTCTCATGGCGCGGCGGATGACCTCCGACAGGATGACGAAGGCGGGAAAGCCGTTCTTTTCCAGCCAGGCAAGGGCGGCCTTGTCGTTCTTCGTGGCTTGGCAGAAACAATAATAAAAGGGGGAGGGATGCCGGCGAAGCCAGTCCATTGCCGCCGGTTCGTCGTCCATGCCGTTGGCCAAGACGCCCATCTCCGCAAAACCGTTCTTCAGCAGCCAGAGTACGGCCTTGTCGTCGCCCAGGATGCCGTTGGCAAAGGCCGCCCATTCGGGATAGCCTTCATCGACGAGTCTATGGAATACCTTGACGTCGCCCTCCACGGCTCGGGCAAAATCCTTGTAGACCTCTATCGGGTAGTCTGTCATGTTCATTTTTGTCGTGTTCAATAAAATGCGGAGACGTTTCCGATGCCCTTTTGCCGTAATTCCTCCGCCTTTCGTTCCAATTCCTCCCGTGAGAGTTTCTGCAATTTCTTGGCGGGGCTTTCCCGGTCGAGGCCGTAAAGCATGACCCCTTGCGGACGGATTTCCAGAAGCCGCTCCACGTAGGCATCCCATTCTCCGCCTGAGACATTGTCGATTTTCCGGCCTTCGTGTTCCCCCCTGAAAAGCAAGGTCTGCACGAGGAAAGGGGTGGGAAAGGAAGCCAGACGACGTACCAGGTGCCCGAAGAAGGTTTCCGCGTCCTCTTGTTCCACATGGCCACCCAGCCGGAAACCCTTTTGCAAGCGGTTGATTCCAGCGTACATGGAAGCCGTGCCCGCATCCAGTTTCAGCAAGACCCGGTCGCAAAGCCCCAAGGCTTCGTTCACTTCGCGCATGCCGATCCGGGAGGCGTTCGATATGACGGTCAACAGAGGAGGATCGGCGGGATAAAAAACGTCCACGCATTTTTTCACCCTCATGACGATCGTCTTGAAGTCCGGATGAAGCGTGGGTTCTCCATTGCCGGAGAACGTGACCGAATCCGGACGGACACCTTGTCCGACGAGTCGCCGCAACTCCTCTTTCAAGGCATCTTCCACTGCGTCGGGCACGGGTAACTCGTCGAGGTCGGCCTCCTTGAGCGTATTCCAGCCGCATTCGCAATATACGCAGTCGTAGTTGCATAGCTTGTTCCGGGTCGGAAGCAGGTTCACGCCCAAAGAAAGGCCCAGACGGCGGCTCGAAATAGGCCCTGTAATGATATGGTCATGGAAGAACGCCATTTTAATAGAGGATATATCCCACCAACGCACAGGCCGATATGGCCAGTATGGGGTTGAATTTCTTGTGGAAGGAAGCGATGAACACGAGTGCGAAGATCAAGACGCTCTTGTAGTCGATGAAGTTGTAGGCGTTCATCATCATGACCGCCACCGAGGCGATGAGCGCCACCGAAACCAGCTTGAAGCCGTCCACGACACCTTTCACCAACGGATTGTGCTTGTTCTTCAGCAAGAACGCCATGACGATCCATATCAGGAAAAGGGACGGGAGGCAGACGGCAAGACTGGCTATGAGCGAACCGGCGATACCCGCCCCGACGCTCCCCAAGGCATCGAACGCCGCCTGGTATCCCACGTAGGTGGCGGCATTGATGCACACCGGGCCGGGCGTCATCTGGCTCAAGGCCACGATGTCGGCGAACTGCCCCGGGTCGATCCAACGGTATTTGTCTACCACGTCGTATTGCATGAGCGACAACATGGCGTAACCGCCCCCGAAGCCCAGCAGCCCCTGTTTGAGAAAGACCAGGAAAAGCCACAAGTAAATCATAGGGCAGCCTTCTTTTTCATGTAAAGACCATGTGCGGCACCCAGCACGCCGGCGGCCAGGATGACCCATACCGGCGAAATGCCGACGGCGCATACCAATACCGTGGCGATCACGGGCAGGTAGGCGTTACGCCACGTGATGCCGGCTTTCCGTATCATTTGCAAGGCGGGTGAGAGTATGAGCGCCACCACGCAGGGACGTATTCCCTTGAAACAACGCTCCACGACCGGATTGTCCTTGGCCGAACGGGCGAATATGGTAAGCGCCAGCACGATGACGATCGACGGAAGCATCGCCCCCAAGGCCGCTACCATGCTTCCGCCCTTGCCCTTGACGCGGTTGCCCACGCTCAAGGCCGTGTTGACGGCGAATATGCCGGGCAGGCTCTGCATCACGGCCACCGTTTCCACGAACTCGTCCTCATCTATCCACCTGCGGTCGTTCACGATGATTTTCCGCACCAAGGCCAACATGGCATAACCTCCGCCTATCGTGAAAAGCCCGATCTTGAAGAAGGTGGAAAACAGCAGCCACAAGGTGGGCCGGGAAGAAGAGGAAGGGCGGGAATTCATTTGTCAGAGGGTCTTTGGGCTTTCCGCAGAGGGATGCCGTAGGCGATGCCTATCTCACCTTGCAGTTCCATAGACCACATAAGGGCGGCAATGGAAAAGTCTATCTTGAGGTTCTTGGTGATAAAATAATCCGCTCCGAAGCGAAGGTCGAATCCTGTCCAATTAAAATGCCTGCTGGAGAATACATCGTACTTATTTAAATCCCAGAGATAGAGATTACCTGAGACCACTTCTCCATATATGTTCCAGCGTCCTTTGGCATCGGGATTGCAAGAGAACATGAACGAATAAATCAGACGGATTTCCTGCTCGTACGTGTTCCATTCAGCACCTATGTTATAATAGAATCCCCAACGTTTATGATTGTGATCCAACACGATCGTCGCCGTGGGAACCACTCCGGGCGTCACCGGCGATCCAGGCAGGCCGACGCCTACGGGCAGACCCAGTTCGCCTACCAGCGCCAGACCCGGCTTGCCCCCTGTCTTTCGCAGAATATTGATTCTTGCCATGACTGAAAGGGGCGAAAGGGTAGTGAATGCCGGCTCGTCGTTATCAAAGTGCGATTCCAAACCGACCCCTACGCCCAATTCCAACCTGTCCAGAGGGCTATAGCGAAAGGTGTAACGGTTCTTCAACCACGCGGATTCATTGAAAGGCATATCCCATACCCCCGCCAAGGAAAGGCTTGCTTCGGCCGAAATCGTATGCCGGATCAACGGCGTGCTTCCGCAGGTGAATCCCGGCCGGCCGGGACTGTAGTTGTAGGTTTCGTCAGGTTGGGCGAACAAGGACGCCGTTCCCGTCACGAGCAAGAGAATAGTCCCCGTAAGCCGGAGCTTGCGGAGACGTCCCCTGTATGCAAAAAATCGTCTCATGGAGTGCCTTTATTGAGCCACCTGCTTTTCCGTGTTCTGTTCCTTGGCCGAAGCCGTTTGAAGCCGCGTCTCGGAGGCAAACGGGTCCTTTATGCTGAAAGGACGCTCTCCGTAATGTCCGGCTTCCAGTTCGGCATCGGAAAGGCCTTTGACATATTTGTCCAGGAATCGGAAAAAGCGGCGTTGCCAAAGGATACCGTTCTGGGGTTTCAGTACCCAATGGTTCTCGTCGGGGAAAATCAGCAGTTCGGCAGGGATGCCGCGCAAGACGGCGGAATTGAAGGCGGCCATGCCTTGGGAAGCCAATATGCGATAATCCAGTTCCCCGTGGATGACGAAGATAGGCGCATCCCACTTGTCGACGAAGCGGTGGGGCGAATTGGCATAACTGCGTCGAGCCACCTTGTTGTCCTTTTCCCAGAACGCGCCGCCCAGATCCCAGTTGGTGAACCAGAGTTCTTCGGTCTCGGCGTATTGCTGCTCAAGATTGAACATGCCGTCATGGGCGATGAAACCCTTGAAACGTTTTTCGTGGTGGCCGGCCAGCCAATATACCGAAAACGCGCCGTAACTGGCACCCACGCAACCCAGGCGGTCCTTGTCCACGTATTCTTCCTTGCAAAGGTCGTCGATGGCCGAGAGATAGTCTTTCATGTTCTGTCCGCCGTAGTCGCCGCTGATCTGTTCCAGCCATTCCATGCCGAAACCGGGCAAGCCGCGGCGGTTGGGCGCGATGACGATATAGTCGTTGGCCGCCATGATCTGCATGTTCCAACGATAACTCCAGAATTGGCTTACCGTGCTTTGGGGGCCGCCTTGGCAGTAGAGCAGGGCAGGATATTTCCTGGAAGGATCGAACCGAGGCGGGTAAATCACCCAGGCAAGCAGTTTCTTGCCGTCGGTGGTCTTCACCCAGCGTTCTTCCACCTTGCCCGTCTTCAACCGGGCCATGATGTCCTGATTGATGAAGCTTATCTGCGTCTGGGGATGAATCCCGTTCTCGTCGTTTGCCGACAAATCCACGGAATACATTTCCTCGGGAGCGGACATCGAGGCACGAGTGCCGACAAGAAGCTCCTCGTTAACGGGATAAACGCCGTTGTAGTCGTGCACGCCGCCCGTCAGGCATTCGATGACCTTGGCTTTCACGTCATACCGATAGATTTGCGAAAGGGCGTGCCAGTTGCTGATGAAATAGACGTGTTTACCGTCGTTGCTCCATTGCAATCCGTTGGCATTCTGGTCGAAGTTCGCCGTGACGTCCGTTTTCCTGGCCGTATGCATGTCGAGCAGCATCAAGCGGCTCTTGTCCGACTCGTATCCGTCCCGTTCCATGCTTTCCCAGGCGAGGTAGTTCCCGTCGGGGCTGAAAACGGGGTTAAGGTCGTAGCCCATGTTCCCTTCGGTCACGTTCGCGGTCTTGCCCGTGGCCAGGCTGTAAAGATAGATGTCGGTGTTGGTGGAAAGGGCGTAGGCCTTGCCGGTGAGCTTGCGGGACGTATAGGCGATGAACTGCCCGTCGCTGCTCCAATCGAATTGTTCGATGCCGCCGAAAGGTTTTACGGGCGCCTCGTAGGGTTCGTCCTCGAGCAAGTCGACGGGATCGGAAGTCATGGCCCTGCCTAATTCCGTATTCAGGTCGATTCCGCTCAGTTCGGCCATGAAGATATGGGGTACGCTCGTTACCCATTCGTCCCAATGGCGATAGTTGAGATCGTTGAAGACCATGCCACTCGACTTGTCCAGGTCGGGGTAACGATCCCTCACCGAAGGCTCTACCTGGACTTGGCGTATGAAAGCGATCCGGGTCTGGCCGGGATTGAACTTGAATCCTTCGATACCTCCGGGTATGGAGGTGATCCGGATCGGTTTCAATCGGATATAATCATCTGAAATCGTTCCGTCTTCCACTTCCTTATCAAATACGTTCTTCAAGTCGATGCCGAACACCTGCGCCCCGTCTTCCGAAGGAGCCATGTAGGAAAGCGTATGGGCATTGAGCCAATGCAGGTTGCCTTCGGAAAAGGCGGTACGGGTAAGCCGGCGTACGTTCTTTCCGTCGATGTCGCAGGCATACAAGTCGGTATTGCCCTTGTTCTCGGCCACGCTGTAATAACGGACGGAATAGGCTATGTGGCCGCCGTCCGGGCTTACCGCCACTTCCCCGAGTCGTCCCATCGCCCAAAGTATCTCGGGGGTGAGCAACCCGTCTTTCACTTCGACCTCTTGTTTCTCTATTACGACTTGTCCGTTTTTCGTCCCGCAGCTTCCCGCCAGCAAGGCCAGGCCGAACAGCGCGGCGGCCACATACGTTCTCGATAAGGGAAATCTCATGGTCATCTTTGTTTTGTTTATTGATTATGATGATTTTATTTTTCTTCGTTCAGATACTTTTCCCGTGTATCCTTGGCGATGATCGACGATCGTTCCGCCTCCTGCTCCCCGTTGAAAAGCATACGGTAGGTGTAGTGCCGCTGATGGAAGGTGGCGCCCACGCTTTCGTGCAACGCCCGCATCTTGGGGTTGAAGTCGCCCACCCACGAAAGTTGCATTCCGGTGTACCAGGGGCGAAGGTCCATCCGCTTCTTCAAATGCCAGAAAAGCAATGATTCTATGCCCGAACGTTGATACTGCGGCTTTACGCCCATGATCGTGATGCGCGTCTGGTTCATCTTGTGCCGGCGTTTCATCCAAAGAAAGCGCAACTTGTTGACAAGATTCAGTTTCCCGTCGAACTTGCGGAAGATGGGTGAGGCGTCGGGAAACATGATCAGGAAGGCTATCGGCTCGTCGTTGCAATAGGCGAACCATATCAGGTCCTCCTCGATAAGGCCTTTTGCCTCCCGGAGTTCCTTCCGCATGGTTTCCTCCCTCAGCGGCACGAAATTCTCATGGTAGCGCCAAGCGTCATCGTACACCTCTTTCATGTCGCGCATATACTTTTCCACGTGCTTGAGTTCCAGATGCCGGCAACTGTATTCGGGCTTGGAACGGACCCAATCGGCCACTTTCCAGAAGCGTTCGGGAAAGGACTTGCGGTAGTCGAGCATGTTGCTCACTTGTTCAAAATAGAACTTGAACCCGTAATTCTCGAACAAAGCCTTGTAGTAGGGCGGATTGTAGTTCATGCCCCAACCCGAAGCGGTGAAGCCCTCCACGAGCAGCCCCCAGTAGTTGTCGTTTTCACCGAAGTTGATCGGACCATCCATGGCTTCCATGCCTCGCCGGGCCAGCCAGTCCTTGCAGGCGTCGAAAAGCATGTCGGCGGCCTTCTGGTCGTTCACGCATTCGAAAAATCCCATGCCGCCCGTAGGCTGCCGGAAGTTATAGGCCTTCTTCGCGTTGATGAAAGCCGCCGTGCGGCCGATGATGCGCCCCCCGTCGTCGTAGAGCAGGAAACGGGTAGCCGCCCCGTTCTCGAGGAATTCGTTCTTGCCGGGCGTGAATATGGCTTCTATCGTTTTTTCGAAAGGCGCGGAAAAATCGGGATCGTCACGGTAGAAATCCCGTTGGAACTTATGCCAGGCTCTTTTCTCCCGGCCTGAAATGACTTCTTTTATATACATGGTTCACAAGTATTTGAGACAAGCCCGGCCAGGCTTTGTCCGAAGTGGTAAAAATACGTGTTTTTTTTCATACATTTGTTGTTCTTACAGCCATACAAGCCCATGATAAAGATTGCCACCGTGGTGGGTGCGCGTCCCCAGTTCGTCAAAGCGGCCGTTTTGAGCCGTGCGTTTTCGAAACACCCTGAAATAGAGGAAGTCATCATACATACCGGGCAACATTACGATGCGGTCATGTCGGACGTGTTTTTCGACGAACTGGACATACCCCGTGCCCGTTACCGGTTGGCCATGCGCAAGGAAGATGCCGCCGAAAGTCCGGCACGCGCCTTGGGGAGGACCGTGCAGGACTTGGTGCAAGTGTTTGAAAAAGAGCGGCCATCCTGGGTGCTTGTCTATGGCGACACCGACTCCACGTTGGCCGGGGCGTTGGCCGCCGCCAAGGACAACATACCGTTGATCCACGTGGAAGCCGGCTTGCGCTCGCACAACGCCCGGATGCCGGAAGAACTGAACCGCGTCCTGGCCGACCGTATGTCGCGGCTGCTTTTCTGTCCTACCGACCAGGCGGTAAGAAACCTCAAAGCGGAAGGCTACGGCCGGCTTTCCAGCCGGATTTTCCGTAGCGGAGACCTCATGCAAGACGCGGCCGGCTACTACGCGAACAGATCGAAACCTATACCTAAGGTAACAATACCTGAAAAATTCGTATTGTGTACGTTACATAGAAATGAAAACATATCTGACAATACGATTCTGGACCGTCTTTTCAAAGCCTTGGAACAAACCGCGACACGTATGCCGGTAGTCATGCCGCTCCACCCCGGAACACGCAAAAGACTGTCAGGGAACGGCTATGACATTTCCCGTTCCCCGATTCGCTTCATCGATCCGGTGGGTTATCTGGAGATGGTTTTTTTGTTGCAGAATTGCCGTTTCGTGATGACCGACAGCGGAGGCTTGCAGAAAGAAGCCTATTTCTTCGGAAAGATGTGCCTTACGTTGCGCGAAGAAACCGAATGGGTCGAACTGGTCCACCACCATTGCAACATATTGGCCGGAAGCGATACGGAAAAAATCACCTCCACCGCGCTGGAATTGTGGAATCAAGACCGGATCGCCTTTGCCCCGGGCTTGTACGGCAATGGCCACGCGGGCGAGGAGATGGCGGAAATCATCCTGAAAAACAGTTGATTCATGGTATTGCACGAAAAAGCCCTGGCTTATCTGCTGCGTTTCTTGAGCGGCATGGACGACGAGGCCGTCCTGCGTACCTTCCGTATCGGCTACACGGCCGACGAGGAAAAGTTTCCGCACTATGACCTGGTATTCCTTCCTTCGGGATTCTTTGAATCGGAACGATACGGGACCGAGGATTCCATCCCGCAAGGTCCTCTGCCACAAATCGGAAATGTTCCGTTCCTGTACGGGGATCCCGTGGTCGAACAACGCGGCCAGACCGTGCTGGTACATGCCGACCTGCCTGCCTCGGCCTTCTTTTTCCTTTCGCGCTACGAGGAAATCTGCCGCCGCAAAACACGCGACAAGCACGGAAGATACCCCGGCAGGCAATCCTTCGCCTACAAGCACCGGCTGCTGGAACGGCCTTTGGTGGACGAATACGGGGTGCTGATACGTCAATGGCTGAGACAATGCGGCAAATCCGTGCCCGAACCGGCCCGCGGGCTTTCCAAGCTCTGGGTGACCCATGACCTGGACAGGCCGTTTTTCTGCAAGGGATGGCGGTCCGTCTTGCGCGAGACCCTCCGAGGAAAAGGGCTTTCGTATGCCTTGAAGGTGCACACGGGCAAGATCCAAGACCCCTACGACACCTATTCATGGATGTTCGAGACCGAAGAGGAAAGGCTCCAGTCGCTGCCATATCCCCGCCAGACGGTCTACTTCATAAAAAGCGGCGGCACGGACGTTTGCGACAAGCCGCATTACAAATTGACTTCCAAAAGGATAAAACGTCTTCTGCGACAGATTGACGCGCAAAAGGCGACGTTGGGACTGCATGGCAGTTATTCGGCGGCCGGCAACGGAGCATCCTCCTTTGAAAAAAAACGGCTGGAATGGTTCATACGCCACAAATTGGACAAAAACAAGAACAAGGTGTTCCTGTTCAGGAGTCATTTCCTGCGTTCGTGCGAGCCGGAAAGTTTCCGGATGCTCGAGAAAATCGGCATTACCGACGATTTCACGATGGGATACGCCGACGTGGCGGGATTCAGGCTCGGGACTTGCCGCCCCGTGATCTGGCTGGATCCAGCGCGCGGGACCTTGTCCCATCTCGTGCTTCATCCGCTCACGGTCATGGACAATACGCTCTACCAAAAAGATTACATGTATCTTGACGAAGATTCGGCCAAGGAATACTGCGCAGGGCTTTTCGAAAAGGCCAGGCGTTACGGCGGCGAGGTCTGTCTCTTGTGGCACAACACCACGCTGGCAGGCAACGCCTATCCCGGGCCGGACGTCCCCTGGGCACGTTCTTTCTATATCTACCTGCTTGATTATTTGTCGAAAATGGAAGCTCCGGATACGATTTCGGGCAAAAGTACGATAAGTTCCCTGTCATGAAGATCCTTATTGTCTGCGATGCCTTCCCGCCTGAATTCGCCCCGCGCATGGGGTATTTGTGCAAATACCTTTCCCGTATGGGCTGCCAATCCGATATCGTATGCGAACATTACGCCGACGACCGGCGTTTCGCTTTCCTTGAAGGTCATGCCCGGAACGTCAAGCGGATTCGTTTCTACCGTTCCTTACGGATGCCCAAGCCGAAAACGGAGTGGGGGCTCCTGATGCTCCGCGACGTGTTCTTCCGTTATAAGGAAAGGCGTCTGGTCAAGGAAATACGGAAAGATACGTCCTTTTCCGGATACGATTTGGTGCTATGCAGCAGTTGCCGGACATTTCCGCTCGGAGCGGGCCTGGCCTTGGCCAGGCATTTCGACGTGCCGCTGGTGGCCGACCTGCGCGACATAGTGGAACAATATCCCGACAAGTCGTACCTTTCCCATCATTTGCCTTTTTCCCGCATAGTGGACGCTTGGTACACCCGCCGGATGCTCAAGGAGAGGAACAGGGTGCTCGCAAAAGCGGCGGCCGTGACGAGTGTCTCGCCTTGGCATGTGGAATTCCTCAAACGGTTCAACCCGAACACGCACTTGATCTACAACGGTTACGACCCCGAATTGTTTTTTCCTGAACCGAAACCCGATCCGTATTTCCGCATCGTTTTCACCGGCAGGCTGATCAGTCTGCGCAACCGCGATCCCGAATGGCTTTTCCGTGCGACGGCCGAGTTGCTCAAATCGGGCAGGGTGGACAAGGACGATTTCCGGCTGTGTTGGTATGTGGACGAAGAATCACGGCGGCACATCCTGTCATCGGCCAAGGAACACGGCCTGGAAGACATTATCGAATGTTCGGGCTTCATTCCCGCCGATCATGTGCCGGATTTGCTCAATCGCGCCTCCGTCTTGCTCCAATTGGCCAACATCTCGGACGAAAACGGCCCCAAGGGCGTCATGACCACCAAGTTGTTCGAATCCTTGGCGATGGGAAAGCCATTGCTCCTGGTTCCTGGCGACCGTAGCTACCTGGAACAGATCCTGCGCAAGTACGATTGCGGGGCGGCTGCCGGAAGCGTGGACGACATAGAGCGTTTTATCGTGGAAAAATACGACGAATGGAAGCGGGAAGGGCTTGTACGACAGGAAGTCCATCCGGATATTCCCCGGTTGTTCTCGCGCGAACGCCAGGCGGAACAGTTTCTCCGATTATTCAAAAACGTACTGAAAGATGCCTGAATGGAAAAAAACGAATAGCCTTTTCCTGCAGGAATGGTGGTGGAAAGCTGTCTGCCCCGAAGAATCCTTTCGCCTGCTCGAAACCGGAAAAGGTTCTTTCTGGCCGATGGCGAAAATACGCCGGCTGGGCGTTTTCCACGTATATGCCATGCCTTCGCTCACACAGCATGCAGGACCGTATTTGCCTGAGCGGGAAGACTTCATGAATCTGTTGGAGCGTATTCCGGATTCATGGCAGCTCCACTTGAACGTAGGATTCAAGTTGGACGCAGGGGAGATCCTGGCGGCGGAAAGGCGTGGCTTGCGCGTCAAGGAGCGGCACAGCCAACGCATCGAAGACCTTTCCGACCTGGAACGGGTCTTTGCCGCGTTCAAGCCCGCCCGTCAGCGTCAAATCCGCAAGGCCGAACGCCTTTTGAGTGTCAGGCAGGACGATGACATCGAACAGCTTATCCGGTTACAGGCCGAGACTTTCCGGCGACAGGGAAAAAGGTCGCCGTATCCGCCCCGGACGGTAAGACGATTGTACGAAGCCGTCATGCGACATGACGCCGGCCGGTTAATCACGCTCGTCGATGCGTCCGGTACGGTGATGGCCTGCGGGCTTTTCGTGCACGACGATACGACCTGCTACAGCCTTACACACGGTTTTCACAAGACGAGCCATGACACCGGAGCAGGCAGCCTCTTGCAATGGGAGGGTATCAGGCTTGCGGCAAGCAGGAAACTTGTATTTGACTTTGAAGGTTCAGACATAGAATCGATTAAAAGATTTAATTTAAGTTTTGGTGCAACAACGGGAACGTACTCAAAAATAGAACGTGCCACTACGTTTTTCCGCTTTTTGGAAAGACTGCGGGCCATATTTTGAAACTACGTCATCCGATAAAGACGACATGTGATGAACGGACTCTTCACGATCTTGATGCTTTTGGTCGCCAACGTTTTCATGACATTGGCCTGGTACGGTCATTTGAAGTTGCAGGAAATGAAAATCAGCACGAGTTGGCCGCTCATCCTCGTCATTTTGTTTTCTTGGGGCATCGCCTTGTTCGAATACATGTTCCAGGTGCCGGCCAACCGTCTCGGATTCAAGGAGAACGGCGGTCCGTTCAGTCTCGTCCAGCTCAAGGTGGTCCAGGAAGTCATCTCGTTGGTCGTCTTCACGGTCATCGCCATGTTCATGTTCAAGAACGAATCATTTCACTGGAATCACGTGGCCGCTTTCGTATGCCTGATCCTGGCCGTGTATTTCGTATTCATGGAATAGGGACTATCGCTAATTACATGCAAGCCTTGGTCGCGTATTCCGTAGATTAGGATTTTTATTAGTTAACATAATATAAATTATGTGTGAAAATTTCAGGAGTGACGTCCAGACATACGATTACGATCAGGTCGCCCTTAGGCATTCCGCGTTGTATGGACGGAAAACCTTGGCCGCGCAGCCGCAACAGTTTGTCCGCGGACGTGCCGGCTTCGATCTTGACTTGCGCCTTGCATCCCGAGGCGGCATCCATGTAACTGATCGGTTGCGTGTAATGAAGGCTGCAGCGCCGTATTTCGCTCCGGTGAATCAAAAAAAGAAAGCGGAAACCTGCCGGCTTCCGCCTTTTCCGCTTTGTTCCGCCGCGTCGCTTCCGGCTTATCGGAAATATTCTTTCATCCGGTCGAAGAATCCTGCCTCTTTCTTGTCGGGTTTGGCGGTAAAGCCGGGCATCTCGCGCATTTTTTCGAGAACGGCCTTTTCTTCCTTGTCGAGCGATTTGGGTACGGTGACGTTCAGGCATACGATCAGGTCGCCCTTGGGCATTCCGCGCTGTATGGACGGAAAACCTTGGCCGCGCAACCGCAGCAGCTTGCCCGAAGGCGTGCCGGGTTCGATCTTGATTCGCGCCTTTCCACCCAAGGTCGGGATCTCGAGCGAACATCCCAAGGCGGCATCCATGTAACTGATCGGTTGCGTATAATGAAGATTCTGATGGTCGCGTTTGAATTCCTCGTGCGGCAGTTCCTCTATCAAGACGAGCAGATCGCCGTTTACGCCGCCTTGGGGCGCGGCGTTGCCCTTGCCCGAAACGGAAAGCTGCATGCCCGCTTCCACGCCCGCCGGTATATGGATGCTGATCACTTCGTCGGCATACGTCACGCCCTCTCCGCCGCACTTGTCGCAGCGGTCGGTGATGATCTGCCCCGTGCCATGGCAGTCGGGACAAACCGTCACCTGCTGCATCATGCCGAAAATGGACTGCTGGCTTCTCACCACCTGTCCCTGTCCGTGACAGGTCTGGCATGTTTTCATCGCCGTGCCGTTTTTGGCGCCCGTGCCGCGGCAATCCTGACAACTTACGGCCTTGTGCACCTTGATCTTCTTTTCCACACCCGTGGCGATTTCCTCCAGCGTGAGCTTGAGTTTCACCCGCAAGTCGGAGCCTTTGGCCACCGGACGGCGCGAGGAACGTCCTCCGCCGAAGCCCGAGAAACCGAAACCGCTGAATATATCGCCGAACTGGCTGAAGATGTCCTCCATGCTCATGCCGCCTCCCGCACCTCCGAAACCGCCGGCGCCGCTCATGCCCGCATGGCCGAACTGGTCGTAACGCTGCTTCTTCTGCGCATCGCTCAACACGCCGTAGGCTTCGGCCGCTTCCTTGAATTTCTCCTCGGCTTCCTTGTCGCCGGGATTGCGGTCGGGATGATATTTCAGCGCCAGCTTGCGATAAGCTTTCTTTATCTCGTCGGCGGACGCTTGCCGGCCCACGCCCAATACCTCGTAATAATCTCTTTTTTCGGCCATGACCGTAATTCTTTACGTTTTATATTCGCTGCTAACAGCCTACCACTACCTTGGCGAAACGCAACACCTTTCCTTCCAAGGCGTAACCTTTCTGGACAACTTCCAGCACGAAACCCTTCTTGCTTTCTTCCGGCGCGGGAATCCGGGCCACGGCCTCGGCCGTTTCGGCATCGAAAGGCTTGTCGGCCACTTCACACACGCTCAAACCCTGTTGTTTCAAGGTCCCCATCAACTTGTCGTATATCAACGAGACGCCTTCCACCAACGCCTTTTTGCCCTCGCCTTCCTCTGCTTCCTGCATGGCCTTCAAGGCACGTTCCATATCGTCTATGACAGGAAGCAATGACAAAACGACACCGGAAGATGCCGTCTTGATCATTTCCAGTTTTTCCTTGTTGGCACGCCGACGATAATTGTCGAAATCGGAATAGAGTCGCAAATATTTGTCATTCAATTCGGCAATCTGGTCTTGGAGATCGGGCTCCGACGTTTGGCACGCTTCATCCCCCTGCCCTCCGCTTTCCATGCCGGTTTGCTCGTTTTCGATGCCTGACGCCTCCAAAGGCGTTTCCTCGGTCTTAGAGTTGTCTTTCTTGCTCATGCCTGCATTGTTTTGGATGCGTTCCGTCCCGCAAAAACGATACCACTCCTTCTTGACGGGTTTGTTCCTGCCACAATGGCACGTCCTTGATGTTTCAAGGCGAATTGCGTATATTCGCACGGCTGCAAGCAGCCCGCGACGAAGAAAAAAACGAAAACGATATGAAACAGACAGTGATCCCTAAAGAAACCGTTGACAGTGTCATCAGCCGAAACGGCCTCAAAAGCGTGGGGCAAGCCTCCATCCGCGAAGTAAAGAAATTGATCAACGACGTGGAAAAGGCTTCCGGAACGCATTTCATCCGCATGGAAATGGGCATTCCCGGCCTTCCGGCGGCCAAAATCGGCGTGGATGCCGAAATAGCCGCCTTGCAGGAAGGCATCGCCTCACTCTACCCCGAAGTGGGCGGCTTGACCGAACTGAAAGATGAAATGGCGCGTTTCGCCAAGAACTTCCTCGACATTTCGGTCAGTCCGGCCGGTTGCATACCCACGGTCGGCTCCATGCAAGGCAGTTTCGCTTCGTTCCTTACCGTAAGCCGTGCCCGGAAAGGCAAGGACACCACGCTCTTCATCGACCCGGGCTTTGCCGTGCACAAGCAGCAGCATCGCGTACTGGGCATTCCTTTCGAAAGTTTCGACGTTTATGATTTCCGGGGGCCCAAGTTGCGTGAAAAGCTGGAAAGCTATCTCTCCAAGGGCAATATCTCTTCCATTTTCTATTCCAACCCCAACAACCCCTCCTGGATCTGCCTTACCGACGACGAATTGCGCACCATCGCCGACCTGGCGCGGAAATACGACGTGATCGTGATGGAAGACCTGGCCTACTTCGGCATGGATTTCCGCCACGACATATCCACTCCCGGCGTGCCTCCTTTCCAGCCTACCGTGGCCAAATACACCGACAAATACATCCTTTTCGTGTCCAGTTCCAAGGCTTTCAGTTATGCAGGCCAGCGTATCGGCATGATGATGATTTCCGATGCGCTCTACAAGAGCGAGTTTCCCGATTTCAAGGCCTATTACAACAGTACCCAGTTCGGCCATACGATGATTTTCGGCACCGTCTACTGCCTCAGTTCAGGCACGGCCCATTCGCCCCAATATGCCCTGCTCGCCATCTTGAAGGCGGTGAACGAAGGCAAGTACAATTTCGTGCACGAAACCCGTATCTACGGCGAAAAGGCGCACAAGATGAAGGAAATGTTCCTCAAGAACGGATTCTACCTGGCCTACGACAAGGACGTGGACAAGGATCTTTCCGACGGCTTCTACTTTACCGTGGGCTATCCGGGCATGAACAGCGAACAATTGCTCCACAACCTGCTTTATTTCGGCATCAGCGCCATTTCGCTGGGCATCACCGGCAGCGAGCGGGAAGGTATCCGCGCCTGCGTCTCGCTGGTTCCGATGGAAGACTTGCCCGAATTGGAAACACGCTTGGAAAAATTCAAGGCGTATTTTAGTGAATAAGTTTGAGATAACCGCCAATTTCAAGCCTACCGGCGATCAACCGCAGGCTATCCGGAAGCTGGTCGCCGGCATTGAAAACGGCGACAAGGCACAGGTTTTGCTCGGCGTGACAGGTTCGGGCAAAACCTTTACCATCGCCAACGTGCTGGCCAAGTTGAACCGCCCTGCCCTCGTGCTGAGCCACAACAAGACGTTGGCCGCGCAGCTTTTCGGCGAATTCAAGCAGTTCTTTCCCCGCAACGCGATCGAATATTACGTCTCCTACTACGATTATTACCAGCCGGAAGCCTATCTCCCGGCATCCAATACCTATATAGAAAAAGACCTCTCCATCAACGACGAGATCGAGAAGTTGCGCCTCAACACCTTGGCCAGCCTGCTTTCGGGCAGACGGGACGTCATCGTGGTCAGTTCGGTTTCCTGCATATACGGCACGGGCAATCCTGCCGACTACCATGAAAACATCATCGTCCTCAACGAAGGGGAGAAAATCAGCCAGCGCGACCTGATGTTGCGTCTGGTCAAGTCGCTTTACAGCCGTCACGAACTGGAATTCACCCGGGGCAAGTTCCGCGTCAAGGGCGACACGCTCGACGTTTTCGTGGCCTACGACGACTATGCCTACCGTATCGTCTTTTTCGACGACGAGATAGAGCGCATCTGCAAGATAGACCCGCTTACCGGGCAGACCTTGGAAGACCTCAAGAGCATCCGCATCTATCCCGCCAACATGTTCGTGCCCTCTTCCAACCGCATACAACAGGCCATAAAGGAAATCCAGCTCGACTTGGGACGGCAGGTGGATTATTTCCGCGGCATAGGCCGTCCTTTGGAGGCGAAGCGTCTGGAAGACCGCGTGACCTACGACGTGGAAATGATCAAGGAACTGGGATTCTGCTCGGGCATCGAGAACTATTCCCGCTATTTCGACGGACGGGAGGCCGGCGTGCGTCCGTTCTGCCTTATCGATTATTTTCCCGACGACTTCATCACCGTCATCGACGAAAGCCATGTGACCGTGCCGCAACTGGGCGCGATGTACGGCGGAGACCGCAGCCGCAAGGTCAACCTGGTGGAATACGGCTTCCGGCTGCCCGCCGCCATGGACAACCGTCCCCTCAAGTTCGAGGAATACGAGGCTTTGGCACATCAGACCATCTACGTGAGCGCGACCCCTGCCGACTACGAACTGGAACAAGCCCAAGGCGTGGTGGTGGAACAACTGATACGTCCCACAGGCCTGCTGGATCCCGAAATCGAAGTGCGTCCCACGACCCATCAGGTGGACGACCTCCTGGACGAGATAGAAAAGACCTGCGCCAAAGGTGAACGCGTGCTGGTGACCACCCTCACCAAGAAAATGGCCGAAGAACTGGCCAAATACCTCACCAATACCGGTATCCGTTGCCGTTATATCCATTCGGAAGTGGAAACCTTGGAAAGGGTGGAAATATTGCAAGACCTGCGGGCCGGCGCCATCGACGTCCTTATCGGCGTGAACCTCCTGCGCGAAGGCATCGACTTGCCCGAAGTTTCCCTGGTGGCGATCATGGATGCCGACAAGGAGGGATTCCTGCGTTCGGCACGCGCCTTGACGCAGACCGCCGGACGGGCGGCACGCAACATAAACGGCAAGGTCGTCATGTATGCCGACCATGTCACCGACGCCATGGCGCAGACCATCGAAGAGACCAAACGCCGGCGCAGCGTGCAGGACGCCTACAACAAGAAACACCACCAAAAGCCCCGTCCCATCGTGAAGGCGATCAATCAGGCCTTGAACGAGGCCAGAGGCATCGACCCCAAGGCCTACAGCGAAGACTTGCACGCTCCCGCCTTTGCCGATCCGGTGATGCCTTATGGCAAGGCCGGCAAGGAAATGAGCAAGGCCGAACGAGCCGAACGTATTGCCGTACTGGAGAAGCGAATGAAAGAGGCGGCCACCCGTCTGGATTTCCTGGAAGCCGACGCCTGCCTGCAAGAAATCGCACGTCTGAAAGAAAAATCCTAAATCCAAAATACAAGTACCATGAAAAGAAAAGAGCCCTTCGACCCTGCCACGCAGGTCCAAGACAGTTTTCAAAAAGGCCCGTTCGGCGATGTGAACCCGGCGGTCACCGATTCGGCCACGTTCATGTTCGAAAAGGGTGCCGACATGACAGCCACGTTCCATGGCCAAAAGCAGGACGCATTCCTGTATTCGCGCCACTGGAATCCGATGAACATGACGCTTTGCAAGGCCTTGGCAGCCATGGAAGGCACGGAAGCGGCCTGGGTCACGGGCTCGGGCATGGCCGCCATTACCAACGCCATGTTGCAACTGGTATCGGCCGGCGACCATATCGTGGCAAGCCCTACCGTCTACGGCGGCACGTTCGCTTTCCTGAAGAACTACCTGCCCAAGTTCGGCATTTCCGTGACTTTCGCCGACACCACCAAGCCCGCACAAGTGGAAAAGGCCATGCGCAAGAATACCAAGTTCATCTATACCGAAACGATGAACAACCCCATGTTACGTATCTCCGACATTCCGGCCCTGAGCGAAATCGCACATAAGCATAAGGCCAAATTGGTGGTGGACAATACGTTCACGCCCATGATCTTCTCCCCTGCCCGTCTGGGTGCCGACGTGGTGGTCTACTCCATGACCAAGTTCGTCAACGGAAAGAACGACTGCGTGGCGGGTGCCATTTGCGGCAGCAGCGAATATATCGGCTCGCTCATCGACGTGAACAACGGCACGAGCATGCTCCTGGGCCCCGTATTGGATCCGTTTCGGGCATCAAGCATCATGAAGAATCTCTATACGTTGCATATCCGTATGAAGCAACATGGGCAAAACGCCCTTTACCTGGCCGAACGTTTCGCCCGGATCGGACTCAAGGCCAATTATCCGGGCATGCCCGCACATCCCGACCACAAGTTGATGAAACGCGACATGAATCCGGGCTACGGTTTCGGCGGCATGATCGCCATCGACCTGGAGACCGCCGAAAAGGCCAATTTCATGATGGAGACGATGCAACGGAAAGGCGTCGGCTACCTGGCCGTCTCCCTGGGCTATTTCAAGACCTTGTTCAGCAACTCGGGCAAAAGCACTTCCAGCGAAATTCCCGAAGAATTCCAAAAAGGAATGGGGCTTTCCGAAGGGCTCGTACGTTTCTCGGTGGGATTGGACAACGATATCGAACGCACGTTCCGGCTTATCCACGAAAGTTTCCTGCTCACCCAAAAGAAATTTGCCGGCAAGAACGTCGTCAAGCCAGCCAAAACAGCATCGAAAAAGACACCTGCCAAGAAATCCCCGAAGAAATAGACACTTCTTCCCTGGCGCGAAAAAAGGTCGGACAAGTCCGACCTTTTTTTATTCCGCGACGCAAAAAAAAGGCGATGTCGAAGACATCGCCTTTTCCTTTTCATGAAATCGTCCGATTAGCGAACCATGATTTTCTTGTTGGCAATACCGCCTTCGGTAACGACCTTGGCAATGTACATGCCGCTGGTAAGAGCGGAAAGGTCGATGCGTTCGATGTTGTCGTTGCAAACCTGGGTCTTTACCAATTTGCCGTTCACATTGTAGATTTCCACACGGGTCATCTTGTCGGCACTGGCAAGAATCGTATGATCGAGGGCAGGATTGATCTTCACTTCCACATACTTGTCGTAGGAAGCACCGCGTTCCATGTCCACGCCTTCGGCCATGATGATCATCATGTCGATTTCACCGTCCATGTGCGAACCGTCGTTCCGCCATACCCAGCTACGGGTAGGAACCACGGCATAACGGGTGTTGGGCTGGGCGGCTTCATCGGGAATGAAACCTTCCACACGTTCGTCCAAACGATTACCGGCACCGTTGGACCACATTTGCTGATAATCGAAGTCCCAAACCGTGTACATGCTGGTTACCCTGTCGGAGGTCACGGTGTTACCAGATCCGTCGGTGACTTGGAACAGCGTGGCGTTCCAAAGCGTATCTGTCTCGCTCTGTCCATGGGGGAAAACCACGCTGACACAGGCGAAATTGCCACTCAAACCGGGAACGGCGAACTTGGCACCATAGCTTCTGGACACGACGTTGTCAGCAGGATCCACGACCGAGGTCGGAGCAATATAAGGCACCCATGCGGTATCCGAAAAAGATACGAACTTTTCGGGATCGGCAGGATAGAACACTTCTTCCTTGTCATCCAAGGTGCGGTCGTCGGAAACGATGTCGAGCAGACCTTCCTGACGGGTCACGGTTCCGGTAGCCGAAGTATAGAGCTTGAACTGGAAAGGCATCTTTTCATCGTTTATGGACGCAACGGAAGACCTGCACCTGCCCACATGGGCGATGGCACCGGTAACACCTCTTTTGTCAAAACCGGTCAGACCGGCAACAGCGGCATACCAACCATCGGACGAAAAGTCGAAAGAATAGCCGATTTCACCACTTCCGTAAAGGTCATTGAGCCAGCCGGTACCGTACGTCCACCAGATGGAGGGAACGTTCCCCAAGTCATTCCAATCCCTGATTCCCGTCGCGGAAAAGGTGAGGCCGTAACGTCCGTCCCCGTCAGCGGCGTTATAGACGCATTCGGTATAAAGCGTGTCCACGCTGTTGGCCTTCGTGGCAGCCTTGGAAGGGGCTGCGGACAACGGCGATGCGGCAGTCTCGATAGTGGTGGCCTGGAGAGGAGCACCCATATCCTTGGCCACTTTCTTTTGCGCGTTAGCCCCCGATACCAAGGCTACGGCGCAAACCAATGTCAGAATTTTTTTCATTGTTAAAGGTTTAAATGTTTGTTGTTTGTGTAATTGCGCGCTAAAAGCGGGCTAAGATAGTCATTTTTTCGTTGCATGCAACAAGCCGCCGCGACATTTTTTTTATTTTCTTGCACCCGCTCCCGTCACTTAGGAAAGGGTTTCTTTCAAAACTTCCTGAGCCTGACCTATATAGGTTATGTCCAATCCTTGCTTGTAAAGTGCGGGGATTTCTTCCACCTGGGGCCGGTTTTCCTTGCAAAGGACAATCCGCGTGATACCCGCCCGCTTGGCTGCCAGTAGTTTTTCGCGCACGCCGCCCACCGGCAACACCTGGCCGCGCAAGGTGATTTCGCCCGTCATCGCCACCGAGCACCTCGCCTTTCTGCCTTTCAGCGCCGAGACCATGGCGGTAAAGAGCGTGATTCCCGCCGAAGGTCCGTCCTTGGGCGTGGCACCCTCCGGCACATGGATATGAATGTCGTTTTTTTCCAATACCTTTTCGTCGATACCCAGCATCTTGGAATGCGACTTGATATAAGCCATCGCCACCGAAGCCGATTCCTGCATGACCGTGCCCAGGTTGCCGGTGACATGCAATTCGCCCTTGCCCGGCGCCACGGCGGCCTCGATGAAAAGCACGTCCCCGCCCGCACTGGTCCAGGCAAGGCCGGTAGCCACGCCCACCGTATCCTCCGGCAACTTTTCCGGTTCGGTGAACGAAGGTACGCCCAAGGCTTCCCTTATGAACGCCTTGCCCGGCTTTTTACCATTCTCCTTTTTTCCGGAATCGGCCGAAACGATGTTCTTCGCCCGCTCGCGTATCAAGGCGGCGATACATTTCTCCAGTTGCCTTACGCCCGCCTCCCGCGTGTACTCCCCGATCACGTAACGGATCATCGCCTCGGGAAAGAGCATGTCTTTCGCCTTCATGCCATGTTCGGCCAATTGCTTGGGCACCAAGTGCCGGCGGGCTATCTCCACCTTTTCCTCCAGCACGTAACTGGGCACTTCTATGATTTCCATACGGTCGAGCAAGGCCGGATGTATCGTAGAAAGCGTATTGGCGGTGGCGATGAACAAGACTTTCGAAAGGTCGTAGTCCACTTCCAGGAAATTATCGTGAAAGGAACTGTTCTGTTCCGGGTCGAGCAGTTCCAGGAGCGCGGCCGAAGGATCACCGTTGTGCGTCATGCCCGAAAGCTTGTCCACCTCGTCGAGCATGAACACGGGATTCGACGACTTGGCTTTCCTTATTCCTTGGATGACACGTCCCGGCATCGCGCCCACATAGGTCTTGCGATGGCCGCGGACCTCCGCCTCGTCATGCAGTCCCCCCAGCGACATGCGCACGTATTTTCGTCCCATGGCCGCGGCGATCGACTTGCCCAAGGAGGTCTTTCCCACGCCCGGGGGGCCTACGAGGCATAGTATGGGCGCTTTCATGTCGCCCCGCAACTTGAGCACGGCCAGATACGAAAGAATGCGCTCTTTCACCTTTTCAAGGCCGAAATGGTCTTTGTCCAGCACCTTACGCGCATTCCGGACATCGTAGTTGTCGACCGTGCATTCATCCCAAGGCAAATTCACGAGCGTGCTCAAATAGTTGATTTGTACCGAATATTCAGGGCTCATGCTCTGGATATGCCGTGTCTTGGCCACTTCCTTCTCGAAATGTTCCCTTACCTCTTCCTTCCATTTCTTTTTCTTGCCCGATTCGACGATGTCTTTCAGTTCCTGCTCGGAAGAACCGCCCAACTCGTCCTGTATGGTCTTCAGCTGCTGGGTAAGGAAATATTCTTTTTGCTGCTTGACGATGTCGGCTTCCACCTTGCCTTCTATCTGGCGCTTCCATTCCAGGTTCTGCCGCTTGGTCTCGATATGGCTCAGAAGCGCCGAAGCGCGTTCCACCAAGTCTGCCTTTTCGAGAAGTACCTGCTTTTCCGGCGTGGATATGTTGATCGTGTCGGCCACGAAAGCCACCAACACGTCGGGACTGTCTATGTTCTGCAACGTGAACATGGCCTCCTGTTTGGTCTGGGGCGTAAGGCGGGCAAAGGCCATGAACGACTCGCGCACCAGTTCCAGTACCCGCTTCAATTCCTTGACAGGGCATTCCTTCTCGTCGTAAGACTTCACCTTGGCCGTCAGGTAAGCGTCGTTTTTCTTGTATTCCACGGTACGGATGCGCCGTATCCCTTGAATCAAGGCCGAAAGCGAACCGTCGGGCATCTTCAGTATGCGGATCACCCGCGCCATGGTGCCCGTCTCGTACAAGCCCTCGGGAGCGGGTTCCTCGTCGTCGCGCGACTTCTGGGCTACCGTTCCGAACGGCCGACGGTTGTCGTAAGCTTCCTTCACAAGGTCTATCGACTTGCGACGTCCCAAGGTTATAGGTATGATTTCCCCCGGAAAGAGCACATTGTTGCGCAATGGCAAGACGGGAAGAACCGACGGAACCTTGGTATCGTGCAACAGTTTCTCGTCTTCCTTGCTTATGATTTGTATGAACGTGGGTTCTTCCGCTCCGGCGGAAGGCACGTCGGGCATCACGGACTTGCTTTTCTTGTCTTTCTTTGCCATATGGCGTGTGTTGTGCCTTGAACGGCCGTTAAACTTCCTTTTGATCTTTTTCCCTGTTGCCGATGGTGCGCAGGTAAACCTCGTGCAAGACCTCGGCGTCGGCGTCGGTAAACGTCTTGCCTCGACGGGCATATACGACCTTGGCCGTATCGATGGCCCGTTCCACGCGGTATGTCTCCCTGCCCCATGTGAAGGAGGGAATGAAGTTTTTCGGGAATCCCGCCCCGAAAACGTTGCATCCCACGCCTACCACCGTGCCGGTATTGAACAGCGTGCCGATGGCGCTTTTGGAATGGTCGCCCATGAAAAGGCCGCAAAACTGCAAACCCGTCTTCACGAACCTTTCCTCGGCATAACTCCATACCCGCACCGGCGAATAGTCGTTCTTCAGGTTCGAGCAGTTCGTTCCCGCCCCCAGGTTGCACCATTCGCCCAACACCGCGTCGCCCAGGAAACCGTCGTGGGCCTTGTTGTCATATCCGGTCATGACGGTACATTCCACCTCGCCCGCCACCTTGCAGTACGGACCGAACGTACATCCTCCGTATATCTTGGCTCCTACCTTGACCAGGCTTCCCTCGCACAAGGCAAAAGGGCCTTGCACATAACTGCCCGGCATGATCCGCACGTCCTTGCCCAGATAGACCGGTCCTTGCGTGGTGTCGATCATCGCATGGAGCGCCTGCGCCCCTTCCTCGGCGAAGACCGGATAGTCGCCCCATTGGCAAGTACCCTCGCCTTTCCATTCGGCGCTCCGTCGGTTCAGGGCAATCCGTCGCAGGTCTTCTCCAATTTGCCTGCCATTGAATGTGAATATGTCCCATGGGTGCCTTATTTGCAGGCATTCGCCAGGATACTCCCGCGGTTCCCTGCCAGAAAGGCAGTTTTTGAAATCCGTCGTCTCCGCTTCCTCCCTACCGGCATGAAAGGCTATCCATCGCCCGTCCTTGATCAATATGCCGTTGCGGGGCAGTTCCCTTATCGCTTCGGCCAAACGTTCGTCCGCCACGAACGAGGCGTTTACGAGCAAGTTCGTTTCTTCCAGCCGTGCGCCGAAACGTTTCCGAAGGTAGGGTTCGGTCAAGAAGCCGCCGTCCTCGCCCAAAAAGGCCTGCCATTTCTCGCGCAAGGTGTCTATGCCCATCCGCAACAGGGCCACGGGACGGGTAAATGTCAAAGGCAGCAAATGCAGCCTGGCTTCCGGTTCATCGCAAAGCAGATAATTCATAACTGATCGAAAATAAAATCGCCATATACAACGAAAGCGGAAGTTCCTACGCCTCCGCTTTCGATAAAAAGTTCAAACTGACAGCAAGGATCACTTGCCCGCCGCAGCCTTTTTCTTTTCAAGCTGCTTCTGATATTTGCTCATGAATTTGTCCACGCGACCGGCGGTATCGACCAGTTTCACCTTGCCGGTGAAGTACGGGTGGGAGGCGCTGGAGATTTCCAACTTGACAAGGGGATATTCGTTGCCGTCTTCCCACTTGATGGTATCTTTCGTTTGAATGGTCGATTTGCTTAAAAAAGCGTAGTCGTTCGACATATCCTTAAATACAACCAAACGATAATCTTTAGGGTGAATGTCTTTCTTCATGGTTCAAGCACAATTTTGAGGCGCAAAAGTAGCACAATGTTTCCTATTTTCCAAAAAGTTTTTTCCTCACGGGCAGTTTCGGGAACAATTTGCGGAAACGTACCATGTAGGCGGTAATGTTCCCCTCGGCCACGATCAGGCTTACCGCCGTTATGATCAGCACGATGCCCAGGAACAAGCGCGGCGTCAGGCTTTCGTCGAACAGCAATACGCCGAAAAACACCGCCGTCACCGGTTCCAAGGCGCCCAGGATGGCGGTCGGCGTAGGACCGATGTAATGAATGGCTTGCGTGGTGGCCAAAAACGAAACCACCGTAGGCAAAAGCGACAGGCATACGAGGCTGCCCCACTGGAAAGCGCCTTGCGGAAAGACGAGACCTTGGCCGAATCCCACGCGGGTAAAGAGCAACAAGCTGCTGAACGCCAGCACGTAGAAAGTCATCTTCACCGTGGGCATCTCCTTGAGGCGTCTTATACGGTTGACGCTCACGATATAGACGGCGTACGAAACCGAAGAAAGCATGACCAGCCCTATTCCCGTCCAGCTCAAGACGGCTCCGTCCCCGCTCCGGCACAACAGCCCCACCCCGAAAACGGCAAGCAGGATGCAGAAAATCGTCATGACGCCCATCTTCTCCCTGAAGACGGCGGCCATGATCAAGGCCACCATGACGGGATAGACGAAAAGCAAGGTGGAGGCGATACCCGCGTCCATGTACCGGTAACTGTAGAACAGGCCGATGGACGATACGGCCAACAGGAAACCCATGAAAAACAACGGCAGGATGCCACGCTTTTCCAGCCTGAAATCGCGCCCCCTGAGCTTGATCATCAGACCTATGACCGGCACGGCGAACACGTAACGGCAAAACAGCACCGAATCGGGATCCATCCCTGCCTTGTACAAAGGCAAGGCGAACAACGGATTCATGCCGTAAGTGGCGGCCGCCGCCGCGCCCAACAGATAGCCTTTCGCCTTGTTTCCGCTCATTTCCGCCTTATCCTATGACAATAAGCCGGCAACTTCCGAAAGCGGCGGCACCACCTGTTTCTTGCGCGACATGACCCCCGGCAGCAGGACCATGTTCCGCGACGCGTCCAGATGGAAGGCCTCGCCTATCAACGCGACGGGCTCTCCGGTGAACAGCAATACGGAGGCTTCTTCCAACACGTTCGTGATCATGATGATCGAAAGGTCGAAACCTTGCTTGCGGCGCATTTCGTCCAAGGCTTCCAATATCCCGGCCTTGCGTTCGGTCACCTGCCGCCTTTCCAGCACCGAACATTGGCTGATGCTGATACGGTAACGACCGATAAGGAATTCCTTCATGTCGTTCTTGGCCATCTCGGCAGGCGTCATGTTGCTGATGTCCGAACCGGCCTTGAGCAGTTCCATGCCGTATTCCTGCACGTCCACGCCCGCTATCTTGGAAAGGTAGCATGCCATCTCCTTGTCGTGCGCGGTGCAGGTGGGCGACTTGAAAAGCACCGTGTCGGACAAGATGGCCGAAAGCATCAGGCCCGCTATCTTGGGCGGGATGGCCACCTGGCGGTGCAGGTGCATGTCGGCCACGATGGTGCAGGTGCACCCCACCGGATCCTGGCGGGTGAAGATGGGCTCGTCGGTCTGTATGCCACCCAGCCGGTGATGGTCTATGATTTCCAATATCCGCGCCTGTTCCACGCCCTCCACCGCCTGGCTCCGTTCGTTGTGGTCCACCAGGATAAGCTTCGTCTTTTCGGGCAGCATGACCGATTCGGTGCTCACCGTCCCCACCAGTTTGTTGTTTTCCACCACGGGATACAGGGCGTGCTTGTGCTTCTCCATCACGTCCTTGATTTCGCTGAGCATGTCGGTGGGCTTGAAGCGCACCACGTCGGTCTGCATGACCGAGGAAACGGGAACGCACTGGTTGATCAGGCGGGCGCAGATATAAGTGTCGTGCGGCGAAGACAATACCACCACACGTTTCTCCCGCGCGGCGGCGACCACCTCCGGATGCACGATGCTGCCGCCGGTGACCAGCAGGCAGGCTGCGCCGTTGTCGATGCATGAAATCAATATCTCGGGAATGCGGTCTCCCACCAACACGATGTCTCCCGGCCGCACGCTGCCGCGTACCGTCTGCAGGCTTCCGGCGGCGATGCGGACCTCGCCCGACACGATTCCCTCCAAGTCTCCGTCCACCACCGTCCCGGCATCGACGATATGCGCTATTTCATTGAGTGATACCCTTATATTCGAAAAACTCTGCATGCCAAGGTCTTCAAAGTAACGCTTGGCCATGTCGCCTACCGAGACCATGCCCACCAGGTCGTTCCGCTCATCGACAACAGGAATCGACTTCACGCCGTCCTTGCGCAGGATTTGCGCCAGTTCGCGCAAGTTCTGCCGTTCGTTGATCGTCAGCACGCCGTCGGTCAACACGTCGGATATGCGGGGATAGACGTCGGCGAGGAGCACGGGAGGCTCCGCATTGAAATATTTGAGGGCGAAGGCGGTTTCCTTGTTGATAGGACCCGTCCTTGCCGGAACGACGTTCCATCCCGACTCGGTCTTCAGGTGCGCGTAGGAAATGGCGGCGCAAACGGAGTCGGTGTCGGGATTGCGGTGCCCGATGGCGTAAATGGGACGCTGCTTGTTCATCAGGAAAGCGTTTTTGTTCGTACAAACGGGTAAAGTTAGCAAAAAATCTTAGTTTTGCCGTTCCACAAAAAATCCGACGAAAAAATGAAAAAGACCGCTTTCATGGCCACTTTGTTGGCTTTCGCACTTTTTACCTCCTGCAACGCGCAGGAACTCAAAACCATAAAACTGCTCGCCCCTACCGCCCGGCGCGGCGGCGACCTCATGGAAGCCTTCGCATCCCGCGCCTCCATACGCGAATACGACACCAAGGAGCTCTCGTTACAGGACTTGTCCGACCTGCTTTGGGCAGCCAACGGCCTGAACCGCGTCGAGGAAAAGCGTTTCACCGCTCCCACCGTGCAAAACAAACAAGAAATCTGTCTCTACCTGCTCGATGCCGAAGGCGCCTACCGCTATGACGCGTTCCGGAACGAGCTCGTTCCCGTGGCCAAGGGCGACTTCCGCAAGGTGGCCGCTTCCCGTCAGGAATTTTCAGCCACCGCTCCGGTCACGTTGGTCATCGTGGGCGACTTCTCGGCCTTTCCGCCCGAACGGAACTGGACGATGACGGATGCCGGCTACGTTTCCCAGAACATATACCTTTTCTGTGCCGGCAACGGCATGGCTACCGTGGCGCGCGGCACGATGGACAAGGAAGGCCTCCACAAGGCGCTCGGCCTGACGGCCGGACAACAGCCCGTCCTCAACCATCCCGTCGGATACAGGAAATAAGGGGCGATTGTTCGCAGTGCGCCGAAAAAGAATTATCTTTGACACTGGAAAAACCAAGCAATACACCGTTGCCATGGAAAAAGGAATCATCCGGATCAAGGACAAGGAATTCAAGCCTTATCTCCCGGCTCAGGAACTGGCCCGCGTCATCGACGACCTGGCGCAAAGGATCAACCGGGATTATGCCGGCAAAAGCCCTATCTTGCTGCCCGTGCTCAACGGGGCGTTCATCTTCGCGGCCGACTTGGTAAAGAAGATAACGTTGCCCTGCCGCATCTCGCTGGTGAAGATGAGTTCCTACGAGGGAACGCAAAGCACCAACAAGGTACAAGACCTTATCGGATTACAGGAAAGCATCGAGGGAGAAGACGTCATCATCATCGAGGACATCGTGGACACCGGCGTGACCATGGCGCACATGCTCGAGACGCTCAAGGACAAGAAACCCGCGAGCGTGGCGATCTGCAGCTTGTTCTTCAAGCCCGACAAATTCACCAAGGACTATGCCGTCCAGTATATCGGCAAATCCATTCCCAACGACTTCGTGGTAGGCTACGGTTTCGATTACGACGGTTTCGGACGTAATCTGCCCGACATATACAGCCTGGTGGAATAGTCGGTCAAAACCGGCTTTTTCCTCAATTGAAGGTATCGGCCGGCCGCGAACCCGGCCAAAAGTCAAAAACTTCAGACCATGTTGAATCTCGCCATCTTCGGACCTCCGGGAGCCGGAAAAGGAACCCAAAGCGGACGGCTTGTGGAAAAGTACGGACTGTTGTACATCTCCACCGGCGACATCCTGCGCAAGGAAACCGCGTCCGGCTCGGAACTCGGACAGGAAATCAACCGGATAACCTCCCAAGGCCATTTCGTGTCCGACGATCTGATCATGCGTATCATCCGCAAGACAATCCGGGAAAATCCGCATGCCAACGGTATCCTTTTCGACGGTTTTCCGCGCACGCTCAGCCAGGCCGCATTGCTCGAAGGCCTTATGGACGAACTCACCACCAGGTTCTTCGGCGTGCTGGGACTGGAAGTTCCCCGGGAAGAACTGATAGAAAGGCTCCTGAACAGGGGAAAGGTTTCGGGACGTGCCGACGACAAGGAAGCCGTCATCATCGAACGGCTCAAGGAATACGAAGAAAAGACATGGCCCGTGGCGACATATTTCATGGAAAGGAACCGATACTACCCCGTTGACGGGACCGGTACGCTCGACCAGATTTTCAACCGACTGGTATCGCAAATCGAAAAACATACTTGCTGAATATGGAAAATACTCCCCGCATAGACGATGTGAAAGCGGCCTTGGGCCATGTCATGGATCCCGAACTGGGTTCCGACCTGGTTAGCCTGGGCATGATCCGCAATATCGCCATCAAGGGCAAGACCATCGCGTTCGACCTGGTACTCACCACCCCGGCCTGTCCGCTCAAGAAAGTATTGAGCGACAACTGCACGCAAGCCATCGCCCAATATATTTCGCCCGACTACAAGGTGGAAATCAACCTGACGTCCGAAAAACGCGAGATACCTGCCGACAATCTGCGACAACTTGAAAAAGTGAAGCATATCATCGCGGTGGCTTCCGGGAAAGGCGGCGTGGGAAAATCGACCGTGGCCGCGAACCTGGCCATCGCCTTGGCGAAAAAAGGGAAAAAAACGGCCTTGGTGGACGCCGACATCTACGGACCGTCCATTCCCACGATGTTCGCATTGGAAAACGTCCAGCCGCAAGGCGTCCAGCAAGGCGAACAGACCTTGTTGCTCCCCGTGGAAAAATACGGTATCAAGATCATTTCCATAGGCTTCTTCGTCGATGCCGACAAAGGTCTCCTTTGGCGCGGTCCCATGGCTTCCAATGCCCTCAAGCAACTGTTTACCGAAACCAAATGGGATGAGATAGACTACATGGTCGTGGATCTGCCTCCCGGAACGGGCGACATACACCTCACCATCGTGCAGACATTGCCCGTAAGCGGCGTGGTCATGGTTTCCAGCCCGCAGCAAGTGGCCATTGCCGACGTGAAGCGTGCCGCACAGATGTTCCAGGCCGTCAAGATTCCCATGCTGGGCATGGTCGAGAACATGGCCTATTTCGTGCCGGGCGACATGCCGGACAAGAAATACTACATCTTCGGCAAGGGCGCGTTCGAAAAATATGCCGCCCAGATGGGATACCCTGTATTGGAACAGATTCCCATGACGGAAGAAACCGCATTGAGCGGCGATGCCGGAAAGCCGGAAGTGTTGAACGAAAAAAGCCCCGTAAGCGAGGCTTTCTTGTCGCTCGCCCAAAAGGTGATCGACTTGAGAAGCTGCTGAGAAATGCTTAAATAGTCAGTATAGGAGAATCAAAATAAAACAAAGATAAAAAAGGAATTAAATAAAATGGAAAATCAGGAAAAACTGGCCGTCATCGAAAAGGTACGGCAAATCATCGAGACCCGTATCCGTCCTGCCTTGCAAGCCGACGGCGGAGACATCTCGTTTGTTGAAATGACCGACGACATGGTCGTGAACGTCCGTCTGCATGGTGCATGCGGAACTTGCCCCCGCGCCCAAATGACGCTGAAACAAGGAGTCGAAGTGGCCATCCGCAACGAAGTGCCGGAAATAAAGGAAGTGAATGCCGTAGGGTTCTAACGACGTTGGTCTGCTACCGACCTTTTTCGCGCCTCGGCATAATCCGAACGCTGTTCGGCTTCTGCGCCCGGCTGCTGAAAAAGGTTGTCATGGAAAGGAAAAGCCGGTAACTTGTTTTACCGGCTTTTCTTGTATGCGGGAGGAATATTCACATCCACAGCCAACAGCGTTTCGCTCAATCGAATGGCCGGCGGAGCCTGACGGCGCTTGTATGCGCTCTTGTTGAACAGATCCAACACCCGGACGGTCACGTCCTTGGGCACGCCGGAACGAACAATCTCCTTTTCGTCTTTCATTTCCTCCAAATGCATCCGTAGTACTTTCTCTATCAAGTCGTAAGGAGGCAAGGAATCGCTATCTTGCTGACCCGGACGCAATTCGGCGGAAGGAGCCTTGTCGATACAATTTTGCGGAATGATTTCCTTTTTCCGGTTGATGTAACGGGCCAACTCATATACCTGTCTCTTGTACAAGTCGCCGATGACCGACATGCCGCCGCACAAATCCCCGTACATCGTACCGTAGCCGCAGGCCGACTCGCTCTTGTTGGACGTGTTGAGCAACATCGCCCCCGTCTTGTTGGCCGTGGCCATCAACAGGTTGCCACGGATACGCGCTTGCAGGTTTTCTTCCGCCAGGCCGAAAGGCGTGTCCTTGAACACGGGCGCCAGTTGCTTCATGAAAACATCATACAAAGGCTTTATCGGTATGATTTCATAATAGATCTGCAAATTTTCCGCCTCTTTCACCGCATCCTCCACCGAATGGCCGGTAGAGAACTGCGAAGGCATCATAAGCCCGAACACGTTTTTCCTGCCCAGCGCCTCTACCGCCAAAGGAAGTACCACGGCCGAATCGATGCCTCCCGAAAGTCCCAAGACCGCCTTTTTTATCCCGTTTTGCCTGAAATAATCGCGTATGCAGCATACGATCGCATCATGGATAAGGGCGATTTGTCCCTCCTCGGGCATGCGGACCACTTTTCCCTTGGGCTTGTCTTGCGTGTCGAACGTGCATGCGGCCGGTTCGAAATAAGGCAATTGCAAACGACAATCGCCCGAAGAGAAAAACGCGGACGCCCCCGTAAGCACCGTCGTCGCCTGGCCGCCGCATTGATCCACGTAAACCACCTCGTCGAAGACCTTGGCCAGGCAATCCAACATGCGATGCCGCAACAAGGTCTCGTTGCCGGCCTTGAACAAGCGGGCATCCAGCAACACGGCCATGTCTGCCGGAATATCGTCTTGCGTGCCTACCGTCACCAACGTCCAATCCGACAAATAGGAAAAGTAAATCCTTTTCCCCTCATATTCAAAAATATCGGCCTGCATGTCCGCGTCTGCTTCGGGGTGCTGTTTGGTCGAAAAACGGATGCAACCGCCCACGGCCAACATCAACGAAGGCATGAAAGATCCGTCGAGGGCAAAAGGGGAATCGAAAACCAGGGCGGTGGCGGTATTCGTTTCCTGCACCAGTTTTTTCTGTAAACGGGAAATCTTGTCCGAACAAACCGAATAATCCAACAAGCTCAGCGGATCGAACCCGCACAAGGCATCGCCGGGCACAATGGCCAGGTCGGATTTCTCCCGACAGGCCTTCTTGTAGAAAGTGCTTATTTTCTTGTAATTCTCTTCCCATGCCCCGGGAAAGAACGACTCCTGCAAAATCGAGACCTTCATGTCTGAACTCCAATTACGCTGTCCTGCTAAAACATCACGCCAAGAACCAATCCTACCTGCTGGTTGTTGTAAGTCGGTTTTCCCAATCCGTCCACAAGTTTCCCTTTCTTGACCGGACGCACGAAACCATAGTGGTACTCCACGCCCATCACCAGGTTCACCCTGGGGGCGATCTGGTAATTATACCCTACTTGGGCCACGCCGGCCAGGTTCACCAGACGGCTGTCTTTCTTCATGCGCCCCTTGTGCTTGAGCACGCCCTCTATCGTGCTGCCGTCCGCGAACGGGATGGGGCCGTCGTATATATCCTTGTACTTGTAACTTACCCCGAATCCGAGATTCACACCGGCCGAAAGGAAAATGGAGCCCTTGCTGCCGGCGAAATTACGCGTTTGCCATTTGATACGTGCCGGAATTTCGACATAGGAAAACATGTACGAACGCTCGTGCTTCACCTGCCCCAAGTCGGGATACCGCACCTTTCCGCCGAAAGTATTCAAAGCCGCACCTACTCCTACGTAGAACCTGCCGAAAAGACGCATGTCGAGCATGACCGTGGGCGTCACGCAGGCCGTCACGCCCGAACGCGAATATGGCTTATTCAACGAACTGAGCCAGTTGATGACAGGCGTGACATACACGCCCACATGAAAGAAGCCCTCCTTTTTCGGAGCGACCGGACGCAACGAGGCTTGCGTTCCGGCACTTTCCTGCCGTTTCTGCGCAGGACGGGGACTTGATCCGGCATCGGAATCTCCCTGGGACGTCACACCGGTCTGCCGCCGGGCTTCCGATACGGCAGTTTCAGGAGAACGCACGTCCGATCCGCCCTCCTGAGCCAGGATCCACGACGGGCTATCTATGAAACGGACATTTCCGCTTTGTGCGCTCACGAACGAAAAGCACATCAACACGAATATGGAAAGAACGGGGCTTTTCATATTTTTACGTATTTTTGAAACTTGGCAAAGGCAAACAAAAAGGACGCCCCCGCCCGTTTATGCAAAAATACATCAAATCTTCATTCTGCCGATTTGCCCCGGTCTTTTTGTTGCTGCTTCCCGCCTTTGCATCCGGGCAGATGCTCAAAAGCGCGGGAAGTGAAAAATTGCATTTCGGAATTACCGTCGGCGGAGCCTGTAACAGCACCTTTCCTTCTTCGGGCGCATGGCAGTTCGGGCCGGCGCAGACCAAAATCGGCGTTACCGGCGGCGCGTTCTTCCAATTCGACTTCGCCAAACGCTTTTTCGCCTATTTCGAGCTGAACGTTTCCGGGCGAAGGCTCGCCGCTGACGGGATTTCGTCCGATACGGCCTATGGCGATTTCAAGCTCTCCTGCCATTATACCGACATCAACGTGCCCGTCGGACTGGGCATATCGTTCTTCCCGGCATCCAGTTCCTTCAACGCTTCATTCCTTGCGTGCGCGACAGTGGGCCTGCCGCAAGAAAACAAGAAACAAATAACGGTTAACCGGCAAGACATCGAAAAGGGCATCCGGACCGTCAACGTCGGCGTGATGGCAGAACTGCGCTTCAAGTACGATTTCGTCTTCCTCGCCTTCCGTTACGAATTTTCGGGTACCGACATGTTCAAATACCGCAGGCAAGCCTTCAAGACGGGAACGTTCAGTTTCCTGCTCGGTTTTCAAATCATATAGCCCTTTCGCATCATGAATCCGAAACTCAAGAAATGTCTGATCCTCCTTTCCGTCATTTTGACGGTGACCGGCTGCCGTCAAAATGACGACAAGAAAACGGAACCTGTTCCGGTCTTGCGTTACGACCAGGCGCTCATGCGACTGGACACGAGCCGCCTCAAGGAAAGCCTGCAAGGACTCAGCGACAGTTTTCCGCTCTATCTGGACGGCGCCGACTGGGAAAACAGGGTGAACCTGCTCCGCATACGGAACTTCATCGAAGATCCCGTGGTCCAAGGCACCTATGCCAAAATCGGCCGGCAATATGCCGATTCCAAGGACCTGGGCCTGGATTTGGCCCGAATATTCCATCATACCAAGAAATTATTCCCTGATTTCCAGAATCCGCGAGTCTATACCTACATCTCCTATTTCGATTTCGTGAACCGGGTCATGTATCTCGATACCGTCCTTTCCATCGCGCTCGATCTCTATGTGGACGGAAACGAAGCCTTGCTGGACGAAGCGGGCATTCCTCGCTACATGAGCCGCAAGCTCAATGCGGCCCACCTGGCCCCGGACGTGGCTCGGGTAATCGGTTCGGCGTGGATAAGACAGGAAGAAAAGCGCTCCTTGCTCGATTTCATGGTGTACGAAGGCAAAGTGGCCTGGTTCATGGAGCAAGTGCTGCCTGGAACTTCGCCGGAAAACATATTCGGCTACACCAAAGAACAACTTCTATGGTGCAAGACGCATGAAAAGGAAGCATGGCAATATGTCGTGCAACAGAACCTGCTCTTTGAGACCAACCCCGTCAAATTCCGTTATTTCGTGAACGAAGGGCCTTTCAATCCGCTACTGGAAGGTGCGCCGGCCCGATTGGCGCAATTCACGGGATTGCAAATCGTCCGTGCCTATCTCAAGAAATCCGGCACGGACTTCCAGACATTGCTCTCCGCCGCCCCTATGGAAATACTGCAGGTTTCAGGATACAGGCCGTAAGACCTTGATTTCCTCCCCTCCTGACGGGTTCAGCGTGGATTTGCACATTGCAGGGCAGTGTACGGAATCCGTACGCTGCCCTGCGATATACCTCTGTCCACAAGTTCCCTACCATCTTACCGCTTCGGACAGGATCCGGCCGTCGGATGCATCTTCTTCCGTAAACGTGTCGCCGCGATATTGCACGCAGAGCATGACCAAGGGTGCGTCCCCGTTGTTTCGAACCGAACGCTTGCCCTCCGGTGCCACCCGTACCACGCTGCCCTCGGTTACGGGAAAAACATGCCCGTCCACTTGGAACGTTCCCGATCCGCTCAAAAAGAAATAGAGTTCCTCATGTTTCTTGTGCGTGTGTAAAAAGCCCGTTTCCGTACCCGGCCTGAACATCTGGAAAGAAAATTCTCCGCCGGTGGCCTTCAAGGCCGTTCCGCCGAAAACCTTGCCCGGAATCTTCAGTCCTGAATCCAATTCCAACACAAAGTCCTGCAACTCGTTCATCTTTCCCAAATCGATGGCGGTGAAATTTGCCGCCTCGGCCGTCTTTCGAATGTCTTTCATCTTTTTTCTCTTTTAAGTTATTTTGTCATCTAATTTCTGGAAACTAACTTTGAAAAAGAAAGCAGTTATCCTTTCGACAGCACGAAAGTAAAAAGGAAAAACCTAACAAACAAGAAGTTACAAAATAATCAATAACTTACCCAAACAACACTTTTGGTAAAAAACAAACAGTTGGAATGATAAAAAAAGATGAAAGGAATTCGATAATCGAAATCTGCCCGATCCGGAACGTGGTGGCGCGCTTCGGCAACAAATGGGCGCTGCTGTTGATCCTTACCTTGGACGAAAAAGGTCCGCTACGGTTCAATCAACTGGGCAAGCAAATCCCGGACATATCTACCAAGGTATTGGCCAATACGCTACATATCCTTGAATCCGACGGCCTGATAAGCCGTACCGTATTCGCCGAAGTTCCCGTCCGCGTGGAATACGCGCTGACGGCCACTGGCAAGTCGCTCGTTCCGATTATCCACGAATTGACCCGATGGGCATTGGAAAACATGAATTCGATCCTCAAGCAACGGAAAGTTCCGGAAACGGAAACGGCAAAAGACGTCAGGCACGTAACCAGGCAAGGAAAGCCGAACAGCCTGCCCGGACCTGCTTCCAGGTAAGTTCGAAGTCGCGCGTGTACCAAGGATCGGCGATGTCGCCCGTCTGGTCCGTGAAATCCAACAGACGGCATACCTTGCCTTGCTTGTCGTTTCCGACAATCCGCTTGATATTGTTCAAGTTATTAGTATCCATTACGACGATATGGTCGTAATGGTCGTAGTCTGCTTTGGTCATCTGACGGGCGGCATGAGACGAACAATCCATTCCCGCCTTTTCCAACATCGCTTTCACGGGAGGATACACGCCGTTTCCGATTTCTTCCGTGGAAGTCGCAGCCGAATCTATTTCGAATCCGTCCGTCAAACCGGCATCTTCCACCATCTGCTTCATGACGTATTCCGCCATCGGAGAACGGCAAATGTTGCCATGGCAAACAAAAAGAATCTTTTTCATCATCAACTCACCATTTTAAGTCCCACGACGGATATGATCAATGTCGTAATGAAGAACAATCTCCAAAACGAAGCGGGATCGTGCAGGAACAATATGCCCGCCACGACCGTTCCGACCGCGCCTATCCCCGTCCATACCGGATAGGCCGTCCCTATCGGTATCGTCTGCACGGCCTTGGCCAACAGCAACATGCTAAGCGTCAGGCAAGCCAGAAATCCGCCCATCCAAAGCCAATGTTCCGTACCGGTCATCTCCTTGGCCTTACCGAGACAAAACGCGAACCCTGTCTCGAAAAGGCCTGCGACTATCAAGATCATCCAATCCATAAAACGTCATATTGCCGTGTACAGCGTACCTTCGCCTACAAGATAGCAGGTACAGACCTCAAATAGAATGCCTCCTCGGGCAAGCCGAAATCCAATGGACGGAGGGAATACGGAAGGCCGCCAATCCGAGGGAGCACGTGTCCGATGTCAAGCAACCTTCCGCATCAGAACTTTACCTATGAAATCTTGCCACGTACGGCAGCCAAGGCCGCATCAAAATCCGGCAACTCCGTATTTTCCTTCACGTATTCGACATGAACCACCTTGTCGTCACGGTCGATGACGACGATACCGCGATTCAAGAGACGGAGTTCCTTGATGAGGAAACCGTATTTCAGACCGAAGTCCGTTTCCTTATGATCGGACAAGGTAAGCACCTTGTCGATGCCTTCCGCACCGCAAAAACGCCCCAAGGCAAAAGGCAAATCGCAGGAAATGGTCAAGATGGCCACACCGTCCAAGGCCGCGGCCTCTTGGTTGAAACGACGGGTCTGCATGGCGCAAACGCCCGTATCGATGGAGGGAATAGTGGAAATGACCTTGACCTTTCCTTTGAAATCGCTCAACTTGACAGGCTTCAGACTTGCATCTAGCACCGTAAAATCGGGAGCCACGTCCCCTACCTTGATTTCAGGTCCGCACAATGTAAGCGCGCCACCCTGCATGGTGACAATACCTTTACGTTCTTCCATGATCCTATGATTTTAAGGGTTAATAATTCCACCGCCGCCTGTCCGATAGGCATTATCCGGATTGACGCCGGCTTGTCTCCGCGAAGATACGAAATATTACAAGAGGCGCATGA